>CAWIJF010000004.1:0-40685 GCA_963836395.1 uncultured Ignavibacteria bacterium | reverse complement strand
ACTTACTTCTTTCACCACTCCGGCCAGTAAGATTCTCACTCTTCCTTTTTTTAACAAGTGCATCATCCTCAATCCTTACACCAATTCCCCAGAATTTTTTGTTATCCCTTTTGTACCAACAGGAAAATATAGCCCCGGCTCAATTGTTATAACATTTCCTTCTCTCAGTATATCATTATCCTCATACAATTTCTTACTCGAGCTTACTGCATCGTGTGTATCCAATCCAATATGATGACCTACTCCGTGCAGTGAATATTTTTTAATATCTTTCCTGTCTTTTAATATCCCTGCTTTAATCAAACCCTCTGCTAAAATTTTCTCACTCAAATCACTTAGTGCAGATAATTTTACTCCCGGTTTAATTTTTTTAATGCATTCTTTATTTGCTTTTAAAACTATGTTGTAAATTATTTTTTGTTCTTCCGAGAATTTTCCGTTCACCGGAAATGTCCTCGTGATATCACAGCAGTAATAATCATACTCAGCTCCTGAATCGATCAAAAGCAATTCACCATTTTTCAAAACCTGATCATTTCTGTCATAATGAAGTATGCATGCATTATCACCTCCGGCAACTATCGGACGATAAGCAACATCCTGACTTCCGTTAAATTTATAATTATATTCCAGATTTGCCTGAACCTGATATTCATTTACTCCCGGTTTTATCATTTGTTAAGGTTTCATTATAAGACTTTATAGTTATATCTGCAGCTTTTTTCAGAAGTTCAATTTCATATGATGTTTTGACCGCTCTCATTTTTCCCAGCATATACGAAGCATCGATGATCTCTACATTTGAAGCTATCACATTCATTCTTTCCAGGAATTCAGTGACAATAATTTTCATTTCTCCGCTGAGTTTTATCATTTCTGCAAAGTTTATATAAAGCCGTCTGTAACCTGATAAAAATTTTCCGTTCAGGATTTTAGATAATTCGGAATTTTCTTTCCCATCTTCTATTCCAAGATCTTTTTTAACATTAAGATAGCCAAGCCTTCTTCCGTTCCAGGTTTCCATTAAAGGATCTTTTTTCTGAACATATAAAATTTCATTTACTGATTTTAATTTTTTCCCTGATTCTACTTTCAATCCTGGCGGGATCAAAGCTAAAGCGGAATTGGCTTCTGTGAATCCTGTCAGGTAATAGAAATTTTTATATTGTTTGAAATCATGATCAGTGTCGTAAGATTTATTATGATGAGTGTTCCCGAAAATAACTGCAATTGAATCCTTTCCGATCAGCCTGGAAAACTCATTTCGTCTGGATTTGTGAAAATCTTTTTGGTCTTTTTTCATATTGAAATTTTTAAATTTTATAAGAATGAAAATCCTTAGTCATCGAATTCTTCTTTCTTCATTTCTTCCAGACCTTCGATCTGAATAGGATAATTCTTTGTAAAGCAGGCTGTACAGTAATCAGTTTTTTCATGTTTATAAGGAACAGATTCAAGAAGTCTTTCCATGCTGAGATAGTTAAGTTTTGTCACTCCGAGTTCTTTTCTTATCTCTTCAATATTCTGATTATGCTGATTTGCAATGAGTTCATCTGCAGAAGGAAAATCCATTCCGTAATAACAGGGAGAGATTATTGGCGGTGAAGTAATGTTCAAATGGATTTCTTTAGGTTCTGCTTTTTTGATCAGATCTACTAAAAGTTTTGAAGTGGTTCCTCTGACTATTGAGTCGTCAACTATTACAACTTTCCTGTTTTCTATCACTCCATTTACCGTATTGAATTTGGTTTTTACTTTCATTTTTCGCTTATCCTGTCCGGGCTGAATGAATGTTCTGCCGACATAATGACTTCTTATCAGACCTATCTCATGCTTGGCATCTTTATTCGTTTTTACTACTTCATTGAAATATCCGAGTGTTGCAGTGTTGGACGAATCCGGAACATTTATCACTACTGTTTTTTTATCTTCGGGTTTATCTTTTCCCGGAGCGGGACTTTCAATGGCAAGGTTTTTACCTATTTTTCTCCTGACTTTATCAACCTTTTCTTCAAACACTGTGCTGTCAGGTCTGGAAAAATAAATGTATTCAAATATGCAGTGTTTATATTTATCCGCCGTTCCTACTGAAAAACTTTTTACTTCATTTGTCTGAACTGTTTCTCTGTCGATCATAATCATTTCACCGGGTTCCACATCACGGATATATTCGGCGTTGATAATATCAAATGCACATGTCTCGGAAGCAAATACAAAACTGTCAAATAATTTCCCGAATGCAAAGGGTCTTACGCCGTAAGGATCACGTATCGCAAATAATTTATCATCCGTAAGAATGCAAATTGAATAAGCGCCAATGACCTGTGAGAATGCGTCAAGCAGTTTGTTTTCAATTTTACTTTCTTTACTTCGGGCGATCAGATGAAGTATCAGTTCACTGTCAGTTGAGGTTTGAAATATCGTTCCGTCGTTCTGTAATTTTTCCCGGAGATACTTTGTATTCGTAAGATTTCCGTTATGAGAAAGCGCAAGGTTTCCGTTTTTAAAATTTACTTTGAATGGCTGAATGTTATTTCTCTTGTCACCGGATCCGGTTGTGGAATATCTTGTATGTCCGATTGCAGAATTTCCTTTCAGTACATTTGTCAGAATTTTATCATCTGCAAAAACGCTCAGTACCAGTCCGTGGTCTTTGTGAATGTTAAATTTATATTTTCCTGACTTATTGTCATATTCGGATGTAACTATTCCTGCGGCTTCCTGTCCTCTGTGCTGAAGCGCATGCAATCCGTAATATGTCAGGATTGATGCATCCGGATTATTGAAAATTCCGAAAACTCCGCAATTCGAATGAATTGATTTATCGGGATCTTTATTAAATTGATTTAATTTTTTCTTATTCAATGTGAGATGCCGTAAATTAATTTTTTGTACTTAAAGAATAAAGATACTTTATATTAATTGTTTAAAAGAATATTTTATAAAAAAAATAAAACTTAAAATGGCAGGCAATAGAATTTCAATTTCCAATACAGAAGGCTATAAAACTGAAATAATTTCCAGAGGACATACTTTGATCTCGGATGAACCGGTAATAGACGGCGGGAAAGATGAAGGTATGAGCCCCTATGAATTATTGCTTTCTTCATTAGGTTCCTGTAAAGCCATCACAGTAAGAATGTATGCTCAGAGAAAGAATATTCCGTTAAAGGATATTTTAATAAATCTTTCACTCGAAAGAGTTCATACAGAAGATTGTATGGACTGCGAAATTAAAGATGATAAGATCGATAAGATTGATATTGAAATTGAATTTACGGGAGACTTGAATGTGGACGAAAAGAAAAAGCTTATTGAAATTTCTGAAAAATGTCCCGTACACAAGACACTTACTTCCGAAACAAAGATAAATTCAATATTAATTAACTGAAATTCATCTAGACTTATGACTTATAAACTTAAAGCTTAAAACTTAGAGACTTTGAGTCTTGGAGACTTTGAAACTTAGAGGTCTTTACGTTTTGATTCTGCCCCTGATAGCTTTTAACTTACAATCCCAAAAATGTATTACAATTAAAACTTAATAATTTTATATTTACCGATTAAATTATTTATGATAAAATTAAGTGATGTAAAGCTTGACTGCAGGCATTTCAGGGGACATATTCCTTGCAAACCGAATAAGACTTTACGGTGTAATGTGCGATGAATGCAGCTATTATGACAAGATCAATAAGAAGATACTTATTATAAAACTTGGAGCAGCCGGAGATGTCATAAGAACCACTCCTTTATTGTATCCGCTGAAAAATGAATTTCCCGATGCAAAAATCTACTGGCTCACATATTCACCCGAACTGGTTCCCGTAAATACCGAACCGAAAGCCGATGAAGTTCTGAAATATAATTTGCAGAATGTTTCGTTTCTTACTTGCAACTGAATTTGATGTGGTGATAAATCTTGATAAAGATTATGAAGCCATAAGTATGATGAATAATATTTCATCGAAGAAGAAGATCGGATATACAATTAAAGACGGCCACTGTTATCCGGTAGGTGAATCTGGCTGAACATAAATTTTTAACCGGAATCTTTGATAATATTTCAAAAGAAAATAAACAGAATTATGTAGAGGAAATCTTTGAGATATGCGGATACAAATTTAACGGTGAAAAATATTTAATTGATATTGAAAAAGATTATGACAAGGACTGGACAATTGATTCTAATAAAAAAGTTATCGGACTTAAATACAGGCTGCGGGGAAAGATGGACATCAAGACTATGGAAAAATGAGAACTGGATCAAACTGATAAATAAATTGATTAAGGACGGATTTGAAGTGGTATTGCTCGGGGGTCCTTCCGAACATGAGAAAGAATAATCTGTTAAGTGAAGTGACCGGATGCAAAATATTTCGGAGTATTTGACATTAAGACTTTCATTAATCTTGTTGAAAAATGTGAAGTGGTTGTATCGCAGGTGACAATGAGCATGCATATCGCGATTGCGCTCGGAAAGAAACTTGTTCTGATGAACAATATTTTTAATCCTAATGAATTTGAACTATATGGTAACGGAGAGATCGTTCAGCCACGGAAAGAATGTAAATGTTACTTTCAGCCGAAATGTATCAACAAAGAATACGATTGCATGGAATACCTGTTTCCTGATGATGTTTATGATGCCTGTTTAAGACAGATGTCATTATTAGAATCAGAAGCTAAATGAAAATAGTAATAGTCGGAACTGCCTTTCCGATGCGCGGCGGCATTGCGCAATTCAATGCTCTCTTGTATAAATATCTTTCTGTAAATAATGATGTAAAGATATTTTCCTTTAAGCGTCAGTATCCGGAAATTTTTTTCCCGGGAAAGACTCAGTTTGAACAGGGTGAGCCGGCATTCAAAATACCGGAAGAAAGAAATGTGATATGCATAGATTCCGTAAATCCGCTTAACTGGATGAGTCACGGGAATAAAGATAGCAAAGGAAAAACCTGATCTTATTATTTTCAAATACTGGCTTCCGTTTTTTGCTCCCTGCTTTGGTGTAATTTCTTACATTGCAAAGAAATTTTCAGAAACCAAGGTTCTTTTCATTTGTGATAATGTGATCCCGCATGAGAAAAGATTCGGAGATAAATTCTTTACAAAGACTTGCATTCACCCAGGTTGATTATTTTGTTGTGATGTCTAAAACAGTTGAAGAGGACTTAAAAAAATTCAATAAGAATAAGCCATATAAACTGATTCAGCATCCTGTCTATAATATTTTCGGTGATAAAGTTACAAAAGAAGAAGCCAAAAAGTTTATTTATGATGAATTTGGGATTGATATTAGTAATGAAAAAGTAATTCTGTTTTTCGGATATATAAGAAAGTACAAAGGACTGAATTTTTTATTGATGCGATGCCGGAAATTCTGAAAAAGTGAATTTGAAATTACTGGTTGTAGGTGAATTTTATGAAGATGAAAGCTAAATACAGAGAGCAAATTAAGAATTCAGGATCTTGAAGAAAATATTAAAGTTATTTCCGATTTTGTTCCCGATTCAAATGTCAGATATTTCTTCTCTGCCTGCGATGTTGTCGTTCTGCCTTACACTGATGCAACTCAAAGCGGTATCATTCAGATCGCATATCATTACGATAAACCTGTTATTGCAACTGATGTTGGAGGTCTTGCCGAAATAGTAAAAAATAATGAAACAGGATTTATTATTAAGCCAGAGAACTCCAAAGCAATATCCGATGCGGTTGTAAAATTTTATGATGAAGAGTCTTGAAGAAAAATTCTCAAATAACGCTGAGGAAGAAAAGAAAAAGTATTCCTGGGAAAGTTTTACTTCAGAGATTTTTGATCTAGTTCAGTCAAAATAAATTAATTACTTGTAAAATTTTGAAGGCTAAATTCATGGTTATGTCCATTATAAGTCTTTGATTGTGCTATAAGCAGACTGTCCAAAAATGTTTTTCCCTCGCAAAGACGCGAAGACGCAAAGAAAAAATGCTAATTTTAATTTACTTTGCTTCTCTGCGTCTTTGCGAGAACAATAAGCTTTTGTTTTCGACAGTCTGGAGCTTGCGGAAATGATATCAATATTTTATATCATTACTAACTATTAACTACTAACTATTAACTGAATGAAGTATGATCCGATAAAAAAAGTTTTCGGAAATGCTGTCTCGGATAATTCTTTACTGAGAAAAATATTTTACTGGCTGCTTGACCTGATGTTCCTGCGCTCATGGCATGTCAGGAAAAAAGTAAGGGAGCTTTACCCGAAGGATACAAAGATGAAAATATTCGATGCGGGTATGGGTTTCGGGCAATATACTTATTTCATGGCAAAGAGATTTCAGGAGTCGGAAATTCTTGCCGTTGATGTCAAAGATGAACAGGTAGAGGACTGCAGGAAGTTCTTTTCAAAATGCGGATATAATAACGTAAAATTTGAAATAGCCGATCTGACTAAGATTGAATATAAGGACAGATTTGATTTCATATTATGTGTCGATGTTATGGAGCATATTGTTGAGGATGAACTTGTTTTCAAAAATTTTTATAATGCATTGAAAATAGGCGGGAAAGTTCTTGTCAATACTCCTTCCAATCTCGGAGGAAGTGATGCGCATGATGAAGATGATGAAAGCTTTATTGAGGAGCACGCAAGGATAGGCTATTCAAAAGAAGACATTACAGGGAAATTAAACAGAGCGGGTTTGGATGTCTCAAGTTTTGATTACTCTTATGGAAAATTCGGAACGGTCTCATGGCGATTTCGGAATTAAATATCCGATACTGATGGCAGGCGCTTCTAAATTTTTCATTCTTCTTCTTCCTATCTACTATTTGTTCACACTTTGGTTTGTGCTGATTCTAATGTGGCTGGATGTTCATACGGAAAATAAAGAAGGTACAGGCGTTTTGGTTGTAGCAGAAAAAAAATGATTTCACAAAAATTTAACCGCAATAAAACTCAAAGAAGCCTATAAGACTCTAAATCTTAGTGACTTTGAGACTTTGAGGTGAGTTTTTTAAAAGATCAAATTCTAACTTTCATTTAAAAATATTGATTTTAATGTATACACCTAAACATTTCAAAATTAAAGACAGAAATGAAATTTTTGAATTCATAAGGGAAAACAGTTTCGCTATCCTGATCTCAACAAATGAAGGTAAGATCAATGCAACCCACCTTCCTGTTTTATTGAAAAGAGACGAAGGAGAAAACGGATATCTGTATGCACATGTAGCGAAGGCAAATTATCAGATGAAAAACATTGATGAAGATGTTCTTATTATCTTTCCCGGGGCGCATAAATATATTTCACCAGGATGGTATGAAACAAATCAGTCAGTTCCAACCTGGAGTTATCTTTCGGTTCACGTTTATGGTAAAATAAAAATCATTGATGACAGGGAAAGCAAGATCGAAATTTTAAAAGATGTTGTCAGATATTTTGAAAGCAGTGACAGTAAATATAAAGTCGAAGATCTTAAAGAAAAATATTTCGAAGGACTTGTCAGAGGCATAACTGCTTTTAAAATTGAGATAACAGGAATCGAAGGAAAGAAAAAGGTTTCTCAAAATCATTCAGAAGAAAGGACAGAAGAGGGTTTTGAAAGAGCTTGAGGATCTTGATGATGAAAACTCCGCTAAGATCGCCGAAGCAATGAAGAAAAATCTCAAAGTAAAAGATGAATAAATTTATAGATCAATGAAAAGAGATCCTTTGGATTTTAATAAGAATGAAAAAGGTCTTACTGGTAATAATCCTTTCAGCTTCTTTTCTTGTAAAAATATTATTGGCATTTTTAGTTCAGGCTCCGATCAGATCTGACAGTGCTGATTATTCCTATTTAGCATTAAGCATTTTAAACGGAGAATACTCTTTTGCGGGAAAACCGACTGCTTACATTGGCTGCGGCTATCCGTTATTTTTATCTTTAATATTTTTTATCTTCGGGGAAGGACAGTTCTATGTAAGGATCATACAATCGCTGATTGAGATTGGAACAGGATATTTCTTTTACAGGGTAAGCAGAAATTACTTTAACATAAAATATTCCATTGTCTCAGTTTTTATTTTCTCATTCTTTCCATCCAATTTAATTTTCTCTCAGGCAGTATTATCGGAAAGCCTTTTCGGTTTCTTTTCAATGGTCATTCTGTATCTGATCTTAAGAAAAGATTTCCCTCAAAGATCATTTTTAATTTTTCTTACAGGGATCTTATTCGGATATGCAGTCTTGATCCGAACCGCCTTTTTACCGGCTGCAATATTGATCCCGGCTTATTTCCTTTATTACAGAAAAGATTTTTTTGATGAAAAAGCCGGCTCCGGAGTTATCAAATGTTCGTTACTATTTATTTTCGGGTTGTTACTTATTTTAATTCCCTGGAGTATCAGAAATAAAATATCCGTAAATACATTCAGTCTGGTTACTACTGCCGGTGTTAATTTTTGGATTGGAAATAATCCGAATGCAACCGGTACATATTTTGCCGGTATGAATGAAATTCTTCCTGCAGACTTTTCAAATGAAGCTGAAAGCAACAAAGAATTTTTTAAACTCGGACTACAGTATGCCGGTCAAAATCCTCTAAAATTTCTGATACTTGGAGTAAAGAAAACCGGCTATTTATTTTCCAGCGAGAGAATGGCAATTTTATATTTTACTGATCATGAGCCCGGACTAACTTCAACACAGGTTTACAGATCCGTAAATCCTTTGATTTTAATGTTAGTGAACATTCCGTATTTCACTGTTATACTGATGGGGCTCTGGGGACTGCTGGCATTAAAAGAAAAGAGATTCTTCATATACGGATTCATTCTTACATGGATAATTACGGTATTTATTTTTTTTGCTTTGGCGCGGTTTCATTATGTATTAATTCCGTTTTTTATAATAGGAAGTGTGAATTTTTATTTATGCCGGAAAAATATTTTAAGCCAATTAACATTTCCAAGAAAAGTCATTGGATTTGTGTTTAGCCTGTTCTTAGCTGCTGTATGGGCAGCTGAATTTTATCTTTTAATAAAATGATAAAATAAATTAAAAAGAATTTGAAAAAACTACTTGTCATTACATATTACTGGCCGCCAAGCGGGGGAGTTGGTGTACAGAGAATTTTGAAGTTTGTTAAATATCTGCCGGAGTTCGGAATCATGCCTTATGTTGTAACTGTGAGTGAAGATAAGGCAAGCTATCCAAGTATTGATAAGACACTGACAAAGGATGTTCCGGAGAAAGTTAAAGTTTACAGAACCAATACCACCGAGCCGTTCGGTCTTTATTCAAAGGTTCTAGGAAAGAAAAGCATTCCGACCGGTTTCTCAAATGAAAGCAACCCCGGGAGTATTCAGAAATTCTCAAGATTCGTCAGAGGAAATTTATACATTCCAGATGCAAGAAAAGGCTGGGTGAAATATGCTTATGCAAAAGCAGCTGAAATAATTGAAAAAGAAAATATAGATACAGTTCTGACCACCAGCCCGCCTCACTCTTCACAGCTTATTGGTCTTAAATTAAAAAATAATTTCAATATTAACTGGATCACTGACCTCAGGGATCCCTGGACTGACATTCATTACTACAAAGAATTCAGACACCTTCCTTATGCCAAGAATCTTGATCTGAAATATGAAAGGAAAGTTCTTGAAAGCGCTGATAAAATAATTACTGTCAGCAATGCGTTCAAAGATCTATTTGTAAGGAAATCGAATAAGATCGATCCGTCAAAGATATTTGTAATAACGAACGGGTTTGATCCGGAAGACTTTAAGATCAATAATAAAAGTAAAAAGAAGGAAGATGAATTTATTATCACTGTGACCGGAACAATGCCGGAAAATTATGATCCGTTTGTATTTATAGATGCTTTGAAAAATATCACAGATGAGTTTCATGATATAAGTTTTAAATTCAGAATGGTAGGAAATGCTGCCTCTTCCGTCATTGATTATTTTTCCAAACCGGGTCTTGAAAATGTACTGGAGCTTGTTCCCACTGTTACTCATGATAAAGCGGTTGAATATCTTCTTGAAAGTACAATCTTGTTTCTTGTCATTCCGAGATTCGAAAATGAAAAAGGTCTTATCCCGGCAAAGCTGTTTGAATATCTGGCTGCACGTAAAACCATAGTCTGTCTTGGTCCGCCGGACTGCGAGGCGGCTAAAATAATAGAAGAATGCAAAGCCGGAAAAACCTTTGACAGGAATATGATTGAGCAATTGACTGACTATTTAAAGCAACTGGTCAGCCAATGGAAACAGGACAAGGATCTTGATGTCAAGAATGATCTGTTTGAAAAGTATTCAAGACATAATCAGGCAAAAAAATTAGCCGGCATAATTTGTTAAAATCGTAACGAATAACGAATAACGATAACGAGTAACGAATAACGAATAACGAATAACGATTAGTAGTTAGATTTTTATTAAGTTTTAAATTATTTTTACAAAATTTTATTTTAGAATTAAAGCGTGTAATGGCAAAATCCAAACCTGTATCAAAATCTGTATCCAAATCAGTTCAAACCGGGAAAACATCATCAGCTAAAAAATATTCCTCAACAACTCCAGATAATTTTACTAAATATGAAAATTATTTTTACGTTGGTATAATAATACTTGCAGTTCTGATATTTTTCAAAGACGGTGTATTCGGGAGTAAGCTGTTTTTCTCCAGTGACATTCAGGCTTATGACAGTTTCAAGACATTTCTCACCGATGCAAAAAAGAACGGAATATTTCCCTTGTGGGTCCCCTACATTTTCATGGGAATGCCTAACTTCCCCATAATAGGATATCCGCCGAGAAGCTATGACTTCTTTTATTTTATCTGGCAGACTACTTACGATTTCATTACTAACAGTGACAGTAACTACGTTATACCGATTGTCATGTACTACATTATCTTCGGCATCGGATTTTATCTATATGCAAAAAATAAATTTAAGAACCGTCTTGTTGCTCTTTACTGCGCTCTCTCGGCTACATTTGCGACTGATTATATTCAGAGAATCGTCGTCGGGCATAATACAAAAGTAATGGCTCTGGCTTTTTTCCCGCTGATCCTTCTTCTCATTGACAAGCTTATTGATTCTTTAAGCGATGAGAAAAAATCTCTCTTTTCATATTCAAATCTTCTCAACTTTGCCTTGCTTACAATACTGCTTCATATACAGCTTAGCTCGAATCATATTCAGATGATATTTTATTCTTATCTGATGATCGGGATCTATCTGTTCTATCTTATCATTTACAGGATCTTTAACAAAACCAACATAAGCGGAATAATAAAAGGAAGCGTATTTTTTTTACTGGCTGCGATCATTTCTGTAGCGATGAATGCCGATGTTTTAATGACGATGAAGGGTTATAATAAATATTCAATGAGAGGCGAGGCGAGCATTGAATCGCGTCTTGATACTAAAGTTGCCAATGACTCTCCGCTGGATTATGATTATGCTACCAACTGGTCTTTCAGTCCCGGGTGAAACGATCACATTTCTTCTGCCTTATTATTACGGATTCGGTGATGTCGAAGTGTAAAGGACAAAAAGCAAATCTCTACTGGGGGCAGATGCCTTTCACAACCAATCCAATGTACTTCGGGGTCATTACGCTCATACTTGCCATCATTGGGATTTATTACAACTTCCGGAAAAATCCTGTCGTGCAGGCAATGACTGTCATTGCTTTTATTTTTTTACTGATGTCTTACGGGAGAAATTTCTCTGTTCTGTATGATCTGTTTTTCTATTACTTCCCGTTCTTCAGCAGCTTCAGGGCTCCTGTGATGATCCATCATTTTATGGATATTGCTTTTGTGATCCTTGCAGGATTCGGTTTGAAATCAATTGTCGATATTGGCAATGATAAAACCGCAGTTGACAAATTCAAAAAAGTTATGTTATGCATTTTTCGGGATAGCCGGATTAATGCTTATCATTTCGATACTTGGATTCCAGGATTCATATACTTCTTCAGTCATGAACAGTCCTTTTTCAGATAAACTCAAACAGCAGGGTGCCAATGCTCAGCAGATATCACAGTACATCAAACAGAATATTGTCCCCAATGCTTATGAGAACACCATTAATGATCTGCGGCTGCATGCATTTTTCATAATCCTTGTGATAGGGCTTGCTTATATTTATGTTAATGGTAAAGTGTCTTTGAAAATATTTCTCGCCGGAACGATTCTTATTGCGATGATAGATCTCTGGAATGTCAATTTTAAAACACTTCACTGGGATGATCCGGGTCAGTTGCAAAATGCATTTGCCGAAACATGATTATACAAACTGGCTTCTGAAAACCGATCCGGACACTTATACTTACCGTATTGCGGAATTCAGCGGCGGACGGCTGGCAACTACAAACAATAATGCCTACTCACGGCTTCATTCATTTAATGGATATCACGGAGCCAAGATAAGAGTTTATCAGGATGCAGTGGATATTGCGGGCGGTAATAATCCTCTGCTTCTGACACTTGGCGGAGTTAAGTATATTATATCCGATAAGCCGCTCAATGATACTTCTTTAGTTCAGGTCTTCAAAGGTTCTAAGCTTATCTATCAGAATAAAAACTTTATTCCGAAAGCATTTTTTGCCGATGAATATAAAGTTGAAAAAGAAATTGACATACTAAACAATATCAAAGACCAAAACTTTGATCCTGAGAAAATTGCTTTCTTTGAAACTGACATCAATAAGAAAATTGACAAGCCCGATTCCACGGCAAGCATCAAATTCATAAAAGGCGACATTCAATCAATGGAGTATGAAGTTAATGCAAGCGGGAATAATCTCGTTGTGTTCAGCGAGATCTATCTTCCGTTCGGATGGAAAGCGTATCTCGACGGCAATCAGACTGAATTTTATAAAACGGATTATCTGCTCAGATCAGTTGTTGTCCCGCAGGGAAAGCATACAGTTGAATTCAGATATGAGCCCGAGACATTTTACACAGGTAAAAATATCAGTCTTGGCGCGAACATACTGCTTGGTGTAGTTTTAATTGCGGGTGTTATCGGATACGCAGGCAGCAGAAAGAAAAGTGAAGAGAAAGAAAATAAAACTCCGGAATAAAATTTTAAAAACCAATTCAGAGTCCCGAGTCCATCAAGATTGATAGTGAGCCCCATAAGTCAAAAAAAAGAGCAAAAAAAATAAAATAGTTATAAAGAAATTTTAGTCACCAACAGCAAGCTAGTAAGTTTATAAAAATAGTTTGTTATTTCTAAAGGGATCGAAATATTTCTTGCTGTGGGTGAAATATTTTCTTGACTTATTGTTAATAGATGTATTCTAAATTTATAAACTTTGTTTCCCCGCCGCTTTTGGTGTTCCAAATAAGTGTTGCTTGAATCATTTTGATTGCTGTAGTCATATCAATAGCATATTTTTGGTGTTCCAAAAGTTTGCTAATAATCTTGATCTTACAATCATTTAAGTTATTGTAAAGTTGTTGAGAGCAAACTTTTGGCACCAACAGCAAAGCTTGAAGTAAGTCTTTATATAAAATTATTTTGTTATTTCTAAAGGTGATCTAAATTCTTAGATTACCTTTTTTATTTTATATCACACTATCTTACATGTGCGGAATATTCGGAGTTTTAAATTTTGACGAGGTAAGCATAAATTACGAGTCGCTCCAGGATGCCACTAATATAATCAGACACAGAGGACCGGACGATGAAGGTTATGCAATATTCAATACTCATAAGGGAACTTATGAAGAAAAATACGGCGATACTTCTGCGATCAAAAAAGGAACACATATTCTTTCCGGATCATCCGGAATTTATAATCTTGCTTTCGGATACAGACGTCTCTCAATATTAGACCTTTCCGTAAACGGCCATGAGCCGTTTTTTAATAACGATAAGAACATCTGTATTATCTTCAACGGTGAAGTATATAACTATATCGAAATAAGGGAAGTGCTTATCTCAAAAGGATATTCATTTCATACAGGAACCGATACGGAAGTCATAATGAATTCATATATGGAATGGGGTGAAGACTGTCTTTCGAGATTCAACGGAATGTGGGGAATGGTAATTTATGACATGAGAAAAAACATTTTATTTTGTTCAAGAGACAGATTTGGTGTCAAACCCTTCTATTATTTTTTGGATGACAAAAGTTTTGTCTTCGGATCAGAGTTAAAATCTATCATTGAATATTATAAGAAAGACAGTTCTTTCAAAAAAGAAACCGACGAAGAGATACTTTACGATTACCTTATATATAACTTCGCAGACCATACGAACAATACATTCATAAAAAGCATAAAACATCTTCCGCCTTCCCACTATCTGAAGATCCAAAACAGGGATTTTGCGTTGAAAAAATATTTTTCCATTGAGATCAATAAGGAGCTGGGAAAGTATGATGAAACGAAATTCAAGAAGCTGCAGAGTGAATTTTCAGAGCTTATGTTCGATTCGGTAAAACTGCGTCTTAGATCGGATGTGGCAATCGGTACCTGTCTCAGCGGCGGTCTTGACTCGTCTACCATTGTGTCAATCATCAACAGATTCCTAACCGGAGATCCGAATGTCAACCGTCAGCAGATCGGAGACAAGCAGAAAACATTTTCAGCGGTTTACGATGACAATAAAATTGACGAAAGGAAATTCATCGAAGAGATAGTCAGGGCAACTAACTGCGATTCCCATTATGTTTTTCCCGACAGAAAGGATGAGAATGAATTCTTTGTAAGAGACATTGCTGAATTCATTTATCAGCTTGATGAACCGATCGTCAGTACTTCGCCATATGCGCAATATAATGTTATGCGTCTTGCAGGTGAGAATAAAGTTACTGTGCTGCTGGACGGACAGGGAGGCGATGAAACACTTGGCGGGTATGAAGTTTATTTCGGATTTCAGTACGCAAATTTATTCAAAGAGGGAATGTATCTTCAGCTTGCATCTGAGATTTCAAGAAATTTCAGAAAGGGAATGGAGATGTCTTTAAAAGGATTGAAATACCTTAAAAAGCTGAAGAATAAAAATCTGAAAAGCAGTACAAGCGGTTTTTTTAACAGGGAGTTTTTAGAATCAAATGCAGATAACAACATCCTGAATTACAGGAGCAGGGATAATCTGAATGAAACGCTTTATGAAGACCTTACACATTATGTTATTCCGCTGCTGTTAAGATATGAAGACCGTGATGCAATGAAGTTCTCGATCGAGTCGCGGACTCCCTTTCTGGATTACAGACAGGTCAAACTTTTATTTGAAACCGAAGGTATTTACAAGATCCATAACGGTTGGAGCAAATGGATATTAAGAAATTCTATGAAGAGCATCGTTCCGGATAAGGTATTATGGCGAAGAGACAAGAAAGGTTTCCCCACACCGGAAAGAAAATGGATGAAGATCTTAAAGCCGGATTTCATTGAGATTGTAAATCAAAGCAAAGATGAACTGAGCAGCTACTTTAATGTTGATCTGATCTTAAAAGAATATGACAGAATCCTCGGTGACAAGAAAATCAAATCACACTTCCTCTGGAAGATATATAATTTTGCAAAATGGAAAAAGATGTATAAGGTCAGCTAGATAATAACTTTACAGTCTCTACGACTTTGCGGGAAAAAATAAGTTATCCTAAGAATCCATATGAATCCTGAGATACATTTGTAAAATAGAATTACAAATCTGATTTATAAATCCTATATTTGTATCACTTTCGAAACAAAAATTTTTATGAATTTAGAGTTAAATTTAGAGACTTTCCTGTTCTTTTCCCTTGCAGCATTATCTGTCGGCTCTGCAATTATGATGATCACAAGGAGAAATCCAATTACAAGCGCACTATATCTTATCTTAAATTTCTTTACTATTTCAGGACTTTACCTGCTGTTGAGGGCTCAGTTCATAGCTATCATACAGGTCCTTGTATATATGGGCGCTATAATGGTTTTATTCTTATTCGTTATAATGCTTTTGAATCTTCAGGATGAGAAAAAGTTAAAGGAAAAATATACATATAAAAAAATCACTGCCGTTCTGCTTTCAGTATTCTTGTTTTGTCTTCTGGGATTTACTCTTTATTTTGGTTTCGGGACTAAGTATACAGTGATATCAGAAAACGCCGAACAATTCGGTAAGGCGGAATATCTTGGATCGGAGCTTTTTTCAAATTACTCGTTCCCCTTTGAGCTTGCTTCATTCTTATTACTGGCAGCCATTGTCGGAGCAGTGGTACTGGCTAAGAAAAAGTTTGACTGATCAGCCTATAACATCAAATCCTGCATAACTTTTCAGAACTTTCGGAACTTCAATAGCTCCTTCCTTTGTCTGATTCGCTTCAAGCAATGAAACCATGAGTCTTGAGGTTGCTAATCCTGAACCGTTTAAAATATGAACAAACTCTGTTTTAGTTTTTTTATTTTCCGATATATTTTTTAAAACGCACCATTGCTCTTCTCGATTGAAAATCCGTACAATTGCTTACCGATGATGCCTCAAGCCATTTATTTTCGGCATAAGACCAAACTTCTATATCATAGCATTTTGCTGCAGCAAATCCAATATCGGCCGGTGCATAATTCTATCACTCTGTAATGCAAATTTAGCTTTTCCAGAATACCGCAGGCATGAACAAGCATTTTTTCCATTTCTTCATAGGAATCTTCCGGCAGGCAAAAATTTATCAGTTCAACTTTGTTAAACTGATGTACTCTCAGAAAGCCCTTAGTGTCCTTGCCGTAACTGCCGGCTTCTCTCCTGAAACAATTCGTGAATCCACAATACTTTAACGGAAGCTCTTCTTGCTTTAAGATCTCATCCCTGTGAATATTCAAATATCGAAACTTCGGCAGTAGGTATTGCATAGCAGATCATCTTTTTCAATGTGATACATATCTTCCTCGAACTTCGGGATCTTTTCAGCTGCTTCCATAGATTCCCTGGTTACAAGGACAGGAGTCATAACTTCGAGGTAGCCGTTCTTTACCCTGTTCATCAAGCATAAAATTTATCAAAGCCCGTTCAAGCTGTGCACCTTTCCCTTTATACAAAGGGAATCCGCTTCCGGAAATTTTTGCTCCTCTTTCGAAATCAAGTATATCAAGTGTTTTTCCCAATTGAACGTGATCTTTTACCTTAAATGAAAAATCCTTTTTCTCACCCCACTTTTTTATTTCAACATTATCCTTTTCTGATTTTCCCGGCGGAACAGATTCATGCGGCAGATTCGGAATGTATTTCATTAACTCATCAATATCTTCATCATATTTTCCCAGCTCTTCATCATGTTTTTTAATTTCATCGGAGACCTTTTTCATTTCAGATATCTTTCCCGCTGCATTCCTCTTTGTTTTTTTTCATGGCAGCGATTTCATCCGTGACTTTATTCCTTAATTCCTTTAAGCCTTCGGCTTTATGAATTAATTCAAGTCGCTTCTTATCAAGCTCAGTGATCTTATCTATTACAATATCTTCATTCCGTAAAGCTAATTTATCCTTTACAAAATTACTATTCTCTCTGATCAATTTAATATCAAGCATTTGGTAAAGTTTAATTTATTTTAATAACTCAAGTTGAGCGTTTTAATAAAACCTGTCAGGTTTTGGATTATATTTATACAATTTACTAGATTCCTCAAATTATATTTTTATCATTTAATTACAATTTTTCTTTTGAACCTGACAGGTTTTTCGGAAGCGGTCAACTTAGTTTAATAGCCCATTTGAACCTTCAGTAATCTTAATGCTTCAAGTGAATCCATTGGTTTGAATCCTAATTCGGATTCCATCTTAAGTGTTGTAAGCCCTGATTTTAAAGGTCTTGGAGCGGGTTGATTCAGGCTTGCAGTCGTGATCGGAAGAACAAGCTCCTTATTAAGTTTAAAAACCTCACACATTTTCATTGCGAAATCATAACGGGACAGTATATCCGAACCCGCTATATTATAAATTCCGGTACAGTCCTTTTCCACGATCTTCAAAGTTCCATAAGCAAGATCATCTATCATTGTGACATTGCTTATCTGATCGGTAACTATATTCACCGGACGGTTATTCTTTAACTCTTCAAGCATCCACAAGGCAAAATTCAGTTTGACATTATTTCCGATCCCGAATAAAACGAGTGTCCTGATAATAACAAACTTTATGTCACTGGTAATCAAAGCATTTTCACTTGCAAGTTTTTCCCTTCCGTAAAATGAGATCGGGTTTGGAACCGCGTCTTCGCTGTAAGGTCCGTTTCTTCCGTCAAACACATAATCAGTGGAAAAATGTATAATTTTGGAATTGCTCCTTCTCGCGGCTATTATGAGATTCTTTACACCGTCAACATTGATCTTCCAGGAAAATTCTCTTTCGGTCTCACATTTATCTACATTCGTATATGCAGCGCAGTTTATAATTAAATCCGGTTCATGGAATTCAATGACCTTCTTAACGTCATCCTTTTTTGTAATATCCAGCATCAGATATGTGAATCCGTAGTCAAGGTAGCTCTTCTCTTCTACATGAAGTCTGAATTATTTCATAGTCACTTTCCCTCGAAAAGACAGATGTGATCGCCTGACCAAGTAATCCGTTCGCGCCTGTCAGTAATATCTTCAATGATTTAGTCTTATTGTTAAGTTAGTTGAGTTAGTTGAGTTAATTGAGTTAAAGTTGATTAGTTAAAGTTATAGTTAAGTTAGTTAAGTTAGTTAAGTTAGTTAAGTTAGTTAAGTTAGTTAAGTTAGTATGGCAATTGAATTTTAGAATTCCTAGAAGTTAACTATGCAACGTGTATGAACTATATGAACTATATGAACTTTACAAACTTTACAAACTTTACAAACTTTACGAACTTTATGAACTTTATGAACTTTACAAACTTTATGAACTTATCGAAGCTTATGCAGCTCATCTATTCCGTTAAGTGAAGCATTAAGTGAAGCCATTCTGTTTGCATAGTGAATACTTTTCTGAACATTTTTATTAAGAGAATACTCTATTGTAAATGCTGACGCAAACACATCTCCACAGCCTGTAGAATCCACAAAATGCGGATTCTCAATTGCAGGGATCTCAATGTGATGAAGATCATAGAATTTTTCATTCCCAAATCTTTTTTCTTCTCTCGTAAAACCTGTCACCCCGTCTATCCCGCTTGTTACAATTAATCCTTTAACGTCATAGTTTGTGTTAAACAGTATTTTCTCTGCTATTTTATATTCAGTTAATTTTTCCCTGCTTAATGTTGCGATCTCAAATTCATTCATCTGAACCGTATTCGAATTTGTGCACCATTCATACCAGTTATCTACATGAGTATGAACCCTGCTTCCGTCCTGATTTGTTTTCATTACAATATTATGAATATCTATATGAATAAATCCTTCGAAATTTTTTCTTATGTTCTTCAAAGTATCAATTGTTATGTCTACTCCCGAGATCATATTCACTAAAATGGCATCTGCCATATTCAAAAAATTTTCACATTGATTAAAATCCAGGGTGTATGTCGGCTCGGAAGAAGATTCAACGCGTGCACTTTTATCCTTATTGTAAAGATTGTAATGTAAAAAAACTTTCCGTGTCGGATGTTTGACCTTATTGATCCCGTAATTTTTTATGTTTGGATATTCTTTAAAAATATTCACAATATTATCGTATTCATCCTCTCCTACATTCATTATTGGAATAACATTATCGGTTACTTTTGATAAGACTGCCATGCTTAAGACCGAATATAAAATTCCTCCGTAGCTATGCAGAATTTCACCATTGGCTTTATGAATTATATCCACGCACGGTTCTCCTATTACAAGATAGTTCATTTTTGTATTTTAAATATTTCTTCTAATTTGACTAATGTACTGTCAGACAATTCAAGCTCAGATGCTTTAATATTTTCTTTTAGCTGCGCATCTTTTGTTGCAGAAGTAATTACACTTGAAACGATCTCTTTCCTCAGACACCATGCCAACGCTACATTTGAAGCAGTCGTATTAAGCTCACCTGCAATGGCTGTTAGCCTTTCAACTTTTTTTAAATTTTCCTCCGTCGCAATTCTTTTCACGAATACGCTGTTCTTTTCATCCTTTAATCTTGAATCCCTGTCAATTTTTTTCTTATTGTATTTTCCGGTTAAAACACCCTGTGCAAGCGGTGACCATACAACAAGCCCGATCCCTTCCTTTCTGCAATAATCCATGACCCCGTTATTTTCAATGTCTCTGTAAAGCATACTGTATTGAGGCTGATCACTTACGGGTTTGTGAAGATAATTCTTGCTGCAAATCCAGACTGCTTCACGGATCTGCGCTTTTGTCCACTCACTCACTCCCCAGTACAGGATCTTTCCCTGTTCTATGAGCGTATTGAATGCCCGGCAGGTTTCCTCTAAACCGTGTTTCAGTATCATATCTGTGACACTGATAAAGATCTATATAATCTGTTTTTAAATTCCTTAGAGAGTTATTTACAGATTCAAATATATGCTTTCGCGACAGTCCCCGGTCATTCGGACTTTCGGACATCGGCCAGTAGCATTTAGATGCAATAAACAGATCCTCTCTTTTAAAATCCTTAAAAGCATTGCCGAGAAATTTTTCCGCATTCCCTTTTGCATACACATCTGCTGTATCAAAAAAATTTATCCCGTTGTCAAATGCATATTTAATGAGACCGGCTCCTGTTTGTTTATCGACTGTCCCGCCGATGGTTAGCCAGCTGCCAAATCCGATGACACTGACTTTAGCTCCGCAATTTCCGATTCTTCTGTATTTCATTTAAAATTTATTTAATCTAAATAAATATTTCCTTAGTAGCATCTAAATCTTACAAATCTTAGAATCTTACGAATCTTATGAATCTGACAAATCTATTTAAAAGCATTTTTCAATTGTTCCCTCGCAAGCTTTCTTGACCTGCTTCCTCCGAAATTCAAAGTCACTGAACCCTGGTTTGTAATGCCCAGATCCTGATGATTGTAGATTGAATAGTCAAACTCAAATAGTTTATAATTAATGCTTATCCCTCCCGAAAATGAAGTCGGCTGAGTCCCTATCCCTGGCTCTAAGGTCAATATAATCATTTACAAAATATTCGAGTCCTCCTCTGAATGAGAGCGGATACATAACATCTTTTTCAAATTCCATTACCATATTAACATCACTGCGCGGCTGAACTGTGAGTCCTGTTCTGTAAACCTGCGCAAGCTTTTGTTTTGATTCTCCTATTTCAGCTCCTGTAATATTCCCGGCAAAAAATCCCCATCTCAGAAATTCGGTCAAATAAGCCATTGCACCGATATCCGCACCGAATGTTGAAGCTGAATTATAATTCTGAATATTCAGATCATAATAAGTTTACATTCAGTCCATAAAAGATTTTTCCCATGTAACTGTTACCATAGGATAAAATAACACTTGTCTCCCTGTATAAGTTCAAATCCAAAAGTTTTTAATCCGAGACCAATTGTCCCGAATTTCAGCGGTTCTGTGTAAGTCAGAGCCGCCGTAGATATTTCACCAATTCCAAAAGGCGAAGGACCGTAGAATGCTGATATTTCCCTGTATTTCAATCTGACCTAATCCGGACAGGATTATAAAAAACCGCAAGTGAATTATTTGATAACGAAGTAAAAGCGCCGTTTAAACCAATTGCCCTTGCTCCTATGTCTGTATTCTCAAACTGGGCATTGGAACTTTTTATTGCAAAAATGCTTATTACCAGTGTTAACTTAATCATCTTAATCATAATCTCAAAATATAATTTTAAAAAATGTATTGATTCTTTAATTAAAGAATCCATATTTTACGGAAATAAATTAATCGAAAGAGATAGAAAATGCAAAGACAAATTAAATGGTTTTTTATTATTGTAATTTTTTTATTAGCAGGCTCAAAACTGTCATATTCCCAGATGCATGATCTGCAGGTTGAAGTAATAGTTGACATGACACAGCTCCCGCCTGATGCTCAGGATAAATTATCCCGTTCAAACAACAAACCAGAAGAATATCTTAACAAAAATAAATACTTTGATGAAACCGGTCCGCTTACTCCGATAAAGGTTCAGATGCAGTTCAACTTTACCGGTTTTGATAATGTAAGTTTTTATTACCAGGCTCAACTGTTTGTTGCAAGCCAGCGTGAGGTCTATAACCCTTTTAAAAACGGTAATGATAAATATTCTGTCGCCTTCAGGTATTTAGACGAAAGATGTGATTTTTATTATAATGAAAATATGGTTTTTATAAAAAATGATCAGCGGTTTGATTCGTTTTTGAGTCTTCTTGATTATTATGCATACATGGTTGCAGGATATGATGAAGATTCTTATTATGTAAAGGGAGGCAACAAATATTTCCAGAAAGCTCTTGATATATGCAACAAAGTTTCCGCAAGCGTAAAGGGCTGGAATGAAACCGGCGGAGGCTCAAAGCCTTCAAGGCTTCAGTTGGTTCAGCAAGTCCTTGATGTAAGATCCGACGGATTCAGAAAGGCATATTTTGAATACATGTGGACAGGACTTGATTCGTTAAGCTTAAATAAGATCCATGCTTATAAAAATATCCTTGATGCGCTGACAGCAATGGGTGAAATAAAAAAGAATGAAGTGAAGGCATATAATATTGATATTTTCTTTGATTCGAAAGCAAATGAAATTGCCGAAACATTTCATTGAATACGGAAACAGAAGTGTTTATGATAAGCTGAGTAATATTGACAGAACACATCAGGCAATTTATGAAGATGCCAAGAAACGAGCCCGTTAACTTCAGTTATTTAACCTATAATTCTTAATGCTCTGCAGAATATTTTCCTGCGGAGCTTTTTTTTGGGGGGAAACCTTAAATGATTTTTAAAGTCTAAACTTCTATACCTTAAATAAAAAATGAATTTATTATGAAAACATAGTTTCATTCCAATCTTTTTTGCAGGTACTTTTTGTTTGGCAAATGATCTCAATTTTGATTCTTCTGAATTACTCCATTTTTTACCTTTTTTAGCTTCTGCGATTCTGAATTCTGATGAAGTTCAATATTCTGATTCCCCCTCTTTTACCTTTACCTTTTATCCTCCATTTAGTGCCTTTGTACCTAAGTGGAAAAAAATTGCTCAAGCCAGGTTTAGAGTCTTAAAATTCATATTATAACCATACTCAAACATCCTGTTCATCTTTGCATGTATCGAAACCAAGCCCGTCACCGAGTTCTTCAGTGGGTCGGATTATTTTAAGATCAATAAGTCTTTTGTTATAGAAAGGATCAATTTCTGATGTAAATAAAACATCTATTTCCTCCACTTGTAATCCTGATGAACGCTGTATTCTTTCCTTGCATTCTTTAATGTATTTGATTCCGTCATTATAAATTTTTGCCGGCCTGAGATCATTGTCGCTTACATCATTTGAAAATATCTCTATTGTCTTAAGAGCAATGTCGACTATGCTTCTGAAATTATTGGGATCATAATATCTTTTGCCTGTTGTAGTGACTATACAGATTATCTTCCACCGCTCCGGCATCTATAGCTGCATCTGCCGGAATAAACTCTCTCAGCCCTCCGTCAACAAAATAATTCCCGCTGATATTTTCCGGCTGCATCAGTACAGGCTGAACGGAAGATGCAATGACACTTTCTATCAGCTCATTTTTGTCATTCCATTTTACTACATCGTATTTTGAATTTCCTTTAATGAGATCTGAATTTGTAAAATAAGTCAAAGTATTATTGTTGAGACAGACTGTAGAAATAAATAATGCTTTTCCGGAATTCATGATCTTTTCATAAACTTCATCAGTAATGTTATCTTTAACCATTTTACGCAACGGATCCGCATCATAAAGACTGTTCCCGGCAACTGCCCTTATCAGAGGATCTTTTGTGTTAATTACGTCTGATTTTTTTACGCTTGTATAAATTCGCTGCAGTTTTTTGATCTCATCTGCAGCTACTAAGGGAGCTATCAGAGCGCCGGTTGATGTTCCGGAGATCATATCGAAACGGTTTCCCTGCTCGAGAAGCCTTTTTATGACGCCGACAGTAAAAGCGCCCTTATCTCCGCCGCCGGACAGGACTAATGATTTGTTGTTGATTCTCATAATTGAATTTGATTTGGGTAAATGTTATGGGAAAGATCTCTGATTAATATTCAGGAGAAAAAATCTTTATTTCAAATTTATTATTTTATCATAATCAATTCCACTTAAGTTCACTAATCCGACCTTTGGTAATCGGGAAAATAGAGTTCTCCAGTTCTCATCTTTTTCAAATACATCCTGAAAAATAGGAAGCGCTTCTTCAAGTGAATTATTATTGGCAAGTGTGACGGCATGCCAGAATTTCATTTCAAGATTATCCGGAAACATCTCTTCGGCAGCAGAATACTCCTTCATTGCAAGCTGCATGTCATTTTTCTCAACTGCCAGATCTCCGTTGTTCATATGTTCATAAGCCCTGTAAACTTTCAGCAGACGCTTTAATTCCGCTATCGGTTCAGGATTGTCATCAACACGCAGGTCGAACATCTTATCTTCCCAGGCTTTATCCGAGATTTCACCTTTGACTATGAGCAAAGATGCTGACTGTTTCCCGCGAATGTCACCTCCGGCTTTCTGACCGGCTTCAAGTGCAGTAATCAGTCTCTCCGCAAGAGGACCGGAAGATCTTTCAAATGCTTCTGACATTGCAGGCCAGACTTTATCAGTCAGCATCATATTCGCCTGAACGGAATAATTTTCTTTGGCAATATTGCCGGCTTCAGGAATGCAGTTCTTACCTGTATAGGAAGCGCTTCTGCCTTTTGAATCGAGTATGGCAAGCTGTCTGACATCCCTTCCTTCGTCAGATGATATGAGTTCATCAACTGCTTCCTGCGGAGTTTTACCTGCTTTCAGAAGTTCGAGTCCGCGGATACCGAATGAAGGATTCACAAATGATTGAGTAGCTACGACACCAACTCCCGCTTCTCCCCAGCTTACAATGGAGCCGACTGAGAACCAGTGTGACTGAACAGCCACACCCATTTCTCCTGTGACAGGATCTCTTGCAACTATTGAAAATGTGTGGGCTAAAGGTTCGGAGTAAAATGTCTGTGATCTGAGATTCATTGATTGACTGAAAGAATAAAAATTAAAGTAATAAAATGTTTTATCATGTTTAAAAATTTTTGATTAAACTATTTAATAAAACAACAAAGGCACAACATTTCAAGACGGAAAGTTGACCTTAGAGTCTTAGCGTCTTTGAGGTAAAGTTTTAATTTTTTTTGGACAGTTTCTAAAAAACAAGGAAATAATTTTTCATAAATTACTTAACGGATCGGAATAATTCAATTGTAAGAAATATTATAAAAGACTCAAAGTTTATTATCTCATTTCCCGATTGAAATCCATGAATACTACGAATAAAATAAATTTGGATTTTGATTCAACCGTAAATTTTATATATTTTTGAAAAAGGCTTTGGTTGAATAACTGAATTACAAAGCGTCAATTTTTACGGAGTTATTTTATAACACTATGATTAAAATATTATTATTATATTGTAAATACAATTTTAATATACCGGTATAATGAATTAACTATAATTTGAAAGTAATAAAGAAAATATTATCCGTTTTTGTAATACTCCTCTTATTCCTGCATACAAATTATCTTGCAGTATATTACTCTTTATATAAGATCAATAACAAAGAGCTTACTGCAAGCTGCTGCGAAAAGAAAGTGGACAACTGTAATGCGCGCTGTTATCTGGATAAAAAGATGAATGATGAAAACCGCAAAAGCGCAAACGGGACCTCTGCAGAGTTCAAATTGAAAATAACTGAATATGTAGTTAACGGATAATGCTCCGGACATGACATCTGATAAGACAAATGAATTTTATTCATTCAATGACCATATCAAACCAAAAGATCACATTTCCAAAATAGATCATCCTCCTCAGATATAACTTTTCAATACATTCATTTCATTTATTAATCTGATCAGCAAAACATTATTGCTGATAATTTCACAATTAAAAAATATTTAAATCTTAAAAATGAAAAACAGAAAAGTTATATTTTCACTATTTATATTAATCACCAGCTTTGCATTTATATTTAATTCCTGCAGTGACGATACCGTAACGTCTCCAATAGTTATAACTCCGGTTGATGAGCCTGATATGTCAGCCTACATGAAAATTGATTCCGGATATGCTATAGGCGGCAGAGCATTTCTGTCTTTGTATGCAGAAGATTCATTGCGAACCGGCTACAATCGTTTGTATTTTGTATTGCACGATTCGCTCACTGGAGAAGTAATGACAGATGCGCATATTACAATTGAACCGTTAAATCACGGTCACGCTGCACCGGTTGAAGATCCTGATGAAGACGCTCCCAATGGCATATTTGAAGGAGCAATGGTTTTTACGGAATCATTTACGGATGATCCGGCACACTGGCATTTGACCTTCATGGTTCATAATCACGGGGCACCGGGTGAACCTGAAGGCGAGGTTGAGTTTTCAACTCCCGTAATTCTGCCTAATCCGGAATTTTTTAAATCCATCGTAATGCCTGACAGTACAGCTTTGTATTTGTCAAATATTACTCCGTATACACCTGTCGCAGGCATTAATGATTTTGAATTTATTATTAATAAAAATGAACCGGAGCTTTTTCCGCCTGACGGATCTTACTCAATTGTGATGAATCCTGTGTATTTACCGGATGGTCATAGTACAACAGGAAACGAAACTCCTGTTGGAAGTTCAAACGGACATTACACAGGCAAAATTAATTTTGATCAAAGCGGTGCATGGAGAATTAATCTGATCATTTCAAAGAACGGACATTCGTATGCTACATATTTTGACATGAGTTATTAATAATTTTTAAAATAAATTTATCATGAATAAGCTAATATTTTTATTTGCATTAATACTGACTTTTGCAAAGGCAAACGCTGAAAGTGATCCGAAATAATTATTTCAGAGATCCGGAAAAGCTTTCTGACATTTCGATGATATTACAGATACACAGTGTGATCTCTGCGGATGTTATATGGGACTTGAGCCGAATTTTGATAAGAACCAGATCGGACTGAGATTTTATACATTTAAATTTACAAATGAACCCCAACCAATTGATCGTGATCCGAATCTTGATCATGAAGTAATCTCAGAATGTGGAAACAACTGAATATTATAATAATGTGGAACTGTACGGCAGAATCTATCTCAGTCCTAAGACGAGGATACTTTTCGGAATTCCGTTCTCATTTAATGAGATCGACAGTAAAAGACTTAACGGAATGGGAGATATGAGAGTATTGGGACAGTACAATGTTTACAATACTGATATTGACGGGAAGACAAATTTCTGGCAAAGGATATTTCTCGGCGGCGGAATGAAGCTGCCGACCGGTGTTTACAACAAGCAGCTTATTTACGGAGTGACAGAGCCGCATTTTCAGCCGGGTACCGGAAGCTTTGATTTTCTGTTCACCGGACTCTGGATTGCCAAGCTCCAAAAAGTTGGGCTTGGATGGAGGAATGATCTGGTCTATACTGTAAACACTACAAACAAGAATGATTATAAATTTGCAAACAGGTTTAACTGGGCTTCGACATTCTCTTATGACATACCAACGGAATCAGTTAACTTTCTTCCTTTCGCCGGAATATACCTTGAAACTGCAAATCCTGATAAGCAGAACGGCGAGAATGAACCCGGATCAGGAGGAACAGTTGTGATGGGAACGATGGGTGCTGGCATTACTTATGAAATGCTTTCAATGGATCTTGATTTTGAATTGCCGATAAGCCAGAATTTTATTGGCATACAGCCGCAGAATGACTACAGGTTTTTTGTGAGTATGGGATACAGTTTTTAAGTGTATAGAGTTCGTTGAGTGTATGGAGTGAGTAGAGTGTGTAAGTGTGTAAGTGTGGTGAGTGTGTTGAATTTGATGAGGACCTTACAGGTTAAGTTTGCCTTTTTTGCAGTACACTAAATATATACTAGCTGATTGTTGACTATTAACTGTTAACTGCTAACTGTTTAACTGCTAACTGCTAAAGTTAATTTCATTGCTAATCACGCTCATTATTTTTATTTTTGCATAAAACAATTCGTTGAATGGCAAAAGGTTTTAATGTTCTCTTTGTAACCAGTGAAGTTTTCCCTTACTCTAAAACCGGCGGCTTAGCAGATATTTCGAATTCTCTCCCTCAAGCACTAAATTCCTTAGGTAATGATGTCAGAATAATCAGTCCGAAATACGGACAGCTTGATGAAAGACGTTTGCAGATACATGAAATAAAGCGTCTAAAAGAGCTGAAGATAAATGTAAACGGGAAAGATACCAAGTTCAGCATAAAGTCATCTTTTATACACGGAAGAAATACCAAGGCACAGATGTATTTAATGGAGAGTCAGGATTATTTTAAGAATAAGGGAATTTATCAGAACTCAATTACAAAAAAGGACTTTCCTAATAATGATGAAAGATATTTATTCTTTTGTAAAGCGGTAATAGAAATACTTGAGATACTTCAATGGAGACCGGATGTGATCCATTGCAATGACTGGCAGACCGGACTCATCCCTGCATATTATAAAGACAGTATTCAATGATAATCCATATCTTAAAGATATAAAAACAGTTTTCACAATTCATAATCTTGCTTATCAGGGAAATTTCCCGAAATCTTCTTTTGATAAAACCGAACTTCCTGATTCAGTACTAACGGAAAAAGGCGGTCTTCACTACGGTCAGTTCAGCTATCTGAAAACCGGACTTAACTATGCCGACAAGATCTCAACTGTAAGCGAGAAATATGCCGAAGAGATCAGGACTGATAAAGAATTCGGTTGCGGGCTTGAAAATGTACTTAATGCAAGAAAGAAAGACATGGTAGGAATATTGAACGGCATCGATTATTCGATATGGAATCCGGTTGTGGATAAACTGATTCCGTACAGATATACACATCAGGAGATCCCATTAAAGTATGAAAATAAAAGAGAGCTTCTTGAGGGATATAAAATTGAGTTCAACGAGGAAACTCCTTTGATCGGGGTCATTAGCCGGTTAGTTGACCAGAAGGGATTTGATCTTATTGAAAAGATCATGCCCGAGCTGATGAAGCAGAATGTTCAGATGATAATTCTCGGAACGGGTGAAGAAAAGTATCACAAATTTCTGAAGAAAGCCGAGAAAAAATATAAATCAAAGCTTGCAGTTCACATAGGATTTGACGAAACATTAGCTCATAAGATCGAAGCAGCTGCAGACATGTTTTTGATGCCTTCGAAATACGAGCCGTGCGGATTGAATCAGATGTACAGTTTAAAATACGGGACAGTGCCGATTGTAAGGAACACAGGAGGACTTTCAGATACCATCATTGATTACAGGAAAAAAAACGGTAATGGATTTTTATTCAATAAATATGACGCTAAAGAACTGATGAACGTTATCTTAACTGCACTTGAACTATACAAGGACAGCAATAAATGGAATAAAATTGCCCGTCAGGGAATGTCACTTGATTTCTCCTGGAAAGTCTCTGCGCAAAAATACATGAAGCTCTATAAAGATGTAACCTCTTCCTGATTTTAAATTAATTATAGATTTCAGATTGGAAATGAGTAAGGCAATTTTCCTGGACCGGGACGGAACAATCAACGAAGATGTAATTTATCTTAAAAAAACCGAAGACATTAAATTTTTTCCCAATACTATAAAGGCACTTCGAAATTTCAAAAGGTCAGGTTTCCTGAATATAATAATTACAAATCAATCGGGCATAGCGAGAGGATATTTTACAGAAGATGATCTGGATAAGATCCATTCTGAATTCAGAAAGCTTTTAAAGGATAATGACAGTGAATTAATAGATGATATATTTTATTCTCCATACCATGAAGAAGGTATTATCGAAAAATATAAAAGGGAAAGTGAAGACAGGAAACCAGGTACCGGTATGATCCGAAGAGCAGCATAAAAATATAAAATAAATCTGAAGGAATCATATTTTATCGGAGACAGTTTCACCGATATGCTGTGCGCAAAGAATACCGGACTTAAAAAGATACTTGTGGAAACCGGTTACGGTAAAAAAGATTTTGAGAAATGCAGGCAAGAGAATATCGATATTGAATATTTTGCAAAGGATCTGTATGATGCATCACTGCATATACAAAAATTACAAACCAATTTAAACAAATGATTCATAAGATTCATAAGATTTTCAGATTTATCAGATTCATAAGATTCGACAGATTAATTTCAGAGAGACATTAAACATTAAATAGTTATTTACTTAAAATATTTCTGATAATATTTGCTTCAACTGTTCTGATCAGTTGTGAAAATAACCCGAATTCAGTAGGGATAACATTTATTTCACCTGATGACACATTATCGACAAGAATGCTCGATTCGCAGCTAGATACTATGCCTATCACAAATAATAATTATTTAAAATATATAAATACGTCCCAGGCTAACGGTATCATGATCGGTAATTATCAAAGCTACACTTCAAAAGTATTACTGAAATTTTCAAATATAAATCCTGATCTTGACAGCGCTTCAATTGTTAATGCTAAATTAACTCTAAGATATAATGACTATTTCTTTCAGAATGAGACAGGGCTGACTTCATTTGACATCTATCAGATGAATACAAATTTTAATTATTCAACAGTAACTTATGATTCGGTGAGCTCAGCAAATTACGGCAATACATTACAGGGAAGCTACAGCGGAACGCCTGCAGACACACAGCAGATCGGCATTTCATTGGACAATCAGTTGGCTAAAGACTGGCTGGAATATGCTGCAGATACTACCTACCCTGTTAAGAATTTCGGTGTAATACTTTTACCAAACATGAGCTCGGGTACAATTAAAGGTTTTTATTCTTTCAATAATACAACGGATCTTATTCCGTTTGTAACGATAATTTATACAAAGAACGGCACACTTGATACTGCCATTATTAATTTTTCGGAATCGGTAACACTTGTCCAATGCTCCTTCTTCTATAATTCCTGCGGACAGATTCGTACTTCAGAGCGGAGTAGCTTACAGGAATATTCTGAATTTCGATCTTTCAAAACTTCCGGATTCTGTGATAATAAATAACGTGAATCTTGTTTTCAAGCTTGACACAAAAAATTCCTTCATATCACCGACGACTGATAAACGGGTTGTTCTTGGTGTGGTTACTGACAGTGCAGCTAAAACGGATAGTCTGTATCTTGATGTTTTTCAATCTGATTCCAATACTTATACCTTAAGTTCGACAGGCTTAAATGCAATCTTCCAGAGATGGAATTCAGGCATAATACCAAATCTCGGGTTAAGCATGAAAAATTATTATGAAATTCAGAACCTCGATTATTTTGTTTTTTATTCTCCTTCTGCGCCTGATGTTTCACTGCGTCCGAGAATTAAAATAACTTATACATTAAGAGACTAAAAGATATAAATGAAAAGAGTAAAATTAATAATAATAGTATTTACAATACTGCTTTCCGGGCAGAAAATCTATTCACAGGAGCTTCAGACAAACGGCTCACCATATTCAATATTCGGCATTGGAGACCAGAATTATGTTACAAGTGTTAGAACCTATTCAATGGGGATACAGGGAATTTCATTATTCGGAAATTATGTCAATAATTTAAATCCGGCAACACTTACAAAAATGACTTCCACACTAATTATTGTGGATGCTAATTACGGATTTTTAAAATCAACGAATGATATCTCTGAAAACAACGTATCAAACGGAAACGTACTCGGGATTAATATAGGAATTCCTTTTGACCAGGTACGCGGCTGGGTCATGTCGTTAGGATTTAATCCTATGAGTCTTACCAATTATCAGATCAAAGTTCTTGGAAACACAGGTAATCAAAACTATACTCAGACTTATACCGGCAAAGGAAGCCTCTCAAGGATCAACGCGGGAATGAGTTACAATTTATTCAGGAAAGTAAGCATAGGTCTTGAGTATAATTTTTCATTCGGTGAGATCAACGATCAAAATTATATTAATTTTAATAATTCCGGTTATACAAATACTAACATCCAAAACCAGTTCGATTACCACAGGTCTTTTATAAAAGGCGGAGCAATATTTGAAATGGGACGAATATTTAAGAGCATTGCTCTGAATAACCTTTCGATCGGTTTTGTATTCCAGTCAGGATTTAATATGAAAGCAACACAGGACGGGATCTTTGCTTCATCACTAGGTTCCGACACTGTTCAGGTGAATTCGGGTGAGATAGATATTCCCGATTCATACGGTTTCGGGATCAGCAATATTTTCAACCGGAAATATCTAGTAAGCGGAGATGTGCTTCTTCAGGACTGGAGCAAATACCGTGAATTCGGAAGATCAAATCCTGCTTTTCAGCAGTCTATCAGAACAGGCTTGGGACTTGAAATTATACCGACTCCAAACAAACCGGGATTCTGGCAAAACCTTACTTACAGATTCGGAGGTTTTTACGAAGTAGGTAATTTTCAAATATCCGGTCAGAGCATAAACTCTTACGGATTAAGAGCAGGACTGAATATTCCAATAAGCAATTATAATTCAATAGATTTCGGAGTTAATTATTCCATCAGAGGTAAAACTTCGGACGGTCTTATACAGGATCAATATCTTAACTTTACAGCCGGTGTGAATTTCGGCGAACTCTGGTTTTTGAGACCAAGAGAAGAAGACCAGTAAAAGAATTTGGGATTTTGGATTTACGATTTTGGATTTAAAATTTTATAACATATTGAAGCATAATTTTTTGAAAGCTGTTTTTTGGGATTATCCGGAATTTACTGATGAAAAATCTTTAGCTAAACTTATTCCCGGTGAATTTGAAAACATTGATCTAAGAAGATGGTTCTTATATAGATTTTTAGAAAACGGCAGGGTAATAGATACTGTAAAATATTTCAGTTTAAAGGAAATCGAAGAGAATTTAAAGTTTTTAAAATTATCAGATTATGCACTGGAGAAATGGAATTGGATTTTAAAGACCTATGGTAGAAATTAAAGAGGATCAAAATTGTTATGCAACAATTGTTCAAAAAAAATTACTATTGGATTTTTCTAATAATGAAATGATACGTGATACTTTTTTTTTAACTGGAGGTACTGCTCTCTCAGTTTTTTATTTACATCACCGGGTATCCGACGACATAGATTTGTTTAGTACTGAAGATACAGGATTAGGCAGTCTGGATAATTATATTAATAGAAATTATCAATCTGATGCAGTAAAAATAAATTCAAGTAAATATTTCTTATCTTATCTTATTAATAACGTGAGAGTGGATTTTGTAATAGATCATTTATCAAATAAGATCAGCAGAGAAAAATTTTCTTGGAACGATAATTACATATTGATTGATAATTTACAAAATATATCTTCCAATAAACTTTGTACTTTGGTTAGCAGATCCGAACCAAAAGACTTTATTGATTTATATTTTTTGAATAAAGTTTACAATTTCGATTTAAAAAATATCTATGAAGAGGCTAAATTAAAAGACGGAATATTTGATGATGTTCCAACAGTTGCATTTCAAATTGAAACAAATTTTAAATTTGTTAACTCCAATAAAAAACTATTTCCAAATTTATTATTGAAAGTTGATGAAAAGGATTTTCAGAATTACTATACTCAATTGGTATCAGATATATCAAATTTAATAAATTTATAACGGATGGATTTAATCAAACACAATTTAAAAGAATACGATACTGAAATTTTTGACGCAGTTGTAAATGAAACACGCAGACAAGCCGACAAACTTGAACTGATCGCTTCGGAAAATTTTGTTTCTTATGCTGTCATACAGGCGCTTGGCTCGACGCTTACTAACAAGTATGCCGAAGGTTATCCCGGTAAAAGATATTATGGCGGATGTGAATATGTGGACGTAGTTGAGGATCTTGCAAGGGACAGAGCAAAGAAATTATTCGGTGCCGAATATGTAAACGTTCAGCCGCATTCGGGAAGCCAGGCTAATATGGCAGTTTATTTTACACTTGTGAATCCCGGTGACAAGGTAATGGGAATGGATCTTTCACACGGAGGACATCTTACTCACGGTTCACCTGTGAATTTTTCCGGACAGCTCTATAATTTCACACAATACGGGATCAATCCTGAAACTGAATTATTAGATTATGATCTTATCGAGCAGGTTGTTATGAAAGAAAAGCCAAAGATGATAACCGTTGGAGCGAGTGCATATTCAAGAAACATTGATTATAAAAAATTCAGGGAGATAGCAGATAAGATCGGGGCATTTCTGTTTGCCGATATTGCTCACCCCGCAGGTCTGATTGCTAAAAAACTTTTAAATGACCCGATCCCCTATTGCCATGTGGTTGCAACCACCACTCATAAGACTTTGAGAGGACCAAGAGGAGGAATGATACTGATAGGAAAGGATTTTGAAAACCCCTTCGGAAAAAAAGCTCCCAAGTCAGGAAGAATAAAAATGATGAGCGAGCTTATTGATTCAATGGTAATGCCCGGAATTCAGGGCGGACCTCTTATGCACGTGATCGCGGCAAAAGCCGTTGCATTTAAAGAAGCTCTTGAAGATGATTTTCTCGAATATGCAAAACAGGTAATTAAGAATGCACAGGCGCTTGCAAATAAGCTGATCTCGTATGACTACAAGGTCATCTCGGGCGGAACTGATAACCACCTGATGCTTGTGGATCTCAGAAATAAAAATATCTCCGGTAAAGCCGCACAGGAAACACTTGATGAGGTTGGGATCACCTGCAATAAAAACTCCGTACCGTTTGATGATAAAAGCGCTTTGGTGACAAGCGGAATAAGGATAGGAACTCCGGCGCTTACAACACGGGGGATGAAAGAATCCGAAATGGAATTAATAGCTGACATGATCAATAAAGTCATATCGAATTCTAAAAACGATAACATAAAAAACGGAGTGACGGAAGAAATCAAAGACCTTACATCGAGATTTAAACTTTATGATGATTTAAAGATAGGATAATTGAAAATTCTGTTTTATGAATTATGATCACTGATCCGGAAGAAAACCGAGAAGACAATTTTGACGATAGCAATGAAGCCGGAGAGATGAGTTTTCTGGACCATCTGGAAGAGTTCAGATGGAGAATAATAAAATCGGCAATCGGTGTGATAGTAGGTGCGGTCATCGCAGGTATATTTATTAACTGGATCATGGACAGTCTTCTTCTGCACCCCGCGACTATGACCACACCACCTTTGAAACTCCAGAATATTAAACCCTTCGGACAGTTCACTTTATACATGGAAGTAATAATAGTAGGAGGAGTGGTATTAAGTATCCCGAATATTATTTATCAGTTCTGGAAATTCGTAGAACCCGCTTTAAAACCCTCTGAAAGAAAATATATAAAAAGCATTGTTATTTTTTCAAGTATTTGTTTTCTTTCCGGGATAATTTTTGCTTATTATGTTTTACTGCCGACGGCACTGGAATTTTTTGCTAATTTCGGTTCATCGGTGATCAGCAATATAATCGCCATTGATGAATATTTTAGTTTCATAATATCAACTATGCTGGCTGCAGGTATTGTTTTTGAGCTGCCAATGGTTTCTTTTTTTCTTTCAAAGATTGGCATTCTGAAACCACAGTTTATGAGGAAATACAGGAAGCATGCTATAATTCTGATATTGTTAATAGCGGGAATACTTACACCAAGCCCGGATATAACCAGTCAGCTGCTTCTTGCAGTACCACTCTTCATATTATATGAGGTCAGCATTATCATTTGTAAATTATCTCAAAAGAAAGAGACTGTTGAAATAACATGTTAAAAGTCTCAGATTAAGAAAAAATCTACAGATCAAATACAATGAATTTGTGCTTTGATATCAATATTTCGCATCATAAAAGTTAAAAGTAAGATTTGAATTTAAAAAAAATATCAGAATCTGTCTCATCAGAACTTGAAACATTTGAGAAGCAGTTCTCTAATGTTCTCAAATCAAAAGTTGCATTAATTGATATCATCACAAAATATATTTTAAAGCAAAAAGGAAAAAAGGTAAGACCGATACTCGTCCTTTTATCTGCAAAACTTTGCGGTGATATAAATGAGAGAACTTACATCGCAGCCAACCTGGTCGAGCTTCTTCATACAGCTACGTTGATACATGATGATGTAGTGGATGATGCAAAAACCCGCAGAGGCATTGCTTCCATAAATGCCGTCTGGAAAAACAAAGCCGCAGTCCTGATCGGAGATTATCTGCTTTCAAAAGGACTGCTCATCTCACTGGAAAACAAAGAATACGATTTTCTCCAGTTAACCTCCGAAGCTGTAAGAAGAATGAGTGAAGGTGAATTGCTGCAGATACAGAAAGCTAGGAATTTTGACGGGACAGAGGAAACGTATTTCAAAGTCATTTCAGACAAAACCGCTTCCCTTTTGAAAACCTGCTGCAAGCTAGGTGCTCTCAGTACTGCAAAAGACAAAGCAGATGTTGAAAAGCTAGGTATCTATGGAGAAAATATAGGAATAGCATTTCAGCTCAGGGATGATATTCTTGATTATACCGGAAGGAAAAAACTTCTCGGCAAATCCACAGGTAATGATCTTAAGGAAAAAAAATTTACGCTTCCGCTTATTGTATCTCTAAGAAATGCTCCGAAGAAAACATCGAATGAAATTATGAAACTAATAAAAAGCGACAGAACGAAAAAATTTGATGAAGTTTTTGATTTTGTAATGCGGTATGGCGGTGTAGAGTATTCAATTCAAAAAGTTAAATGATTATTCATTCATTAGCAAAGAACTCCATTAAGGATTTTAAAACAGTGATGTAAAAGAATCCATGATGGAGTTTGTTGATTTTGTGAGTAAAAGGGAATACTAATAAAAATTTTAATTTCAAATATGACAACTAAAGAATTCTTTTTAGATCAGTTCAGTGCCTGCTATGATACCGAGAACTGGTTTGTTCCTCTTACAAGTGCTCTGGACGGATTGACTGTCGAGCAGGCGCAATGGAAAGACGGAAGCTCGAATCATTCCATTCTTCAGCTTGTCCATCATCTCATCTTCTGGAACGAAAGATATTTAATGCGTTTCAAAGGATTGCCTCTTTCTGAAATGAAGCAAAGTGAAACTGATCCTACATTTGAAATAGATCTGAAGGACTGGGATAAAACTCTGGATAAATTTAATGAAGTGTTTACTGAACTCCGGGAAGTTTTTAAAAATGCTCCGGAAGAAAAATTGAACAGCTCACCTTTTAAAGATTCAGATGATCCGTGGTATTCCGTAATTGCAAATATTAATATTCATAACGCTTATCACACCGGTCAGATAGTTTATATAAGGAAGCTGCAAGGATCGTGGGGGAAAGAATAATAGCTGAAGTGGATTAGAATTTCAGGTTTTTATGATTTTGCAAGTTTGATTTTTTCGTTTGATTTTTAATTTCCTGTTTTTTCTAATAGAATCTACGAGCTCTTTTTGATCATCCATATCAAAATTATCCGGAAGCTGTATTGCTAAGTCAGGATCGTCTATGATTTTCCCTTACGAAATCAAAAACTGTTTTAATGTTTTTATTTACCGATTGTTTGGTTGTCATGATTGTATTTATTATGCAACAGAAAAAATTAAGCGTAATTATGTTTTTGCTTTTCAGCTCTTTTTACCTTCTTTTGTCTTGGAGAGGCTTTTTTTTATTCTTTAAAAACTCACTGAATTTCTTGCGTTCCTCTTCTGTCCAGGATTGGTTAATAAATACAACTTCTTTATCGTCAAGCTTTTTATGTTTGTTCATTTCTATTTTTATTTAAAATATTCTTTGACTAAAATCAATGCTTCCGGAGTATCAATGAACATTCTGTTTCCGGAAAATTGTTTTGCACCTAGTGTTAATTTATAATGTTCAATTAATTTGGATTTGGCAATGAAAGCAACTACGCCATCATAACCTTTTTCAAAAGATGTTTTGCATGCAAATCCAACTAAATTTCCGGCGACTCCTTTGTAAAGTTTATTTTTTCCTTTGTTGAACTTAGCATTCTCAATAAGTTGCATAAAAATATGATCGTGATTATCTCTTATGCTAATTAATCCTTGAATTATATTAGGATTATTAATCGTTTTCAATTTAAAAATCTCTCTATTAGCATTTTTCAATTCCTCTATCCAATCGAATTCCCAGTCAATTTGCTTAATCTGACTTATATCTTCTGAAAAAAGTTTTACAATTTCAGTTTCAAAGATTTCTCCGGAAAGAGAATTTTCAATTGAATTTGTAATTTTATCGACATCAAAATCCAGATATATAAACTTTTCCATATCCACATAAATAATTTACAAAAATTAATATTTAGATTGAATGTTAATGTAGCGGAAAAGTTTTTGAAATTTTGCATGAATTACTGTATTTTGAGACCGAGGTTCATATTTTGATAGACTTACTCTTGACAACTATCTTTGTATCGGGATCTTTTAATATATTTAATATTTCTTTCTCTTCTTCATCGCTCATAAACGGAATATGGCTGTCATCAATTTTGTCTAAAATAATAATTTTTTCTTTTGGAAAAGATTCTACGTATGAAATAAATTTATCATAGATAGATTCATCAATTTTTACTGTTACAGTTTTCATTTTTTTAATTTTAAGTTAAAAATCTTCCATCAAAATTAGAATCAAAAATAATTTTCCCAATAGTTCCATTTGTGTTTTATAGCGCACTAAATATTATATTTGTATCAATTATTACCTTCACTTGCTAATCTGTTTCGATTCTTATCCCACCAACCTTTTTTGACGTCTTTCGCTAATTTGTCTACATCTTTTTGCTTTGCTTTCGATTTTGCAGTAGCTTCTTTATAACATAAGAAGTCTATAAACTGCTGAAGACCATCTGTATCAACATAAGAAGGGAGTCTTATGATTACTTCTTTATTTGTTCGCTCTATATACATTTTTAATTTTTAGATAAATATACTGAAAATAAATATTTATTCTGATATAATTTTAGCTATTTAAAATGCAAGTTGGAATTTCTGTATTTTGTGATTGAGTGAGTTTTAAATTGCTTTATATTTTCATAGGAATAAATTAAAGCAATGAATATATTTGTTTGCATCAATATTTTTTTTTATAAACTATTTTTAATTTAGAAAATGAAGCACTGAACATTTCAATCTCAGACCGCGAGTATGACAAGTTTGGTTTGAAAAATAACAAGATAAGTTTTTCTGATTTTATAGAAATCGTAACCAGCGAACTTATGGGAAAATTTAAAAAGATATCGAACTTGCTGAGAAATGTCGGGGGTTTCAAAAATGAAAAAGCTTGACATTTCCAGAAGAAGTAAAAGCTGCCAGCGAAGCAAAAAATAATTATTAATATGATTTATTGGTTTTATCATTTATTCATTGGTTATCCTTTCGTTTTATTACGTTTAAACAATAAATAAAATTAATGAAACGGTTTAAAGCTTAAGTAATTGTGATATTTTAATTTGGTTAAGTGTATTTCAACATCTTTACTACTGAATTTTTTAAATAAGATTTTCTATTACTTTCTCAAATTAAATTATCCAAAAACACCTAACATTAAATTTGTTCTTTGTCTTCTATAGTTGATTTCGTTTTACCTTGATTTGATTGTAGAATGCGGTAATCAATTTGAGCCAACAAATAAACGAATTGACTCATCAGCAAAAATTCTTCAGGAAGGTCCTTCACAAAGCTAATACTTTTTTGAAGCATATTTATTTTTAATAACTTAGTTTATAAAATATTTTTTATCAATTAATTTATTGATTGGATTCCCGCGAAGAGCATGCGGGAATGACAGGTACTGGAGAAGGGAGTACAGGTCACTCTATTTAAGTCAAATCAACAAATCCACTAATCAACCAATCAAATTAACCAATTAACCAATCAACCAATTAACCTAATTAACTACCGCCAAGCTCTTTCCTTCTCTTCAATATCGAAATAAAGAATCCGATCACGAGAATTCCGGTACCGGTCCAGAGAATGTTAATGAATGGCTTTACTGATGCCATGAGAACAAGAGTCTCATCTGCTTTGGGAGTTTGCGATTTGCTTAAATTATTAACGACAGCAATGGTTGCAGTCGCACCGCCCTGATCCTCGCCTTTAATGCTCATCTTTACGAAATAAAAACTGTACTTATCATTGCCTGTTATCCGTGCGGTCATATACTCCGGATTGCCGTCAGTGTATTTTATTTTAGGCTCGAGATTTTCCGTGAACTTGCTGTCTTTCACTTTGAGCAATGCGCCGATTGTATAATTTCCCGATTGTATTTCCTTCCCGCCCTTTTCAATATTACCGAAATCAAAGTCACTGAACTGTACGGTAAGGTCACCGATATTTTTTACCTCATCTTTTTTAAACTCATATAATTCATCTTCAGCAAAAACTTCGGGCTCAACAAGTCCCATTGGCGAAAGATAAAAATCCTTTGTCGCAAAGTTAGCTATGTCAGGATTCTTCATAAGACCTTTTGAATACTCACTGTAATACATCACCGGCTGAAGAAGAAGCTCTTTATTGTCTTTTTCCACGCGAACGTTGAAATGATATTTTGTGTCGGTTTTGTTATTCGGATCTTCAAACGGAGTTGCCCCAAGGTATGTAAGTGTGTATCCGAATGCATCAGCCGGTT
>CAWIJF010000003.1:370000-545735 GCA_963836395.1 uncultured Ignavibacteria bacterium | reverse complement strand
AGCATTGAAGTTTACCTGATAATATCCTGCTGTCTTTACTTCATTTACAAGACTGGCTACTTCTCTTCCCGATATGTCATATAATATAATGCTTACCTTTCCATCATACGGTAAATCATAATCTATCTTTGTCGACGGATTGAATGGGTTTGGATAGTTTTGTGACATGTTATATGTCCTGGAACTCCGACTACTATTTCACCGATAACTGCAATATTTATAGTTACCGTTGAAATCTATTTGTTTCAACCTGTAATTATATTTTCCTGAGCTTATTCTTTCTGTGAATGAATAGTTGTGTGTTTCATTTGTTGTTCCGTTTCCAGATACATTTCCTGCGTTAACCCTTAAGTTTGAACCTGTAATTTGTCTTTCAATTTCAAAACCCTGATTGTTGGTTTCTTTTGTTGTTGACCAGTTTAAGGTTACATTGTTTTTGTTGATTGCTGATGTGAAGCTTGCTAATTCAACAGGTAATAATCTCCAAATGGGGTGAAGAACTCCGTGTGTATCAGGGGTGGTAATATCTGTATTCATACAGTTTTGATCATAATAAAGTATCCTTGTTGTAAGATCAACTGCCGGTGGATTTCTCCATTGCAAATCTAAATCTGCAACATTGAATGTACCTTGTTTATTCCACAGTCTCATTTTTACTATTAATGTTCCGGGAAATATATTGCTGATTGTTGGTCCCCCGCCGCATCCAAGTGTTGCGTTAGAAGCTAATCTCAATACTGCTTGATCCGGTGGAATCTGTGGATTGTTTGTTAGATTCTGGAAAGATGGATTTCTTGGAACTGCATTCAATGGAAGTCCTGAACCGATGATTTTGTATGACCATTTCGTAGTATCATTGGGGCAATGATCACATGGTAATATAATAGGATTTCCGCTATCTGTCAAAACGTTTCTGTTGAACGTAAGAAAGTACTGACCTAAAGCATACTCAAAATTTCTCTACCCCTGACATCGGAATTTGTCCAAAGTAAAATGAATGTCAAAAGTAACAGCATTGCTCGGAGCGTTTATTGATTGTAATTGAATATTATCCGCAAACAGGTTATATGTTGGAGCAGGCTGAGCCATTACATTAAAAGAGAATGAAACCATGAGCAATACAAGAAAAAGTTTGAATGTGTTTTTCATTGTTTTTTTTGTTTGGTTTTTAAAATAAAGTCTTACACATAATCTAAGCTATTAGATTCTATTTCACAATTCCTTTTTCCTCTTACTTACAAAGCCCGGCTTTGTAAGATAAAATTATATTTCCCGGTAAAGCGCGGGAATGACAACGTTTTAGAAGATGTGTTTTTAAAACAAACCCGCCTGTGAAAAATTGTCTCAAAAAACTCGAGTAATGGCTAAAGCAAAAATTACCTGTCTGACGAGCGAACGAAGTGAGTGAGGAGTTGTAATTTTTGCAGCCATTATGAAAGAATTTCAGCAATTTTTCACCGCGGGAGATTTTTCTTTTGAGAGCTTTTCTTTTGATCTTTCAAAAGAAAAGCGGAGCTAATTAATTGTCAAACTTTTTATCGCTCTGCTTACAAAGAGAAGAGTTAATAATACGTTCCCAATAAGGAGATTGGGAACGAGAAGGAAAAGCCTGGGCTTGTCAAAGAGAATGGGTAAATAGCTTTTACATAAAAAAAGAAAAGGTTGGATTCTTCATCCAACCTTTTCGAATAATATTTAAAACTGAATTGCTTCTCTTATTTAATAAGAACCATCTTCTTTGTTTGTACAAAGTTGTTGGCGCTTCCCTGAGCATTAATTCTGTAGAAGTACATTCCACTTGCAAGTTTGAAGCATTGAAGTTTACCTGATAATATCCTGCTGTCTTTACTTCATTTACAAGACCGGCAACTTCTCTTCCCGATATATCATATAATATTATGCTGACCTTTCCGTCATACGGCAAGTCATAATCTATCTTTGTTGATGGATTGAACGGGTTCGGATAGTTTTGTGACATATTATATGTGCCCGGAACTCCGACTATTACTTCACCGCTTAAGCTGAAATATTCAAAGTTACCGTTGTAATCTATTTGTTTTAATCTGTAATCATATGTTCCTGTGCTTACTCTTTCTGTAAAAGAATAATTGTGTGTTTCTTCGGTTGTTCCGTTTCCGTTTACATTTCCTGCTTTTACCCAGTTGTTTGAACCTGCAATTTGTCTTTCAATGTCAAAACCCTGGTTGTTGGTTTCTTTTGTTGTTGACCAGTTTAAGCTTACATTGTTTCTGTTGATTGCTGATGTGAAGCTTGCTAATTCAACAGGTAATAATCTCCAAATGGGGTGAAGAACTCCGTGTGTATCAGGGGTGGTAATATCTGTGATTCATACAGTTTTGATCATAATAAAGTATCCTTGTTGTAAGATCAACTGCCGGTGGATTTCTCCATTCAAATCTAAATCTGCAACATTGAATGTACCTTGTTTATTCCACAGTCTCATTTTTACTATTAATGTTCCGGGAAATAGGTTGCTGATTGTTGGTCCCCTGCCGCAACCAAATGTTAGCGTTGGAAGCTAATCTCAATACTGCTTGATCCGGCGGAATCTGTGGATTGTTTGTTAGATTCTGGAAAGATGGATTTCTTGGAACTGCATTCAATGGAAGTCCTGAACCGATGATTTTGTATGACCATTTCGTAGTATCATTGGGGCAATGATCACATGGTAATATAATAGGATTTCCGCTATCTGTCAAAACGTTTCTGTTGAAATGTAAGAAAGTACTGACCTAAAGCATACTCAAAATTCTGACTGACATCGGAATTTGTCCAAAGTAAATGAATGTCAAAAGTAACAGCATCGTCCGGTGCGTTTATTGATTGCAATTGAATATTATCCGCAAACAGGTTATATGTTGGAGCAGGCTGAGCCATTACATTAAAAGAGAATGAAACCATGAACAATACAAGAAAAAGTTTGAATGTGTTTTTCATTGTTTTTTTTGTTTGGTTTTTAAAATAAAGTCTTACACATAATCTAAGCTATTAGATTCTATTTCACAATTCCTTTTTCCTCTACTTACAAAGCCCGGCTTTGTAAGATAAAATTATAATTTCCCGGTAAAGCGCGGGAATGACAACGTTTTAGAAGATGTGTTTTTAAAACAAACCCGCCTGTGAAAAATTGTCTCAAAAAATTCTGAGTAATGGCTAAAGCAAAAATTACCTGTCTGACGAGCGAACGAAGTGAGTGAGGAGTTGTAATTTTTGCAGCCATTATGAAAGAATTTTTAGACAATTTTTCACCGCGGGAGATTTTTCTTTTGAGAGCTTTTCTTTTGATCTTTCAAAAGAAAAGCGGAGCTAATTAATTGTAAAACTTTTTATCGCTCTGCTTACAAAGAGAAGAGTTAATAATACGTTCCCAATCAGGAGATTGGGAACGAGAAGGAAAAGCCTGGGCTTCGTCAAAGAGATGGGTAAATAGCATGTACATAAAAAAAGAAAAGGTTGGATTCTTCATCCAACCTTTTCGAATAATATTTAAAACTGAATTGCTTCTCTTATTTAATAAGAACCATCTTCTTTGTTTGTACAAAGTTGTTAGCTGCGTTCCCTGCAGCATTGATTCTGTAGAAGTACATTCCACTTGCAAGGTTTGAAGCATTGAAGTTTACCTGATAATATCCTGCTGTCTTTACTTCATTTACAAGACTGGCTACTTCTCTTCCGGATATATCATATAACACAATGCTGACCTTTCCATCATAAGGCAAGTCATAATCTATCTTTGTTGATGGATTGAATGGGTTCGGATAGTTTTGTGACATATTATATGTGCCTGGAACTCCAACTATTACTTCACCGCTTAAGCTGAAATATGTGAAGTTACCGTTGTAATCTATTTGTTTTAATCTGTAGTCATATGTTCCTGTGTTTACTCTTTCTGTGAAAGAATAATTATGTGTTTCTTCTGTTGTTCCGTTTCCTGTTACGTTTCCTGCATTTGCCCAGTTGTTTGAACCTGAAATTTGTCTTTCAATTTCAAAACCCTGATTGTTGGTTTCTTTTGTTGTTGACCAGTTTAAGGTTACATTGTTTTTGTTGATTGCTGATGTGAAGCTTGCTAATTCAACAGGTAATAATCTCCAAATGGGGTGAAGAACTGCGTGTGTATCAGGGGTGGTAATATCTGTGATCATACAGTTTTGATCATAATAAAATATCAATGTTGTAACATCAACTGCCGGTGGATTTCTCCATTGCAAATCTAAATCTGCAACATTGAATGTACCTTGTTTATTCCACAGTCTCATTTTTACTATTAATGTTCCAGGGAATAGGTTGCTGATCGTTGGTCCGTTTCCGCAACCTAAAACAGTGTTGGAAGCTAATCTCAATACTGCTTGATCCGGCGGAATCTGTGGATTGTTTGTTAGATTCTGGAAAGATGGATTTCTTGGAACTGCATTCAATGGAAGTCCTGAACCGATGATTTTGTATGACCATTTCGTAGTATCATTGGGGCAATGATCACATGGTAATATAATAGGATTTCCGCTATCTGTCAAAACGTTTCTGTTGAATGTGAAAAAGTATTGAGCTAATGAATATTCAAAATTCTGACTGACATCGGAATTTGTCCAAAGTAAATGAATGTCAAAAGTAACAGCATCGTCCGGAGCGTTTATTGATTGTAATTGAATATTATCCGCAAACAGGTTATATGTTGGAGCAGGCTGAGCCATTACATTAAAAGAGAATGAAACCATGAACAATACAAGAAAAAGTTTGAATGTGTTTTTCATTGTTTTTTTTGTTTGGTTTTTAAAATAAAGTCTTACACATAATCTAAGCTATTAGATTCTATTTCACAATTCCTTTTTCCTCTACTTACAAAGCCCGGCTTTGTAAGATAAAATTATAATTTCCCGGTAAAGCGCGGGAATGACAACGTTTTAGAAGATGTGTTTTTAAAACAAACCCGCCTGTGAAAAATTGTCTCAAAAAATTCTGAGTAATGGCTAAAGCAAAAATTACCTGTCTGACGAGCGAACGAAGTGAGTGAGGAGTTGTAATTTTTGCAGCCATTATGAAAGAATTTTTAGACAATTTTTCACCGCGGGAGATTTTTCTTTTGAGAGCTTTTCTTTTGATCTTTCAAAAGAAAAGCGGAGCTAATTAATTGTAAAACTTTTTATCGCTCTGCTTACAAAGAGAAGAGTTAATAATACGTTCCCAATCAGGAGATTGGGAACGAGAAGAAACGAGAAGGAATGGATTCCCGCCAAAAAGCACGCGGGAATGGCAGGTACATAAAAAAAGAAAGGTTGGATTCTTCATCCAACCTTTTCGAATAATATTTAAAACTGAATTGCTTCTCTTATTTAATAAGAACCATCTTCTTTGTTTGTACAAAGTTGTTGGCGCTTCCCTGAGCGTTAATTCTGTAGAAGTACATTCCACTTGCAAGGTTTGAAGCATTGAAGTTTACCTGATAATATCCTGCTGTCTTTACTTCATTTACAAGATTGGCAACTTCTCTTCCTGATATGTCATACAATATTATGCTAACCTTTCCGTCATAAGGCAGATCATAATCTATCTTTGTTGATGGATTGAACGGGTTTGGATAGTTTTGTGACATATTATAAGTGCTTGGTACTCCGACTATTACTTCGCCGTTTAAGGTGAAATAGTTGAAGGCACCGTTATAATCTATTTGTTTTAATCTGTATTCATAATTACCTGTGTTAACTCTTTCTGTGAAAGAATAACTGTGTGTTTCTTCAGTTGTTCCGTTACCAACAACGTTTCCTGCTGTTGCCCAGTTGTTTGAACCTACTATTTGTCTTTCAACATCAAAACCTTGATTGTTGGTTTCTTTTGCTGTTGACCAGTTCAGGGTCACATTGTTTCTGTTGATTGCTGAAGTGAAGCTTGCCAATTCAACAGGTAATACTGTTTGACCGCCATTAACTGTATGCGTATTAGGAGTTGTGATATCGGTATTACAAACTGGATCCGGTGCATAATAAATAATTAAAGTAGTAAGATCAACTGCCGGTGGATTTCTCCATTGCAAATTTAAATTCGCTGTATTGAATGTTCCGCCTTTATTCCAGAGTCTCATTTTTACAATTAATGTTCCCGGGAACACATCGCTGATCGTTGGTCCGTCGCCGCAACCTATGGTAGCGTTGGCAGCTAATCTCAATACAGCATCATCAGGATTGGTAAGCGGTGGAATTGCTGCTGCATTCGCGAATGATGGATTTCTCGGAATTCCAATTGGAAGTCCGCTTCCGATGATCTTGTAAGAATACTTTGAAGTATCCGAAGTACTCGTAGGGAATACAATAGGATTACCGTTATTGGTCATTACGTTTCTGTTGAAGGTAAGAAAGTATTGTCCAAATGAATACTGAAAATTCTCACTCACGCCGGAATTCGTCCATAGTAAACGAATATCAAAAGTAAGAGCATCGTCGGGTGAATTTATTGAAATCAATTGAATGTTTTCTGCCGTCAGGTTATAAGTCGGATTAGGAGGTGGACCTTCCGCCATAACTTTGATCGAGAATGAAACGATTAACAATGCAAGAAAAAGTTTGAATGTGTTTTTCATTGTTTTTTTTTGTTTGGTTTATGAATAGGGGTTTTTTAAAATATTTTTTTAATTACACAAAACTAAGTTTTTAGATTCTATTTGTCAATTCTTTTTTATTACCTTTACAATAAATTAACTGTTTAGAAAACTCCGGGCGGAGCCTTTTCAGACTTCGCTCGGAGATAAATCAATTTACCTTATTTTTACATTGGACGTTTTACTAAGTTCTTCATTCTTCAGTAACTGAATCTTTTCAATTGCATATGCATCCTCTCTTGCTTTCGCAGATGGATCTTGCTGTGAAACAAACGGAATTACTTCCATATTCTCCGGAGGAGCTATCGGTCCCGGAGGCGAAACTTCAAATACAAAGTTATATGCATTATTATCTGTAATTCCCAGATCATTAGCGTCAACAAATCCGTTGCCATTTACATCTGTCGGTACATATCCGATGACAAAATTAAATACATCATTATCCACAAGGCTGACATCTGCAACGTCAATTACTCCGTTCTGATTTACATCACCGGAGTACATACAGGCACCTCCTGATACAAGCACCTCATTGCTTCCGTATGCCTTATTGACTCCCGTAGTCAGGTCATATACTAATGTATCTCCTACTGGTCCGGACAATAACTGAGTCCATGTTCTGATTGTGCTCTTTTGCTGAACAGTGAAGTAGTAGAATCCCTTAGTATAAATGTAATCGAATACTAACCATATATATCCATACGGGAAAATTGATGTTGTTAATCCTTTAACAGTTTGAAGAATCGGATGCGGCGATACGGCATCCCTGGCAGATATCGTTACTGTATCTATAGGATTGATATTTGCCAATCGATACCCTTCAAAGTATACCCTGAAGCAAACCATAAAGCTGTTAAGAATATTAAGCGGTCTGAAAACTTGTCCGAATTCAACTGATAAGTTTGTAGATTTATCAACCACTCCGCCGAATATAGGACCGGTTTTAAAACCAGCACCCAGCGCCGGTGGATTTCTCACTCTGTAATTTATCGCCGGACTTCCGGGAGGTCTCAAACCAACTAATTGATTTGTAATTGTATTTATAGGTCCTCCACCCGTACTATTGTTTAAGAAAGTAGTAGATGTTTGAGGTCTATAATAGTTGAATCTGATGCTTGAATTCGGAGCATTTGCATTATTGGGATCTACTAACTCTATACAGACCTGAAAACTTACATAATCATTTGGATCTGCTAAAGCAGTATATCTTCGAACTCTCAAATAAGTAATTACCAATTCATTCGGAGTTAGGGTATAACTTAGTCTGTTTGGATTGATTGAAGTAGTATCCCTGAAATCTAGATCCATGAATAATGGCAGAATCCCGGGAAACGGACCGGTTCCATAATTAACAGTGAATGCAGTTGTACCTGAAACAAGCCCTATGTTTCCATTAGTAGCCGGAAATATAGAGGAGTATAAGGTCCCGCAAAATTTAATTTTCTTGCCGGTTAATATATTATTCAGATTCCAATAACCGTCATCAAGTGTCGTTGCTGGTGCTAGTGGAACACCAACTACTCCTTTATTAACTAAAATTACTTCAAATGGATTTACAGGATTTTTCCATGAGAAAGTCGGACGGGTAAACGACCATACCGCCTGCGAATTTGCCCAGTAATAAGAACACGGTCCTGTGAGTTGTAGTCCCCAGTTCTTTGAAATAATTAAAAATATAAACCCAAGAGGGGGACTATCTCCAACACTGCTGGTAATATTTGCACTGTACTTTCCTGTATCAGTCGGTGTGAAAGAGCTGTCAAATGTTATCGTCTTAGTCTGACCTACCAAAAGAGTATCAATATTTTTTGTACTATTATAAGCTAAAGGAGACAATGGTCCGCCGATTTGATAATTAACAGTAAAATTAAACTGATTGATTGACCCAGAATTTGTAAATGATGCCTTTGGTGCATACGTATCATCTGTATTGGTCGAATCAACCGGTGATACATTTGCAATTGTAATATTGTTAGCAGGGGCAATGCCGACTGTAATGCCATCCAGCCGGATGGTCTCACCGTCTAAATCATAATGCTGCCATCCGAGCCAGCAGGTAGAACCCGCATAAGCGTTTAAGCTGACTGCATACCTTGCGTATGTGCCGGCGGGTAAAGGATACTGTGTGTCAGTTAAATGTAATAAAATTGTTGTCATGCTGCTGACTAATGAATCTGTTGTAGAAATCCTGACATTCATTGTATCGGCATAAAGTGCAGTAAAAGTCTGGGCTAACCAGAATACAAGTGAATCTCCTGATGCCGGGACAAATCTTTTAGAGATAAGATAATTGTTTGCACCCAATGTTGTGAATGCTGAAGAAGCATCAGCAATTCCGAATTTTGGATTTGTAGTCGACCGTGCCCAAGTACCGCTTCCGGCAACTACTGATACCGAACTCCATCCGGTCGGTGGAAATGTTGTGCCTTCAAATCCTTCATCTAATTTTAGCTGAGCGAATAAATCTCCGCTCACAAATGCAAAAAAGAGAATGAGAAGGAATTGCAATCTGAAAAGGTTTTTCATTTTGTTGTCCTTTTTTAAATTAATAATAATTGTTGATTAAAATTTTCTGATTGATATAAAATAGAACAAAATACTTTATAATGCAACAGTCGAATAACTAATTAAAAATCGTATACATACAATATAATTTTTATTCTAACAAAATCCTAACAAAACGGCCCGTTGCGGAAATCTTTTTTTGAAAAAATAATTCATTTGTAAATGATGGTGATCTCGCCGGAGTAGAATTTCGACGGCTTGCTCCCGGAAAATTGTATCAGCAGTCCCCCGTCACAGTCAATGTCCATTACTGTTCCCCGTTTTTCCATGTCATCATCAACTTTTTTAAACGAAATGTTTTTTCCGATGATATTCGAATTCTTTATCCATCTGTCCATCAGTTCATTTTTTTTATTCAACAGCGTAATGCTTCCGTAAAAATCTTCTATGAATTTTGTTAAAAGCTCTTCGATGCTTGTGATTTTTTTTGTCTCGCTGAAAAGAGTGGTTGCTTTCGACACCAGCCCGGGAGGAAGTTCGTTTTGATTTACATTCAAACCTACACCTATGATGAATTTTTTCAGACTGCTTTTCAGATCTTTCACATCCAGTAAAAACCCCGCGACTTTTTTTCTGTTGAGCAAAATATCGTTTGGCCATTTCAGTTCAAATGCAAGACTGTCCCCTTTCTCAAAAAAAGAATTTAATGTTTTGCATAAAACATAAGATGAATAAAAATTTACAAGGTGAACTTCATCAATGCTGATGTTAAAGGTTTTGACTAATGAGAAGGTTAAATTTTTTCCGGGGATGGAATTCCAGGGTCTGCCGAATCTGCCGGTCCCTTTTGACTGGTAGGAAGTAAGGACTAACGTATCGGTGTTTGTTTCATTTTGTTTTGCATAATTATTGGTTGATTCTAATTCTTCAAAATAAATTATTTCTTTTAATAATTTTTCCTTTACTAAATTTTTGTTCAGTAAATTTAAATCCATGATGGACTGATAATAAGAGTTTTATGAGGTGCATCCTTATTTGTTTCCGCTGTCGTCCGAATTCCTTTTCACTGCTCTTGACGGAACATCTTTTTTCCCCGACTTAACCTGTTCATCGGGATCATTATCTTCATTGTTGTCATAGTTCTCATTGTTCTCATTTTCATCTATGGTTTCATCATTTTGATTTACATGCTCATCTTCTTTTATCAGATCGGGACGCTCGAAAGTCAATGCGGAATAGCTGTCCACTCTTCCGTAGCCGTAAAACTGATCCCATCCCGGTTTGTCTTCCCTTTTGTCCCCGACAAGATCCTTCGCAGATAACTTAATTATTTTCTTTAAGTCCTCGCTTGTCCTCTCATTGTCCTGAGCCAGCAATAACGATGCAATGCCGCTTACAATAGCAGTAGACTGGGATGTTCCGCTCCAGTAAACGTCATAGTTGTCGTTGCTCTCATAATCCAGTCCGTAAATTTTATTTCCGGGTGCAACAACAGAAATATGTTTTCCCCAGCAGCTTGCGCCTCCCCAGGAAAATCTTTTGCATCGCTTATCATCAGTATCGGTCGCTCCGACGGAAAATACACCATTCAGGCTCGCCGGATAATAGTCCCTGTTATCTCCCTTATTCATCATTGCCGCATTTACCATCACGCCGCTTTCGATTGCATACTGAACTGCTGTTTTCAATACCTTGGAATAATCATCTCCGCCTTCACTCATGTTAATTATATCTGCTCCGTTATCAACCGCATATTTAATTGACTTTGCCCACCATGAATATTCACCGCTGTTTTCTGCATTGAGATTTTTACAGTTCATCAGCCTGCAGTTCCTGTCAATGCCTGCAAATCCGATTACATTATCCGTCTTGGCTCCGATCACAGTAGCGATATTTGTCCCGTGTCCAAACCCGTCTTCGGGATTATTGTCATCATATGCAAAGTCCCATCCTTTGTAGTCATCTATATAGCCGTTTCGATCGTCATCAATCCCGTTGTTCGGGATCTCACCGGAATTTATCCAGATCCTGTCCTGCAGGTCAGGATGATCATCCTTTATTCCGGAATCGAGTATCGCAACGACAACATCTTCGCTGCCTGATTCAATATCCCAGGTATTCAGAATTTTTATGTCTGCATCTACTTTTGCATATCCGCCGCTGGAAGGCTCCACCGAGCCGTTATTCTTAAGATACCATTGCTTGTAAAACATTTCATCGTTAGGAATATTCCCCGGGGAAAATTTTTTGGTAACTACTTCCCTGACTCCTGCTGAGATACCCGTAAAATCCGGTTCCGAAAATTCAATGTTCCGGTCTTTATTAAGATCTTCCGTTATTTCTTTAATGTTAAATTCCGGATTGTTGTCAAGATCAAAAATATAGATTTTAGACATTCCGTATTTGTTGAAAAGTTCAGGATTTCCGTTATTCAGATAGAAGAGTCTTTCAATTCTTTCCACTTTATACTTTAGGATCTTCTCGTCAAGGGAAGGGATTCCGGTGTTAAGAGATGTCTGTCCGGTCGCTTCAGATACTCTTAATTCTGATTTTGTTTTTACAAGAATCTTGTTTTTTACATATGACCCCGTGAGGGTACTGTTTCCGGAATAACTTCTGTGAGGGGAAACCAGAAGAAAAGACAGGATAGTAAAAGCTGATAAAAAAATTTTCATTGATAGATTATTTAAAAATTATAGGCAATTCCAAAACTCAATTTCAATCCGTCAACAAAGATCCTTGAATTTAAGTTTTTCTCCAATGCATAATTTGTTCCGTTAATGTTAATGCTTGAGACCGGGAATTCACTCTTTACCCTGTATTCCCCCTGTCGGAATCTGATCTCAAAAACCCCGGAAAGGTTTTTACTCAGAATATATTCCATTCCGCTTATGACTACAAAACTGAAATTTGCATCTTTGGAAATGGTCTTGCTTGAAACATTAAGGATCTTTCTTACCCTGTCACCGAAGTAAACACCGACACCCGCGCCAAGATATATTTTCAATTCCTCCATGAAATCCGGTATGTTAAAGTAACCGGAAAATTCAATCGGGATCACTGTCAGCTCTTCGGTCACTCTTACCTTTACCCTCGATGAATCGGATTCAAATGTTTGCGTATTCTGATCATCGACAATTCTTGTATACTCGGTTGAAAACCCAAAAGATATATCCTGACGGAAAAAATTTTTTCTTATCGAGATCCCGTAACCGTAACCTCCGCTGAGTTCTTCAGTGAATCCTCTTTCAAAAATATCATTCGATGTTGAATTCAGCTGTATGGTCGCTGATGAAACATAATTGAATGACGGAATAATGCTGTATCCTGTTCCAAGTGAAACTCCTGAATTCTCCTGGGATTTCGCTGTATCGATATTTATAAGAACCAGAATTGCCAGTATATTATAAAAAGACTTCATAAAAAAAATCCGCTAAATGAGGGTTGCATATAGCGGATTATAAATAATATTTTATAAATTAATATTTAATTCAAAATTCATTGACTAAAAAAAATCCGGCTGCCTTGAATTTCGGGATGCGTCAAATCATTTTCCTGTTAAAAATACTTATCCCTGTTGTCAACAATATCCGCCTTGTCCTGCATTCCAGTCAGCCATTCCGAAACCATCTGCTGCTTCTTCGACGTCAGAAGATTTTTCCTGATATCAGGAGCTTTCAGCAGGTAATCCTGTTCATTAAATTCCGTAACCGAATTTAGCTTAATTATGAAATAACCTTTTTGACCTTTTATAGGCTTTGAAATTTCACCCGGTTTCATTTTGAAAATTTCAGAGCTTAATGCATAATCCTGTCCGATGAGATTGTTCGGTTTGGATACCTTAAAACTGTCGGCAGTTTCATATGAATATTGAGGAGCAAATTCCTTCAAAGAATTTAAGTCTCCGTTTACAATCTTACCTTCAAGATCATTGGCAATTCCGGAAAGTATCGCATATTTTTTTTCATTTATTACTTTGGGCTTGAGTATGGTAACCTTAATAGAATCAAAATTTTGATATCCCTGCGGGGTTTTTTCCAGGATCTCAAAGATCATGTATCCCGTCGTGTACTTCACCGGCTCGGTGACAGAGTTCACTTTATTGTCAAAAACAAAATTCGTTATTTTCTTATTGACACCTATTACCGGAATAGGGCTGTCTTTAGTTAAATTTTCAGAAGTTACAACAGTCAGATCATTTTCTTTTGCCAGTGTATCCATACTCTTTCCTTTTTCAAGATCTGCGTAAAAATCTTCAGCTTTTTTCTTTATTAACTGCTTGCTTCTGCTGCTTGGTGTTATCAGCTTCTGGAGCTGGGCAACCTTATATCCTTTCTTTACTTTTCCTTTCACATGAATTACATGAAATCCGAAACTTGATTTTATTGGTCCGACAAAATCTCCTTCATTCGCACTGAACACCGCTTCTTCAAATTCTTTTACCATCGCTCCTTTCTTAAACCATCCCAGGTCTCCTTTATTTTGTTTGGCAGAAGGATCGTCTGATAATTCTAAAGCAAGCTTTGAAAAATCCTCTCCGCCTTTTACTCTGTTATATATCTCTTCGGCTTTCTTTTTCGCTCCCAGAGTATCTCCGTTTGTAATGTTCACAAGTATATGCTCAGCATTTACATACATATCCGGAATTTCTTTCGAATCAAGAAATTTTAACATCTTATAACCGGCTTGTTCTATCATTATATCCGAAACGTCACCCGGTTTTGCTGTATCCAAAAAGGTCTTAAACATGACTTCGAAATCACTGGGATTCTGATATTCGGGATCCCATTTCAGTGAAGAATTGTCGTCTAAAAGTTTTATCAATGATGAATCCTCTTCTGTTGCAGTCTTCATTTCCTTTCTGAGTGATTCCATCTGCTTCAGCACATACGCTGAGTCTTCGGCCGTAGCCTGATCCTTAAACTCTACATATTTCAATTTAACGCTTTCTTCCTGTTTGAATTCATTTTTATGTTCATCATAATATTTCTTCAGGTCCTGGTCGTTGACAGCGAACTGTGCTGAGTCTGTAATAGTGTTGAGGTCTAGCAACACATAATTAAAATTTGCATAAATATTATCATCTGTATATTTTTCAAGTACGTCAGCTTCCGAGATCACGGCACCTTCGGAAAGAACCGCCTGAAGCTTTTCGGAAAGTAATGTCTCCCTTAAGTAATTTTCTACCTGATTCCAGAACTGTGTAGCTTCTTTGGTTTTCATTCCCAGCGCCTGCTGGTAAAAAGAAATATTGAATACTCCTGTCGAATCCATAAAATTTTTCTTGATCTGTTCAGGTAATGTTTCAGGTTTGTTATAAACCCAGTCCTGTATCTCCTTGTCGGAGACCGTTATCCCGTATTCTTCAACCGCCTGCTGTGTTATGGTCTGGCTTACAAAACTGTTCCAGACATTGTCCCTGATCAGTTTGACCGTACCTTCATCCAGTTCAGATGTTTTGTCACTCTGCTTTGTCTGCTCGATCTGCTGCTGAACCACCCTTTCGAAATCCTTGTATGAGATCTCCTGTGAATTTATTTTTCCGAACGCATCTGATTTTCCGCCTAATCCGAGATAATTCATTCCCCACTCAAAAACTATTGTAGCCAGAAATGCTATTATCAGTATTATGATTATCAAAGGCATCTTATCACGCATCTTATTCATAATGCCGGTATGTTGAATCTTCTTATTTGCCATTAATTAAAACTACTCCTTAATATTTTAATATTTTTTAAATTTTTTTTAAAACTAAATTTTTTGCTTTCTAAAAGCAATGAATTTATGTGAATTAACTGATGCTTTAACGCAATAATTCCTTTACTTAATTATTTCTTCAACAAATGTATACGGATCATCATTCTTCAGGAAAATATCGTCAAGTCTCTCATCCAGACTATTTCTTTTCTTTTCATCCCAGAAGTTAACTTCCAGTTTATTATTAACCAGATCTATTATCTTCTTATTCAGATTATCTTTTCTCTTTAACTTTAACGAACCGCTGCTTTCTAAATGCTGTTTATGTCTCATTATTTCATCAAAAAATTCTGCTATCCCTTTGTTCTGGCTGGCATTTGTTTTTAATACATCAATTATCCAGCCATCCTTCGCCGGGGGTTTCAGATGAATAATATTCTTAATCGTTGATACGACTGCATCCGCCCCTTCCCTGTCCGATTTATTCAATACAAAAATATCCGCAATTTCCATCAGTCCGGCTTTCATTGCCTGAACTGAATCCCCTGACTCAGGAACAAGAACAACCACAGTAGTATCTGCCATCTTGTGCAATGTCAAGCTCCGATTGACCTACACCCACTGTTTCAATTATCACAAAGTCCTTTCCCGAAGCATCAAGTATGTCACTGGCCTCAACTACATTTCTGCAAAGACCTCCGAGACTTCCCCGCGTTGCCATCGAACGTATAAAAACATTTTCCAGCAACCCGATTTCCTGCATCCTGATCCTGTCTCCAAGCAATGCCCCGCCTGTAAACGGGCTTGTCGGGTCAACTGCAATCACTCCGACCTTATATCCTTTCTCATTCATCAGCTTCACCAGATTATTTGTAATTGTTGACTTGCCTGCACCGGGAGGTCCCGTTATCCCGATCCTGTATGCTTTTCCCGTATGCTTATATAATTCCTTTAAAAGAATCTCACTGCCCGGCTCTTCATTCTCAACCATAGACAATGCCTTTGCTATTGCTCTTTTATCCGATGATACCACTTTGTCCACTATGTCTTTGTCAACCTTCATTGGTTAGTTGGTTCAATGGTTAAATTGTCAATTGGTTCATTTGTACATTTGTTAATCCGTCATCTGTTTTGAATCTAAAATCTAAAATTCTAAAATCATAAATCTAAGATCCAAAATCTTTAAGAGCTTTTTCCCAGTTCCATGAAGTGAGCATCATATTTCTCAAATCTCTTTCGGCTTTCCAGCCAAGTATATCATTTGCTTTTTTTGTATCTGAATATATGCTAACCACATCGCCGCTTCTTCTCGGACCGACCCTGTATTTCAATTTCAATCCTGAGACTTCTTCAAAGGTCTTGATCACTTCCATTATTGAATTTCCGTTTCCTGTTCCAAGATTAAATACTTCCACTTCGGATTCATTTTTCTTTTTCAGCATTCTTTCCAGAGCAAGCACGTGGGCTTTTGCCAGATCAACTACATGAATGTAATCGCGGATGTTTGTTCCGTCGGGAGTGTCGTAATCGTTTCCGTTAACAGTTAGTATCTCTCTTATCCCGATTGCAGTCTGTGTTATGTACGGAACAAGATTGTTCGGAATCCCGATCGGAAGCTCTCCGATCAACGATGAATCATGTGCGCCGGTCGGATTGAAATACCTTAATATCACAGATCTAAGTCCCGAGACAAGCGACAGATCATATAGCATTTGCTCGCCAATCTGTTTAGTAAATCCGTACGGAGATTCCGCCTTCTTGATCGGGGACTCTTCTGTTACCGGAAGAGAATCCGCCTCGCCGTAAACCGTGCAAGAAGATGAATAAACAAAATTATTTATTTTTCTTTTTGAAATCTCATCCAGCAGGTTTATCATGCCTGTCACATTGTTTTTATAATACAAGAGCGGATTCTGAACCGACTCACCAACGGCTTTGAATGCTGCAAAATGAATGACCGCATTCAGATCTTCCCTGTCTTCAAAATATTTTTGTAACTTTTCCGCATCACATAAATCAATCTTTTCAAACGAAGGTCTTATACCTGTAATCTTTTCAATGCTGTCTATGACATCTGCATTCGAGTTGGATAAGTTGTCAATAATAAATACATCATATCCGCTGTTCTGAAGCTCGACTACAGTGTGAGAGCCGATATATCCCGTTCCGCCGGTAACTAATATTTTCATTTTAATATTTTTAATCTTTTGTAGCACAGATTATTAATCTGTGCTCCGCTGCCTGAACCCAATATCCCTTCTGAAATATTTATTCTCAAAATTTATCTTATCGGCATTTTCATATGCAATGCGAACAGCCTCTTCAAGAGACTTCCGTGAAATACCCACTACCGAAATGACTCTTCCTCCGGCAGTCAGAATATTTTCTCTGTCTGATATTGTGCCTGACTGAAAGACAAGCGAATCATTTCCGGTTTTATCCAGTCCCGTAATTGCTTTGCCTGTTTCATAACTACCGGGATATCCCTTTGAAGCCAACACCACGCAGCAGCTGTAATTATCATTGATGCGAAGATCATAGTCTTTAATTTTCCTGTTGCTTGATGCAAGGAGAAGTTCAAGGAAATCGGATTCTATTAAAGGCAGAACCGCCTGGGTTTCCGGGTCTCCGAATCTGCAGTTAAACTCAATCACAAACGGCTCATCTTTGACAATCATCAGACCGCAGTACAAACATCCCGTAAACTCTCTCCCTTTCTCTTTCATCGCTTTCAGAACCGGTTCAATGATCCTGCTTTTAATTTTTTTTTCAAGTTCTCCTGTCATGAATTTTTTCACCGGTGCTACTGCTCCCATTCCGCCTGTATTCTTTCCCTTCTCTCCTTCGAGAATTTTCTTATGGTCCTGTGAAAAAGGAAGAACCACATAATCAGTACCGTCGGTAATTGCAAATACAGAAATTTCCTCGCCTTCAAGAAACTCTTCTATTATGAATTCACTTCCTTTTAATTCATCTATTGCAATATCAAAATCTTCTATGCTATTTACTAATAATGACTCCCTTACCCGCAGCCAAACCATCTGCTTTAACCACTGCCGGAAAAGTGTTTTTGTTCAGAAAGTCTTTTGCTTCTTTCAAGTTTTTTTTTGAAAAAGCTTTATACTTTGCAGTTGGAATATTATTTCCGGACATAAGATCTTTGGAAAACACTTTGCTGGATTCAATCTCAGCCGCTTCCTTCGTAGGTCCGAATATTTTCAAGCCTTTCTTTTCAAATTCATTTACAATTCCAAGAGACAACGGAATCTCAGGACCCGCAACGGTTATGTCAATTTTTTCTTTAAATGCAAAATCCAATAATGATTCTGTATCGGTTTGCTTAATGTTAACCGGTAAGGCAAATTTGTTTATTCCGGGATTTCCTGTCGTGACATAAATTATACCGTCACTGTCTTTAAATGATTTTGAATTGTAGATCTTCCAGGCAATGGCATTCTCTCTTCCCCCGTTACCGATCAGTAATACTTTCATTTTTTCATACCTGCAAAATAAATCATGATCTCTATTCTATATCTACAAGCAGATTAAATTCCTTTGCAAGTTCATAGGTCTGGCTTTTCCTGTCGTATTGTTCCACCACTTCAGCGTTTGCGGCAGGCAGAGTATTGTTTTTAAACATCTCATAATATTCGTGAAAAGTATTCATCAGCTCATCGGAATTTTCGTTTACAAATTTTATTGCGTTATATTTCTCCAGCATTTTTTTAGTCACCCCTTCCGGAATGCAGGCAATTATGTTTTTCCTGCTTCCGATGTATTCCCCTACTTTCCCCGGCATTGCAGCATCGTCATTAATTCCCCTGCTTATCATCAGAAATAATACATCAGATGACAATAAATATTTTATGCACTCATTATGATTAATGTAGCCCAATAAATTTACAGAGTTTTCAAGGTTATAGCTCTTTATTAATGCCAGATTATCTTTCGACATAATCCCGATAAAACAAAACTCGACTTTATCTTTTAATTCCGGGTATTTAATAAAAAACTTATTTATTGCCTCAAGATAAAATTTCGGGTTTCGTGTATAAAAGCTTCCAGAATGAGTTATTCTCATCTTATCTGTTTTCGGAAGATGTTCCGTCATTGCTTTTTCAAAATCCTCTGCATCATATCCGTGAGGAATTATTTTTACATCGTTATATTCAATGTTACCGTATCTTGAAATTACAAGCTCTTTTACTCTTCTGTTTGTGGTGATGATTTTATTTGCATCTTTAAGCACGCTTTTTTCAAGACGCATATTCGACATCTTATGAAAAGTTGTCGGATAAAAATTAAGCACGGGACTGTCAACCCATGCATCCCTGTAATCAATCACTAACGGCACCTTGTATTTCTTTTTTATATCCTGACCTATCAGGAAATCAGTATATGGAGGAGCTGTTGCGAATATTACATTAAAGCCTCCGTATTTTTTCCAGACCTCATCAACTTTTTTCAGAGCTTTTTTATGCCAGTGTTTTTTATTGTCGGGAATCAGAAAAAACTGACCGCCTCTGCTTCTGAGCTTTCTGAGCTTTTCGTTAGGTGTCTTGATGATTATTTTGCTGACGTCCAATATTTCTTCTCCTGTCCTCTCGATCTTTATTCCATATTCAATAGCTTCTTTAAGCAGACTCTCGTCAACTGCAAAATATTTTTTCGGACTATCTGTAATAACTACCGGATCCCAATCATATTCTTTAAGATACTTAGCGAACTTTAACGTCCGCTGAACGCCTCCCATTCCCATAGGAGGAAAGTAATATGATATTATTAAAACTTTATTCAAATATTTCCGTGTGTAATTCTAAAAAATCTTTTTAATGTTTATGTTCATTCCCTAACTCTCCGCCTGCGGAGTTAATTACCACAAAGTCTCAAAGCCTCAAAGTATTAAATTCTTAAAACTTTTTTCCTTAGAGACCAGAGCCTTTGCGGTTAATAAAATTAGACTCCTTGCGTCGGGCAGGTATTTCATTTACAAATAAAAAATTATAATGTAATTAATTCCTTCGTTGATTTGGTCAGTATCTCACAACCGTTTTCTTTTACTACAACATCATCTTCAATCCTAACACCGCCAAGTCCTTCTATATATATACCCGGCTCAATCGTAATTATATTATTTACTTCCAAAACATAATCTGATCTTTCATTGACCGCCGGCTTTTCGTGAATGTCATAGCCAAGACCGTGACCAAGCCCGTGTCCGTAATTATTTCCGTAGCCTTTTTCTTTTATGTAATCTCTCGCCGAAGCATCAAGAACTTTTGAATTTATTCCCGCCTTCACAGTGTCCAGCGCTTTTTGCTGCGCTTCTTTTACTATTTGATAAATTTTCCTGCACTCTTCCGGAATCTCGCCGATCGCAATCGTTCTTGTCATGTCAGACTTCATGCCTTCGACCACGCACCCGAAATCAAGCTTAAGCAGTTCGCCTGTTTGAATTTTTTTGTCCGTCGGTCTTGCATGCGGAAAAGCGCTTCGTTCTCCCGATGCAACTATCGGGTCAAATGAATCTCCGTCAGCACCGAACATTTTTTGTAAATAAGAAATCTGTGCTCCGACTTCCCTCTCTGTCATACCAGGTTTTATGATCTTCAGCAGTTCTGTAAAAGTCCTGTCGGTAATCTCAACTGCTTTCCTGGTTAATTCAATTTCCTTTTCATTCTTACAGGAGACAATCTTTTCTATCAGACTGTCAACAGCAACAAATTCAGTTCCCGGAAAGTCTTTCTTTAAATTTTCAGCATCTGCATAAGTAACAAAGTTAGACTCGAATCCTATTCTCTTAAGACTCATGTTTTTCTATAAGCTCTTTCAGGAATTCCATTGAATTCTGGGAAAAGATAATAATTTCAAAATCAGAATGGACCTCGTTTTTCGACTGGGTTTTGTAACGAAAATCTGTAACAAAATAATTTTTATCTTTTGTGATCAAAACCGCAGCGGCGCTTCCCGAGAATCCTGAGATGTATCTGATGTTGGGAAGATTTTTTACGAGGAAGGAATCTATATTCAGATCATTGAATTTACTTTTTATTTTTTCTATCCGGGACATGTTTTTCTTGGATTGATATCAAATATACATTAACTTCAAAAATACTCTTTATCGCAAGTAATTTCAATCCAAGATTTAAACTCGTCGGGATTACGGGATTAGTGATCAGAGCTGTCCCAAATAAATTAAAGTTTAGATAAATGTTTTGATAACAAAATATAAATGAAATTTATTATACAATTTTTTAAACTATCCCACTGAAATAATCCCGAAGGGATGCTATGATTATAGCATTCAAATAATAAAACAGACAAACCCCAAAGGGGTGAAATTATGTCATCCCTTCGGGATTATATTAATTTGGTTCCTTTTCTATAATAATGTTACCCCTTCGGGGTTGTTATAGTTTGAACGTTTTGGACGGATGTGATTAGTGATGGTTGCAAATGGCGAAGGCGAGATTGAAGCTCTGAACAACTTTGACTATTTTGTGTTTTTACAAATCCGAGTATAATGAAGGATTGTTTGACAAAAGTCTTTTGGTGTGATGAACAGTGATAATATCAATCTTTTTTTTATTTACAATTCTACAACTGTTTCTTAATTATTATGCAGCATACTCCTTTTCCTCCGAAAGTTCTCTTAAATAGTTCGGACATATATCATATCCATTATCCCATTCCAATCCGCCTCCCGGATCTATTCTAACTTTTCTAAAATTGATTTCATCAAGAAGTTCCTTTGTAAATCCTTTTCCGAGTAACGGCCTAATATTAATAATTTTTTCAAATCCGTCCTGGAATTTAATCCAAATGCAGAAACCTTCGAGAACTTTGAATTCTATTATCTCATTCATATTTTTATTTTAGTGGTCTGATATGCTCTGACATTATATTCTTCTTATAAAATAAAAATTCAATTTAAGAATTTTGCATAATGATGTATTCAAAGAATATCTGTATATACTATTGATATTCTTTTTTTAAATTTTGAATCGAGAAATAAATTAAATTATATCAAAGGACTGGTAGAAATTATATTAGTATCTTAAAATCTCTACTCCGTTGGGTGAGGTTAACTTCTTTGGGGAATTTCATTCCTTTCTCAAATATCTGTAATCCCTTTTTTGAACTCAGCAATGTTCACTTTAATAATTTAAAAAGATATACTGAATTTAATCCCACCACGAAAAAGCTGCCTCGTTAAATATCCTTTCAATAATTTTAATTCAGATTTATTTTAAAGAACGAAATAAATTTATATTAAAATCTTGTCTTTGGGGTAACAAGAAAAAGATATTATTCGAACTGCAACTAAAAATTAGTTGGTTCTTCTATGCAGTGTGCTCGGACAGTAGTAGCAGGGTGAGTTATAGAAGAAGATTAATTCTAAAAAACTAATCCCAACTTTCACATTTATTCTATTACAAACATAATTTCTATCCTAACAAAATCCTAACAAAAACAGGGAGTTTTAAAAAATATTTTTGAAACCTTTATTTTTAAGATTTATTGGGGGAAATGGGAGAGTTCATTTACACCAAAAAAATTACAGGCTCGCATGGCAACTCACATCTACAAACCTTCAACTTACATCTACAAAGCTCCAGCTTACATCTGCAAACCTCCAACTTACATCTACAAACCTCCAGCTTACATCTATAAACCTCCAGCTTACATCTACAAACCTCCAACTTACATTTACAAACCTCCAACTTACATCTACAAAGCTCCAACTTACATTTACATAACACCAACTTACATTTACAAAACTTAAACTTATATCTGCAAACCTCCAACTTACATTTACAATGCTCCAACTTACATCTACAAACCTCCAGCTTACATCTGCAAAGCTCCAACTTACATTTGCAAAGCACCAACTTACATCTGCATAACTCCAACTTACATTTCTTCTCTTTCCCCAAGTCCCGGAGACTGTGTGAAAACAATAAAACTAAAGTAGCCGCAGGCTTTATGCCTGCGGACTTTGTCAAAAACGCAACCTAAAGGTTGCGGCTACAAATAAGTTTTCGTTTTCAAACAGTCTCCCCTGTTGAGAAAGTTTAGAAAAGTTGAATTTTAGCTTACAAAACTGGGGCTTTATAAACAGAGTGGTAAAAGCTCTAACTTACACTTACAATGCACTAACTTATATCTGCAGAGCTTCAACTTACAAGTGGGACTTTTCAGAACTTCCAGTCCCCAAAAATCTAAATTGAATTAGATATTCCGAAAAAGTAATTTGCATCATGAAACTACTAGTCAGCTATCTAAAAAAATACAGAAGTCTCGTGATTACTTGCATTAGTTCTTGCTGCAATCAATCAGGTATTCTCGCTTCTCGATCCGGCTATATTCAGACATGTCATTGACGATTATGCAACTCGGTTTAAAGAATATACTACTGCAGAGTTTTTCAAAGGTGTCGGCTTTCTGCTTATGCTCGCCGTCGGCGCTGCGCTTGTTTCGCGTATTGCAAAAAATTTTCAGGACTATTACATCAACGTTATTACTCAGCGGCTTGGCGCGCAGATTTATTCAGACGGAATCAGCCATTCACTTAAGCTTCCTTATTCAGTTTTCGAAGATCAGCGCAGCGGACAGACTCTCGGCATTTTACAAAAAGTAAGAATTGACTCTGAGAAATTAATATCCGCCGGCGTGAATATTCTTTTTACCTCTGTCGTCGGAATTATTTTTGTCGGTGTGTATGCATTGACCGTTCACTGGATTATTGCGCCGGTTTATTTATGCGCAATTCCTATCATAGGATGGCTCAGCTCTACACTCGGTAAAAGAATTAAGAACATTCAGAAAACCATAGTAGCAGAGACTACAGGTCTTGCCGGCTCTACAACAGAATCACTTAGAAATATCGAACTTGTAAAAAGTCTCGGGCTTGCTGAACAGGAAATTATCCGTCTCAACAGCACCACCGAAAAAATTCTGCATCTCGAACTTCAAAAAGTAAAATACATAAGACGTCTTAGTTTCATTCAGGGAACGATCGTAAATCTTCTCCGGACAAGCATTCTGCTTTTAATGATGTATCTGATCTTTACGCAGGCAATTACAACGGGTCAGTTCTTTACTCTATTCATTTATTCGTTTTATATTTTCGGACCTCTGCAGGAACTCGGGAACATCATAAATATTTACCGTGAAGCCGAAGTCTCTCTCGGAAAGTTTCAGGATATACTTGACATACCAATAGATCCGAAGCCAGTCAACCCCATCAATATTGACAACATTGAGACACTCGAATTTGATGACATCAGCTTCAGACATCAGACATCAACTACCAATGCATTGACGGATATTACTTTTTCTACTGAAACGGGATATACAATTGCATTCGTTGGTCCGTCCGGTGCAGGAAAAACTACACTTGTAAAATTATTACTCGGACTTTACCGTCCTCAGGAAGGAAATATTTTGTATAACGGCTTTCCTTTCGATAGAGTAGATCTGGACAGCTTAAGAGAAAAGATAGGTTTTGTTTCGCAGGACACACAATTATTCTCAGGAACAATTCGCGAGAATCTTCTATTCGTAAATCCGAATGCAACAGATGCAGAATGCTATGAAGTTCTTCAAAAAGCAGCATGTCAGACCTTACTTGAAAGAGCCGACAAAGGACTCGACACAGTCATAGGTGAAGGCGGTGTAAAAGTATCGGGCGGGGAAAAGCAGAGGCTCTCTATTGCGCGCGCATTGCTGCGAAAACCCAATCTGATGATATTCGACGAAGCGACATCCGCGCTGGATTCGATTACCGAAGAAGGAATAAATAAAACCATCAGGGAAATTTCATCCGAAGGTGACCACATTACCATAATGATCGCGCATCGTCTCTCGACTATTATGCATGCTGATATTATTTATGTTCTTGAAAGAGGTGAGATTATAGAAGCCGGTAAACATAATGAGCTTCTTGAAATTAAAGGTCTGTATTATGCAATGTGGAGACAGCAGATCGGTGAGAGAGAAAGTCTTCTGAAAAATAATTTACTGCAGACTGAAAAAAATCTGAACTGATAAATGCGGGGAAAGGCTGGTTAAAGAATACTTAATTACGTCACTGAAATTTTAATTCGCCTTTTTAGTTAACCTTTTCCTCTTCAATATCTTTTCTGATCAGAGTATCATCACTCATTTCCCTTCCCAGAAAAAATGACAGGATTGTTCTTATCAGAACACTTACACCCAGAATAGTCAGATCCTGCAGAGTATTTTCAACAATGGTTCGAATGACATCCGAAGCAATAAGGAAATCAAGACCTAACAGAAGATAATAGCTGAAATTTATTTTTATGGAATTTAATCTCTTAAAAGAAAATTTTCCGTTGACTCTTCCGAATTCATTTCTTACAAAACCTAATATGGCAATTACTGAGCCGTAAGATATAACGATCAGGCTTAGTATGCTAATGTAGAAAGCATACCTTTCTATAAATTGTTCCATATAGTTTTTTTGATTATACTTTTAGTGTGACCTTTTTGCTTAATTTGAAATTCAAGAAATAGTATCATAAAATCTGCCAAAATTTTTGTCAAAATAATTATTATTTATTTTAATTTCATTACCATAATTTTTTTAAACAAAATCTTCGAACAATACTGACCAAAATATTTTTAAAATTAATCAATGTACATTTATACTAACTTATGAATACAGAAATATTTTTTTATTTTTTAAAACCCGCCTGTGATAAATTGCCGGAAAGAATTCTTAAGTAATTGCGTTAATAAAACTTCCCTGTCCGAGCCCGCCAAAGGCGGGTGAGTTGGAAGTTTTATAGCAATTACGAAAAGAATTCCGGCAATTTATCACCAGCGGGAGATTTTTCTTTGCTAAGCTTTCTTTTCATCTTTGAAAAGAAAGCGAGTAAACTGTCTATACGTAAATTAGCAAATAATTTAAATTGGAAAGAGTAGATCAATTTTAGATTTTTTGATTTAGGTTTTAGATTTGAATATTTTTATCAATCACTTTTTTCAAAATGCGGAGTTACGAAGACAGAACTTTACTATCATAATTTGTTTCTCTGACTCCGGATCACATTCGTAATTCGTAATTCGTAATTTGTAATTGAAATCAATACTCTTCTTTCAAATCCACTACATTCAAATAATCTGTCCTCTCATTTGCAACGCGCAATATATTTTCAATCACTTCACTCCCATCTGCTTAAATCATCAAACGGCGATGCAGCCCTGTGCGGAGACATTAACACGTTCTTTAGTTTATGGAAAGGATATTTGAACGGATACTTTTTCCCTTTTTTATCCTTCTTAGGATTGTAGTTATACCATACATCAAGCGCCGCCCCGCCAATGATATTCTTTTTCAAAGCCTCGTACAGGCTTTCCTCGTTTACTATCGTTCCTCTGGCAACATTCACAATTAAAGAATTTTTTCCAAGCAATTTCAATTCTTTCTTCCCGATCATGCTCTCAGTCTTTGATGTATGCGGAACTGCAATTATCAGAATGTCGATTTCCTCTAGAAATCTATTCAGATCTTTCACTCCATATTTATGAATCTTCTTCTTGTTAAATCCCAAATCAGAAATCCCAAATTCCAAATCTCTCTTCAGGATGTGAAACTCATTTTCAAATCCTGAAAGAAACCGGTGAACGTGTCTGTTTATTGCTCCATAACCGAGTAATCCGATTTTTTTATTCCGGAGAGAAACTGAAGCGCTGAAAACATCTGTGTCATCGCTCATCCTCCAGACACCTTCCTTCATCGCATTGTGATGCAGAATTATTCTGTTCATAAGAGCAAGCAGCATAGAAACAGTGTGCTGTGCTACAACATATGCGTGTCCGTGACCATTAACTAAAGTTACTTTCCTGAGCTTATTCAGTTCTCTGAAATTCTCAATTTGATGTTTGACACCTGTACCCGGGTTTATGAAGAGCTTAAGCTTTTTTGCCTCTCGTAATAATTCGCGTGAAGGTCTCCAGCCGATCATCACATCAGCATCCTTGCATAGCTTTATGACATTTTTTTCAGAAAGGTCTTTCGGAAATACTAATCTTATGTTTTTATCTTTTGCAAAAACTTTTTTAAAATGTTTCTTTAGCTCAGGATCAACTTCCCATATAAATAAAATTTTGGTTACGGGTCTCATTTAAAATAATCGGATAAATTAGTTTTCAATTTACACATTTCACGGTGCATTTAAAATAAAAAAGCCGGCTCTCACCGGCTGATTCAAATAATAAATAATAAATAATAAATAATAAATATTAAATAATAAATAAATTTTTTGATATTGTGTCTGATGATTTTCTTAAAATCTTTCTTTTATTTTAGAAGAATCATTCTCTTACTGTCTGAATAAACTCCGTCAACTGATATTTTATAAAAATAAATTCCGCTGGAATAATCTGATGCATTCCATTTTACCCAATGCGACCTCCGCAGTCTGTCTTTCATTTACAAGCTTCTCAACTTCATTCCCTAAAATATCATACACTATAAGTTTTACGTCTGACCTTTGACCTTTGACATTTGACTGAAATGAATAATTGATGACCGTATCGGGATTAAAAGGATTGGGAAAATTCTGATACAATATAAAATTTTCGGCATTTTGATTTGATGATATTATGCCTGTGATCTGTGGAACAAAATAAAATACACCCGAATTATTTGTCCCTCCAAACATCCTCTCCCCGACGTTCGCAAAAGAATATATATAAGTAGTTCCGGGAAGTCCATTGTTTATCTGAACCCAGTTGTCCCCTTTGTCTGTCGAATGAAATATTTTTTTATCCTCCATTGAAATAAAAACCTCACCGTTTGAATTTACTCCCGCAGCCCTCAAAGTATGCAGTGGAGTTCTGACTTCCGGCACTCACAAATGTATTTCCGTTGTCTGTCGAGCGGTTTAATCCGAATGCATCCGAAACATATATTGTATTATCCGGCGCTTTAATTATTGTTTTTATGAAGATCGATGGAAATGTGTTGAGATGAAGAAAGCTGTTTCCGTTATTTGCGGAATAATATACTCCTCCTAAAGATGAACCCAGTAAGATTTTATTATCTGCCGTGATTATCATTCCGCCGGCAAATCCCTCACCGATTACCTGTGTCTGAAACCAGCTGTTTCCTCCGTCGGTTGACTTGAAGACAAATGTTGCAACATCACCGATTGTTGGTCCGACTGTCACTGAAAAAGCCGAAACTATTGAGCCGTCATCGGGAAATACGATCGCTCCGCCTCCCGCATAGTTCAGCGGAAATGAACCTGAATAAACATCATCCCACGTACTCCCGTTATCCGTTGAACGATGAATATAACTGAAATCCACAGTCTTTGACAAAGCATAAATGTCTCCGTTTGGTGCCTCTGTAATGTAAGAAACTCTCTTCCCGCTTAGACCGGAAAAATTCCAGTGAACGCCGTCGGTTGATTTGTAAATTCCAACTGCCCAGCTCGATGCGAATAGCTCACCCTGCGAATTTGAAGCAACAGCGTAAACCCAGTCTGTGTTTCCTGAAGACATTGTACCGGTCGGGATCCAGTAATTTTGTGAGTATGAATCTGAAAAAATAAAAACATGCAATTGTAAATATTAAACAGGAAATAGTTTTCATTTTTGTTTAGGATTTAATTTCAGTAAACTTAATTAAATCAGACATTTTATGACAAACAAAAAATCTTCTAAAAGTAGTTTTCAAGTTTACTATATTTTTTTATTATTTTACAAATGTATTCTTTCGCATCAAAAGAATCTTTCTGACTGTATTGATCAAACATGCCCAATATCCATTACCTAATACCTAATACTTAATACTTAATACTTAATACTTAATACTTAATACTTAATACTCTAATACCTAATACCTAATACTTAATACCTAATACTTCTTAGCCCAGAATTCATCAGCTTCCTTTTCCATTTTTTCCAGACGAACATAATAATCCGGAAATTCTTTCAGATGGGCGAGAGCAATTTTTCCCGTCAGGACAGGATCGTCGTTCGTTACGTTAGTTTCAGGATCCCGCGCCCCATGCTCGAGCTCTATATTCATACCTTGCATGAATTGTTCTGCACTGAACTTGTCCCACGTTATTCCGAGCTTTTCACCAATTTCCCTGGCTTCCTCTATTGTAAATTTTTTTGCCGACATATATATTCTTGTTTAATTTTTAAAAAATTTTTAATATTCACTCTCTTACTCCATACACCCTACACACTCTACACACTCTACAACAGCATTCTCTGAAGCAGCTGATTGTAATTATAAATATTTCTAACTCTGATGTATAGATTTATGTGTTCAGAAGAGTAGTCTTTTTTAAGATAAGCAATCTTTATATAAATTTTCTCCAGCACCATTTCCAGATCATTATCAAGAGCTCTTATTGGATCCAGCCCGTCCATCATTTCTTTCGTGACTTTGATAGTTGAAATCAGTTCAAACGGTAGTCCGCACGAGATAGCCGCTTTCAATTCCGAGACCTCAAGATTATTTAATATCTGAATCAGTCTCTCATTCTTTAGTCGTTTTTCTTTGTCCGATATTTCTTCGAGAAATTTATTATTCAGCTTGGTCTCCGTCAACAAAGCCCTTTTGATCTTATTCAAAGCAACCTTATTCCCGGCAAGGTCTTTGGTTACGATCGTAAATTTCTTTTATGATGCTCATCTGCGTTGGTATTGAGTATTAGGTATTAGGTATTAAGTATTATTTTTTGATTGATGTTTGTTTTATAACCGGCGAATATTATTATATAGCTTTGAAAAATTTACTATTTATTATTTATTATTTATAACTAAATCGTAAATCACCTCAATCTCTCTTCACTTTCATTTTTTTTGTCACGTTTTTATTCTTTGTAATTAAATTCACAAGATAAACTCCTTCCGGTTTTTTACTGATATCAATATCAATCATCCCTTCTTTGAATTTCTTAAACTTCTTTTTGTAAACAATTTTTGACTTGTCTTCTGTAAGGATTTCCAGAGTAATGTTTTGCTTTTCATTCAGAAATATATCACAAAAAAATTTACCGGGATTCCTTACCGGAAAAATATTTAATATAGGTTCGTGCTGATATTGCCTGCCGAAGGACTTCCCGTGACAACAAACTGTTGTCTGATCTCACTGCCGAAATCAGAATCAAATGCTTTGATAAGCCTTCCGTTTGTATCAAGAATTCTTACATACCCGTATCCGTCTTCCGGAGTGAACCAAAAATCGAGTCCGTTATTTGCGGTATCTCCCAAAATGAACTGATAACAGCCGGGTCTCATTCTTAATGTATCCCTGTAAATCTTGTTCGCTTCCAAAGTTCCGGGATTTTTCTGTCTGAAAAAAAATCCTCTTTCATTTCTTATCTGATAAAAATTCTGCTAGGGCTACATTGTTCGTTTTAGATACAATTATTATTTTTTTATCAAACACAGGTGGCGATACAAATACGGATGACTTTGAATTATCAAAGTTGTATTCATCATCATAACCGTTTGGATTTAAAAGGGTTACGTTGAAATTATTCTTGCCCTCAATTACAGGCAATACACCCGGCAAAACAATCTCTGCATTCCGTTTGATTCAAGATTTCCGCGCCAGTCAAATGTGTTTTCTATTTCACCATCGGCTCCATAATCTATTTTCAGCTCCGTTAATTTATTTTTTCCGTTGTTCCTTATTACTATCTTCGGCTCAATGCACACAGGATTTTTTCTTGAATAAATATCTTCATCACCGGGAGAAACGATCTCTTCAACCGAAACGTCATTGTCCGCTTCGGGCTCTTTATAAAAAAACAAATATGAACTGAATACATAATTCGCAGATGGCTTATTCGGGTTTACATAATTTTCCATTTCAATATCTATGGAATGTTCAGCATTCTTTTCAATTTTGAAGTCATAAACATCGGGCTGAACCATCGCTCCCGGACACCAGTTTGCCCTGTCAAATATCCATGTCCCTGCCTGCGGGAACAGCGGATTATCCCCGCATTCACGCCAGATTTGTTTCTGATCTGTCAATTCATTATCAAAAAATATTTTCCTGTATTTGTTACAAAACTCTGCGCAGTTCTCGAAGTCATCCATCCCGTGTCCGGTCTGTAATATTCTTAATCTGACTATATCAGCATCAACATTATTTTTGAATGTAATGGGCTTTAAATAATTTTCGATATCGTCGTTAATGTCTCCGTATGGAAAAGAACCGTTCCATAATTTTTCATATCCGAGAACCTCCATTACCGGATTTCCCTCAGTTAATTCAAAATCAAGAGTCACAAGCCAACCTCTGTCAGTATTGCTTTCGTAGCCCGTGTGATTGAATTCAATTTCTACCGAATCATGAAGCAAAAAAGAAAAATCAGTAACATCAGCTTTCCAGGTAAACTTCCAGTCGGGAGAAAACCTCGAGCCATAAGGCGAGATCATTCTCGCAAGTTCTATATCAAGGGACGTATCATTCACGCTTCCTTTTCTTCTTAAATAAATATTGTCAATGTAATCCCACTCTCCGCATTTCTGGCTGTCAGGACATTGATATGTCACATATAAAATTGCTTTTCTGTACTTAATATTTTCCGATGGAAACTCTGACCAGATTCTATACGGATTGAAGCCTTTTGAAGGGTCGGTAATTACTTTTACTTTATTGTGTGTAAGAATATGAATTTTATCTCCGTTGTCCGGCAATACTTTTTCAGCAAAAAGTAAAAGAAAACAAATAAAAATAAACCGTAAAATATTTTTCATTAAGCTAAAATAAAAAAACTCCTGTAAATAAAAAAGCCGAGAGAATCTCTTCTCTCAGCTTTTAGTATTAGGTACTAAGTATTAGGTATTAAGTATTTTTTAACAAGCTCACCTCACTACCTCACTCACCATACTCACCTTACTTAACTCACTCTACACTCCATACACTCTATACACTCTACACTTATTTTATAAGCAGCATCTTCTTTGTATCTGTAAAGAATGCCGTTTCCAGTCTGTAATAATAAACTCCCGTTGAAAGTGTAGCTCCGTTGAAGGTTATAAAATGACTTCCCGGTTCCTGCACACCTTCATTTAATGACGAAATCAATCTTCCCATTGCATCAAACACGGTGATCTTTACATGTGTCTGCGCTTTCAAATTATAATTGATTTTAGTTGTCGGATTAAACGGATTCGGGAAATTTTGTGACAATTCATAATTATTTGGAATTTCACTTACTCCTTCGATGCCTACCAAACCAATCGTTAATGCAACGGTTCTTCTGTGAACAGGTGTTCCGTTTGTACCTCTGCCTTCAATATTAATTGAGTATGCGCCCGCAGTCGTATTTGGTGCAGCATTGACTCTTACCAATAAAGAATCAGGATAACTGCTTAAAGAGTTTCCGTTCGGATATGAAACTGTAATTGCACCTGCTGACGGAGTTGGAGTCACTGTAGAATGTAAATGCAACATTGTCAGTGTAACCCTTTACAGCCGGAATTACTGCCATGAATGTTGAAACGTTGGAATTATCAATTGTTATTGCAGTTGGATTTACCCTCATTGCATAATCCGGGAAATAGCCGACATAACTTCCAAAATTATTGCTTCTGAAATCCATCCACGCGCTCATGGAAACATTTGAATTTGAAATAATTCCAATATAATCACCAAGATATAAAGGTGTTCCGCCGCCGCCGCATGAAGTACAGTTGATCCTGAATTTCCTGTTTGAGACCATTTGATTGGCGACAAACGTCTGACCTCCGTCTGTGGAATAAGAAGCATATACCAAACAACTATCGCTTGTCGGACAATCTCTCGTATCGTACCAGTTTACATACAGCTTCCCGGTTTCCTTATCGCACCAGCTGGAAGAATGCCATTGATTATTATTTTCGGAATTCAAATCATCATTAACCTTTACATCCGAAGACCATGTAACACCGCCATCAGTTGAATATCGGTTAAATACGTCGGGTTTATTTCCGTCTCCGACCGGAGTATTTGACGAATATGTACAATAAAGTCTTCCCCTGTACGGTCCGTAACTGTTATCGGCTGAAATAAACGGGTAAGGTCTTGTTCTCATATTGGAAACAGAGTTTCTCCCTCCGACATTAGAACCGACATAGTTGGCAAAATTTTGTGACGACATTATAGCGAAAGTTGCGCCTCCGTCTGTTGATCTGTGGAATGTGTATATTGCGCTGAATGCTGAACCTGTTGACTTCACAAAATAAACTGCGCCTCCCTGTACATCGCCAAAGGGTCCAACACAAACCATGTTGCCCGGCAAAGTATTGCTGGAAGTATACGTAGTGGCAAAAGTTAATCCTCCGTCAGTACTCCGGACAAAATTTCCCGGTGTCATTGCACCGTAAACATAGTTCGCATAAGGACCTCCGGTCTGATCTGCTGCCAACCAGTTTTTATCCTGTCCGACATTTGCACTCACTCCGGTAGCCCAGTTTAAACCATTGTTGGATGACTTTACAGCCCAGGTTCCCGTGATGGGATTTTTCATGTTATCGTAATATAAATTACCCAGACTGTCATACCCTGTTACAGGATCTCCGGCAATGCTGCTTGGAAAAGCAGGCGTATTCCTCTGCCAGTCTATGCCGTTTAATGTGTAATAAGTCCCGTTTGTGTTGTATGCGCAAAAATATTCTACAGGGGTTCTCGGATTCTCGGTAATGCTGACTTCCGCGAAATCAGTCCCAAGAAAATAATTATCATAATCATTTATTGTAACTATTGCAGAAGCAGGTATGAAAAATTGCGGATTGGTGTTGTCGAATAGCTCTTGAGGGAACCTGTCGTATCTCGGATCATCCCACTGAGCTGAACTGTAACTGGGGTATTTTGCATAAAGCACAATCCCCATAAAAAAAATAAATAGATAAACGAAGAATTTCTTCATTAGTAATATCCCTTTCTTTAATTTGTTTTAGTAATAAAATTTTAGGTATGTGAAAATAGAAAAATAAATTTTAAATTAAAACTTAATTTCTATGTTTAAAAGTTCTCTTCTCAAAATCTCAAGTGCTCTTTGTGTTGCTCTTTGAATATTTCTTTCTCTGTTATCCCCGAATAAAAAATCCATTGCATAAGTTTTATCCCTGCTTGAAAAACCTATCCACACAAGTCCGACCGGCTTTTCCTCTGACCCGCCGCCGGGTCCCGCGACACCGGTCGTAGAAATTGCGTAATCGGTCTGCATTGTTTTTCGAACACCCTCTGCCATTTCAATTGCAGTTTGTTCGCTTACGGCTCCGAATTTCTTCAGTGTATCCTTCTTAACATTTATCAATTCCATTTTTACCTTGTTCGAATATGCGCATACTCCGCCCGCGTAATAGTCTGAACTTCCCGAAACACTTACAATTCTTGATGAAATCATTCCTCCTGTACAGGATTCTGATACAGAAAGAGTCTGTTTTCTCTCTCTTAAAATGTCGCCGATGATTTTTTCAAGCTCGTCACCGTTTACTCCGTAAATATATCTCCCTGCTTTTGCTCTTATTTTATTTTCTATCAAATCAAGTTTTTGCTTGGCGTCATCATTGTCTTTTCCTTCGACATTTATTCTCAGGCGGACTCCGACAGAAGACGGTAAGAATGCCAGCTTGCTCTCACCTGTAATTTTTTCCACATCACCGAGCAATTCATGCAGAGTTGATTCTCCAAGCCCTGTTGTAAGCAGGGTCTTTTGCATTAACACAGAATTAATTCCTGCTGAAAATTTTTCCTTTAACTTCGGTAAAATAATGTTTTCAATCATCGGTTTCATCTCGAACGGTACTCCGGGCAATGCAATAAATACCTTATCATCTTTTTCTATCCAGATCCCGGGAGCTGTTCCATTGTTATTCCAAATTACTTTGGAGCTCTTAGGAACTAACGCCTGTTCCCGGTTTGCTTCGGGCATTCTTAACTTTCTTGATGAAAAAATATTTTTCACATGCTCCAGAACTTTTTCATCTGTAATAAGCTCATCATTAAAAAATTTTACCAATACCGGTTTAGTAATGTCATCGTGTGTCGGTCCCAGCCCGCCGGTTATGATTGTCACATCATAATTCCTGACCGAATCCTCAAGCTCGGCAAACAAAATATTTTCCTCATCTCCAATTACGACAGTCTTCTCAACCGGCATTCCGGCAGAAAAAAGTCTGTCACCGAGAAATGCAGCATTGGTATTTACTACCTGTCCGATCAGTATCTCGTCACCGACGGAGATTAGTTTTGATTTTGGATTTATTTTGATTTTTGATTTTAGATTTTTGATCTTAGATTTATTCTGATTCTTGATTCCAGATATTTTTGATCTTAGATTTATTTTGATTCTTGATTCTGGATTTTTGATCCTGTATTTACTTAATTAGACTCCAAAATTTATCATCTCTCATCTGACGTCTGACTTTTGACGTCTCGCGTCTCGCATCTCGCGTTCGACTGTCACAAAACCATCGACACCAAACACACCAAAACACCAGCATATATTCCCGCAATAACATCATCCATCATTATCCCGAATTCCGAATTTAAATCGTCAAAATATTTTGCCGGCTGTAGTTTTGTTATATCAAAAAATCTGAATGCAAAAAAAGAAACTGAAATATAAAACAAGCTTAAGTTTTTTGAAGAACATATTAAAAATATTAATACAGTGATCCACATCCCGACCGCTTCGTCTATTACTACAACCGAAGGATCATCTCCGTATTTTTTCATCATGACTTTTGAAGTAAATATTCCCAGAACAAAAGCTGTTAACGTTAAAATAATCAGGGGAACGGGTTTACGAAAAACATCCAATAAGAATATCAGAAGAGCTGCAAGACTTGCAATTGTACCGCTTGCCTTCGGAAAATATCCCGTGAAAAAAAAACTCGAAATAACATTTCTGAAAAAATCAATTTTTACATTCGGATCAATTATTCTTTTCTCTTTAATTATCCTCAATTATTTTCAACCGGTTTTGTTGGGACATAATCTTTTTCGAAAAAATAAGCTATGCCTGTAAATAATGTAATCAAAGTTATAAACAGAATAATAAAATAATTAACGTTCGAATGGAGAAAATTCGTAATGGAGTTTTTGGATTCGTCATCTATATTGAAACTAAGCATGCAAAACAATAACACTATCAAAAATATATAGCTCATCTGTATGAATGTCTTTGTCTTGGCGATAAAAGAGGTCTTCACTGTCTTCCCGTTGAGTTCCTGATAAGACCGAAACAAGGTTATCGATATATCTCTCACAACAATTATCAGCACCATCCAGAGAGGTATTATCCCGATGAAGTAAAATCCGATAAAGGCGACTGAAGTCAGAATTTTGTCCGCGAGCGGGTCAATGAAAATTCCAAACTTGCTCACCAATCCGTACTTTCTTGCATGCCAGCCGTCGTACCAGTCGGTCAATACTGCTATAAAAAAAACAATTACTGAAAGTTTTTTGTAAAATACATTTTCCGACAGAAATAAAATTAAAAATAACGGAGCAAGAATTATTCTTAATATCGATAATTGATTTGGGAAAGACATCTTCTCGATTTACGATTTTGGATTTTTGATTTTAGATTTATCACTTCAAGTATTTTATATTTTGACATCTGACATTTACGTTGACATCGTAACTTTTGACGTCTGACATCTCGCGTTTAGCGTCTAACGTTTACACTCTCTCGATCACAGAAGCAATCCCCTGCCCGACTCCAATGCACATTGTCGCCAGTCCGTATTTTTTATTCTGCTTTTCCAGTTCATTCAGCAGTGTAACAATAATTCTCGATCCGCTGCTGCCTAACGGATGCCCTAATGCAATTGCTCCTCCGTTAATATTTATTTTATTCATGTCAAGCTTAAGCTCATCTATGCAGGCTAGACTCTGCGCAGCAAAAGCCTCATTCAGCTCAATTAGTTCAATGTCATCAATTTTAAATCCTCTGTCTAAGACCTTTCTTGTAGCCGGAACCGGTCCGATTCCCATGCATGACGGATCTACTCCGGCAACAGCAGAGGAAACAAATCGTGCGCGCGGTTTTAAATTATGTTTCTTTACAAAATCTTCGGATGCAATCATTAGCAAGCTGGCTCCGTCATTTATTCCGCTTGAGTTCCCGGCTGTTACTGTCCCGCCTTCCCTGAATGCAGGTTTTAATTTTGAAAGTTTCTCAATTGTCGTATCAAATCTGGGAAACTCATCTGTATCAAATATCTTTTTTTCCTTCTTTACCATTATATCAACAGGACAGATCTCATTTTTAAACTTACCGGCTTCAATTGCATTCTTTGCTTTCATCTGTGAATTAAATGCAAACTCGTCCTGTCTCTCTCTCGAGATCTTATATTTCTCTGCAACATTCTCCGCTGTCTCACCCATTGTATAAGGATAAAACATTTTCTCCAGTTTCGGATTTGTAAATCTCCATCCGATGGTTGTATCGAACATCTCTGTCTTTCTCCCGAAAGGTTCCGCATTCTTTGCAATTACAAAAGGCGCACGAGTCATTGATTCTACTCCGCCGGCTAAATAACATTCTCCCTCTCCGTTTCTTATTCCTCTTACAGCGTCAATAAATGCCTGCATCCCGGAACCGCATAACCTGTTGACTGTCGCTCCCGCAACTGAAATCGGGAGCCCTGCAAGAAGCACACACATCCGCGCAACATTCCTGTTTTCCTCCCCCGCTCCGTTTGCATTACCGAGAATTACATCTTCGATTTCTTCGGGAGGAATATTGCCTTATCAAAATTTCTTTTTACAATTTCTCTTATAAGCAATGCTGCCATATCATCCGGTCTTGTATCTTTCAATGCGCCGGCAAATTTTCCGATCGCTGTTCTTATTCCGTCAACAATAAATACTTCTTTCATTAAAAAATTATTTTCCTTTCTTTTCTTATGGCTCATCAAAATAGCTTATGCTATCTTTATTTATTTCTATGTATTTTTTTTTCTTTGATAAAATGATTTTTAAAGATATCTAAGTATTTCCGAAATATTTGAATCAATTCTTTATTGGAAATATTACCTAAATTTATTTTAATAATTTTATTTGGAGAATTCTTTAAAAAGAATCTGTCTCTGAAATCTGAATCCTTTGTAACAATAATGTAATCATTTTTATCTGCCTAATTACAAATACCTTCATCTTTTGTTCTTGAACCTTCAAGAATTTTATTTACATGAATAGATTCAAATCCCTGTTCCGTCAAAAATTTGACAAACTTATATGAGATATGGACATCGCATAAAAATTTCATTACGCTACTTCATCCAATGACTTACCTGATGCAAGAAGTTTTGCATAATTAAGACTTGCAAGAATATCCTCCTTTTCCAGTTCCGGATGATCCGAAAGAATCTCTTCCATTGTCATTTGTGATGACAAAAGATCAAGGATAACTTCAACCGGCCATCTCATCCCTCTAATACAAGGTTTACCATGACAAATTTCCGGGTTAATTGTCACTCTGTCTAAATACATCATATTTATAAATTAATTTAATTTCATTTACAATCGCCCTTATACAATACCATATAATCATAAATTATCTTTCGCGCATCTTCTCTCATGTCCATATCAAGCGAGCTGTTCATAAAAACTTTATTGCAGTAGCTCCATGCTTTGCAAAAATCACCTTCGGCTGCCTTCTGCGCTTTTACAAGTGCATAAATAATATTTATTGTATAGCTGTTACCCAGCAAATTCCTGGCGCGTTTTAAAAATGGCAACGCGCCTTCCGGATTCATGTAAGCATCCATTGCGCTGAGATAACCGATCACAAAAGCTTCTGCTGCACTTAATGAATACAGTTCGGATTCCGACATCAGCTTCCCGAAAACAAAATTGCAGTAGGCAAGCGAATTATTTTCACCCACGTGATCCCAGCCAAGTGCATTTATAACGGCAGCTTTTTTTTCAATGGGAATCGATACTGCATGTAAATATGACGCTATCTGGGGATTCATTTGTCCGGCTGATTTGGCAAGAGTCACCATTTGCAAATCTTTATATGCATCACTGAATGTAGTCGATGTAAGAGGAGAATCGGCAGAAACACTTTTTGTAACAAATATTAATGCAAATGTCAGAAAAAGCAATTTTGCTTTTTTCATTTTCATATTTTAATTTTATTCAAATTAACCAATTCATCTTTCTTTTAAAACAAAATTTATTTTGCATTACTTTCCATTACTTTAAAGTGCTGTTCAATTTCAATATATAATAAATGCACGAAGATAGTTATTTTAAATAAAATTTTTTAATATGGCGGGTTTCATTAATTCAATTCTCGGAAAATTTAATTTTAAATTAGAACGGAAAAAAAATGACACAGTTAATGCAGAGAGTTATCCCGCCTATGTCGAAGAAGCAAAGAAATTAAATATCGACATCAATGATTATCTCGATAATAATCTTGGATGGGTAAAGCCGCTGCCAATACTCGAAGAAGTTGTCTTTCCTTATTTAAATAAAATTTCAAATCCGAAAATATTAGAGCTCGGACCGGGAACAGGAAGATGGACCCGTCACATTTTGAATTTCGCAAAACAAAAAGACTGCAATGAGTATTTGCTTGTCGACCATTCGGAATGGATGATAAATTTTCTTAAATCTTATTTCAAAGATGAAAACATCATTAAATTTTTTAGGAACGACGGAAAGAGTCTTCCGGACAGAAAGAATGAATTTGATCTGATCTTTTCACAAGGGCTCTTCATAATGTTAAAGCCGGCTCTGCTTTATCTTTATTCTCTAGAATTTTCTAAAATTCTTAAGCCGGGTGGTTTTCTCATATTCGATTATTTCAATTGTGAAAATAATGAAGGCTGGGAATATTTCATAAAGGAATCGGAAAAAGGAAATCTATGGTACACTTATTATCCCGATGATTTTGTAAATAAGATTTTCGAATCCGCAGGATTTAAATTTGAAAAGCGTTTCACATACGGTAAAGCAAAATATGTCGTGTATAAGAAATTATAAAAATTAATATCACAAATTTTATATTTGGTCAATACTGTCAATATATGATATCACAATCGTTCCGGTCTGTCGGTAGAGTCAGGTAACATATCAACTTTTTTTTAATATTTAGATTTTATTTAAATTACTATATTGTGAAAAAATAAAGAGAAGAGCTTAATATGATCGACAAAACACCTGCTGATAACCTCACTGCTGCTTATACTGTAAGTTCTTCTCAGTTTTAAAACTTAAAATCATAGGGAGATAAAAAATGAAAACAATATTTACAATATTTTAAATCAATAAAAATACTCTCATATTAACTAAATGCAGAAAATAATTTTTTTTTGAACCCGCCTGTGATAAATTGCCTGAAGAAATTCTTGAGTAATTGCGCCGATAAAACTTCCCTGTCCGAGACCGCCCAAGGCGGCGAGTTGGAAGTTTTATAGCAATTACGAAAAGAATTCCGGCGATTTTATCACCCGCCGGAGATTTTTCTCTTGCAAAGCTTTCTTTTCATCTTTGAAAATATAGCGAGTAAACTGTCTATACTTAAATTACACAAATAATTTAAATTGGACGGAGTTGATAAAATCATATATGATATCACAATCGTTCCGGTCTGTCGGTAGGGTCAGGTAACATATCAGCTTTTTTTTAATGTTTTAGATTTTATTTAAATTAGTATATTGTGAAAAAATAAAGAGAAGAGCTTAATATGATCGACAAAACACCTACTGATAACCTCACTGCTGCATCAACTGAAAAGTTCTTCTCAGTTTTAAAACTTAAAATCATAGGGAGATAAAAAATGAAAACAATATTTACAATATGTCTGCAGTATCGCAATCATCATCTGTACTACCGTTGATTCTTTTTCTGTTCCACTGAATGGTGCTTACACGATCGGAACCGGGGGAGATTATGCTACAATTACCTTAGCAGTAAGTAACGTTGTCTCAATGGGCGTCAGCGGTCCGGTTATATTTAATATCATGTCGGGCAATTATGATAGTAGTATCAATATAGTTCCAATAGCAGGAACGAATGCTTTTAATACGGTTACATTTAAATCTCAAACGGGAAATCCTAATGACGTTATATTGACAGGTCAAGCATCTAATTATGAAATCATAAGAATAGATAGTGCAGAAAATATAATTATACAAGATATTACTATTACCCAACCCGATGGTATTGCTAAGATGAAAATTGCTTTATATGGGGGCTGTAATAATATTAAAATAATTAATAACCTTTTTAATAATCCATCCTCCGGAGGTTATTCGTATATTGGGTATTGGGCACACTTCAAATCATTCCAATAACATCTTGATTAAGGGTAATTTATTTGACCTTAATTTTCTAGCATCTATTGGAATTTACACTTGTGATCTTTTACGAATAGAAAATAATAAAATAAAAACTTCTTTCTAAACACAGGTATAGAGTTGAACAGTTGCAGCAAATTCATCATTTCTAAAAATATTATTACCGGGACAGGCGTTTCGATTGAATTAAAATATTGTGGAAATTTATTGTCGCAATCCGTGATTTCAAATAACTTTAGTTCAAATCCTGTTCCAGGTGGCTGGGGTATACAAATTTTATCTTCAATAAATATTCTCATTATATATAATACAATATATAGTAATAATGGGTGTTTCTATATTTCTAATTCCAGTTTTGGAAATATTTCAGTTCTCAATAATATTTCAATTAATCATGTTGGATGAGCATTTGATCTTTCAACAAGTTCAATGAACTATTCCGATTACAATGATTTTTATAACGGCGGGTTATCTCACTTAATTGACTATAAAGGCTCAGCTTACAGCAATGTTCAGGATTTTTACAATGCGACCGGTTTAGACCAGCATTCAAATTCTCATGCAGTGAATTTTGTGTCTCCAACGGATTTACATCTTTCAGGTTCTTCCATTGGTGACGAACAGCTTTTAGGAATTCCGACTGCATTAGTAACTGAAGACATTGACGGTCAGCCGAGAGATCCTTTGTATCCTTATAAAGGCGCAGATGAAGCTGATGTTTTGCTGCCTGTTGAATTGTCTGCATTTACTTCTATTGTCAGCGGCAACAATGTAATGCTAAACTGGACTACTTCGATGGAAAATAATAATTCGGGTTTTGATATTGAACGGTCAAACCTCAAAGGTCAAACGTCAGACGAGTGGATGAAGATTGAGTTTATTAAAGGAAATGGCACAACCAGCTCACAGATTAATTATGAATTTACGGACAGAAATCTTACATCCGGAAAATATAATTACAGACTGAAGCAGATAGACTTCAACGGTAATTTTAAATATTATGAACTGGCAAATGAAGTATTGATTGGCATTCCGGAAAAATATTCTCTTTCACAAAATTATCCTAATCCGTTTAACCCTTCAACTGTCATTAACTATTCAGTAACCGGAAATAGCTTGATTAGTCTGACAGTTTATGATGTTAATGGAAAAGAGGTTGCGGTCTTGATAAATGAAAAAAATGATGCCGGGATTTTATTCGGTTCATTTCGATGGAGTCAACTTATCGAGCGGAATATATTTATACACACTAAAAGCTGATGGGTTTGTTGTCGATACAAAACGAATGGTTCTTATGAAATGAAAATATCTTTTATGAGATTATCCAAAATCCGTTGTTCCGTGAAACGCTCCGGCGAAGAATCCGATAATTATCTATAATGGATTCTTCACTTCGTTCAGAATGACAAAATTTAGATTTTTTTATTCAGCCCAGAATATTTATTTAGAATCTCCTATTTCTCAAAACCTTGCATTAACGCCTATCGTCGGTAGTATCGGGAACATCCCGACTGTATTCCTTCTGACAACAAGATCTTCATCAAGATAATAATCATATCCCAGAACATTTTTTCTGTTGTATGCATTTATCACGTCAATGTAAAACGCCCAGTCAGTTGACCAGAAATTTGTATATGCCGTTGCGCGTATATCCAGCCGGTGATAAGCGGGTCTTCTGATCCTGATATTTATTTCCTTTCCCGCCGTAATCAAGATTAAAGACAACCTGTGTGGTCAGCGGATTAACTGCAATTGAATCGCCGACTAGTCTTGGTGTTATCCCGACAGGAGTTGTTATCGGAAAGTTAGATGCATATGTCCATCTTGTGCTTAGCTCAAGCCAGCTGTTAAGTCTGTAATTCAAAACTACATTTGCTGTATGCCTCTGCTCAAAGCGGTAAGGAACAGTTACTCCGTAATTGGTTCTGTCTGAAAATGACAGCGAATAATTTATCCAGCCGTAAAGCTTTGTCTTCGGTGTTGTGAATTTTTTCTCAAGGCTGAATTCAATTCCGTAAGCATTTCCGCTCCCGGTGTTAACGGGAATTGTGGTTAAGGAATCATATGGAAGTTTTTCCGGCGACCTCACCCAGTTGTAATAATTTTTTACATAATTAGGATCCGTATTCGAGGGATCATTCAATGTATATTCATATCTGTATCCCGTTAATTCCTGTTGCTCAATAAGATTGCTGAATTTTTTATAATAGCCCTCGATCTTTGAAAGCCATTCGTTAGTGATCCACTTATCAATTCCAAAAACAAAATGAACCGCCTCCTCCGCCTGCAAACCGCTTTCAGCTGCATTTGTCAGATCAAAAAAGGTTCTCCCGTCAACAAGCTTTTCCAAACCCGGCGACTGGTAATATAATCCGACCGAACTTCGCAGTGTTGTGAGCGGATCAATTGCATATCCAACATTAAATCTCGGCTCGATGTAAGCTTCATTGATGATCTGGAAATAATCCAGTCTTAGTGACGGCTGTGCAAAAAATTTGTCCGTGACCTTGAACATGCTCTGCCCGTAAAGATAAGCCCGTACATAATTTTCCCCCTGAAGATTAAAATTATCCAGCAACGCAGATGCAGAAGGAAAATTTCTGATAAAGGATCTGAACTGGTCATCTATCTTTAAATTGTAATTCAAATCAGTTCGCAGAACATCAATCCCTCCTCCGAATTCCTGTTCCGAATTCTTATTCAGCTTCACTGATCTGTTGCCAAGGGAAAATTTTCTGAACGAATATCTTGAATCAAAATCCAGACCGAGCAAAGCTCCTATTTCCCTCAGACTGTCGCGCTGCTCGGGTGAATAGTTTTGCCTGTCAATCAGCGGATCCAGGATCTCGCTGTTGAAATCATTGTCGCCGCCGTTTCTGTACCATGATAAAGTTGTCCGTGAAATAAAATTGGGATTTGGCATGTAATGCCATGACAAAGAGAACAGATCGTTCTTTGTTACATCCGTAACTGCAATGCTGTCAGCCATTTCATTATCCGGACCGGGAATGATGTCAACGCCGTCATTTGAAAAAACTCCGTTTATCAAGAATTTATTTTTTTTGAATGGTCCGAATGCGATCTTAAACTGCATGTCTCTGAATGATGGAAATGAAGAATCCTCAGTGATCAGTCCGGCTTTTTTTGCAAAAGGTCCGACTATGAGATCGTAATAAGTTCTTCTGCTCGATACTATCCATGAGCCCGGGTATATTAAATGGATTCTTTCCGTTAAAAATAATATTCGCATTTGCAATGCTTATGTTGACCATTGAAGAAAGATTTTTTTTCCTGTCGCCCTCAACATTCAAAACATCAAGCACAGCAGAAAGCCTGTCGCCGTACGCTGCCGGGAAATCCCCCGGTGATAAGTGTTATGTCCGCCAATGTTTCGGGATTGAACATGCTCACGAGTCCGTACAAACGGTATGGATTAAATATTTCCACATCATCCATGATAATTAAATTTTCATCCGGACCTGAACCGCGGATCACAAGCTGTGATGTGAAATCATTCGGAGACGTAACGCCCGGGAAGTGACTGCAGCGAACGGAGAACATCTTCGACTGCTCCCGGAAGCATTTTTACGTTCTGCGGTCTTATATTGAATAAGCTTGTCCGGAGATCTTCCTGTCTTTGCCTGAATACACCCTCAACCTCTATTTCTTCAGTGCTTACTAATTTTTCAACCAGGTAAATATCTAAAGTTTTGATTTCATTTTCGGAAATGACAAGATTCTTGAATTGATAATCGGCGAAGCCAACATGTTTAACGGATATGCTGTATTTTCCTGGCTCGACTTCAACATGATACTTTCCGTTATTGTCTGTAAAGATATTATACTTCCGGGCTTCGCCTGAAACGGCAATCAGAACGCTGCTCAGCTTTAAATTACCATCGCTGTAAACTGTACCTTCGATAGCTGCTTTTCCTGAATCATTTGTTGTCTGCGCGAATGCAAGCGGAGTAATTACGAGACTTAATATTATTGAAAGTATTACTTTTAACATACAAAAAGAGATGGTTATTTGAAAAGCACAGTTTTCAAAACGTAATCAAAATTGTTTAAGTTTCAGAGAGTCATGAACGGTTACAAAAGGTAAAAAATTATTTCAGGCTTAGATAATTGTTTATGTCTGAATTCAGCTTGAGAGCGCTGTCTCTGATTGATTCAATGAATTCTTTTTCACTGCAATCCTTAGGAGAAGAATAAATTATACTGCGGCTGGAATTTATGAGGAAATTGTTTGATTTGAAATTAGCAATAAGATCACTTAAATCATTGGCCTGTGCACCGATACCCGGGATCAGCAAAGGAATTTCCTGATGTTCATTTGTAAAATTCTTTATTTCCGGAATATGATTTGCCCCGAATACAAAACCAATGTTATTGTTTTTATTCCAATGCAAGACTTTTTTCAATTACAATTTCATACAAACATTTTCCGTCTACCTTAAAGTCTGAAAATCTTCAGCTCCTTTATTTGAAGTCAGTGCAAGTATGTAAACTAATTTATCCTTTCTGTTAATAAATGGTGCAATTGAGTCTTCCCCCATATAAGGACTCAGCGTTATTGAGTCAAAATCATATTTATCAAAATATGTCCTTGCATAAAGTTCAGCAGTATTTCCAATGTCACCTCTTTTCGCATCACAAATCCTTATGCGTTCATCCGGAATTGCCGAAAGACTTTCACTTATCGCTTCAACGACCTTTCTCTCCGAGAAATTCATAAAACGCAATATTAAGTTTATAACCTGATACAATGTCTTTTGTACATTCAATAATTTGTTTATTAAATTCTAAGACCGGATTTTCATATTTCTGAAAAACGAAGGAAGTTTTTCCAGATCGGAATCAAGTCCTATGACAAGATTCGATTTATTTTTTTTAATTATGTTTTGAAGTTTATCTAGATAGTTCAAATAGTTAAAAGTTACGAGTTAATGAGTTATAAGTTATGAGTTATGAGTTATGAGTTATGAGTTAAGAGTTAAGTTAAAGTTAATAGTTATGAGTTATGAGTTATGAGTTATGAGTTATGAATTATGAATATCAATGAATTAAAGTTATGAATTACAACAAATCTAAAATCATAAATCCAAAATCTAAAATCAAAACCTGTTTTTCCACATCATTGACTCGACAGGCTTTTTAGTCTTCTTATTATATTTGGCGCTTGCCTTTTTATCATATGGAGTGATCACTTCGCCGTAAACTTTAAAATAGATCAGCTGACCTATCGGCATTCCGGCATAAATCCGCACCGGCTGCTTGACGGAAATTTCCAGTGTCCAGTTATTTTTGAATCCAACATCTCCCTTTCCTGCTGTTGCGTGAATGTCTATTCCAAGCCTTCCAATACTTGACTTCCCTTCAAGGAAAGGAACGAACTTATAGGTCTCTGTATATTCAAGAGTTACTCCGAGATATAATTTTGTCGGATGAAGAATATGACCTTCCTTCGGGATTTTAAAATAATTTACTTTATTGTGTTTTTTTGCATCAAGTACTTCATCTTTATAAACAGCAAGCCACTCGCCGAGATGAACATCGTAACTGTTAGAGCCGAGACACTTTCTGTCAAATGGTTTTACTAAAATATTTTTGTTTTTAATTTCTTCAAGAATCTGTTTGTCAGATAAAATCATTCAGATTTTAGATTTTTTGATTTTGGATTTTAGATTTATAAAATAGTAAAGTATGTAAATTACAAATTTTAAAACACTAGATATAAGAGCCGGGCTATACAAATGAATATCAACCAAACATAATATCTAATACCTTATACTCTAACACCTAATACCTAATACCTAATACCTTAATACTCAATACTGATTTCTGATATCGTAAGCGCTCATTCCGATTCCGATCATTACAAGAAATGAGATCAGCGAAGAGACTCCGTAGCTCATCAGCGGAAGCGGTATGCCGATAACAGGCATTATTCCGATCGTCATTCCGACATTTATTACAAGATGAAAAAGAATTATGCTTGCAAAGCCAATGCAGGCAACACTCAGAAATCTGTTCTTTGACAGGTATGCATTATTTACAAGCTGAAAAATTATTATCAGGTAAAATATCAATATTAACACCGAGCCAACAAACCCAAACTCCTCCCCTATCATACAGTAAATAAAATCCGTCCATTGCTCCGGGATAAACTTCAGCTGTGTCTGTGTCCCCTGCAAAAATCCTTTTCCGAATAATCCTCCGGAGCCGATCGCCACTTTTGACTGAATCACATTGTATCCGCTTCCAAGAGGATCGGTGGTCGGGTCAAATACAGCTTTGATCCTGTTTTGCTGGTAGGGCTGAAGCTTATTGTAAAGAGTATCAACCGAATATCCCACGGCAAAATTTAAAAGTAACACACACACTGCAATAAAAATATTTTTTTTGAACAGTAATAATATGATTCCGACAATAACCAATGCTGCAATAAAATAATGTCATTCCGAAAAATGCTCCGAGGACCACAATGACAGGAGATATGATTATGAATAATACATAAGGAGAGAGTCCCACCCAGAATAATACCGGTATTATCATTGACAAAAATACAAGAGAAGTGCCCATATCCGGCTGACGTCATGATCAATACTACCGGGAGCAGAACTATCATGCACGCTTTAATGAAATTCGACCGGTTTGTTTATATTTCTGAAACCTTCTTCAGACTTGGACAAGAAATTTGCCAGAGCCAGGATAGTTGCTATTTTGGCGAACTCTGACGGCTGTATTCCGAATCCTCCCATGCTGAACCAGCTTTTGGATCCGGAAATTTTCTTTCCGATCACCAAAACCAAAACGAGAAGTATCAATGAGACAATGCATAAAAGACATAGGAAGACATTGCAATGAATCTCGGAGGGATATAACTTATCAATATCATCAACACAATTCCGAATACTGCAAAACTCAATTGCTTGGAAAAATAATCAGTGCCGCTTGTATAAGTTGCGCTGAATATTGCGATTAGCCCGCTAATAATTACCGCAGATCGTTACTATTAAAAGGAGCAGATCAATTCTCTCAAAAATACGTTTATTCATTCGACAATTATTATTCTTATTTTAGTCATTGCCTCCGCCTACCATTTTAATTTCACTGTCCTTCTCATATTCGGCCCCTCCAAGATATCTCAGCATCAATGCACCCGCTACCGGCGCACCGAATGACGCGCCCCATCCTTCATTTTCACCTAATACACAGATCGCAATTCTCGGCTCGTCAAAAGGAGCAAACCCGACAAACCATGAGTGATTCCTTCCGGATGAATTTTGTGCTGTTCCTGTCTTGCCGCTAAGAACAAAATCCGTGGACTTGATTCCGGTCGCAGTTCCTGATCCGTTGACGACAAGATACATTCCCTGTCTTACGGCGTCATAGTATTTCTGAGGCATATCAATTCTTCTCTGCTCAAATTTCACTTCTTCTTCAGTGTTGTTATTTGTATTTAAAATTTTTGAAACGAAATGCGGCTGACAGTAAATCCGTTCATTGCAATGGCTGCGGTATAAGCTACCATCTGAACAGGCGAGACACCCAATTCACCCTGACCGATTCCAAGACTAACCAAAAATCCCTGTGTCCATTTATTCTCACCGTATCTCTTGTCAAAATATTCCCTTGACGGCAGCAACCCCGAAGTCTCATTGGGAATGTCGATGCCTGTCTTTCCGCCGAATCCGAACATCCTGCCATACTTGTAATAATTATCGATTCCTATCTGAAGTCCCATTTTGTAAAAGAAAACATTTGCCGATACTTCGATTGCTCTTGTGACATTTATACTTCCGTATGCTCCGTGATCTTCAAATGTCCTGTTGCCGTATGTGAATGAACCCGGACACGCAACGGTAGATGTTGTAGTAATGACACCCGCATTCAGCGCGGCAATTGACATCATCATCTTCCACGTAGAGCCGGGAGGATACTTTGTTTGTGTGACCCTGTTAAACAGCGGCTTTTCAGGATCATTCAATAAAGTACTAAAAACTTTCGGATCGGTCTTACCGGAAAATGAAGCAAGATCAAAATCGGGTTTGGATACAAAACATAGTATCTCACCGTTCCTCGGATCAACTGCAATTATAGCTCCTCTTTTTCCGGTCATCAACTTCTCCGCATATTCCTGAAGATCCTTATCCATTCCAAGAATCAAATCCGAACCGTTTATCGGCGGAATATCATTTTTCCCTTCGTTTAAATCTCCAATCTCCCTTCCCTTTACATCGACAGTAATAAATTTATATCCCTTTACGCCTCTGAGATATATTTCATAATTTGCTTCTAATCCGTTAGCGCCGACAACATCACCCTGTTTATAGTAATCTCCAATCTGTTTATCCAGTGACTTCTCGGAAATTTCACCTGTGTAACCGAATGCGTGCGAAGCGCGGAAATTATTCGGATAATACCGGACTGCTTCAATCTGATAATCAACGCCGTTAAGTCTGTCCTTGTTTTCAGCAATAAATGAGATGACTTTAAAATCAACATCTCTTTTTATTTTCGCGGGATTGAATCTGTTTGTCCCTATTATATTTTTCAGATTATCTTCAAGCTTATCCGGCGGGATCTCGAGTACAGAAGCTACTTCATTTAGATTATTTTTATCGAACTGCGAAGGAGTTATCGTAACTGTGTAGGAAGGTTTGTTATCAACAAGTACTTTTCCGTTTCTGTCATACATCAGTCCTCTTGGCGGAGTGATCGTAATCGTCTTTACAGAATTCTTATCCGACTCTTTACTCAGTTCCTTAATGCTGAATAACTGCAGATAACCCAGTCTTATAACAAAAATAAAAAATATGACCAGACTGAAAGCATAGATCACATATTTTCTTTTTTCTAATTCCATTTTAAAAAGATTTTTTCAGATCAAATTTATTAAATACCAGACTGAAAATCAACCCGAATACTGTTGTATAAATTGTAGTCGTTATTACATATTTCAAAAATATTTCAAAGAAAGAAATTGCTGAACCCTGAAAATAAATTGCAAAAAATATAGTATAAGCAACAAGCGTACACATGAATATAATTCCTATCACGGAAACTTTCTTTGATGATTCATCTCCCGGCTGGCGGTTGAAATATCCGGAAATAAATCCTGCAAGACAGTAAGTCAATGCAGACAGCCCGATAAACGAGCCGCTCAGCATATCGAGTATCAGTCCCGCTATGAATCCCGAAACCACTCCGGCTATATGTCCGCGCGCATACCCGAGATATATTACCAGAATAATTACAATGTCCGGCGTAATGTTATACTTTGAAATTGCGATCAACCACATAAAAGAAACCTGTATGACTATCAATACAACAAATGCCAGTGCATACTTTAAATATGAGGTTATATACAATCTCTGTGACTATTTTTTTAAATATAAATTTTCAAGTTCAACTCTTTCATCTTCCGGCAAATGCTTTAACACAAAAACTTCTTCAAGATCAGTAAACGAAACAGACGGCTTCACTATGACTTTCTTAAAAAGATTATCGAGATTTCCTTCTTCAACTACAATGCCTACGGGAATGCCCGCAGGAAAAAAGCTGCTGTATTCAGAAGTAATTATCAGATCGCCTGCCTTTACATCTGCGCTTTTCGGAACATTGCCGATTACAAGATTTCCTTCGCCGTCATAATTTAAAATGCCGTCAACCCTGCTTCTCTGCACCTTGACGCTTATGTTTAAATTCCTGTTATAAAAGATCTGCGCTATGGAATAATTGCTGCTTGTCGAAACTATTCTTCCGACCAGTCCGTCATCTGTAATTACCGGCATGTCTGTCTTCACGCTGTCAGATTCACCGACATTCAGTGTTATTGTATTCCTTGCCTGTACAAGAGACTTGTTCACTATGTTTGCTATGACCACGCCGGAACCGGTTTTTTCTTTGAGCCCTAATATTTTTGTGAGCCGGATATTTTCAAGTTTGGTTTCTTTCAATGCGGAAAGCTCGTTGGACAGCTCGATATTTTTTTCTCGCAGAAATTCATTCTCTTTACGAATCTCAAAAACATTCGGAACAGCCGATACACCGCTTTGGATTGTTCCGATAAAGCCGACCGCAACAGCTCTGAAAAATCTTACCTGTGAATTGTCGTTCGAGAAAATTAAGATGAATGAAATTACCATTAACAAAGAAAGGATCAGATACTCTTTTATGCCAAGTAAAAACAAACCGATTGTTTTCATAAATTCATAATCAAAAAAATTTGGTTAGTATGCTTCTTCAAAATCTTATCACCAGAGAACTACATCAGAGTGCTAAATTAGTAAGGATGCCGGGAAAATTCAGTTATAGTTATCCTTTAGGAAAATTAATTTACAGTCAGTAATACTTTTTATTTAAAGATTTTTCTTAACTTAACATTTATTTAGAAAAGTTTAAACTCTTAATTGTTTACATGAGGTGGGTTTTTATTTTTTTTTATTAAAGTGTTACATGCGAATCCGATTAATCCTAAATGGAACCTTTGCAGATCAGCCATCAGGATTATGAATATTCTTCAGCTGGGTTTTATTACACAGGAAATCTTGAACGAACTACTATTCTATTTTTTGATCGGGCGATTACTTACTTTACACCTGTTGAAAGAATTGTATCATGTTCAAGAATCAAATTGTTATTGCTCACAAACGGCTGCCATTTTTCAATAATTTGATTTTCCATTTCATCATAAGTATCCTTGTCTATCTTTTCGATAAAAGATGAGAGAGGTGTACTTGCCATGTATTGCCATAAAAAATCCTCAGGCAGCGGAAGACGCAGTTCTTTCATTTCCGATGCAACGTTCACATCTTTAAAGCCGGCATCTTGTATCATTTCTTTTATTTCATTGTGGTCATTCAGTGAAAATACTGTTCTGATAAATCCTGCAGCTTCCTCTCCAAGATGTTTAACAAATATATCATCTGCCTCTTCAAAAATTGGAGTTGGTCCCGGCACAATTACAGCTATTCTGCCTCCGGGTTTCAGAACCCGGTAAATTTCTTTTAGTGCCGCCGGTTTATCCCGGAAAAATTGAAGTGACAGGTTGCAAACAGCTACATCAAAAGTGCTGTCTTTTAACGGTATGTTCTCAGCGGGTGATTCATACCAGTCAATTTTAATATTCAGAAGGGGTAATTGAGCGTGCGACTCCAAGCATGCCGGGATTTAAATCAATACCTGCAACCATTCCATTCGCGGCCGGCTTTTTCTTTGGCAAGAAATGTAGCTGCTCCTGTGCCACAAGCAATATCAATTACTTTTTCACCTTCCTTAATGTTCGCTGATTTGATGAGTTCGATCGCTATCGGTTTTCCTATAACCGGTACAAAGTATTTTTGATAATTCTCCGCCGGGCTTCCTCCGAAAGCTTTGTAATAATGCCCTTTTTTTCTTCCGGTTTTTTCTTGATTAGTAGTCATTATTCTCTCCTAATAATTTATATAAATTTGATTTGGTAACTTAATTATTAAAAACGTAAAAAACTTAATGTAAAAAGTCAATGATTAAACAGGAAAGTATGAACCGAATTTCAAAAACCGTCTTTCCGGTCGTTATTGGTATTCTAAACAAATTTGCACGTTTAAGTTTTGAAATATAGTAAGCTCTAATGCAAACTTTTTTGGTCACCAGCAACAACTCAGGCGAGTCTTACCAAGAGCATAGTTTAAACTTGACAGTTATAAGGTTAGAAATTAATTTAGTCTGTCTCTGCTGAGTCACCTGCCGGTAAAAATTCTGACGATAATATCATCCCAAGGCAGGGACTCCGCTGCTGTTCTAAATATTTGACTTCAGAACAGTTGCTTTAGAAAAGAGATTTGGGAAATTTATCTTATGAAAATTTTACTCACCGGTGTTACCGGATATATTGCGCAAAGGTTGTTGCCTGTTCTATTGGAAAACGGGCATGAGGTTATTTGTTGTGTAAGAGATGAAAATAGATTTAACAAAAAAAATTATTCGTCTCAAAATCTTTCCGTAATTGAGACCGATTTTTTAAACAAAGAAAGTTTACATTCTATTCCAAATGATATTGATGCAGCTTATTATCTTATTCATTCCCTGTCAACACGAACCGGCGACTTTGAAAATATGGAGGAAATATGTGCAACAAATTTTAAAGAGCGTATTGATCAGACAACTGCTAAACAAGTTATTTATTTAAGCGGCATCAGCAACGCCGGAGTGTTATCGAAACATTTATCGTCACGGAAGAATGTGGAGACTATTTTGTCAGGTTCTGATTTTGCACTTACCACTTTAAAAGCCGGCATCATTGTTGGTTCCGGGAGCGCTTCTTTTGAAATCATCCGCGACCTGGTGGAAAAATTACCATTCATGATTACACCACGCTGGCTGAAAACAAAATGCCAGCCGATAGCCATTCGAAATGTAATAGAATTTTTAATTGGAGTAATTGGGAAAGCTGAAACTTATAATAACAGTTACGACATTGGAGGTCCGGATATTTTGAGTTATAAGGAAATGCTTTTGCGATTTGCAAAAATACGCGGCTTAAAAAGACGAATCGTCATTGTACCGGTAATGACGCCAAAGATTTCTTCTTACTGGTTATACTTTGTTACAGCAACCTCCTTTGAACTTGCAAAGAACTTAGTCAACAGTATGAAAATTGAAGTGACCTGCAAACCCAATAATCTGGCTACGATGCTTGGTATAAAACTGATTGATTATGATACATCTATAAAATTAGCATTTGATAAGATAGAACAAAATCAGGTTCTATCAAGCTGGAAGGATGCACAAACAAGTAATTTGTTCAGCAAAGGGTTTTCTAAATTTATTGAAGTGCCCGTTAACGGATGCTTTAAAGATATCCGTAAAAGGAAGATTGAAAACAGTAATGCTTCGCTTAACAAAATATGGGCTATTGGCGGTAAGACAGGCTGGTATTACGGTAACTGGCTTTGGGAAATCAGAGGCTTTTTAGATCAGCTTGCAGGCGGTGTCGGAATGCGCAGAGGCAGAAAAAGTGATACTGAAATAGCGCCGGGTGATGCACTTGATTTCTGGAGAGTTTTGTTAGCAGATAAAAATGAAAAAAGACTGTTACTGTTTGCTGAAATGAAATTGCCGGGTGAGGCGTGGTTAGAATTCAAAATTGACGAACAGCAAATGCTAACTCAAACAGCTACCTTCAGACCTCTTGGCGTATTGGGCAGGATCTATTGGTATGCCGCGCTTCCTTTTCACGGATTAATTTTTAAGGGCATGATAAATAAAATAGCTGAAGCATAAACACAATTGTAACATGAGCTTAGTATGTTTGAAGCTCTTATATATAAAGCGGGCGGCACATTTCTTAAAATTTTATAAATCATTTTAAAAACATATCGCCCGTTAATTTCCCGATCCCGGACTAAGACAAATTACAAGATACGTATCGCATGCCGCAACTTTCGTCTCTTACAAGCAATCAAATTATTTGACATTTGAAATTGATAATTTGAAATTGAATTTTACGGCGTCACTTTGCTCACAAATGCATACGCATTGTCATCAATGATTGCCAGATCAGTTGCGTCCAAAACGCCATTACCATTTACATCTGAATTAACATATCCCGATACAAAATTAAATACATCATTATCCACTAAACTCAGATCCGCCGCACCAACATTTCCGTCACGATTCACATCCCCGCTATAAATTCCAAAACTTAACGGAGAATTATCCACCTGTATCATATTACTGCCAAAAGCTTTATCTGCTGCATCGGTAAAATCATAACTCATTGTTGATCCCGCAATAAACGGTTCTCCTCCGGACCTGCTCCATGTTTCTATTGTATTTCTGTGTTTGATTACTATGTAATATGTTCCGGTCGGCCGCAAAAATTGGAATGATCCGGAAAAAGTAACGGAATCTATTTTAGCAACTGACGAATCAAGAGCATTAAATGGTGAAACATTATTATGCAGAATATGCTCTTACAGTATCTTTCATATTAAGTTTTTCTGTAAGTGTATTATAGAATCCTTCAGGAATAACTTTAATATTCAATGTTGACGCCACAGGTGTATTTGTCAGTGAAAAATTTGTATTTGAAATATCAAAGAAAATATTTCCCGCAGCTTCAACTTTTATTCTTGCCTGCGATACTGGTTATATTCGGTAAATTTACTAGTCTCTGAACCATCATTAGGAGTATTTGCAAGAAGCATTATCGGAAAAGTAACTCCGCCATTAGTTGAAAGTTTTATATTTACATTCTGACAATTTACAGGAGCAGTATTTGTATTTGCAACATTCCATGTTACAGTCTGAGGGAACATAGGAATTCCATGTGACATTCGTATTTGGCTGTGTCACTAAAAATGGTCCGGCGTTTGAAGTTTACATTGAACTGCATATGATTCATAATTAACTCCTCCGCCCCGGTATTATTATCCCTCACAGTGAGTCTGAAACTGAGATCCCTTGTATAAGTAGGTAATATCTCACCGATAGTTTGAGTATTGTTTAAAAGATCAGAAATCTTGGGAAAAGTTCTTGTTGAAACTGTATCAGGCTTAAATGACCTGAATATCGGTGCATTGCCCGATCGGACTATTCGGAGAGCCTGCAGGACCTAAATCATATTCTTCCCAGCAGTATGTTAATGAGTTTGGATTTTCAATATCTGCTTGCAGATCCTGTTAACTGAAACGGAGTGCTGATAGGAATTGTAAATCCTCCTGACGGAACAGTAACTGACGGAGGAGTATTACCGGTATTTATGATCCCTGCACAGGAATTTCCTTTCCGTTGGAAATTGGCTGCTATCCCGCTAAAGGTTCCTGTATGATAATAATCATCAGTGTACTTTTGAAGGTTATCGCCCGACATCTGCCGCCATACGACATGACTGTGCTTCCGCTGCCGGGCTCCCACGCTGTCGTTGACGTTCTGTTACCTTTGCAGCTGCCTAACACACTATTGAATGTATGCAATGCACCGAATTGATGCCCCAGTTCATGTGCAACTAATCTGCTAAAGACACAGCCGTTGGAAATGAATAGCTGCTGACTCCTCTTGCTTTAATTGTATTATTACATACCGCAGAAACTGTCGCCACTCCGCCCGCGAAATATGTAGCGAGAAGGTGACCTATATCATAATTAGATGAGCCTATAACATTTGTATGTTAGTCTGGTTTTCATTCTGTGATGTGGATATATTGCTATTGAATAAGGATCTGTTGCGGGGTCTGTATAAATTATTTGAGTTTCATTAGTGATTAATATTAATCTTATACATAAATCACGTTCAAACATTACATTAACCCAGTTGATCGCTAGTTACAATTGCCGACAATGCACCTGCGACAGTCCCTCCGGTATAAATTGTATATTCCCCAGTTGCAGCGACAGCCAATCTGTAAGGTTCTGAGCTGAGGACCGGAAACAAGCGTCCCATCGGGAATTATCATATTCTTTCGGCGGAAGAGTTAAACATTCAAATCTGTCTGTCGACGGCAAGATCATTTTTATAATAAGAAATATAAATCTCCTTTTCATTTGTACTGTAAGGTTCGATTAAATAATCTCCTCTCGGAGTTAATACTGTCGCATGAAAACCATTGGGTGTTATATCAGCCTTCCCTACAGAATACCGATCATCCTTACCTTTTAGATTGAAAGTTTTAATCTCAGGGATAATTTTGAGCCAGCCCGGGTTCCATCATGGAATATTCGGTTATGAAAAATTCTGATGTTCCTCCTGACGGCAAAGGAAGCCCTATTATCAACGGTGAATTCTTTGCTCTGTCACTAAACTCAAATGGCGCAGAAAATAATACGGACTTTAAATCATTATAATTTGATCTGACAATTCTGTATTTTAAAGGTATTGTTCTTCTTTCCCCTTTAATAGTAAAACTTCCTTCTGATACATCAGACCACAGTGAGTGTATGTTTTGAGCAAGAAGAGAATTCTGTTTTACTTCTATTCCGTTTCCTTCCTGATTTTTTTGAATAGCAATTGAAAAAACAGTGAAAAAAAAGACCGGTAAAAAAATTAAAAGATAGTTTCTCATAGTAATTATTTAAAATGTATTTAACAAAACCTGTTTCAAATAAAAAAATATTTTATGTTAAGTAACTTTATAAGTTATTTTAAATAGTATTTCAATACAATATATAATCATATTCTGTCCCGATTGACTTAAGATATAAAAGCCGGAAGACTTCATCGGCCACATCTTCCCCGTCAGGCATTGAAGAAAATTTTTATCAAAACTAGAATAATTATTGTCAACACAGAGACACGCAATTATCAATTTATGTTTTCCGAAATAAGAAAGGATTGTCATTAATAAGAGCGCCGATGAAGTTACAAGCGCGCCAAGAAGAAAGGGCTTGAAGTCCGAAAAAAGCAGATCCTGTTCCGAATAATACTGAAGCCTGAACACCTCTGCAATGCATCTTATCAAAGCAAGAAAAATTATTATCGTCGCGACGCGGGAGATCTTAACTTCGCTTCCTTGTAATTCACCTTTGCTCATTATTCTGATTTCATATTTATAAAAAGATATTCATAGTGGGATACTAATTCAATTTATAACGAGAGAGTCTTTCGTCAAACGAATGGACCAACAACAAGCTTCAAGTAAGAAGCAGATTCGATAAGAAAACTAATATCAACAGAACCAAGATTAACAAAAAAGTTGCACATACGGACAACATTGTTTATTTTTGTAATGTATGAACGATGAAAAAATTAGAAAAGTATTTTTATACAAAAACTACTTTTCAGATTTCTATGAGAAGCAAAATAAGAAAGTAAAAGATAAAATTCTTTGGACTTTTAAACTTATTGAAACTATAAACCATGTACCTGAGGAGTATTTAAAACACTTAACTGGTACAGATGGATTGTATGAGATAAGGGTTAAATCCGGAAGTGACATATTCAGGATATTTTGTTTTTTTGATGAAGGTAAGCTGATAGTAATACTGAATGGATTCAACAAGAAAACTCAAAAGACACCCGGATCGGAAATTGTAAAAGCTCTTAAAATTAAAAAAGATTATGAAACAGAAAAGTAACTTAAAATCCCTGGACCAGTTCATTGACGAACAATATGGCAAAAAGGGAGATACAAAACGTGACAAGTTCGAAAAAGGATTTGATTCTTTTAAACTTGGTGTGCTTCTGCAGCAAGCCCGGCTTGAAAAAGGAATGACACAGGAAGAGCTTGCAGAAAAATGCGGAACTAACAAAGGGTACATTTCTAAAATTGAGAATAATGTAAAAGAAGTCAGAATCTCGACACTTCAAAAAATTGTTGAGCTTGGATTTGATGGAAAATTGGAGCTTTCTATTAAATTGAAATTATGAGATGTAACGAGGTGAAAAGATTTTTAAAATTGTAACGTGTAGAATTCATGGTAAGATTGAATGAGTTTAATTCGAACTTCTAGTTTCTATCTTCTCGAAAGAGCTTTCCTAAAACCGCGATATAAAACAGATCCTGTTCCGAATAATACTGAAGCCTGAACACCTCCGCAATGCATCTTATCAGAGCAAGAAAAATTATTATCGTCGCTAAGCGGGAGATCTTAACTTCCTTTGCTGATGATACTTTTGTGTTCATCCTTCTGCCGATTCTATTTTATAAAAAGATATTCATAGTGAGTTACTTTTTCAATTTATTATGTGAGAGTCATTCGCCAAGCAATAGAATCGGAAGAGAGTACAGGAAATGGAGGTGCCATACCCGCAGCTATACTAAGAGATTTACGAATAAATTTAAAAAGATATTGCTTATATTTACCATCGGTGACAATTCAATTAACACTCCAATTTTTAAAAACAGATATGAGTTGGACAGAAATAGAGCCAGATGTAAACAGCAATGCTGAATTCTTTGAGATAGTAAATGATTTCGGAAATCCATTAGAAATTATCAGAGAAGCTGTATCGAATTCCATTGATTGGAAAGCAGACTATATGAAGATATCCTTTGATGTAGAAACAATTAACGGAACCAAGAGGCTTGTGATCAGATTATCTGATAATGGACTTGGAATGACTGAACAAGTCTTAAAAACTTCTTTTTGGGGACTTGGACATAGTGATTCTAGAAAGTTAAAGGAAGCCGGAGATAAAAATATTATTGGAGAAAAAGGACATGGAACAAAAATTTATCTGAGGTCTGAAGAAGTGCAAGTGAAAACAAAAACATCTGACGGTATCTTTGAGTCAATATGCAAGAACCCTTATAAATCTTTATCCAATCATACTTTACATCAACCACAAATTAGACAAATTGAAAATTTCCTTGATGACCAAAAATCCGGGACCGAAATAACTGTTATCGGATATAATGACAATGCAAAGATCAACATTCGTGCAAAACATAATTAAAGATTATATAAAGTGGTTTACGAAAATTGGATCAATTGAAACTGTTTTCGAAATTCTTCATAATACAAATTTCAAAATCTTTTTAAAGGGTTTAGATGTTGACGAATTCGAAGAAATAACATTTGGCCATATTTTCCCTGATGAAAATTCAGATATTCAAAAATTATTTGAAGAACTTGATTTTGACAAGCGGCAGATTTTTATGTTAAACATTTCAAATTTGAAAAGCAGAGACTTAAAAATCACCCCGAAGTACTATTTGATGTATTTGTTTCTGTTGAAGGCGATAGTATCAAGAGAGAATATAATCCAATGATCCAAGAGAGATCTAGAAGTGAAACTGGAAGATATAAAGTTTCAGATCGCTATGGAGTATGGTTATGCAAAGATTATATACCAATCGTCCGAGTTAATGAATGGATTAGTGGATTCGGGACAGGAAGTAATTCACTTACATTAATACATGGTTTTGTAAATTGTCAAGATTTAAAACTTACAGCGAACCGTGGCGGTGTTTCCAATACAGATCCTCAAATTCAAGCTGAACTCAAAGAAAGTATTCAATCAATCTTTAATGACATTGACACTCATCTGCAAGAAAAAGGTATATATACGCTAAGATCGTGGCAACAAGAATCTAAAACCCTAAAACAAGAAACTGCTGAATATAAAACTAGAATTAAGTCAATTAAGGAAAGGAAACTGGCAGAGTATAAAGGGCGAACATATTTGGAACCCAAAAATGAAGCTGAGGTATTTGGTTTATTTATGTCAATATATACTTTACATCCTGAAAAATTCTTGTTTGAACCCTTAGATTACAATACATCTAGAGGCATCGACATAATTGCTCGTAATAAAACTGATAATAAAATAATTGAAAGTGAATTTTGGTACATAGAACTAAAATTTTTGCTCAAAAAAGATTTTAATCATGCATTTCGACATTTAAGATGGATCCTCTGCTGGGATTTTGACAAAAATATTTCAGAGGCTTCCGAGTTGGTAGGAGTTGAAGAATCTGATATCAGATATTTAAAAATTGAAAAAGACGAAAATGATCGTCCAATTTATTTCCTTGACAAAAGGGCAAGAGGAGGCAATCGTGTAGAAGTGATAAAACTAAAAGAGTTTTTACATCAGGAATTAGGAATTGAATTTAAACAATTACCAGCAGCTGTCTAAACCGCTTATTTTTGCAACGTCGTCGTTGCTGTCCAAATCCAACAACAACATACACTCATCAAATCCGATCACTACTTCTATCTCCTCAATAAGCACTTTCTTAAAATAATCCAGATCCTCAAGAACTTTCCCTGTCCCTCTTGCTACTGCAGTCAGCGGATCTTCGGCTACATGAACCGGAACTCCGGTCTCCATTTTTATTCTTTCATCAAGTCCCTTTATCAATGCCCCGCCGCCGGTTAAGAATATTCCGCGGTCAAGCAAGATCGGATGAAAGTTCCGGAGCTGTTTTTTCCAGCGCAACTTTCACTGCTTCGATCATCTGTGTCAATCGGCGCATTCAGTGATTCTCTTATTTCGATCGAGCTTACTTCTGTTATCTTCGGAATACCTGCAACAAGATCTCTTCCCTTTACTTCAATGATGACTTCTTCTTTCAATGGCATTACAGAACCGACCTGGCATTTTATTTCTTCCGCAGTTCTTTCGCCGATAATATGTTGTGATTGTTTCTGAAAAATCTGATGATGGATTCGGTAAGTTCATCTCCGGCAATTCTTATTGAAGCACCGTTTGTAATTCCCGATAATGCTATCACTGCAATCTCTGTTGTTCCTCCGCCTATGTCAACGATCATGTTTCCGTAAGGAGCCATCACATCAAGTCCGATTCCTATCGCAGCAGCCATCGGCTCGGAGATCAGATAAACTTCCTTCGCGCCTGCGTGCTCTGCTGTATCTCTTACTGCTCTTTTCTCAACTTCAGTTATTCCGCTCGGAACGCAAATGACAATTCTCCTCGAAGGCATCCAGCTTGAGCTTATCTTCTTTATAAACTCCTTTATCATTCCTTCGGCAATTTCAAAATCCGCTATCACTCCGTCTTTCATCGGCCGGATCGTCGCAAGCTCCTTGTGAACTCTTCCCATCATTTTCTTGGACTCTTCTCCGATAGCAATTATTTTTCTCGAAGCTACATCATAAGTTACGATTGAAGGTTCATTCAACACGATTCCTTTCCCTTTCATGTAGATCAAAGTGTTCGCAGTTCCCAGATCAATTGCTATGTCATTGGAGAACATTCCTAATAATTGGCATTTAAATTTCCTTATAACCCTTTTTTAAATTTTAAAATTTTTTAATTAAAATTTATCTATTAATTATTAATTTAATTCTATAATTGTTATTTAATGTTTGAAATGTCTGATTCCCGTAAAAGCCATTGCAATATTATACTCATCGGCTGCCTTAATCACTTCATCATCTTTCACCGAACCGCCCGGCTGTATTATTGCCGATGCTCCGGCTTTTGCAATCTCAATCAGTCCGTCAGCAAAAGGAAAAAAAGCATCCGACGCCGCAACGCTGTCTTTCAAGATCCTGTTTAAATTCTTTTGCTTTTGTAACTGCAATTTTTGTTGAATCAATTCTGGATGGCTGACCTCCGCCGACAGCGAGAGTTCGTCTTGTCCTTTACAAAAACTATAGCATTTGATTTTGTATGCTTTACAACTTTAAATGCAAACAGCATATCTTCAACCTGCTTATCATCAGCTTTTCTTTTCGTCACAAACTTCAGATCATCTTTACTTAGTTCATGATTGTCTTTATCCTGATATAAAACTCCGCCTGTTATTTTTCTGAATTCAAAATTGTCTTTTGAAAATCTAAACTTTACCAAGACGCCTGTTCTTTTTCTTCTTCAATAACTCTAAGAGCTTCATCTTCAAAATCCGGCGCTAAAATTATTTCGGAAAACAATTTATCAATATCTATTGAAGTTTTAAAGTCTAATTTTTTATTAAATATAATTATTCCCCCGAATGGGGAAAGCGTGTCCGTCTCAAATGCTTTTGCATAAGCTGTTGCCAAATCTCCTGAAACAGCAACTCCGCTGGGATTTCCGTGCTTTATTATTGCACAAGCTGGACCTTCATTTTCAAATTCGCGAGATCAGATTATAAGCAGCATCTATGTCGAGTAGATTATTGTAAGATAATTCTTTCCCGTGAAGGACCTCAAATATTTCATCAAAGTTTTCTTTTATCAGTATTGCATTCTGATGTGGATTCTCACCGTATCGCAAAGTCTGAGTTTCACTTTTATCTAAATCTGAAAACCCGGGTTTCAATTTATTTTCATCTGTTGATTTAATCCGGTAAAATATTTTTGTATTGCATTGTCATATTCCGAAACGGTCTTAAAGGCAGTCTGAGCGAGCTTTTGTGAATAGCTAACAGGAATGTTGTTCTTGGTTGAAATTAATATTTCTATGAACTCTCTGTATTGATCTATATCCGTTAAAATAATTACGTCTTTGAAATTCTTGGCAGCTGCCCTGATCAGAGTCACTCCGCCGATATCGATCTGCTCAATTGCATCAGCAACTGAAACGCCTTTTTCTGAAATTGTTTTTTTAAACGGATAGAGATTTACAACCACAAGATCAACGGGTTCTATATTATGTTTCTTAATTTCTTCACTGTGACTTTTATTTTCACGGTCGCCTAAAATGCCGGCGAATATTTTCGGATGAAGCGTCTTGACCCTTCCGTTCAGCACTTCAGGAAAGCCGGTAACCTCTTCGACAGTTTTAACTTCAATATTATTTTCCTTTAACAGCTTGTATGTCCCGCCGGTAGAAATAATCTCAATGTTCTGTTTTCTAAGCTCAGCTGCCAGTTCAATTATTCCTGTTTTGTCATAGACACTGAGTAATGCACGTTTTATCAAAGTCAAATTTAAATTATTATTGATTACTTAATTTATTTCGTTAACTACTTGAATTAGGTAATTGTCATTCTGAACGAAATGGAGCGAAGCGGAGTGAAGTGAAGAATCCAAAGTGCTTATCGAATTGAAACTCTTGGATTCTTCGCTTTGCTCAGAATGACAAAAAAAAGCACTGGATTCTTCACTTCACATAGAATAACGGAAAAGAGTATTTTATGCAACTTCAATTAATTATAACTTTTCCTTTTGCAATTTTTATCTTATTACCTTCAAACATCTTAATTACTTCAGGATAATACTTATGCTCAAGCTTAAGTACTCTTTTCCGGAGTGAAAATTCATCATCATCGTTTTTCACTTCACAGCATTTCTGAAAAATTATTTTTCCGTCGTCATAATTGCCTTCAACGAAATGGATGGTAATACCCGTAACCTTCGCGCCGCTTTTGATTACAGCTTTATGAACATTTATTCCAAACATGCCTGCTCCGCCGAATGCAGGCAGCAATGCAGGATGAATGTTGATGATCTTATTTTTGAATTTCTTCAGGACAGCCGGCTCTATCATTTTCATATAACCTGCAAGGACAATAAAGTCAATCTTATGTTTCTTTAATGCTGTTAAAAATTTATCTGAATATTCCTTACCGGAAAGATGAGGAAAGATTTTTTTACTTATGTGAACTGTATCAATATTATTTTTTCTTGCCGTTTCCGCCGCACCGCAATTTGAATTGTTCGTTATCAGCAGCAGAACTTTTGATCTCAGGTAATCTTTCTTTATGGAATCAAGAATAGCTTTGAAGTTGGTCCCCGCTCCCGAAGCAAATACGCAAATGTTCAATTAAATTATTATTATCGATGCAAATTAATCAAATTAGAAAAAAATAGATACAACGAACGTTTCTCGGATTTGCCAATCTTAGATTTTATATTTTTGATTTGAAAATACTTAATACTTAATACCTAATACCTAATACCTAATACCTAATACCTAATACCTAATACCTAATACCTATCTTAATACTATTTCACAAGCATCATTCTCCTGGAAAAAGTATTTCCGCCTGCTGCCAGTCTATAAAAATAAATACCGCTTGGAAAATCATCCGCTTTCCATTCTGCCTGATAGCTTCCAGCCGTTAGCCTGCTTTCCACTAAAGTCTGAATTAATTTCCCATTAACATCCTGGATCGTAAGCTTCACAAATGATGACTTTGGTAAATCAAATTCTATTTTAGTAACAGGATTAAATGGATTTGGATAATTTTGATGAAGAACAAATTTGTCAGCTACAAAACTATTTATCTTCTGAACAGATATTATATTTATGATTACAACGCCGCTCAATTTGTAATACTCAAAATTTCCGTTAAAATCTACCTGCTTCAGTCTGTAAAGGTAACTCCCGTCTGCCAGCCCGGTATCATGGAAATTATAATTTTGCGGTGTGCTCGTTGTCCCGTGACCCGGAACGAATCCAATATCGGTCCATGGTGTCGGAATCGTATCTCCTGATGTCCGTTCTACCCGGAAGAGCTCATTATTAGTTTCAGTTGATGTTCCCCATTCTAAAGTTACATTGTTTAATACTACGGTTGAGCTGAAATAACTTAATTCAACTGGAAGTGAAAAAGAGATTTTCACAAATAATAGTGTTGCAGAAAGGGTGATGAACACTTTGAAGATGTTTTTCATTTTAATCTCCTTTATTTAATAAATTAATTAATAAATAGTTTGAGCCGATCTCTTAAAGTTCAGATTCAAAGATTTATTATTTGATGAATTAAAATCTGTGAATCTGTGGTAAAAATTTTAAAAGTGAAACCATATGCTCGACGCTATTTAAGAATCATCATACTTTTTGAAAAGATATTTTTCCCTGCCACTAATCTGTAAAAATAAATTCCACTGGATAGGTTTGAACCGTTAAACCTTATTGTATAATAGCCGGCGGACTTGAATTCATTAATCAGCGTCGCAGTTTCTCTACCTGATATATCATACAAAATAATTTTGACATTCCCGTCATAGGGCAGATCAAAATCTATCTTCGTGCTCGGATTAAATGGATTGGGGTAATTTTGCGACAGACTAAATTCAGCCGGAACACCAACGTTTATTTCATTCTGCAGGTCATAATATTTATAGTTACCGTTATAATCAATTTGCTTTAATCTGTAATTGTATATTCCGGCATTTAGTCCTCTGTCAGCAAATTCATAATTATTCTGTGAAGCAGCTGTCCCGTTTCCTTTGATGAAGGTGACCTTGAGCCATTCTTCCTGCGTCTTGCGTCCGGCGTCTTTACGTTCTAAATCAAATCCGGAGTTATTGGATTCATTGGCTGTTGACCAGTTTAGTGTGATATTATTTTTATTAGCGTTCGCAGTGAACGATGACAGCTCGACCGGGAGTGGACCGTTATATTCTACGCTGTGTGTTGCAGGTGTTGTTATGTCCGTGGTTGTCAATCCGACGTATGAAAAAATGGCTGTATAAGGAACTCCTGAACTGCTGTTTCGCCAGGCTAGATTTAAAGGTTCATAAGCAAAATGGGGAGCCGAAGTGGTAAGTCTCATTCTCACGATTTTGGTTCCCGGAAATCCATTGTTAGTCATATTATATCCAAATCCGGCGCCAGGCGAATTGTTTGCAGCCAGATATAATATGCTTCCGTTTGCCAAAGGGTTTCTTGGCTGCATATTCAAAGGCAAATCCGAACCTACTATTTCATAAGTCAAAGTTCCGCCGTTTGCAATCAAAGGATTGAAATCAAAAAAATATTCTCCCACAGCATATTCAAATGTTGAAGGAGGATTAGTATGTTCAATATATATATCGAATTCTATCTGGTTATCATTGGGATTGGTAAATATAAAATTTCTCGCCGTTAAATTATAAGTCGGCGTCTGAGAATTATTAGGGAAACCGGTATTAAAATACCAGGTATCAGTGGTTGCATAATAATTTGTGCTGTTCCATGCCGATACTCTCCAAAAATATCTTGTACTCTGTGCGAGCCCGCTGATTGTTTTAAAGGTATCTACAATTCCCGAGTCATTAAAAACATAGCTTGAGAAATTATGGTCTGTTGAAACCTGGAGTCTGTAATAAATTGCATTTAATGCTCTGCCCCATGAAAAAGTAATCGGTAAAGGATTTGTCGGGGAATTATATAACGGGCGGCTCAACAAAAATTTCTCACATGTGAGAGAAGAAGAAACCTGAAGCATATGTGTAACGTCAGTTGTTATATTTGTTGCTGTGCCTCCGACATAAGCAAAGATTATTGTATAAAAATTTCCCTGAGCCTGAATACTCCAATTTAGATTTAAAGGAACAGCGGCGAAAGATGCAGCAGATGTTGAAAGTCTCATTCGCACGATTCTCGTGCCCGGGAATCCGTTATTTGTCATTGAATACCCGTTAAGCGGACCCGGGAATTGATTCGATGCTAATCTCAATTGTGATCCTGATACAGTTGGATTTCTTGGCAGCATATTAGACGGCAAATCTGAATTTACAATCTGATATGTTAATGTTCCGCCGTTTGCAATCAAAGGATTGAAATCAAAAAAATATTCTCCCGCAGCATAAATAAAATCAGTCGGAGGATTTGTGTGCTCCATGTAAATATCAAATTCAAGTGTGTTCGCAGGACAGCCGTAGTATTTCAGATTCATTGCTCTCAAATTATAAGTCGGGTTCTGACTAAAAGCTGAACCTGCAAACAGAAGTGAAAGAAATAATGCGATTGAAAGTTTGTATGCATTTTTCATGAAGCTTATGGGGTTAAAGTTTGTAAAGTATTTTTTGAATTAATATGATGAATGTTTAAGTTCTTATATTTATTCTTTTTTATCTCGAATACTTTCCCATCAATTGCGTTTCAGCCAATATATGTCCGTTCATTGCATCAAGCAATTCTTTCTTCGAAACGCCTGGTTTAATGTCAGGCATTTCATCAAGCGCAAATAATTTAAAAAAATATCTGTGAGTTCCTAACGGAGGACACGGACCTTTGTAATATGTTTTCCTGAATCTGTTGATGCCCTGCGTATAACATATTCTCACCGGATTTTTCCGAAGAAAAATTCTCAGGTAATTCCGTTACGCCATACAGGAATGTTGTAAATCACCCAATGAACGAAATCTCCGTCCGGGCGCATCAGGATCATCCATAATTATTGCGTATGATTTTACTTTGTCATTCGGAAAGGTCCATGTTAAAGGAGGGGAAATATTCTCTCCGTTACAGGTATATTTTTTGGTGGATTACATGAGTTGTTCTCAAATGCCGCACTCGTCAATACAAAATCCGGAGGCTGCAATATTTTCACTTTTATTTTTTTTCATTTCATTCTCCTTATTTTGGTCAGTACATGAATTCAAAAAATAAATACTAATAAAAAATATTATTACTAATTTTTTCATTCCTAATATTTCTGTTTTACAAATTCCCTCTTCTTAATACCTGATACCTAATACCTAATACTATTTTATGGATGCATAACACCAATAAAATTTAATGCATTATTATCCGCGTAAATGATATCGTTACCGTCAACAATTCCGTCACAATTTAAATCAGTTACTACGTTCCCCGTTACAAAATTAAACGCATCATTATCTATTAATGAAATATCTGTAATATCAATTATCCCGTCCTGATTCACGTCACCAGTATAGAGACATGCTTTTCCGATTGAAAGAACCATGTTATTTCCATAAGCTTTATTTAATCCCGTTGTAAAATCATAATTAATATTTCCGGCTGAAAACGTTTGGGGAGTTGCGCTCCATGTTTCAATTGAATTTCTATGCTTGACAACAATAAAATAACTAACTCCACTAACCGGCTGTGTATAATTCAAATTCACATTTCCCGCAGAATCCAAAACTCCGCTTGCAACATCTACTTCCTGATACGGTGTGGTTGAACTTCTCAGGTGAACGGAAATATTTTCATTGCCCGGTGAACAAACCTGAAGTCTAATTTTTATTGATACAGTTGCCTTTACATTTAATACCGCATAATTTCCCCAACCGCTTCTGTAGAAATAAAAACCTGCTGCATTTATCTGATAATCAAATGGGCATGCATGGTGCCATGGAATTGCGCCGGTTGGTAATATCGTTCCGAACTGTCCGTCGCATCTTGTAGTTTCAATCGGTTTAGGACCACCTTGATACCAATGAATCACATCTCCTAATGTTGCTCCAACATTACTTGGAACAAAGATACCATTGTTTGTAACAAAAATGTTAATCGTTGTTGAAAATATTTTTGTATTAATCAGCAGAATAATAACTAAACTTAAAACAACGGACTGAAAATTCTTTGTTTTCATAATCTTTAAGATTTAGTTCTTCAATATTTTTATCTAATTCCAATCTACTCTTTTAAAATGCCAAATACTCAATACCCAAGACTCAATACCAAATACCAAATACTATTTCACAAGCATCATCCTCTTTGAAAATACATTTCCGTCTGTCTCAAGTCTGTAAAAATAAATTCCGCTCGGATTATTCTTTGCTGACCATTCTGCCTGGTAGCTTCCTGCACTCAGATTGCCTTCTACAAGTGTCTGAACTAATTTTCCCTGAACATCATAGACCGCCAATTTGACGTTGATGACTTCGGAAAATCAAATTTTATTTTAGTTGACGGATTAAAAGGATTAGGATAATTCTGCTCTAAATTAAAACTTGACGGAACTTCAGAGCTGATAATTTCAACGCTCGCAAATGGATTCGGCTTATATAAAATCAACTGACCTTCTATTGTATAGTGTGGCTCAGTATGTCCGTTGTTATTGTAATTGCAGTCACCGCAAGTCTGTCCCGGGACACAATTCGGATTGCTAGGTCTGCAGAAATTTTCATACTGCTGGAGATTGTAATCAATGACTACATTCTGACCGGGAGTCACGCTGTTCGTTGCATCAGTTTCAAAAGGAATTACGCTTGCGCCCGGACACCACCCTGCTCTTGCATACTGCCATGTTCCTCCCTGCGGACTGCACGGATTTACGTTACAATCACCTCTCCATAAGGCATGGTCAAATGTGTTGCTTCCGACTATTAATGAATGGACCTTAAAAGAAAATTCCGCAGCGTTATCCGTATTACCCTGACCGTGTCCTGTTGTAGTAATTCTAACTTTTGCTTTTGAGGTCTGAGCGTCGATCATGACATTTTGCGGTGTGAGAAAATCTTCCGGAGGAATTGCAGGATCACCGTAAATTACGTGAGAATTTTGCCAGAGATTTATTATCTTAAACGGCTTGTTTTGAATCTCTCCTTCAATATATGCAAACTTCACTGTAACGAGCCACCCTCGAGTCCCGCCGATCCAGCTCTCGATATAACTTCCCAGCCGGACAGTATCATGAAGTATCGGCATATAATCGGTTACGTCAAATACAAAAACGCATTGCCCGGGATATCCGGAGCCAACTATATTATAAGGAGTAATCACTCTTGCCAATTCATAATTTGTCAATGTATCTTTATACAGCTTTACCCAGCCAATGCGGTCCCACGGATCACAGCCCGCAGCAGGACAACCGATTGTATAATACATTTTGATTTCTTTGTACCGCGTGTTTGTATCGGGCAGGACAAATGTATCATAATGAACATCTGCCCAGTTTTGAAATGTCTGGTTGAATGTTGTTACCCATGTCGTATCACCGGGCGCAGCTATCGAATTCTTTGAGATTGTTATCAATATAAAAATAACCAAAGTTAAAATTATTTTTATCAAAGAATTTTTTGATTGTAATTTTATATTCATATAAGTTTGAAATGAGAGTTAAGAAATAATTTTTACCTAATTTAAAAAAAAATTCAGATAGTAATAACATATATTTTATTGCATTAATAAAAAAGGACTGAAAATCAATTCAGTCCCTCTTAAATACGAACATTTTATCTGCTAACTTTTAACTGTGTTACGGAGGCGTCATCTTACTTACAAAATTAAATGCGTTGTTGTCCGTAATTCCTAAATCCAAAGCATTCACAGTTCTATCACCGTTTACATCAGTTTTCACATATCCGGTAACAAAATTACTAACATCGTTATCAATCAAACCCAAATCCAATACATTTATGCTGCCGTCCTGATTAACATCCCCACTGTATATACAAAACTTACTTCCTTTCTGAACCATATTATTTCCGTATGCCTGAGTTAGACTCTATTGTAAAATTGTAATTGAGAATCGTGTCCTGCATGTAGGTCAAGTGGATTCTTGCTCCATGTTTCCAGCGAATTTCTATGTTTAATCTGCAGTAATATAAGCCGGAAGTGCATTGGCAAATTGAAATGGAGAATTGAATGTCAGTGAATCAAGCAGCCCGATTGAAGAATCCGCAGCATATAAGGAGAAGATGAATTTCTTAAATATATTCTGACTGTATCTCTCATATTAAGTTTGGTGGGAAGAGTTAAAGGCTGTAAAATCCTTCCATGATCAAACTTATGGAAGCCGATACATGTGAAGAACATGCCGACCATCTTGAAAATGCCGTCAGCCCGGAAGTGTAATTTCATTGGTTGCAATATTTACCGTTCCTCCCATATACAGCCAGTTGGTTCCTGAATTGGTTGAACTGAATAGCTTTAATGTCGGCTCCGGCTTTCCGTTCAATTCCGAATCATCGTATTTAAAAACTAAAGTTGCATTTAGACCCGAATTATTTGTCGGTGTAATGTCGTAGTATCTCTTGATGCTTGTCCCTCCGTTAAGTCCCGTCTGCACTGTGTGTGCGCGGCGTATTACCGTGCTTCCAAGATTTGACGATTCGGTAAGGATCGCGCCCATGCCGCCAACATTAAGGTTGGACGAGAGGATATGTTTCTGGTTGTTATAATATGTCCTGTTGTTCCGAAAACAGTATTGTCCGGAGTTTCTTTCATGTATGCAGTTGGTGTAAGTGTAATAACTCTTCCGTTCAGATTCAAGTCTCCGAGAATAACCGAAAATGTATCCGGTATTGTAATGTCGCCTAGCAGAGTCGCTCCTGCTGGATTGTTTATTCTTAATCCGGCATAAGTAATATTTGTAATTGAAATAGTCTGCTAAGTCAGTCCCGTTGTATTCTATCTTGCTGTTTGTAGTCGTAAGTGTTCCGTTTTGTGTAATTGGATTTGATGCAGTGAACTTTAATGTGTAATTACTAATATCAAATGTTGCACCGGAGTTAATATTTACACTGAGCATTTGATGGTCGCTTCCTAATGTAACCGTTGCGCCGCTCAATAAACCTGCATCGTGGTCCAGGTTCCTGTTCCCTGTAAAGTATGTGCTCCTGTTTGAAATTTATTGCACCTGTTCCTGTAATTGTTCCGTTGTTTGAGAGATTTCCATAAATAAACAGGTGTGTAGGAAGTGAATTATTTGTGCTTAATGTTGCTCCTGCATCTACAGTTACATTTCCAAACAATCTCGCATTAAAAGGTGAAGTATTTTCCCAAGCAGTAGTTGTTCCTGTATTAACATTTAAATCAGCATTAAAACTTGAACCGGTTCTCGGATTTATTTTAACGGTATTCTGCGTTCTGATTGTGCCCGAATTTGCTACAGTCGCTCCCGTGAGAATAGTAAATGTTCCTGACCTGAATGTAAAAATATTGCCATTAGCCGAAAAATTACCGCCGGTGTCAATAGTAAAAGATCCGGTTGGTGAAAAAGTTACATTACTTAAAAGAGTAACATTTCTATTATCTGAAATTGTTATATTTGCTCCGGTATATGTTCCGGAACCGGATACTGTGGAAGTAGAATCAAATGTTAAACTCTCGTGATATTGTATTGGTGTTTACTAAAGTTGAGCCGTAAAATCTTATTGTTGTGATTGAACTTGTAATTGTTCCGTTATTTAAGATATTCCCATATATAAAGATTGAGACCTACTACGCTGGTTGGACCTGTAAGTGTTCCATTGTTTGTGAGATTTCCATAAATAAATAGTGTGTTGGTGATACCAATGTTTGTGCTTAATGTTGCTCCAGCATCCACTGTTACATTTCCAAACAATTTCCCATTATAAGGTGAAGTTGTTTCTGAAGCAGTAGTAGTTCCTGTATTAACATTTAGGTCAGCATTAAAACTTGAACCGGTTCTCGGATTTATTTTAACGGTATTCTGCGTTCTGATTGTGCCCGAATTTGCTACAGTCGCTCCCGTGAGAATAGTAAATGTTCCTGACCTGAATGTAAAAATATTGCCATTAGCCGAAAAATTACCGCCGGTGTTAATAGTAAAAGATCCGGTTGGTGAAAAAGTTACATTACTTAAAAGAGTAACATTTCTATTATCTGAAATTGTTATATTTGCTCCGGTATATGTTCCGGAACCGGATACTGTGGAAGTAGAATCAAATGTTAAACTCTCGTGATATTGTATTGGTGTTTACTAAAGTTGAGCCGTAAAATCTTATTGTTGTGATTGAACTTGTAATTGTTCCGTTATTTAAGATATTCCCATATATAAAGATTGATTTCGCGGACCTGTAAGTGTTCCATTGTTTGTGAGATTTCCATAAATAAATAGTGTGTTGGTGATACCACATGTTTGTGCTTAATGTTGCTCCAGCATCCACTGTTACATTTCCAAACAATTTCCCATTATAAGGTGAAGTTGTTTCTGAAGCAGTATTGTAGTTCCTGTATTAACATTTAGGTCAGCATTAAAACTTGAACCGGTTCTCGGATTTATTTTAACGGTATTCTGCGTTCTGATTGTGCCCGAATTTGCTACAGTCGCTCCCGTGAGAATAGTAAATGTCCCGGACCTGGAATGTAAAAATATTACCATTTGCCGAAAAATTTCCCCCGTTGTTAATTGTGAAAGCTGAAGTTGGTGAAAAAGTTACGTCACTTAAAAGACTAATATTCCCGTTCGTGGTAATTATTATATTTGCCCCGGTGTATGTTCCTGAACCTGATACTGCGGAAGTAGAATCAAAGCTCAAACTCGGTAATGTAATTGAGCCGTCATTTGTCATAGCTGAACCGTAAAACCTGAATAATCCTAAACCTGAAATGGTTCCGTTGTTTGTGAGATTTCCATAAATAAAAAGTGTGTAGGAGGGTCCTGACCATTGTGTATGAGCTTAATGTTGCTCCTGCATCCACCAGTTACATTACCAAATAATCTGGCATTTAAAGGAGAAGTCAAAGCCGCCACTGCAGTCTGTTCCTGTATTTACATTTAAAGCAACATTGAAGTTGGATCCGTCTCTTATATTCATTAGAACAGTTCCCTGAGTCTGAAATTTACCGGCACCGGATACAATTCCTCCGGGAAGCAGAGTAAGATCATCTCCGCTGCCGTTAAGTAATGTTAAAATAATAGATGCATTTATTGTAAGTGTCCCTCCGTTTTCTACAGTTAATTGATCAGCATTAACATTTACAGTGACCGTGACAGTGTTTAGACTCCGGATATTAATTAATCCGCTTGTATCTGTCGGAGTGCTTGTTGCAGCAAACCATGTCGAACCGCTATTAGTTGACATTTCCCATGTCGAAGTTGCATTCCAGTCTCCGGAATTAATACTTCTGAATCGTTCATTTGCCGAATAAGATTTTTCATTTAAGAAAATTGAAAATAGGATTGAGATAAGAATGGTAAAAATTAATTTTTTCATATTGTGCTCCTTTCCTTTTTTGCAAACGTAATTATTAATTATTTAATTGTTAAGAGAAATATTTTTCCTAATAAAAAAAGGACTGAAAATTGATTCAGCCCTTTTAAATAGTAAATAGTAAATAGTAAACTATTAACTGTTAACATCTAACTGTACTACGGCGGCGTCACTTTGCTCACAAAGTTAAATGCGTTATTGTCAGTAATTCCTAAATCCAAGGCATTCACTGCTCTGTCACCATTTACATCGGTATTCACATATCCGGTAACAAAATTACTAACATCGTTATCAATCAAACCCAAATCCAATCCGTTTACACTTCCATCCTGATTTACATCTCCGCTGTAAATACAAAACTTGCTTCCTTTTTGAATCATATTATTCCCGTATGCCTGTGCCGCTGCAAATGTAAAATCGTAATTTATTATTGAATCCTGATCATACATCACGCCGTTCTTACTCCAGGTTTCAAGCGAATTTCTGTGTCTGAGATCAATGTAATAATTTCCGGTTACAGCATTCGTGAACTGAAAAGCTGATCTGAACGTAAGTGAATCTAATATTCCTTTTGAAGAATCAACCGGCGCATAAGGCGAAGATGTATTCCTGAGATAAACCCTTACAGTATCGCTCATATTGAGATTATTGGTAGAAACATTATAGAAACCTTCCATAATAAGAGATATTCCCAGTGAACTTCCTACTGTAAATCTTGCAAATGAGACAATATTATCCTGTGTAACTTCATTAAGCACAATGTTTACAGTTCCGCCGTTAGAATTATAACTTACACCGGCGTTCGTTGATTTAAACAAGCTTAGTTTTGATTCATCATTCCCATTCAATTCCGAATCATCATAATGGAAAACCAAAGTTGCATCAAGATTAGAATTATTAAATGGTTTGATCGAGTACCATCTGCTTATGCCCTGATTGCCCGTCGGAAGTGTTTGTGCATTCTGCCCTCTTTTAATTTCAGTAAGACCTAAATCAGAGCCGGTGGTGATCTGAGCGCCAAGTCCTCCTACATTAAGATTATTCGGGGCGTTAAGATTTCTAGTCGTTACCAAAAATCCCGAGCTTCCAACGAATGTATTTCCCGGAGTTTCAGTGAGAGTCGCAGAAGGAAGCATTGTTAATACTTTGCCGTTTAGATTTATGTCTCCTCTCACAACTCTCAATAAGTCGCCGGAAGTGTAATGTGATCAACAAGAGTAACTCCGGAGGTGTCATTAAATCTGACATTGTTATAGTCTATGTTAGCCTGCGGGAAGTTCTGATTCGCAGTTCCGTTATATTCAATAGTGCTGCCTTCTGTTATGATCGATCCGCCTGCTGATATTGGAGTACCTGCTCCATTTAGCTTTAATGTCTTTGAATTCAGATTAAATGTAGATCCAACTTGAACAGTCAGATAACTGAACTGATGATCAGTCAAAAGAGTAACATTTGCTCCTTCAACGATCTGACAATTGGAAGTTGTAAAACTCTCCTGTACCGGTAAGAGTATGGAATGAAGTCGGTGAAAATATCTGAGAAGCAAAATGGAAAACACTTAAAACTTACAACTCCATTATTAATAAAAGCAGTACCCATAAATCTGAATAGATTCGGTCCTGTGAGTGTCCCGTTAACTGTCACTGTATCATTTACAGTACAGGTATAACCTCCTCCCGGAGTTGTAAATACAGCACCGGTATCAATTGTCACAGTTCTGTTGAAAATTGATTCATTGGGAGAATTAGGATTTAAAACTGTAGCCAGGATCCGGTTTGGATTTTAAACGGAGTATTGAAATTGGTGTTATTTCTAATGTTAAATATAGTATTTCCTTTGGAAATAATTCTTCCTGAATTAGCTGTAGCTCCGTTGCTTTCTAAATCAAAATTTACTGTTGCCGCTGAGCCGTCAAAAATTGCATCAAACGAATTGGGATTTAAGAACCCCATAGCGTTAATCCGGAAGTTTACAACTCCCGAACCTCCAAAAGTAAGACTGTTAGAAAGATTAAGAATTCCGCTTCCGGTAATATTGAGATTGCTGAAATCCATACACCGGTACCTGCCAGCGCAATTGTCGTATCAAAATTAAAAGTACCTGATGAGACTGTCCCGTTATTTGTGAACATTTCTCCTCTCATTGTGAAAGCATTTCCGCCAATCGTTCCATTATTTATAACATTACCATAAACCCGGTTTGTATAACCTCCGCCAAGTGTTGTAAAGTCGTTCCCGGATTGAGAGTCATTGTTCCGAAATAATTTGAGATATTTGGGGAATTGTCATTATAGGAAGTAGTTATTCCGGAATCTACTTTAAATGTCGCATTGAAAATCGAACCATTCCTTAATATCACGTTTACATTTCCCTTAGTCTGGAAAATCCCGGAGCTTGAAACGGTGCCTCCGCTTAAAACATAAAACGTTCCGGAGGTAAATGAAAATGTTCTGTTATTCGGATTAAACAAGCCGCCGCCGTTTACCTGAAAACTTGAACCGGGTGAAAAAGATACGTTATTGGCTAATGAGACATTACCCGAGGAAGTTACTGATATACCACCGGCTGTATATGAACCGGGTCCTGATAATGATGTAGTTGAATCGAAATCCAGATTACCCGGAGCGATGATGCTGTTATTAGTCAATGAACTCCCGCGCATAGAGAATCTGGTCCCGCCTATGGTGCCGTTATTGATAACATTCCCATATACTTTGTTCGTGTAACCTCCGCCAAGAGTGGTAAGAACGGTGCCGTGGATCCAATGTCATTGATCCAAAATATTCTGAAATGTTCGGAGATTGATCATTATATGACGTGGTGGTTCCTGAATTTATTTTAAATGCGCCGTTGAAGTTAGATCCGTTTCTGATTACCATTGATACAGTCCCCTGAGTCTGAAAGATTCCTGAGTTAAATACAGTGCCGCCACCGTTTAAATGGAACACACCTGAATTCTGCGTGAAGGTTTTGTTATTCGGATTAAGTACTCCGCCGCCATTAATCGTAAAATCCGACGGGGTGAAAGTCACATTATTAGAAAGTGAAATATTACCGGTCGAATTTATAAAAATTGTACCGGGGAACATAAGTACCCTGTTACCTGACAAAGAAGTAACAGAATCAAAACTCAGATTACCGGCAGAAACCGTACCGTTATTTACAAATGAGCTGCCTCTCATTATGAATGAATTTCCGGCAATTGTTCCGTTATTTGTAACATTTGCATAAGCTCTGTTAAAGTAGCCTCCTCCCAGAGTCGTTATTATTGCTCCTGTATTTAATGTTACTGTGCCGAAATAATTCGCAATATTCGGAGATTGGTCATTATAAGATGTTATTGTTCCTGCCGTAAATCTTACCTTAGAACTCATGTTTGAGGAATTCCTCAATATCATTGTTACATTTCCCATTGTCCTTAAAAACCCTGATCCCGATATTGTGCCGCCGCCGTTCAATACAAGATCGGTACCGCTGCCGTCAAGAATGTCAAGAAAAATTCCACTATTTATTGAAATTGTCCCGCCATTTACACTTAACTGATCAACGCTGACATTTACTGTGACAGTAACGATATTAGGACTTTGAATAGTAATTCCGCCGCTTGTATCCGACGGAGTACTTGTTGCTGCAAACCATGACCCGCCGCCATTTGTTGACATCTCCCATGTGGAATTTGCATTCCAGTTGCCGCTTGCAACACTTCTGAATAGTTCATTTGCCGAAAATGCATTTCCACAAATCAGAAAGATCATAAGACCGGTTAAAAAAAATTGTAGTACTGGCTTTTTCATTTTATTACTCCTTTCAAAGGATTATTTATTAAAACAAAAATGTTTGTAGTTAAAGAATTTAAAAGTAAACAATGAAATTTGTAATTTTAAAAACTAAAGAACGTATAAATTTATTAATACTTTCAACCTCCTTTTAAAATAAAAAACCAAATAATTTACCCCATACACATCATAGAATTCTATGATTTCTCTTTTGTATTTGAATGTACTTTAATGTTCTACTATTTTAAGGAGTCATTTTTAGCAAAGTAGTAAAAAACTTTAATTTTGTCAAAGACTTATATCATGTTTTTGAAATAAATTTAAAAGCTAAAATCTAATACAAACCCTCTTAATTCACCTTTCTAAGGAAAAGAAATTATTGAATTCATTTCGGATATTTCATAATAGCATTGCAATACTTGAAATTGGAATTGTATCCGGATGGAAATTTTCTAATAAAATTTCTAACATCTAAAAGAGCCCTTTAGAATAAAATTATTTGTATTTAATGTCAAAGAAAAATAATTGAATTTTTAGAAATTTACCGGAGTCAAAAATTTAGTAACTTTTTAAAAAAAATCAATTAATAGTGAATTTAGCCCTTTTTGATTTTATAATTTTTGATTTTATTTTAGAAAATTTTTAATTCAGCAATGCAGGTTAGCAGTTAGAAATAATACAAGAGAAGAAAGGATTTATATAAAAAAAGCAGTTACAAATCCCGTAACTGCTTTTTTTATTAACAATGAATTCTGACTATCCAATAAGATCCTCTAACTGATCTGCTAACTATTAACAATTAACTATTAACTGCATTACGGTGGCGTTATCTTGCTCACAAAATTAAATGCATTATTATCAGTAATACTCAAATCCAATGCATTTGTAGAATTATCACCGTTTACATCTGAGTTTACATATCCGTTAACGAAAGCAGCTGCATCTGTATCAACAATTGCCAAATCCGATGCGTCTATTGCTCCGTCCTGATTTACATCTCCGCTGTATATGCAATATTTTGTTCCCTTTAAAATCATATTATTTCCATATGCCTGATTTGCCGCAAATGTAAAATCATAATTAATTGTCATTATCCATTGTATAGAGCAACTCCGATCTTGCTCCACGTCTCTAACGAGTTTCTGTGCTTTATTTGTATATAGTATGTTCCGGATGGGGCATTAGGAAATTGAAACGATGATCTGAATGTAAACGAGTCAATAATTCCTTTTGAAGAATCTACAATCGCATGAGGAGAAGAAAGTATTTCTTAAATAGGTTCTGACCGTATCGCTCATGTTTAAGATTATTCGTCGGAATATTATAAAATCCCTGCATTACAAAAGTTATCGCTGGAGGTAATGAAGAAGAGTCAGCAGACCATGTGGAAGACAAATATGCAATGTTGTTGAGAGTAATCTCGTTTGTTGCAATATTTACCGTGCCTCCCTGATAAGACCATGGGACGGCATATGATGATCTGAATAATTTTAAAGCAGGTTCAGGTTTTCCGTCTAATTCCGAATCATCATATTTAAAAATTAAATTTGCATTGAGACCTTCATCATTCTCCGGTATAATGTTATAATATCTTCTAATATTTGTCCCGCCGTTTAAACCTGTCTGAACATATAACCTCTTCGGATCTCAGTGCTTCCCAGATTAGATGTTGATGTCAATACAGCTCCGAATCCGCCTACGTTTAATGCGGTTGGTATTCCGACATTTCTGGTTGTGATTATATACCCGTACTTCCTTTCACAGTATTACCCGAGGTTTCGGTTAAATATCCTGTCGGGGAAACAGTTATTACTTTTCCGTTCAGATCAAGATCACCGACAAGTATAGATAAAGTATCATTTACATAAACTTCGTTAATTAACTGTGTCCCGGATAGTCTTGTCCCGAGCGGGTTATTTATTATAAGCCCGGCATAAGCAATATCGACAATTGAAATTGTCTGTAAAGTTAATCCATTATATTCAACATTGCTGTTTGTAACAATGAATGTTCCGATATTTCCAATGGGATTTGAAGCTGTGAATCTTGCTGTGTGGTTACTTATGTCAAATGTTCCGCCTGAGTTAATGGTTATACTTTTCATCTGATGATTACTTCCAAGAGTGACTGCTGCACCGTTTAATATAGATACATCAATTGTGAATTTGCCCGTTCCCTGTAATAAATATATACCGGGTTGGAAATTAAAACCAGCCCCGCCTGATCCGGTATAGTCCCGTTGTTTGTTACATCCCTATATATATTCAGTTGATACCCTCCGTTTCCAACGGAAAGGGTCCCACCGACATCTACTGTTACAGGTCCGTAAAGACTTCCAATAAAAGGAAAGTTTAGATCATTTGCTGTAGTTATTCCTGAAATTACTTTCAGCGGAGCATTAAAATTTGATCCGGTTCTCAGGCTTAATGCAACCGTTCCCTGTGTCTGAAATAAACCGGAATTGGTAACTGTTGAGCCGACATTTAATAAAAGCCTTCCTGAAGCCAATGTGAATGTCTGTGTATTAAGATTAAATGTTCTTCCGGCGTTAATGATAAATGATGTAATTGGAGAAAATGTAACATCACTTTCCAAAGATACATTTCCGGAACCTTCGATACTGATTGTACTGCTTTTAAATGACCCTGCACCGGAAATCGAAGACGCCGAGTTCATTTTGAAATTAGTAACGGTTATTGCGTTATTGTTTATCAGGTTTTGTCCGAGGAAGACAAATGCAGCATTACTGGTTCCCGCAATGGTTCCGCTATTTGTAACATTTTCATAAGCTTCTAAAGTATATCCTCCGTTTCCGCAGCTTAAAGTTGCTCCCGTGTCTACTGATACAATCCCATACAATCTTCCAACATACGGACTTGACTGATCATTAGCAGTAGTAGTTCCTGTATTTATCCTTAACTGGCAATTAAAGCTTGAGCCGTTTCTTAAATTTAGCGCAACGGTTCCTTGCGTCTGGAAAATTCCGGATCCGTTTACAGTGCCACCTGAAAAAAGCGTAAAATCATTACCGCTTCCGTTTAGAAGCGTAAGCGTAATTCCCGCGCCAATGGAAAGGGTTCCACCGGTGTTTACTTTTAACTGGTCAGCATTTACATTTGCTGTCACTGTGACCACGTTCGATGATCTGATTTTAATTACTCCGCTGGTATCACTTGGAGTACTAGTCGCAGCGAACCATGTTGAACCGTCTAATGACATCTCCCATGTCGATGTTGAATTCCAGTCACCCGAAGCTATACTTCTGAATAGTTCATTTGCCGAATAAGATTTTTTATTGAAAAGTAAGAGAGATATAACAACAAATAGAATTATTGGTAATTTTTTTTTCATAATGTTTCTCCTTTTTTTAAAAAAGTAATTATTAATTAATTAATATAATAAGAGTAATTTTTTCCCATCAAAAAAAGGACTGAAAATTAATTCAGCCCTTTTAAATAGTAAATAGTAAATAGTAAATAGTAAACTATTAACTGTTAACTGCTAACTGCACTACGGCGGCGTCACTTTGCTCACAAAGTTAAATGCGTTATTGTCAGTAATTCCTAAATCCAAGGCATTCACTGCTCTGTCACCATTTACATCGGTATTCACATATCCGGTTACAAAATTACCGGCATCGTTATCAACCAGACCCAAGTCCAATACATTTATGCTGCCGTCCTGATTTACGTCTCCGCTGTAAATGCAATACCTGGTTCCTTTCAGAATCATATTATTCCCATATGCCTGATTTGCTGCAAATGTGAAGTCATAATTAATTGTATTACCCATAGTATAGATCACTCCTATCTTGCTCCACGTCTCTAACGAGTTTCTGTGCTTTATTTGTAAATAGTAAGTTCCCGTAGAAGCATTGGAAAATTGAAACGGATATCTGAAAGTAAGTGAGTCAATGATCCCTTTGGAAGAATCAACGATTGAATGCGGGGAAGAAAGATTTCTTAAATAAATTCTGACTGTATCGCTCATGTTAAGATTGTTTGTCGGAATATTATAAAATCCCTGCATTATTAAAGTTATTGCTGAAGGTAATCCCGAAGAATCAGCAGACCATCTGGAAAAAGAAGCAATGTTGTCGAGGGTAATCTCGTTTGTTGCAATATTTACCGTGCCTCCCTGATAGGACCATGAGCCGCCGGAATTAGACGATCTGAATAATTTTAAAGTAGGTTCAGGTTTCCCGTTTAATTCCGAATCATCAAATTTGAAAATCAGACTTGCATTAAGTCCTTTATCGTTCGTCGGAGAAATGTCATAATATCTTCTTATGCTTGTTCCTCCGTTTAAGCCTGTCTGAACAGTATGACCTCTTTTGATCTCCGTACTTCCCAGATTTGTAGTTGCAGTTAGCACAGCTCCAAATCCTCCGACATTCAAAGAAGTTGGTATTCCGACATCTCTGGTGGTGATGATGTATCCGGAATTTCCTTTTACTGTGTTGCCGTCGGTTTCTGTAAGATATCCCGTCGGGGAAACTGTTATTACTTTTCCGTTCAGATCAAGATCACCGACAAGTATGGCTAAAGTATCAGTTTACCGAAACATTGTTTGATAAGATTGTCCCGAGCGTGTCATTTATTATAAGCCCGTCATAAGCAATATTGGCAGTTGAAATTGTCTGTAAAGTTAATCCGTTATATTCAACATTGCTGTTAGTAACAATGAATGTTCCGTTTTGTGTGATGGGATTTGAAGCTGAGAATCTTGCTGTGCGGTTACTTATATTAAACGTTCCTCCCGCTCTGATATCTGCAGCGAAAAACTGATGATCACTTAGCAAAGTAACATTACCACCGCTTAGTATAAACAAGTCAGTGGTCCATATCCCTGTTCCCTGTATTGTGTGAGCGCCGCTTTGAATTTCTAAATCCCCTGTACCGGCTATCGTTCCGTTGTTCAAAATATTACCGAAAATAAACAGTGTGTAACTTTCCGTATTATCTGTATATAATGTAGCGCCGGCATCTACAGTTATGTTTCCGTAAAGTCTTGCATTGTAAGGAGTTCCCAGATCCGATATTTGAGTACTTCCTGACGCAATTTTAATATCAGCATTAAAAGTGGAACCTGATCTTGGATTTATATCCGCACCATTTTCAGTTCTGATCAGACCTGAATTTACAACAGTTGCTCCGGTATTTACTGTAAATATTCCGGCATTAAATATCAGAGTATGGGTATTTGCAGAAAAATTTCCTCCGGTTAATACCAAAAACTCGGTGACAGGAGAGAACGTCACATCATTCAAAAGTGATACATTTCCGTTACCGCCTACATAAATATTGTTTCCGGTAAAAGAACCCGTTCCGGATATTGTAGAAACAGAATCAAAATAAAAATGCGGTGAAACTATCGATCCGGAGTTTGTCAGAGCAGCTCCGAAAAATCTCAAAGTGGATCCTACACCGGATATCGTTCCGTCGTTGGTAAGATTTCCAAAAATAGAAAGTGTATAGCTTGCTGTATTATCTGTGAATAAGGTTGCTCCGCTATTTACGGTAACATTTCCGTTAAGTCTTGCTTTATACGGTGAACCCAGATCCGATATTTCTGTAGTACCGGAAAATATATTCAGATTAGCGTTAAAATTTGATCCGCCTCTCGGATTTAATCCCGCTCCGCCGGCCATTCTGATTAAGCCGGACTTTACAACAGTTCCGCCGGAATTTATGGTAAATAAACCTGAGTTAACTCTCAGGGTTTTTGTATTAGCTGAAAATATTCCGCCGTTGTTTATTAAAAATTCACCGGTTGGAGCAATAGTTACATTATTTAAAAGAGAAACATTTCCGGTAGGACCGACATAAATTTTAGCTCCAGTATATGTTCCTGTACCGGAGATTGTTGATGTAGAATCAAAATAAAAGTTAGGTGATGTAATTGAACCGTCGTTAATCAAAGCAGCTCCGAAAAATCTAAGAGTGGATCCTACACCGGATATCGTTCCGTTGTTGGTAAGATTACCATAAATGGAAAGTGTATAGCTTGCTGTATTATCTGTAAATAAAGTTGCTCCGCTGTTAACAGACACATTACCAAAAAGCTTTGCTTTATAAGGTGATCCCAGATCGGAAACTTCTGTAGTTCCTGAAGCAATATTCAAATCAGCATTAAAATTTGATCCGCCTCTGGGATTTAAGCCGGCTCCTCCCTGCATCCTTATGAGACCTGATTTTACAACCGTTGCGCCGGAGTTTACAGAAAACAAACCGGAGCTGACTGTCAGAATATTTGTATTTGCCGAGAAAATTCCACCGCCGTAAAATAACAATTCGCTGCTTGGCGAAAAGGTTACATCATTTGAAAGTGAGACATTTCCTGTAGGTCCGACATAAATTTTAGATCCGGTATATGTACCTGATCCTGAAATTGCAGTTGTCGAATCAAAATTAAAGACTGATGTTGTAATCGAGCCATTGTTGATTAAAGCCGGACCGTAATGGCTGAGCTGAGAATTTCCGGTACCGGTAATTATGCCGTTGTTTGTAATGCTTCCATATACTGACAGGTCATAGCTTGCTGTATTATTTGTATTCAGGGTTCCGGCGGCATCAATAGTTACGTTTCCGAATAGATCAGCGTCATAAGGAGTACCTAAATCAGTTACTGTTGCAGTTCCGGTATTTATTTTCAAAGCGGAGATAAAATTTGAACCTCCCCGCAGGTTTAACAATACATTTCCTTGTGTCTGAATAGTCCCTGATCCGGAAACTGTTCCGCCGCTGTTAACAGTCAGATCGTTTCCCGCTCCGGCAAGTATAGTCAGAGTTATGCCCGAATTTACGGAAAGTGTCGCGCCGTTATCTACAGTGAGCTGATCTGCACTGACACTAGCCGTTACGGATACTGTATTCGGAGACCTGACCGTAATTACTCCGCTGGTATCGCTCGGTGTGCTTGTCGCAGCGAACCACGTTGAACCGTTTAATGACATTTCCCATGTTGATGTTGAATTCCAATTTCCCGAGGTTATGGTCCGGAATTGTTCATTGGCAGAAAATGACTTTTCAGCAAAAATTAATGCAGCTGACAACAAAATAAACAGATTTGCAATAAAAAATTTCATTAATTACTCCTTTCGTTTTTTTGAATTTAAAAACCTATGAAATTAGATCGGGAATTTTAAGAGAAATATTATTCCCTTATAAAAAGGCCGGAAATTGACTTCCGGCTTCCCCTCGTTCTTCCTTTTTTAAATTTAATTTTGATAAGTCCGGTTAACCCTGCTTAAGGCCTGACCACGAATACATAATTAAATGCGTTATTATCCGTTATGCTTATGTCCGCTGCGTCGACTACCCTATTACCGTTTACATCCGAATCGACGTAACCGCTTAAAAAATTGGATGCATCGGTATCTACAATTGACAGATCCAGACCGTCAATTATTCCATTCTGATTTATGTCTCCGCTGAATAAGCAGAACTTGCTTCCTTTGAGAATCATGTTACTACCATATGCCTTATTTGCGGCAGTTGTAAAATCATAATTTAAAGTAGTCCCAACATTATAAGTCTGACCGGTCATACTCCAAGTCTCAATTGAATTCCTGTGTTTTAATTGTAAATAATATGTCCCTGAAGCTGCATGTGTCAATTGAAATGTTGCCTTAAGTGTGACCGAATCAAGTATTCCGATTGCTGAATCTGCAACTGTAAATGGAAAGACAGTATTTCTTAAGTAAAGCCGAATGGAATCTTTCATATTTAATCTGCTTGTAGAGACATTATAAAATCCTTCTAATACCAGACCTATTGATGCTGACACGCCTGAAGTGTCAGCCGACCATCTGGAAAATGAGCTTATTCCGGAAAGTGTTATCTCATTTGCCGCTGTGTTTATTGTGCCTCCCTGGAATGTCCATGTGGTTCCAGTGTTTGTCGACTTGAATAATTTAAGCGCAGGTTCAAGTTTTCCGTTTAATTCGGAATCATCATATTTAAAAATTAAATTTGCATTAAGACCTGAGTTATTGGTTGGCGTAATGTCAAAGTATCGCTTAATACTTGTCCCGCCGTTCAAGCCGTTCTGAATGGCATGACCCCGGTTGATTACTGTACTCCCGAGATTAGTTGTCGAAGTAAGCACAGCTCCCATACCTGCGACATTTAATGCTGTTGGTGTTCCGATATTTCTTGTTGTTGTGATATATCCTGACGTTCCGTAGACAACATTTCCCGGAGTCTCTGTCATAAATCCTGTCGATGAGATAGTAATTATTTTTCCGTTCAGATTCAGGCTTCCCAATATGACCGCCAATGTATCCGGTATTGTAATATTATTAGACAGAGTTGCGCCTGCCGGATTATTTATTTTTAATCCGACATAATTGATGTTTGCAGTTGAAATGCTTTGGAGAGAAGTTCCATTGTAAATTATGTCGCTGTTGGCATTGCTGAATGTACCGTTTTGAACTATTGGATTTGACGCGGTGAACCCTACAACATCGTTACTGATATCAAATGATGAACCCGTATTTATCGTGACGTTTGAAAATTGATGATTGCTTGTTAGTGTAACACTTGATCCAGAGATGAAAGTAATGTTAGAAGTAAACGATCCTGTTCCGCTTAAATTTGCAATTGATTCAAAATTGAATTTGGAAGTTTCAACCAGACCGTTATTTATCATTGAAGAACTTTTCAATGTCATAGTCTTTCCTAGAGCTCCGGTTGATGTTAGTGTTCCGTTATTTATAACATTTCCGTAAAAATCAAGCTTATATGAAGTGTTACCGGTCTGAGTACAGGACAGTGTTGCGCCGCCATCCACTGTCACAGGACCATACAGACTTCCCAGATAAGGACCCGAATAATCACTCGCTGACGTAATACCTGCATTTACATTCAACGGCGCATTAAAAGATGAACCTCCTCTTAAATTCAGAATAATATTATTTTGAGTCCTGAATAATCCTGAATTCACTACTGTCGCTCCGCTGTTTAGCGTAAATGTTCCTGAAGTATAATTGACAGTATATCCGTTCGGATTGAGAATTCCTCCGCCTGTTACTGTCAATCCGTTCCCCGGGGAGAAAGTAACATCTGATATCAAAGTAACATTACCGTTTGCGCCTATTCCCAGGTTTGTGTAAGGAGACCATGAGCCTGCACCTGATATGGTTGCTGTTGAATCAATATTAAAATTTGAACAAACGACCGAGCCGTTGTTTATAAATGAGGCGCCTTTAAAAGTAATTGTCTTTCCTGAAGCTCCGGTAGATGTTAATGTTCCGTTATTTATGATATTTCCGTATATATCAAGCTTATATGAAGTGTTACCGGTCTGAGTACAGGACAGGGTTGCACCTGTATCCACGGTTACAGGACCATACAGACTTCCCTGATAAGGACCTGAATAATCACTTGCTGAAGTAATACCTGTATTTACTTTCAGCGGTGCATTGAAAGATGAAGCTCCTCTCAGATTCAGAATGACATTATTTTGAGTCCTAAATAAACCGGAATTCGCTACAGTAGCTCCGCTGTTAAGTAAGAACGTTCCTGAAGTATAGGTTACAGTAAATCCGTTAGGATTGAGAATTCCTCCGCCTGTTACTATTAATCCGCTTCCAGGGGAGAAAGTCACATCAGACATCAGACTAACATTACCATTTACTCCGATACCCAGATTATTATATGGAGACCAGGAGCCCGATCCTGATATGGCTGCTGTTGAATCAATATTAAAATTTGAATTAATAATAGAACCATTATTTATCAATGTCGGACCTTTGAAAGTAATTAAATTTGACGTAGTTCCTGCGGAAGTAATGGTTCCGTTATTTGTAAGATCTCCGTACATTTCAAGATAATGGGCGGTAAGACTTGTTACGTTTGGTGTTAAGGTAGCTCCTAAATCTACTGTTACCGGTCCATACAATCTGCCAATCCGGGGAGCCGACAAATCCGTGACTCTGACTGTACCGGATGTAATTCTCAGTCCTGCGCTGAAGACTGCGCCTCCTTTTATATCAATTGTCATAGGTGCTTCAGCTTTGAATGTGCCTGCTCCGGAAACAGTCCCGTTTGACAAAGTAAAAGTACTTCCATTTCCCGGGTAAGTTAAAGTTACGCCTGCATTTATAGAGAGGGTTGCGCCTAATGATACACTAATCTGATCTGCGGTGACATTAGCAGTTACTGTTACAATATGAGAAAGATAGATCGTTATTGCACCGCTATTGTTATCCGGAGTGCTTGTAGCCGGAATCCAGGTGGTCCCGCCATTAGAGGACGTTTCCCAGGTTGAAGTTGAATTCCAGTTTCCTGATGCAATGCTTCTGAACAGTTCATTTGCGGAAAAAACAGCACTGTTGTTAAAAATGATTATTGTAGAAATAAATAAAATGTAAAGTGATAATTTTTTCATTTTTTCGCCTTTCAATGAATGTTTGATTTAAGAAATTTAATTTATTTTCAAATATATTTTAAAACTTTTAACTTTTAACTAAAATAATCCCCCTGCTACCGATTTGAGATCAAAATTAATCTTATAAATCAGATTAATTCGTAAGGCGTTACGATGTTTGATTTTAGATTTGTGAACAGGGGGAAAATGGTAATTTGCAAAATTTAAACAGTCGGAACGCCTTTGAGACAAAGATAAAACTATTCATATGGTTTGTCAAAGAAAAATATTGTTGCCTTTAGAAAGTTCAGATTTCGACAATCCGGTATTTTATGTAAAATCCTTTAAATTTTTTAAAAATAAATCTATCTTGAACTAATTCTTTAGAGATACTAAAAAAAATTCACCTGATGCAGGAAACATTATTGATCCGGTTCCTTAAAACTCTGAGCTTCAATGAGATGAGACAATTCAGTGATTTTGTTAATTCGCCTGCATTCAATAAAAATAAGAATATATCCGAACTCTTTGAGATCCTCTATAAGTATTATCCCGAATTTAATTCGCCTGATCTGGATGAGGAAAAAATGTTTCTAAAGATCTTTAAGAGTAAGGATTTTCATTACTTCAAGATCAAGAATCTGATGTCAGATCTTTTTGCGCTGGGAAAAGAGTTTCTCGCTTTCTCGGTATACAAAAAAGATAATCACGCAAAGGAGAAATATCTTCTGCAGGAACTGCGGACAAGAAATCTCGATAAAGCATTTGAACAGGCATACAAATATGCAGTCAGGTCGATGGAAAAAGCAAATGTGAAAGATGAAAATTATTATCTTCATAAAATGGACCTTCAGTTTGAAATAATGTCTTATTATTCCCCTAAAAAACCAAACGTCAATTTTCACTACCTTCAGGAACGCATAGACCTCTTTGTAAATTATGCCGTAATATTCATGCTTAAAATTTATGACATTATGCTTCACGAAAACAATCAGAACAATTACAAATTTGATATGAAATTGTTTGATAACGTCATGAAGTATCTTGATGAGAACAAGGTCCGTGATAACCCGACCCTTGAGGTATATCATAGCATCATTCTTTTGGAAAAGACGAAAGATGAAAAATACTTCTATGTGCTGAAGGAATTAAAGAACAAGTACGGCGCGGAGCTAAGCGGGTTTGATAACTATATGCTGTACCTCCATATGGACGGATATTGTGCAACGGCGTTTAATGATTACGGCCGGACTGACCTGCTGAATGAACAGTTCATACTTGCAACGCAGCATCCTGTTTCGGATTTGACCGAACACGGAAAGATACTGTATCCGGATTTCTTAAATCAGATCAAGAAGGCGGTCAGAGTCAAAGAGTTTGATTGGGCTGAAGCTTTCATTGAAAAATATACTCACAAGCTTACCGAGGAGAAAGAGAACACATTAAATTTCTGCCACGGTTACATATCGTATGGAAAAGGCGAACTCAATAAAGCGCTTGACTACTTTTCGAGAACTAATTTCACCAACTTCATCATAAAGATCCAGGTGAAAATCCTCCTGCTTCAGATTAACATTGACAAACAATATTATGACCATGCACTGATGATGATAGACGCATTCAGGCATTATCTTGCGAGGGAAAAATCCATTCTTGATTCGATAAAACAATCGGTATTGGAATTTCTGAGAATTACCGGAGACATGATAAAAATTAACACATTAGTCCGCGGAAAAGATATCGACTACAGAATTTCAAAGATCAGACAGGACATTGAAAATATGAGCAACAACAGGTTCGGCATAAAGCTGTGGCTTAAAGAAAAGACCGAAGATTTTGATTGAATATTTATTATGTTGGCTTATAAATAGAAAGGGCTGAAAATTTATTTCAGTATACCTTTCAAAATACAATAAGATTTGTACTTGTGAATGCCAACGTAGTTAATAAAAAAAAGGACCGAATCAAATGACCGATCCTTTCTGATTTACTTCTTTTACCAGATTGCTTTTTTTACTATTCTTTCATTGTTCCCTTTTCTCGATTTAGTTAATAAAATCGTCTGCATGTTAACTACGGAGGTGTTACCTTTCCTACAAAATTAAATGCATTATTGTCGGTAATACCTAAATCCAGTGCGTTCGACACATTGTCACCGTTTACGTCAGACCTTACATATCCGGTAACAAAATTAAATGCATCGTTATCAGCTATTCCCAAATCCAGTACATTTACACTTCCGTCCTGATTTATATCCCCGCTGAAAATGCAAAACTTTGTTCCCTTTTGAACCATGTTACTGCCGTATGCCTGTGCCGCGCTTGTTGTGAAATCATATATTAATGCACTTCCAAGTGTATATACCTGACCACCCGATTTACTCCACGTTTCAATTGAATTTCTGTGCTTAACTGCAATATAGTATGTTCCCGATACTGCATTCATAAAACTGAAATTGCCGGAAAAAATCGTTGAGTCAATTACCGACTTTGCTGAATCGACTATTGCGTATGGCGATGTAATGTTTCTCAGGTATGCTCTTACAGTGTCTCGCATGCTCAGCATGTTATTTCCTGTATTATAAAAACCTTCGGGTATTACTTTTAGCTGCGCCGCCAGCGAAGCGACTGAGCTTGATGACCATCTGGAAAAAGCATCTATTCCGCTTAGCGTTATTGAATTTGAAACTGTGTTTACCGTTCCGCCTTCAGATGTCCAGGTGGAACCGCTGTTTATCGATCTGAATAATGACAATGCTCCTTCAGTTTTTCCGTTCAGTTCCGAGTCATCATATTTGAAAACTAAAGTTGCATTAAGGCCGGTGTTAGTTGTAGGAAAGAAGTCAAAATATCTTTTAATACTTGTATTCCCATTTAGTCCGTTTTGAACCGCATGCCCTCTCCTTATTTCAGTGCTTCCCAAATCAACCCCTGTTGTCAGAACTGCTCCGAGTCCGCCGACATTTAATGCTGTTGGCGCATTCAGATTTCTTGTTGTTGTAATGTATCCTGAAGTTCCGAATACTGTGTTGCCTCCTGCTTCAGTCAGATATCCCGTCGGTGATATTGTTAATATGAATCCGTTAAGATTTAATGAGCCTGCAATCACAGAAAGTGTATCAGTGACAGTGACCGCCGAAGGAAGTGTAGTACCTGAAGCATTGTTAATTCTTAATCCGCCGTAAGTTATGTTAGTGGTTGAAATACTCTGAGCCACACTTCCGTTATATTCAACCGCACCGTTTGCAGTTGTGAAAGTTCCGTTGTTTACAATTGGGTTTGATACTTTGACAAGCAACCTGTATGAAGCCAGATCAAATGTACCACCGGAATTTATGACAAGACCACGCAGTTGATGATTGCTTCCGAGTGTAGTGACGGAGCCTGTTAAAATATTGGCATTTACAGTCCAGTCGCCTTTTCCCTTGAGAATATGAGGACCCGTTTCGAAATTGAAGGTTTGAATTTGTACACTTCCGTCATTAGTAAATTCCGGTCCGGCAAACCTGAAAGTTGAATTAGCTGAAATTGTACCTTTGTTTAAGACATTTCCTTCCGCCTGAATTGAATATCCCCCGGCTGTTCCGCTTAGAAACGCCCCGGAGTCTATTGTGATTGTTCCTTTAAATATTGCAGTCAATGGAGATACATTATCTCTCGCAGTCGTTGTCCCTGAAACTACATTTAATTGTCCGTTAAAATTAGAACCGCCTCTGATATTTAAGACAGGACTGCCTGTTGTCTTCAATGTTCCTGTATTTGCAACTGTTCCTCCAGGATTCAGATTCATTAAGCCGGATGTAAGCGTTAAGCCTTCCGGATTTAAAACTCCTCCTGAGTTTATGGTAAAATTTGATGTTGGTGAGAATGTTACATTGCCCGAATACGAAACATTTCCCGAGCCGTTTATGGTAATATTAGTACCCGTGAATGGCTGAGTTCCCGAAATTGTAGTTATAGAATCTAAATTAAATTCCTGAATTATTACCGAGCCGTTATTTACAAATGAAGAACCGCGCATTCTGAAAATCGAATTCCCGGATATTGTTCCGTCATTTGTCACATTCCCGTTTGCCTGTATCGAATATCCTCCTGCTGTTCCGCTTAGTACTGCTCCGCTGTTTATTGTTATTGCACCTTTGAATATTGCAGTTAACGGTGACACGATGTCCCGTGCGGTAGTAGTTCCTGAAACCACAATTAACGATGCATTGAAATTTGAACCTCCGCGTATGTTCAAAACCGGACTTCCCTGAGTTCTTAGTGCTCCCGGACTTGCCACCGTCCCGCCCGGATTAAGATTCATGGTTCCTGAACTTACTCTTAAGCCGCCGGGATTCAGAACTCCTCCTGCGTTTATAGTAAAATTCGAAACCGGGGAAAAAATGACATTACCTGAAAAGGAAACATTACCTGAACTGTTTATTGATATGTTTGTCCCTGTGAATGGATGAGTTGCTGAAATAGAGGTTGTTGAATCCAGATTAAATTCCTGAATTGTCACTAAGCCGTTATTTACAAAAGATGCACCTCTCATTCTGAATATTGAATTCCCGGATATTGTCCCGTTATTTGTCACATTCCCGTTTGCCTGTATTGAATATCCTCCCGCTGTTCCGCTCAATACTGCTCCGTTGTCTATTGTTATTGTTCCTTTGAAAATTGCTGTTAAAGGAGATACATTATCCCTGGCAGTTGTTGTTCCGGAAACTACATTCAACGGAGCATTGAAATTTGAACCTCCCCTGATAATCAAAACCGGACTCCCTGTGGTTTTTAATGTCCCGGTATTTGCGACAGTCCCTCCGAGATTCAGATTCATAGTCCCTGAAGTCAGAGTTAAACCTCCGGGATTCAATACTCCGCCTGAGTTGACATTAAAATTTGATGACGGAGAGAATGTTACATTTCCGGAGAAAGAAATATTTCCAGAACTGTTTACAGAAATATTGTTACCTGTGAATGCCTGATTTCCGGAAATTACAGTTGCCGAATCTAAATTAAACTCCTGAATTAATACTAATCCGTTATTTACAAATGACGCTCCCCGCATCCTGAAAAATGCGTTGCCGGAGATCGTTCCGTTATTAATTACATTGCCGTCAGACTGGATCGAATATCCACCCCCAATACACGATAGAGTTGTTCCGGCATCTACGGTGATCGTTCCTTTAAATAATGCTGTTAGTGGAGACACTAAATCGTAGGCAGTAGTCGTTCCTGAAACTACATTTAGCGGATGCATTAAAATTCGCCCCACCGCTTACAATTAATAATACATTTGCACCCTGCGTTCTGACGCCGCCCGATCCGGAAATTGTCCCTCCTGATGCAACGTTCATATCAGTACCGGTTCCGTCCAAAATAGTCAGGAATATTCCGCTTCCTATTGAAATTGTCCCTCCGCCGATCAACTACAAGCTGGTCTGCAGTTTACACTGGTTGTAATAGTTACAGTATTTGGACTACGTACAGTAATTACCCCGCTTGTATCTGACGGTATGCTTGTTGCAGGAAACCAAGTGGAGCCGTTGTTAACAGACATTTCCCATGTAGAAGGCGAATCCCAGTTTCCCGACGCAACGCTTCTGAAATACTCATTTGCAGAATATACAAATCCGTTTGACAAAAATATGAGCACCGCTGATAATGCAAATTGAAATAATAACTTTTTCATCATTTCTCCTTTCAAAGAATATTTAAATAAGTTTTAAAATTATAATAATAAAACACCTCTCATTACATATTATAATGATGACTTAACATTTTCAGTTAAGCTCGTATGGCGTACGATGATTATAAAGAGATATTGTAAGAGAGGTGTTTAAGTTCAGACAAAAGGTAAATTTATTGATCATCATTACGCCATTTATACAAAGGTATAATAAATGTATGGTGGAGTCAAAGAAAGTTTTTTCCATTTTTAGAAATCATTTTTTATTAAAAACTCTGAAATCCTTAATTTATGAATTATAAAATGATATTTTCAAAGACATATTTTAGAAAGGGACTCCGTATTTATTTTAATAATTTATGCTGAATAATTAAAAAAATAATACCGGTACTTATGAGATTTCGATGAAGTAAAATACTTTTGGGGACTTTGAAAACTGCCAATTAATAAAAAAAGAGACCGGACAAAGAGCCCGGTCACTTGGGGATTGCTTTCCTTGAATTACTTACTTACTTCCGTTTCTTATTGTTTTTTCACTGCTTCCTTTTTCTCTGATTTTATAAGCCGGAATATCATATCTCTTCGGCTTTTCATTTTTAAAATCTCTCATAAGTTTGGTTATCAATTCTGTTTTCACTAATTCCGTGTAGTTTGAGGTTTGACATTTTTTCTCCTTATTTATATAAATAAAATACTCCCCGATATTAAATGAGTATTTAATTTAATCTTTATCAGTTAATCTGGTTTGGCGTTAAGATGGTTGATAAAGGAAATACCGGGAAGTATGAAAAATAATTTGTTTATGAAATTATAACATCTTTAACACCAACCGGGACAAACATAATCATTATTAAGATCAACTGTCAAGGAAAGTTTTTCTTAATTTTAGAAAATTTTTAGAAGTTGATTTTAATTTAATATTGATTTTCATTAATTCTGAATCGGATATATGCTTTTTGAGAAAATGTGATTAGAATAATTTGCTTTTAGAAATAAAAGAAGCCGGAAGATTTCTCAACCGGCTTTTTTTTATTTTCTAATCTATAATTTATAATATTATTCGTTTTTCGTCTCACATCTGACGTCTCACATCTGACGTTTGACGTTTGACATAATCACGGAGGCGTCACCTTGCCGACAAAGTTAAATGCATTGTTATCGGCTATTGCAACATCAAGTGCATTTGCAACTCTGTCTCCGTTCACATCAGTCGGGATATAACCCGTCAGAAAGTTAAATGCTGCATTATCTGTATCACTTACATCTATTGCATTTACTACTCCATCCTGATTTACATCCCCGCTGAATATGCCATACTTCGGTCCAACCTGGATCATATTGCTCCCGTATGCCTGAGCCGCTGCTGTCGTGAAATTATAAACTAAAGGACTGCCTAATGTATAAGATTCTCCGTTTGCTTTGCTCCAGGTTTCTATTGAGTTTCTATGTTTCATTTGAAGATAATATGTCCCTGTAGGCGCATTTGCAAAAAGAAAACTTCCCGCAAATGTTACCGAGTCGATTATTGATTTTGCCGAATCAACAAGATTGTACGGACTGGAATTACTTCTTAAGTATGCCCTTACTGTATCTCTCATATTCAATTTGCCCGTTCCCGTATTATAAAATCCCTGCATCATGACATTTAACTGCGAAGCGACAGCACTTAGGACTTGTTGCCGACCATCTTGAAAATGCATCTATGCCTGTCAGTGTTATCGAATTGGTCGATGTGTTCACAGTTCCGCCCTGTGCTGTCCAGCTCGAGCCGGAATTTGTCGAACGGAATAATGATAATGCTCCTGCGACTTTTCCGTTTAATTCCGAGTCATCATATTTGTAGACCAGTGTTCCGTTAAGACCGGTATTAGTCGTTGGTATTATATCGAAGTAACGCTGTATGCTCGTATTGCCCGATAAACCATTTTGCACAGCATGCCCTCTTCTGATCTCAGTGCTTCCTAAGTTTACGCTTGTCGTAAGAACAGCACCCATACCGGCGACATCCAATGCTGTAGGTGCATTCAGAGTTCTTGTCGTTGTAATATAACCTGATGTTCCGTTAATTGTATTTCCAGGCGTCTCTGAAAGACTGCCTGCTGTTGAAAGTGTCAGTATGTGTCCGTTAAGATTTAAATGTCCGAGAAGATCAGTTAATAAACCGGTAACGGTAACATCTCCGATCAAGCTTGTTCCTGCAGCATTATTAATTCTTAACCGCTTGTAAGTAATATTGGCAGTTGAAATACTTTGTGATGAAGTTCCGTTATATTCCACAGTCCCGTTGGGAGTATTAAAAGTTCCGTTGTTGCCAATTGGATTAGATGCCGTAAGTGAAAGTTTAAACGTAAGTACATCAAATGTTCCTCCGGAATTAATTGAAACACTTTGCATCTGATGATTGCTTGCAAGTGTTACGGTCGAACCGTTCAATACATTTGCATTCGTAGTCCATGAGCCTGTTCCCGCCAATACTGTTGCAGAATCAAAGCTAAAATTACCCCCGCTGATTATGCCGTCGTTTGTCAGCAAAGATCCGTGCATCCTGATCGTTGCCCCGTTTGGTGCGACTATTGTTCCGTTGTTTGTTACATTGTTATTTATTTGAAGAGTATAGCTTCCGCTATTCGGCTGGAGAGTTGCGCCCGGATCAACGGTTATTTCGCCTTTATAAACAGCATTGAAAGGTGCGCCGTCATCATAAATTGTAGTCGTTCCGGTATTTACTTTCAATGGTGCATTGAAATTTGAACCTGATCTGACAATCAGATTTACATTTGACTGAGTCTGAAAAATTCCTGAATTCAAAACAGTTGAACCGCTGTTTGCATAAAATGCAGTTGTGTTAAAACTAAAAGTTCTTGAATTTGGATTTAATATACATCCTCCGGATAATGTAAAAGAACCGGTTGGTGAAAAGGTCATGTTATTTGACAAAGAAACATTCCCCGGACTTAAGATCGTTATTGTATTGCCCGTGAAAGTTCCGGTTCCCGAAATTGCCGTTGAAGAATCAAACCGGAGAGTAAGCGGATTGATATTTCCATTGTTGATCAGCGATGCTCCGTGCATTGTAAATGTGGCGTTTCCCGTTATCGTTCCGTTATTAGCAACTATATTATTCGCCTGTACAAAGAATCCGGAATTGACCTGGAACGATGCGCCTGCATCTACTGTAATTGCCCCGTTGAACACGGCAATATAGGGAATTACAGTGTTAGAGGCAGACAGTATTCCGGAATTAATTCTCAATGCGCTGTTAAAAACCGAACCAGTTCTGAAATCAAAAGATACGTTTCCCTGCACCCTCATTGTACCGGCGCTCATACCTATGCCCGATACAATTGCCCCGGTATTCAGAATAAAGGTCCCTGAAGTAAATGTAAAAGTTTCCCCGCCCGGAGTAAGTTTTCCTCCGGTATTGATCGTGAAATTAGATACAGGCGAAAATATGACACCGCCTGATAAAGTAACTTGCCCGGTACTTCCGATGGTAATTGAGTTGCTCGTATATGAACCACTCCCGGTCACGGTGGTTGTTGAATCGAAATTAAGATTTGCGATCGTGATTGATCCGCTGTTCGAAAGCGATGCACCTCTCATTTTGAACGTTCCGTTAACTCCGCTTATCGTTCCGTTATTTGTAACATTATTATTCGCCTGCAAAAGATAACCTCCGATTACAGTCATTTTCGCTCCGGCATTTACAGTAATTGCCTCATTGAAAACGGATGTAAAAGAGAAGCTGTTGTTGAGTGTGGTTGTGTTGCCGGAATTTACTTTTAAGGGCGCATTAAAATTTGAACCATTGTGAATATCGAGGCTCACTGTTCCCTGAGTTTGAAATGTTCCAGAGTTCAATATTGTACTTCCGGTATTTGTGACCAATGTTCCGGAATTCAAACTGAATATTCTTGTATTCGGATTTAATATGCCCCCGCTATTTATTGTAAATGTCGATGCCGGAGAAAATGATACATTGTTGGAAAGGGAAACATTTCCTGAACCGTTTATATTGATATTATTGCCTATATAAGTGCCTGTACCTGACAATGTAGTTACGGAATCAAAATTTAAATTAAGCGGATTTACAATACTGTTGTTTGTCATTACGGCGCCACGCATTATGAATGTTGAATTGGTGCCTGATATGGTTCCGTTATTTGTAACATTGTTATTTGCCTGCATCAGGTATCCTCCTGACTTTACTGCAAAAGACGCTCCGGGATCAACTGTTATGGGTCCGTTAAAGATTGCTGTGTAAGGACTGGAAATATCGTACGCGAATGTTGTTCCGATGTTGACTTTCAGTGAAATATTGAAAGCCGAACCGTTATGAATATTCATAACTATTCCTGCGCCCTGTGTCTGCAATATGCCGGAGCCTAAAATTGTACTGCCCGGATTCAATACAAGATCTTCTCCCGTTCCGTCAAATATTGTAAGTGTAATAAGATTGTTAACTGATATTACCCCGCCTCCATCTACAACCAGCTGGTCTGCGTTTACATTTGCAGTGACAGTAACTGTGTCCGAACTTCTGACTGTTATGATTCCGCTTGTATCATTTGGAGTTCTTGTTGCGCCAACCCATAATGAGCCGCCATTGATTGACATTTCCCATGTTGAAGTTGAATCCCAGTTCCCTGATTTTTTGCTCCTGAATTGTTCATTAGCAGAATAAGATTTTACATTAAAGAAAATAAAAGACAGAATCAAAACAAGAATTGTAAGCATTAGTTTTTTCACTTGGTGTTTCCTTTCTTTTGAATTAATTATATGATTTAACTGAAAAGTAATTATAAGATAAAGCTGTTCAAGAAATAATAATTTTTGTGGCTTGAAATTTTTTATAGCATGGGTTTTATAAACGATGCTCCAAGATACCTTTGAGTGAGGTTATGAATCCCTATCGTATAGTTGTAGCGTTTGGAAGTTTGTAAAGGGGATGCCTGAAGTTATGAATAAAATTTTAGGTCAGATTTTGATCATGATTGACACCAAACGGGACAACGATAATCCTTTTTCGAAAAAAAATAAAAAAAGTTTTCCCGATCATAAAAATTTTCCAATGCTCTGATTCCGAATGGATTGAGAACTTACAATTTCATAATAAAAATAGACTTTTAAAAAGCTTTTTGTTCAAAAGAAATATACAAATAAAAAAAAAACCGGCAGATCACTCCACCGGCTAACTCAATTTCAAATGTCAAATCTCAAATGTTAAACAATGATTGAATAAATATTTGGACTTATCAATTATCATTATTACCCGTCTTCCGTCTCACGTCTGACGTTTGACGTTTGACATAATCACGGAGGCGTCACCTTGCCGACAAAGTTAAATGCATTGTTATCGGCTATTGCAACATCAAGTGCATTTGCAACTCTGTCTCCGTTCACATCAGTCGGGATATAACCCGTCAGAAAGTTAAATGCTGCATTATCTGTATCACTTACATCTATTGCATTTACTACTCCATCCTGATTTACATCCCCGCTGAATATGCCAAACTTCGGTCCAACCTGGATCATATTGCTCCCGTATGCCTGTGCCGCTGCTGTCGTGAAATTATAAACTAAAGGACTGCCTAATGTATAAGATTCTCCGTTTGCTTTGCTCCAGGTTTCTATTGAGTTTCTATGTTTCATTTGAAGATAATATGTCCCTGTAGGCGCATTTGCAAAAAGAAAACTTCCCGCAAATGTTACCGAGTCGATTATTGATTTTGCCGAATCAACAAGATTGTACGGACTGGAATTACTTCTTAAGTATGCCCTTACTGTATCTCTCATATTCAATTTGCCCGTTCCCGTATTATAAAATCCCTGCATAATGATATTTAACTGCGAAGCTGAAGCATTAGGACTTGTTGCCGACCATCTTGAAAATGCATCTATGCCTGTCAGTGTTATCGAATTGGTCGATGTGTTCACAGTTCCGCCCTGTGCTGTCCAGCTCGAGCCGGAATTTGTCGAACGGAATAATGATAATGCTCCTGCGACTTTTCCGTTTAATTCCGAGTCATCATATTTGTAGACCAGTGTTCCGTTAAGACCGGTATTGGTCGTTGGTATGATATCGAAGTAACGCTGTATGCTCGTATTGCCCGATAAACCATTTTGCACAGCATGCCCTCTTCTGATCTCAGTGCTTCCTAAGATTTACGCTTGTCGTAAGAACAGCACCCATACCGGCGACATCCAAGGCTGTAGGTGCATTCAGTGTTCTTGTCGTTGTAATATAACCTGATGTTCCGTTAATTGTATTTCCAGGCGTCTCTGAAAGACTGCCTGCTGTTGAAAGTGTCAGTATGTGTCCGTTAAGATTTAAATGTCCGAGAAGATCAGTTAATAAACCGGTAACGGTAACATCTCCGATCAAGCTTGTTCCTGCAGCATTATTAATTCTTAAACGCTTGTAAGTAATATTGGCAGTTGAAATACTTTGTGCTGAAGTTCCGTTATATTCCACTGTCCCGTTGGGAGTATTAAAAGTTCCGTTGTTGCCAATTGGATTAGATGCCGTAAGTGAAAGTTTAAACGTAAGTACATCAAATGTTCCTCCGCTGCTGATTGAAACACTTTGCATCTGATGATTGCTTGCAAGTGTTACGGTCGAACCGTTCAATACATTTGCATTCGTAGTCCATGACCCTGTCCCCTGAAGTGTATGTGCGCCCGATTCGAAATTGAAAATTGCAGTAGTAACGCTGCCGTTATTTGAAAACGTAGTTCCAAAAAACCTGAATATACTGCTGCTGCCCGAAGCTAATGTTCCGTTATTTGTAACATTATTGTTTGCACGTATGACATATCCGCCCGCGGCGATGGTGAGTGTAGCTCCTGCATCAACGGTAATAGTTCCATTGTATACAGCAGTGAAAGGTCCTCCATCATCAAACGAGGTTGCTGTTCCGGTATTTACTTTTAAAGGAGCATTAAAATTCGAACCGTTTCTTATAATTAAATTCACTGTTCCCTGAGTTTGAAATGTTCCGGAGATTGATATAGTTGACCCGTTGTTGGCATGGAATGTACCTGAAGACAGTGTAAAGATAAACGAATTTGGATTTAATACTCCTCCGTTAAGTATATCAAAAGTCGATGTCGGAGAGAACGTAAGATTGTTTGCCAGAGAAACATTTCCCGAGCCGTTGATATTTATGTTAGTGCCCGTAAATGTCCCGGCTCCGGAGATTGAAGTTGTCGAATCAAAATTTAACGTTGTTGGATTTATTGAACCGGCGTTTGTCAATGATGAACCTCTCATTATAAAAAACGAGCCGGGGCCGGAAGTTATTGTTCCGTTATTTGTAACATTACCATTAGACCTCGCTAAGTACCCTCCTGCCTGAACAGACAGGGCAGCTCCTGCATCGACAGTTATTGTTCCGTTGAAAAATGCTGTAAAGGGACCACCTGGATCATAAACATTTACAGTTCCTGTATTTACTTTTAATGGACAATTAAAATTTGACCCTAATCTCGGAAGAAGTGTTACTGCGTTTTGTGTCTGGAATGTTCCTGAATTTGGTACTGTCCCTCCGCTATTAACTGTACACGTTCCGGAATTAAAAGTAAAAGTTCTTGTGTTCGGATTTAATATTCCCCCGTTATTAATTACAAAATTTTGTGATGGAGAGAAAGCAATATTGTTCGCTAAGGAAACATTCCCGGAGCCATTGATAATAATACTGCTGCTTGTGAAAGTTCCTGTTCCCGAAATTGAAGTTGTTGAATCAAAATTTAAGTTAGTTGGATTTATCACGCCATTGTTTACCAATGTTGCGCTTCTGATTATATATGTCGAGGCTGATCCTGAAGTTATTGTTCCGTTATTGGTTATGTTTCCATTTGCCTGAGAAGTATATCCTCCTCCCAGAACCGTCAATGTCGCTCCAGCATCTACAGTTATTGTCCCGGAATAAACTGCATTAAAAGGAGAACCATCGTTATATGCTGTCAGAGTACCTGAAAGAACTCTTAATTTGCTGTTGAAAATTGCGCCGGTTCTAAAAATAAAATTTACATTGTTCTGTGTCCGCATTGTCCCTGCGCTTGCTCCTGAACCTGATACTGTAGCTCCTGAATTTAGAATAAATGTTCCTGAAGTAAATGTAAAGGTTTCTCCGCTTGGAGTTAACACTCCTCCGGAGTTAATTGTGAAATTTGATGTTGGGGAAAAGGTTATACCGCCTCCCAAAGTAACCTTCCCTGATCCTGCTATTGTGATTACGTTTGCTGAATATGAACCCGCACCTGTTACTGAAGTTGTCGAATCGAAACTAAAATTTGTCACAAGGATTGACCCGGTGTTTGAAAGCGTCGCACCTCTCATTCTAAATGTTCCGCTGCTTACTCCGCTTATAGTTCCATTATTTGTAACTCCTGAATTTGCTTGTATAGTATAACCTCCGGCATTAACTGTAAATGTCGCTCCTGCATCTACCGTAACTGTTCCTTTATAAATTGCAGTAAAAGGACCACCGCTGTCATAAGAAGTTAAATTCCCCGTATTTATTTTTAAAGGTGTATTAAAGTTTGAGCCGATATGAATATTGTGAGTCACCGTTCCCTGGGTTTGGAATGTTCCCGAATTTGAAATTGTACTTCCGTTATCGCAGATGAAAGTCCCTGAATTAAATGTAAGTATTTTTGAATTGGGATTCAATACTCCGCCGCCGTTTACGGTAAAGGTTGAAGTCGGAGAAAAAGTTAAATTGTTTGAGAGGGAAACGTTCCCGGAACTGCTGATTATAATTATACCGTCGGTATATGCACCTGTGCCTGCCAACGCAGTTGTGGAATCAAAACTCAAAGTTGATACATTGACGGTATCGTTGTTTGTCAGTACTGCTCCTCTCATTTTAAATGTTCCTCCGGGTCCGGTTATTTTACCGTTATTCGTAATGTTATTGTTTGCTTGTATAGTATATCCTCCATTATTGACCGCAAACATTGCTCCGGCATCTACTGTTATTGCTCCGTTAAAGAATGCGGTGAAAGGACCTCCACTGTCATAAGCAGAAGTAGTTCCGGAATTAACTTTCAGAGAAACATTGAAAGCAGAACCGATGTGAATATTCATCAATGTTCCATTGCCTTGTGTTTGCAATGTCCCCGGCCCGGAAATCGTCCCGCCGGAATTTAACGTTAAATCTGTACCGGATCCGTCAAGTATTGTAAGCGTGATCAGATTATTAACAGATATTGTTCCACCGTTATCTACAACCAGCTGATCAGCACTGATATCCGCCGAAACCGAAACAGTGTTAGGACTTCTGACTGTAATTGCTCCGCTTGTATCAGACGGCGTGCTTGTAGCCGCAAACCAGGTAGAACCGTTGAGTGACATTTCCCATGTCGAAGTTGAGTTCCAGTCTCCTGAGGTTACACTTCTGAATTGCTCATTCGCCGAATAAGAATTTCCATTTGATAAAATCAAATAAAAAATCGAAATAAAAATTGTAAAGGCTAATTGTTTCATTGGGGTTTCCTTTCCTTTTTTAAATATTAATTTATAATTTGAAAAGTTGTAATTTTTCTCAGTTTGTAAAGACAAATACTCCCCGATATTATGGAGTATTTCTACTTAATCTTTATCAGTTAATCTGGTTTGGCGTTAAGATGGTTGATAAAGGAAATACCGGGAAGTATGAAAATAATTTTAGTATGAAATTCTGACACCTTTAACGCCAACGGTGACAAACATAATCATTATTTAGATCAACTGTCAAAGAAAGTTTTTCTTAATTTTAGAAAATTTTTAGAAGTTGATTTTAATTTAATATTGATTTTCATTAATTCTGAATCGGATATATGCTTTTTGAGAAAATGTGATTAGAATAATTTGCTTTTAGAAATAAAAGAAGCCGGAAGATTTCTCAACCGGCTTTTTTTTATTTTCTAATCTATAATTTATAATATTATTCGTTTTTCGTCTCACATCTTCCGTCTCATGTTTGACATAATCACGGAGGCGTCACCTTGCCGACAAAATTAAATGCATTGTTATCGGCTATTGCAACATCAAGTGCATTTGCAACTCTGTCTCCGTTCACGTCAGTCGGGATATAACCCGTCAGAAAGTTAAATGCTGCATTATCTGTATCACTTACATCTATTGCATTTACTACTCCATCCTGATTTACATCCCCGCTGAATATGCCAAACTTCGGTCCAACCTGGATCATATTGCTCCCGTATGCCTGTGCCGCTGCTGTCGTGAAATTATAAACTAAAGGACTGCCTAATGTATAAGATTCTCCGTTTGCTTTGCTCCAGGTTTCTATTGAGTTTCTATGTTTCATTTGAAGATAATATGTCCCTGTAGGCGCATTTGCAAAAAGAAAACTTCCCGCAAATGTTACCGAGTCGATTATTGATTTTGCCGAATCAACAAGATTGTACGGACTGGAATTACTTCTTAAGTATGCCCTTACTGTATCTCTCATATTCAATTTGCCCGTTCCCGTATTATAAAATCCCTGCATAATGATATTTAACTGCGAAGCTGAAGCATTAGGACTTGTTGCCGACCATCTTGAAAATGCATCTATGCCTGTCAGTGTTATCGAATTGGTCGATGTGTTCACAGTTCCGCCCTGTGCTGTCCAGCTCGAGCCGGAATTTGTCGAACGGAATAATGATAATGCTCCTGCGACTTTTCCGTTTAATTCCGAGTCATCATATTTGTAGACCAGTGTTCCGTTAAGACCGGTATTAGTCGTTGGTATTATATCGAAGTAACGCTGTATGCTCGTATTGCCCGATAAACCATTTTGCACAGCATGCCCTCTTCTGATCTCAGTGCTTCCTAAGTTTACGCTTGTCGTAAGAACAGCACCCATACCGGCGACATCCAATGCTGTAGGTGCATTCAGAGTTCTTGTCGTTGTAATATAACCTGATGTTCCGTTAATTGTATTTCCAGGCGTCTCTGAAAGACTGCCTGCTGTTGAAAGTGTCAGTATGTGTCCGTTAAGATTTAAATGTCCGAGAAGATCAGTTAATAAACCGGTAACGGTAACATCTCCGATCAAGCTTGTTCCTGCAGCATTATTAATTCTTAAACGCTTGTAAGTAATATTGGCAGTTGAAATACTTTGTGCTGAAGTTCCGTTATATTCCACTGTCCCGTTGGGAGTATTAAAAGTTCCGTTGTTGCCAATTGGATTAGATGCCGTAAGTGAAAGTTTAAACGTAAGTACATCAAATGTTCCTCCGCTGCTAATTGAAACACTTTGCATCTGATGATTGCTTGCTAATGTCACAGTCGAACCGTTCAATACATTTGCATTCGTAGTCCATGACCCTGTCCCCTGAAGTGTATGTGCGCCCGATTCGAAATTGAAAATTGCGGGACTGACAATACCATTGTTGGTCAGGCTCGAACCAAGGAATCTGATTGTGGATCCACCCGACAATGACCCGTTGTTTATAACGTCAGCATTTGCATTTATGTAATACCCTCCCGATAAAACTGACAGCACTGCGCCTGTATCAGTAGTAATTAACCCGTTCAAGTTAGCTGCATACGGATTGGCGGGATCAAATGCCGTTGTAGTTCCTGTATTTATCTTTAACGGACAATTAAAATTTGAACCGGCTTTCACTTGCAGGCTGACAGTACTTTGTGTCCGGAATGTTCCGGAATTCGAAACAATCGATCCATTGTTGGCTGCGAACGTCCCGCCGTTCATTGTGAAAATCTTGGTGTTGGGATTTAATGTTCCCCCGCCGTTGATTGTAAAATTTGGTGTAGGAGCAAATGTCACATCACTTGCCAGTGATACATTCCCTGAACCGTTAATATTTATATTGTTACCGGTGAAACTACCTGCGCCCATGATTGAAGTTGCAGTGTCAAAATTCAAATATGTAGGATTAATCGAGCCGTTGTTTGTTAAAGACGAACCTTTCATTGTGAAGGTTGACCCGTTGCCTGAACTTATTGTCCCGTTGTTTGTCACACTTCCATTTGTAATGAATCCGTATCCGCCTGCGAGAGCTGACAAAGTAGCGCCTGCATCTACAGTTATGGTTCCGTTAAAAAAGGCTGTATAGGGAATACCGGGATCATAAGCAGTTGCAGTACCTGTATTTACCTTTAAAGGACTGTTAAAATTTGACCCCAACCGTGCAACCAGACTTACATTGCTTTGTGTCTGGAACGTCCCTGAATTCGAAACATTACCTCCGCTGTTGACTGTCAGCGTCCCGGAATTCATTGTAAAAGTCCTTGTATTCGGATTCAATATGCCGCCGGAATTGATCGTAAAATTCTGTAGCGGAGAAAATGTTACATTGCCGGCAAGAGAGACATTTCCCGAACCGTTAATATTAATGTTGTTGGCAGAAAAGCTTCCCGCACCTGATATCGCTGTTGTGGAATCGAAATTTAAGTTTGTCGGATTTATTACACCGTTATTTACCACAGATGAACCGCGTATTATGTATGTCGAGCCGTTGCCTGATGTAATTGTCCCGTTGTTTGTTACAATTCCGTTTGCCTGGGAAGTATAACCTCCGCCAAGAACCGTGAGCGTTGCTCCGGCATCGACTGTTATATTTCCATAGTAGATCGCACTGTACGGCGCTCCGTCGTTATAAGCCGTCAGAGTTCCTGAAAGGACTCTTAGTCTGCTGTTAAATGTAGAGCCGTTTCTGAATATGAAGCTTACTACATTCTGTGTCCGCATTGTTCCGGCATTTAAGCCTGTTCCGGATACGATTCCTCCGGAATTCAAAATAAATGTGCCCGAAGTAAACGTAAAAGACTCACCGCTGGGATTAAATATACCTCCGGAATTAATTACAAAATATGTCCCGGGGGAGAAAGTAATTCCGCTTGATAAAGTTACTTGACCGCTTCCGTTTATGTTGATAATGTTTGCAGAATATGATCCGGTTCCTGTAACTGCAGTAGTTGAATCGAAATTAAAATTGTTTCCGCTGATCGTTCCGAGGTTGGTTAATAAAGCACCACTCATTATGAATGTCGAACCGTTCCCAGTTGTTATTGTACCGTTGTTTATTACGCTGCTCAGAGCCTGGATATAATATCCGCCGGCGAGGACAATTAGTGTTGCCCCGGGATCAACCGTTATTGTTCCTTTGAAAAATGCTGTATATGGACCTGCCTGGTCACTGGAGGTAGTTGTTCCGGTATTCACCTTAAGTGTTCCGTTGAAATTCGAACCTGCTCTTGGTCTTAGAGACACACTCCCCTGAGTCCGGAAAGTGCCGGAGCTGGAGACGTTCCCGCCGCTGTTACAGTCAAATGTTCCTGAATTTATGGTGAAAATTTTTGTGTTGGGATTTAATGTCCCGCCGCTGTTTACTGTGAAAACTCCCGGCGAAAAAGTAACGTTGCCAGAAAGCGAAATATTTCCCGAACTGTTTATATTGACGGCAGCGCTTGTAAAGGTACCTGTCCCTGACAATGATGTTGTAGAATCAAAATTCAGGTTGGTTGGATTCATGTCGCCGTTATTTACCAGAGTCGCTCCTCTCACTCTAAATGTCGAGCCGCCTCCGGTGATGTTGCCGTTGTTTGTAACTGAATTTCTTGTCTCTATATAATATCCGCCTGGTTTAACCTGAAGAACCGCACCGGTATCCACTGTGACTGTTCCATAAAAGATTGCCGTAAAAGGACCTCCTGAATCAAACGCAGATGTTGTCCCGGTATTTATTTTCAGGGCTACATTAAAATTTGAACCAGAATGAATATTCAAAATTATGTCAGTACCCTGTGTCTGCAATGTTCCCGCTCCGGACATAGTCCCACCGCCATTCAATGTGAGATCTTCTCCGGGTCCGTCGGTAATTGTCAGAGTGATTATGTTATTGATCGAAATTGTTGCACCGTTATCAACGACAAGCTGATCTGAACTAACATCGGCTGTGACTGTTACGCTGTTTGGACTTCGGACTGTTATTGGTCCGCTTGTATCTGTTGGAGTACTGGTCGCCGCAAACCAGGTAAATCCGTCTAATGACATTTCCCACGTTGATGTTGAGTTCCAGTTGCCTGACGCGACACTTCTGAATTGCTCATTTGCGGAATATGAATTTCCAGCCAAAAGCAAATAAAAGATTGATACAAGAGTTGTTAGAATAAATTTTCTCATGTTGTAGTTTCCTTTACTTTTTTTAAAAAAATAATTTACCATTTTAAAAGTGTAATGGAGTTTAATATTTTTTCTTCAAAATATTTAGTGAAATACTTTTTTTATAATAATAAAAATTACGAGTATCTGAGTAAATCTTTATCAGTTAAGCTGGTTTGGCGCTAATATGTTTGATAGAGGAAATACTTATCGTCTTACGTCTTACGTCTTACGTCTTACGTCTTACGTCTTACGTCTTACGTCTTTTACGTCTCACGTCTTCCGTCTCGCGTTTGACGTTTGACATAATCACGGAGGCGTCACCTTGCCGACAAAGTTAAATGCATTGTTATCGGCTATTGCAACATCAAGTGCATTTGCAACTCTGTCTCCGTTCACATCAGTCGGGATATAACCCGTTAGAAAGTTAAATGCTGCATTATCTGTATCACTTACATCTATTGCATTTACTACTCCATCCTGATTTACATCCCCGCTGAATATGCCAAACTTCGGTCCAACCTGGATCATATTGCTCCCGTATGCCTGTGCCGCTGCTGTCGTGAAATTATAAACTAAAGGACTGCCTAATGTATAAGATTCTCCGTTTGCTTTGCTCCAGGTTTCTATTGAGTTTCTATGTTTCATTTGAAGATAATATGTCCCTGTAGGCGCATTTGCAAAAAGAAAACTTCCCGCAAATGTTACCGAGTCGATTATTGATTTTGCCGAATCAACAAGATTGTACGGACTGGAATTACTTCTTAAGTATGCCCTTACTGTATCTCTCATATTCAATTTGCCCGTTCCCGTATTATAAAATCCCTGCATAATGATATTTAACTGCGAAGCTGAAGCATTAGGACTTGTTGCCGACCATCTTGAAAATGCATCTATGCCTGTCAGTGTTATCGAATTGGTCGATGTGTTCACAGTTCCGCCCTGTGCTGTCCAGCTCGAGCCGGAATTTGTCGAACGGAATAATGATAATGCTCCTGCGACTTTTCCGTTTAATTCCGAGTCATCATATTTGTAGACCAGTGTTCCGTTAAGACCGGTATTGGTCGTTGGTATGATATCGAAGTAACGCTGTATGCTCGTATTGCCCGATAAACCATTTTGCACAGCATGCCCTCTTCTGATCTCAGTGCTTCCCAGATTTACGCTTGTCGTAAGAACAGCACCCATACCGGCGACATCCAAGGCTGTAGGTGAATTCAGTGTTCTTGTCGTTGTAATATAACCTGATGTTCCGTTAATTGTATTTCCAGGCGTCTCTGAAAGACTGCCTGCTGTTGAAAGTGTCAGTATGTGTCCGTTAAGATTTAAATGTCCGAGAAGATCAGTTAATAAACCGGTAACGGTAACATCTCCGATCAAGCTTGTTCCTGCAGCATTATTAATTCTTAACCGCTTGTAAGTAATATTGGCAGTTGAAATACTTTGTGCTGAAGTTCCGTTATATTCCACTGTCCCGTTGGGAGTATTAAAAGTTCCGTTGTTGCCAATTGGATTAGATGCCGTAAGTGAAAGTTTAAACGTAAGTACATCAAATGTTCCTCCGCTGCTAATTGAAACACTTTGCATCTGATGATTGCTTGCAAGTGTCACAGTCGAACCGTTCAATACATTTGCATTCGTAGTCCATGAGCCTGTGCCCTGAAGTGTGTGTGAGCCGGATTCGAAATTGAAAGCCAAATTGGAAATGATACCGTTATTCACTAAACCTGAACCGAAAAATCTAAAGGGTTGAGAGCCAAAAGCTGTGATTGTACCGTTGTTGGTAATGTCATTGTTGCATACAATTGAGTAGCCTCCGTTATTAGCCCTGAGCGTTGCACCGGGATCGACTGTAACTGAACCATTTAATGTACCTACATATGGAGGACTATCATCATAACAGGTAGCAATTCCGGTGTTTACTTTCAGACTACCGCTAAAGTTTGAACCGCTTCGGTTTATCAGATTAACATTATTCTTCGTTTGAAATGTACCCGAACTTTGTACTGTTGCTCCCGAATTAAGAACAAGAGAACCTGATGCCAATGTAAAAACTTTTGTATTTGGATTTAATATTCCGTTTGAATTAATCGTAAAAGTTGAGCCGGGAGAAATTGTCACGTCATTTGACAATGAAACATTTCCTGATCCGGTAATCGATATTGCATTGCTTGTATTTGTTCCTGATCCGACCAAAGCTGTAGTGGAATCGAAACTAAAATTACCTCCAAAGATTGAACCATTATTAGTTAATGTAGAACCCCTCATTCTGATTATGGCGCCGTTGAACGAAAACATTGTTCCGTTGTTCGTCACATTATTAAATGCCTGAATCGTATAACCGCCGTTACCGGTCTGCAAGGTTGCTCCCGCATCCACAGTTATTGTCCCTTTGTAAACTGCAACATAAGGACCTGAATCATCATATGTAGTTGATGTTCCCGTATTAACTTTCAAAGGAGCATTGAAATTTGCGCCGGCTCTGATTATTAAATTTACGTTTGACTGTGTTTGGAATGTTCCTGAGTTAAATATGGTTGACCCGTTATTAGCAAAAAATGTAGCAGTATTAAAATTAAAAGTTTTCGTATTCGGATTTAGTACACCTCCTCCTGATATTGTAAAAGAAGCGGTTGGAGAAAAGGTCACGTTATTTGATAAGGAAACGTTACCCGTGCTTCCGATTGTAATTGTGTTACTTGTATATGTACCCGTTCCGGAAACAGCAGTTGTCGAATCAAACCTAAGATTGGTCGGATTGATAGATCCGTTATTAACCATCGATCCTCCGCGCATTGTAAATGTAGCATTTCCTGTTATCGTTCCGTTATTTGTTACTGTATTATTTGCCTGAGTATTATATCCGCCATTTGGAACTGTAAATGTTGCTCCGGCATCCACGGTAACGGTTCCGTAATAAATTGCTAAATAAGGTCCTTGATCGTTATATGCTGTTAGCGTACCCGACAGGACTCTTACCCTGCTGTTAAAAGTTGAACCGTTTCGGAAAATAAAACTCACGCTGTTCTGCGTGCGCATTGTTCCTGCATTTACTCCTGTTCCTGATACTATTCCTCCCGTATTCAGAAGGAATGTCCCGGAAGTAAATGTAAAATTTTCCCCGCTGGGATTAAATACACCTCCGTTATTAATTACAAAAGATGTTCCTGGAGAAAAAGTTATGCCGCCTGATAAAGTAACACGCGAACCGCCTAATATTGTGATTGTATTTGCTGCATATGAGCCCGTTCCGCTGCAGGTTGTTGTATCATCAAAATTAAAAAGAGAAGGAGCAATGGTACCTGAATTAGTCATCGAGAGACCTCCCATTGTGAAACTATTTCCTGTAATTGTTCCGTTGTTCGTAAGAGTATTACTCGCGTGAATTGTATATCCTCCATTTGGAGTTGTAATCGTTGCGCCGGCATCTATTGTTAATGTCCCTTTATAAGTTGCAATATATGGACCGCCGTCATCATAAGAAGTCGTTGTTCCTGTATTTACTTTCATTGGTGCATTAAAATTTGAGTTAGCTTTCACAATTATACTCACGTTATTCTGAGTACGGAATGTCCCTGAATTAAAAACTGTTCCTCCGGCTGTAACATAACAAGTTCCTGCACTAAAAGTAAAAATTTTTGTATTTGGATTTAATACCCCTCCGTTATTTATTGTAAAAGTTGACGGTGCAAAACCTAAATCATTTGCCAATGAAACATTTCCTGAACCTCCGATTGAGATCGCGCCGCCGGTGTAAGTTCCGGTTCCGGCGAGTGACGTTGTATTATTAAATTCTAAAGTTGCCGGCGCAATCGAATTGTTATTTGTTAAAGTTGCTCCCTGCATTATGAATCTGTTTCCGGCAATTGTTCCGTTATTTGTAACTGCGCCGTTTGCCTGATTGGAATAACCGCCCGCCTGAGTAGTCAGAGTTGCTCCTGCGTCTATCGTAACCGATCCCTGATATATTGCAATATAAGGACCACCATCATCATTGGATGTTGTAATTCCGCTATTGACTTTGAATGCTGCAGTAAAGACTAGATCCGTTTCGGTTAATTACAGTTACGTTTGCTCCCTGTGTTTGCAAAGTACCTGAGCCGGATATCGTACTACCCGAAAATAAAGACAAATCTGTTCCGGCACCGTCTGTTATGGTTAAGAAAATTCCAGCGTTAATTGAAATGGTTCCGCCGCCATTGACAGTCAGCTGATCTGCACTGACATTTGCAGTGACTGTAACTGTATTCGGACTTCGAACGGTAATCGCACCGCTTGTATCGGACGGTGTACTTGTGGCTGCAAACCATGTTGAGCCGTTTAATGACATTTCCCAGGTGGATGTTGAGTTCCAGTTACCCGAAGCAACACTTCTGAATTGCTCATTTGCGGAATAAGAATTTCCGTTTGAGAAAATGAGATAAAAGATCGAAATAAAAATTGTGAAGATTAATTTTTTCATTGGGGTTTCCTTTCAATATTTTTTGTATGATTATTTTTTCTGAAAATCAATTTGAGGGCAGAGCAGTTTAAAAACAAAAGTTGTTTGTGTTGTATCATTATTTCTCCTGTAAAATAAAGATACTCCCCGATAAATGTAGGGATTGCCTGACCTTTATCGTTATGTTGGATTGGCGTTAAGATTTGATAAAGTATACCGGGGAGTACCGATTGAATTTTAAGTATTAAAAATTGAAATCATTAACGCCAACGAACAAACTTAGCAATTGTCCGTGAATAATGTCAAGGAAAGTTTTTCTGAATTTTAGAAAATTCTGAGGTGTTTGATCTTAATTTGATATTGATTTTCGTTATTACTGAATTGGAAATCAGCTTTTTTAGAAAATAGTAATTAGAAAATTTATTTTAAATTAACGGTTAGAAAGAGGACATTATCAAACCATCTTGTTTATTTGGGAAACTTTTTAAAATTAATCCGGAGCTGAATCTCAAATTTAATTACTTATCCGCTGGAGAGAATATATTTGTAGCGTTTGGATTGTTGCGCTCAATTTTGCTTGCTGTAAATCTGAGGATACAATAAACATTGTATCAATTGGCGGATTAAAATTTTGTAAATTCGTTAAGAAGGGTTTTAAATCCGGAAATATTATCCAGCCGTTTGTCTGGTCTATCGTATAGCCCGGAATAAAATCAAACTTATCCATCCGGCGGTCCGCTCCTTCCGCTTGTATATTTATCCAAACCTAAAATTGTTATCAAAGGAGTGCTTATATTTGGAAGTGTAGAGGAAAGATATCCGTTACTTATATATCTGGTATCAAATTCAAAACCGTTCTGAGAAATGTTTTTTATCGGAAGCTGATAAATATTTCTCAATTTTAATTCCCATGCTAATAAATCATTTGGAACAAGATTCGGAACCTTTATCATTTTTAAAATCAAAGTGTCCTGTAGGTAAAGCATTTGTATCAGTGCTTATAGTTCCAAATTGTTCTCCCGTAACCGGTCGTCTGTATGCTACTCCGGCAAAATAATTTTCCGGTAAATTTATTTTCAACGAAATATATCCGGCGTATTTATTCAATACATATTCTGACTGTGACAGTTTCCTTACTATTCCATTATCACTAACTCCTTGTTCCGAAATTGGAATTCTTAATGTATCGTCATATCCATTAACAGGCAGAGCAGGCAGGTTAATGTTAAGCACAGCTCTTCGGTAGTTAATTGTCGTAACATCAGTCTGAACCCATACTTCAAAGTTTTGTTCATCAACAGCAAAACTATCAGTATGGAGACTGAGAGGTCCGCCTTCATAATAGTTTAGAAAACTTTGCTTATATAAGGTATCTAAAAAATAATGATTGTCTGAATAATCCCAGACTTTAATTTCATAAGCATCCCTGTTGTCAGGGGAATTTGTTACATTATCACTGCAGGAAGAAATGGATATTACGAAAAGAGTTACTAAGGAAAGATAGATTCTGTTTACCGCCTTTATTGTTCTCACTTTTATTTTTTTGAGATTAGTAAAAATTGTTGCAGGTTATAAAGGTAAAATAAAAAAAAGTTCCGGGAGATTTTAGATTTTAGATTTTATGATTTTAGATTTTTTTTTAACTACTCGAACCAATGATTTAAAATCCCAAATCGTAAATCCCAAATCTAAAATCACTTGGTGTGTTCTCTAATCCAGCCTTCAATTGTAATCAGAACATTATCCAGATTAAATCTCACATCCTCATCCTGAAATCTTAAAAACTCTATTCCAAAACTCTCTAACTTTCTTTGTCTCTTTTTATCCTTTTCAATTTTTTCATTATGAGTTGAACCATCTATTCTATTGCAAGCATGAGTTCATTACAAAAAAAATCCACTATGAAATTATCTAATGGCTTCTGTCTGTGAAAATCAAATCCCATCATTTGTTTGCCCTTGAGTTTACTCCATAAAATAATTTCTGACATAGTGCTGTTGTTGCGGAGGTTTCGTGCAATTGTTTTAATGAGGGATTGTATGGAATGATTTTTCTTCGTGACATTTTTTATATATCTCCTTCCCTTTATTTGAAATTTGACTTTCTTATGAAACACACCCCCGGCCCCTCTCAAGAGGGGAGTTAAATAAATACCATTCATTCTAACGAATAATAGCTTTTAAATCTTTCCATAAAACATCTTCTATATTTTTTTTTAACAGGAATAAAGTTTTATTTGAATCCCTTTTTAAATATTCAATTATTTCCTGAGATAGATCGTATTTTGTTAAATGGTTTATATTATCAGTATTCCTGTCAATAACTATTATTTTTGACTTATCAAAATGATCAGTTTTTGTTTTCCAATTACCTATTTGAGAATTTATCCCCTTATCTTTGAATCCATAACCACTAATAATTAAATTTTCTGTTTTATTCAAAGAGTTGTAAAAACTAAAAGTATTATCAAAATAAAACTTTGTAGAATATTTTAAAATTTTGTTAGTAGTTCCAATTAATAGCGGACTATAAAAAAGCCTTCTCCCATTCAGCTCCCAATTGTTAGAGGCCTTAATCAAAGTCATATTGCCATTTTTCTCAAACAAAATCCTCCAATCAATAGAGCCATGTAATTTAAATAATTTAACTCTCTCATTATTGTACCCTATTTCCGGATTCCAATACTTTTCTCCATTCCCTGAAGTATCGGTAACAAAACCATCACCATATTTAATGTTTTGTGACCCAAAAAAAAATTCTAAAACTAAATCGTGATTCAGAGTAAATATATCAATTGATTCAATATTGTTGTCTTCATACAAGTCTTTTAAAAACCCTAAGTAATTAGTATTATGTATTTCCTTATTTAATAAATTAATAATGATTGAAAAAATATATTCTAATGCATCTTCAAAAAATGGTTTCCATTCAAACTTTTCATTACTGGTGATTTCGTTTAAAGAGAAAAAAGAATCGGATTTTATTTTATCTATCATAGGTTTCAAACCAGGATTTTCGTAATTACCTGAGATACTTTGAACAATTTGATCAATCACAAAATAAATGTCTTCATAATTTGTACTATTGATTAAATCCTTAGAATTATAATAATTGTCAATAAATAATTTTATCCTATTAATGAATAAAATTATTCTATTTAGATTCTCTTTGTCATCATTCGGATCGAACTGAATAGATCTTAAATATATATCACAAATATTTTCTTTATCGAAAAATTTATTTTCGAAGCTTTTACTTAAAACTTTGTTTGTTATATCTTCGGTAGTTGGCATTCCTGCTTTAATTGAAATGCCTGAACCAAACAAAAATACTATCTTAGTTTTTCCCAAACTTACTATTCTAATTTAATACTCAAACATTTAGTTCTAAAATCAAAAATTGTTGGATTCCCGACAAAAGCATTCGGGAATGACAATTCGAATGACAAATCTAAAATCCAAAATCTAATATCTTACCAAATTCCTAATTCTTAATTCCTAATTCTTAATTAACTACTCCTCCTCCTCCGCTCTCAGTTTCTCCAGCACAGAAAAATCTTCAAGCGTAGTCGTATCTCCTTTTACTTCGCCGCTGTGTGCAAGCTCGCGGAGCAGACGTCTCATTATTTTTCCGCTGCGGGTTTTTGGAAGCATGTCGGTAAATCTGATCTCATCCGGTCTTGCAAGCGCTCCTATCTCTTTTACAACCCAGTCACGCAGTTCATTCTTTAATTCGTCTGAAGGCGAATGGCTGCTTTCCAAAGTTACAAATGCACATATTGCGCTTCCTTTTATTTCATCGGGCTTGCCCACTATTGCTGCCTCGGCAACTTTCTGATGTGCGACAAGCGCGGATTCGATTTCAGCAGTTCCGAGTCTGTGACCGCTTACATTCAGAACATCATCAACTCTTCCCATTACCCAGTAGTAGCCGTCCTTATCTCTTCTCGCTCCGTCACCGGTAAAATAAATTCCCGGAAATTCGCTCCAGTATTGTTTCTTATACCGTTCATCATCTTTATAAATTGTTCTCAGCATCGAAGGCCACGGTTTTTTTATTACAAGCAGTCCGCCGCTTCCTTTGGCAACTTTATTTCCTTTCTTATCAACTACCTCGGGCTCGATTCCGAAAAACGGCAGTGTTCCCGAGCCCGGCTTAGTAGGAGTTGCTCCTGGTAAAGGCGAAATCATTATCGCTCCGGTTTCAGTCTGCCACCATGTATCAACTATCGGACATCTTTCTTTACCTATCATTTTATTATACCACATCCATGCTTCGGGATTTATCGGCTCGCCGACAGTTCCGAGCAGCCGCAGAGAATTCAGCTTATATTTTTCCACCCAGTGATTCCCCCATTTTATGAATGCGCGGATCGCAGTCGGAGCAGTGTAGAAAATTGTAATCTTATATTTATCGATCAGCTGCCAGAACCTGTCGGGATTGGGAAAATTAGGAGCTCCTTCATAAAGAAAGACAGTAGCACCGTTCTGCAAAGGTCCGTAAACAACATAGCTGTGTCCGGTTACCCAGCCGATATCTGCAGTACACCAGAATACATCTTCATCTTTGATGTCAAAAATATATTTGGTTGTAATATAAGTCTGAACCGAGTAGCCGCCTGTCGTATGAAGAATTCCTTTTGGCTTCCCTGTCGTTCCGCTTGTATAGAGAATATATAAAGGATGTTCGGAATCCAGTTTTTCGGGCGGGCAAACTTCACTCGCTCCTTCCATTTCTTCGTGATACCACTTATCGAGATATTCATTCCATTTGACTTCATTGCCGACTCTTTTGACTACAATAACATTTTTTACTGAGGGGCAATGAGGAACAGCTTCATCAACATTATTTTTCAAATGAACAATCTGCCCTCTTCTGAATGCGCCGTCGGCAGTTATCACCATTGACGCCTCTGCATCAGTTATCCTGTCAACCAACGCATTCGCTGAAAATCCGCCGAATATTACCGAGTGAACTGCTCCTATCCTTGCGCATGCGAGCATAGCAATGACGGCTTCCGGGATCATCGGCATATAAATGCAAACCCTGTCGCCTTTTTTTATTCCAAGATTTTTTAAAACGTTCGAGAACTTATTCACTTCGGCTGACAGCTGACTGTATGTCAGAGTTTTAGTATCACCGAATTCACCTTCAAAGAAAAGAGCAACTTTATTTTTCCTGTGGGTTAAAAGATGCCTGTCCAGACAATTGTATGAAATATTTATTTTACCGCCCGTAAACCATTGTGAATGCGGGGCTTTCCATTGCAAGACTTTTTTCCATTTCTTAAACCAATGCAGTTCTTCTGCGATCTTTGCCCAGAATTTTTCCGGATCTTTGATCGACTTTTCATAAGACTTTTTATACTGCTGAAAAGATTTTATGTAAGCTTTTTTTGAAAATGATTTTTTGGGTTTGAAGATCCTGTTTTCACGGGAAAGAGAAGTGATGTTTTTTTCCTGTTTGGTTTTGTCAGCCATAGTTAAAATAATTTGATTGGGATAAAATTAAGTAAATAGATTGTAAGAAAAAATTGACTTGGTAAATCAATGTAAAATTTAAAATAGTTTTGACGGATGCAGATACTTACTGATAAATCAAAAGGATAGACTTGAGAACACCTCCTGTATGACCTGACGGGAAGAGAGATCATGAAATTATTTGATGAAAATCTGAACGCCGGAAGTTATAAGTAAAATTTCAACATCGGTAATCTGAACAGTGGTGCATATTTTGTAAGAATAAATGCCGGCGAATTTACATCAGCAACAAAAATTATCCTGATAAAATAATTTCCAAAACATGTTGGTATTTTTATGACGGATGTCTTTTCAGACATTCCTTTTTTTATTCTGAAATTGATTTAACACTTTAATTTAATTAATTTGCTCTAAAATTTTTTTATTGATGAGCAGAATTGCATTTGTATTTCCGGGACAGGGTTCGCAGGTTATCGGGATGGGCAAAGACCTGTATGATAAGTTCAGCCTGGCTAAAGATCTGTATTCGCTTGCAGACGACATCATGGAAATGCCTCTTAGTACAATTTCTTTTGAAGGCCCGTCAGATTTACTTATGCAGACTCAGATCACACAGCCGGCATTATTTGTTCAGTCATATATACTTCTTCAGCTTATCGGAAATAAATTAAAAGCAGATGCGACCGCGGGACATTCGCTAGGCGAATACACTTCCAATGTTTATGCAAACTCGATCGGCTTCGAAGACGGATTACGGCTTGTAAAAAAAAGAGGAATGCTGATGAAAGAATCCGGAGTGAAAAGACCGGGAACAATGGCAGCTGTGATCGGACTTACACCGGAGCAGGTTCAGGAGATTTGTCAGCGGGCGAGCGAACATCAGATAGTACAGCCCGCAAATTATAATGCTCCGGGACAGATCGTTATTTCCGGAGATGTCGATGCAGTGCACCGGGCCATGAAGATCGCAAAGGAAGCTCCCTATAACAGCAAGCTTGTCAAATGGCTTCAGGTAAGCGGTGCATTTCATTCAGAACTGATGCTTACTTCAGCCGAAGCGCTCAGAGTTACAATTGACAAAATGAATTTTAAGAATGCCGAAATACCGATATATACTAATGTAGAAGCCGAACCTGTGGAAAATAAGGACATAATAAAAAATTCACTGTTCAGACAACTGATGTCGCCTGTAAAATGGCAGGGACTGATAGAAAACATGATCAATGGATTTAACGTGACGGAATTTTATGAGATTGGTTCGGGAAAGGTGCTCACCGGTTTAATAAAGAGAATAAACCCTGATGTGAAGCTGTTTAACATCGGAACTGTTGAAGATCTGAAAAATCATAATTTTGTAAATGTCTGAGAAAAAAAAATTTCTTGAGTTCAAAGGTTTAAAAATAGATCCGGTAATATTCACACAAGGATTTGTAAAAGGGTGTGATGTCGGAATATGCGGAGGACAATGCTGTAACTGGGGAGTCTATATGGACAGGGACTTTCAGCCGGTGATAATGAATTATGAAAATGAAATAAAAAATGTGATGGATGAGTTTCAGACGAAAGATTCCTCAAAATGGTTTGAAAAAGAACTTGAAGATGATAAGGATTTCCCGTCCGGATATGCAATAGGCACTGAGCTTTATATTAATTCAAAAGGAACATCACAATGTGTGTTCAAAGATAAAAATAATTACTGTTCGCTTCAGGTGCTTGCGGTAAAAAAAGGAGTTCATAAATGGGAGATAAAGCCAAAGTATTGCATCATGTATCCCCTGACGATCATTGACAATGTCTTGACTTATGATGATGAACATTCGGGGCGTCTTGACTACTGCGGCATCGGACACGAAGAAAATTTCACACAGTCAGTTTTTGAAGCGATGACAGAGGAGATAAAATTTGTTCTGGGAGAAGAGGGATATGAATTTTTGAACCGAGCACTTTAAGAAAAATTATCAGAAGAAATATCAGATCCAAAATATAAACCCGAGTTTATAGAATCAAGTAATCAGCCGTAAAGTTTTTACCAATAAGCAAATTAATGAATAAACAAATTAACCAGTAAACGAATTAACATGATGTCAAACTTCAAAGATAAAATAGTTTTAGTAACCGGTGGTTCGAGAGGAATAGGAAAAACGATTGCAGAATCTTTTGCAGGACAAAAAGCAACTGTCATTGTAACTTATAAAAATTCAATTGATGAAGATTATTTTAATTCAAAAAACATGAAACATCATAAGTGTGATGTTTCGGATTTGAAATCCGTACTTGGGGTCACCGATATGATAATAAAGGAGTATTCTAAAATTGACATACTGGTGAACAATGCGGGAATAACAAAGGATGGCCTGCTGATGCGAATGAGCGAAGATGACTGGGACATTGTAATTGATACAAATTTAAAAGGAGTATTTAATATGACTAAGGCTGTTACGCGAAGCATGATGAGCAAGCGATACGGTAAAATAATTAACATCACATCTGTTGTCGGAATAATAGGAAACGCAGGTCAGGCAAATTATGCAGCATCAAAAGCAGGGGTCATTGGATTTACAAAATCCATCGCCAGAGAGCTTGCTTCAAGTAATATTAATGTCAATGCGCTGGCACCGGGATTTATAGCCACAGAAATGACAGACAAGCTAACCGAAGAAGTAAAACAAAATTATCTTAAATTCAATACCCATGAAAAAATTCGGAACAGGCGAAGACGTTGCAAAAACAGTTATGTTTCTTGCATCGGATGAATCCGGTTATATAACGGGTCAGACGCTATGCGTTGACGGCGGAATAGTAATGCAATGAAAATCGGGAGAAACCGTTTAAACGGTTTCATTCAAAATAAATAATAAATCATAATATGAATTCAATCAAACGACAAATCTTTACAATCTTAATTTCGGCTTATGTAATAATTTCCTTTACAAGCTGCAAAAATAATTTCAACCAGATCATAGGGAAAGTATATTATTATGAGGATTCGACTGTTGCCTTGACGGCGGGCTTCGACGACGATACATTGTTTTATATCATGAAGGATGAACGCCAGCCGTATTTTTTCAGAGCGCCGTATACGGCAAAGAAAATTGACGATTCAACATTTGAAATTAAAGTAGCGGAAAAACCTAAGTTCTGGGAGAAAGATACCTGGGAGATTGTAGTAAGGAACGACAGGGAAATTATCTCAAAAGAATCAAGGAAAGTTTACAAGCTTTATTCCGATACGTTATTCCGGTTTACAGATTGACTCGTTTTATTTCCTGCTGAGATCTGACCGGCAAATTGATATTACTTTTAATATTTATTATTTTAGTAAAAAATAAATCGTTGAACTATCAAACCCAGAAGAGAATCATTTCAAACTGATTCCGGAATAATAATTCCAGAATTTCTCACCGAATCTAATCCAATAGAAAAACCGGGAGAATATCCTTTTACAAGAGGAATACATGAATCAATGTACCGCTCGAAGTTATGGACCATGAGACAATATGCCGGCTTCGGGACAGCCGAAGAATCAAACAAACGATATAAGTTTCTGACTGAATCGGGAACAACAGGATTGTCCGTTGCTTTTGATCTGCCGACTCAGATCGGATATGACAGTGATGACCCGATGAGCGAAGGAGAAGTGGGCAAAGCCGGTGTTGCCATTGATTCACTTGAAGACATGGAAAGTTTGTTCAACGGGATCAGGCTGGACAGAATCACGACCTCAATGACAATCAATTCAACAGCCTCATTGCTTTTACTTATGTATGTAGCAGTTGCCAAAAAACAAAATGCCGATCTGAAAAAGCTGTCCGGCACAATTCAGAATGATATATTAAAGGAATACATTGCGCGTGGAACATATATTTATCCACCTCATCACTCGATGAGACTGATAACGGATATTTTTGGATGGTGCAGCGAGAATCTTCCTTCGTGGAATACGATCTCAATAAGCGGCTATCATATCCGTGAGGCGGGCTCAAGTGCAGTACAGGAAGTTGCTTTTACGCTTTCAAACGGAATTGAATATGTAAAAGCAGCTATTGAATCCGGATTGAATGCAGATGAATTCGGAAAACGGGTTTCTTTCTTTTTTAATTCTCATAATAATTTTGTGGAAGAAGTAGCAAAGTTCAGGGCTGCGAGAAAAATCTGGGCTGAGATAATGAAAGAAAGATTCAAAGCAAAGGATGAAAGACAGTTTAAAACTGAGATTTCATGCTCAGACAGGAGGATCAACTCTTACCGGGACGCAAATAGAAAACAATATTGTAAGAGTTACTATCCAGGCGCTTGCCGCTGTGCTCGGAGGCTGTCAGTCATTACATACTAACGGAAAAGATGAAGCACTTTCGCTCCCGACTGAGCAGTCAGTTCAGACTGCTTTGCGGACCCAGCAAATACTTGCTTACGAAAGCGGTGTGGCAGACAGTGTGGATGCTCTCGGCGGTTCTTATCTTGATAGAATATTTTACAAATCAAATAGAAGAAAAAGCCAGGAATTATATTAACAAGATCGATGAACTCGGAGGCGCTCTCAAAGCTATTGAATATGGGTTTCAGAAAAATGAGATTGAACAGAATGCTTACCAGTTTCAAAAGGATCTGGAGAATGAAAAAAGTAATAGAGGTTGGAGTAAATGAATTCAGAACCGATACAGAAGAAAATTATAAATTGTTTAAACTTGATAACGACGTAAGGATCCGGCAGATTGAAAAACTGGAGAAGCTTGAAGAAGAAGAGAGAATAATGACAGGGTAAATTCATTTTTGAATGTCATAAAAGAAAAAGCAAATTCAAAAGAAAATCTACTTCCGTATTTTTTCGAAGCTATTGAAAGCTATGCAACGATCGGAGAAATATCGAATGCATTGAGAGAAGTTTGGGGAGAATACAAGAGCAGTTAATAAATAATAAATAACAAATAGCAAATAACAAATAGCAGTTAACAAGAATTTTAAACTCAAACAGAATACTTAATACTTAATACCTAATACCTAATACTTATAATGGATCAAAAAGTCATCTGGGTAACAGGCGCTTCGACCGGGATCGGAAAGGAGATAGCGAATGAATTTTCAAAAAGCGGAAATATAGTTGTAGTAACCGGGCGCAGAAAATCACGGCTTGGTAAGGATTGTCAGTGAAATCAAATTTGCCGAAAGGGAAGCATCGGCATTTGTATGCAATGTAATGTCGGAACGAAGCATCCAGAGTACAGCTAAACGCATCCGTGAAAAATACGGAAGGATAGATGCGCTCATCAATAATGCAGGAGTTACGGTTTTCAAATCATTTACGGAAACCAAGAGCTTTGATTATGATCTGTGTAATGGATACTAATCTTAGGGGATCATTTCTTTGTATGAAGTCGGTCTTACCTCTGATGATAAAAAATAAAAAGGGACACATAATAAATATACTTTCAACTGCAGCAATTACTTCTTTTGAGAACAGCTCTGTTTATGCCGCAACCAAAGCAGGCTTGCTTGCAATGTCAAACTGTCTGAGAGAGGAAGTGCGGAAGATATAATATTAAGATAAGCAACGTTCTTCCCGGAGCAGTTGAAACGCCGATGTGGGACAGCAGATCCAGGCAAAATATAAAAACAGGATGATGTCAGCCAATGAAATTGCAAGGATTGTCGTGGAAGTTTTTAATCAGCCAAGGAAAGTGATGATTGAAGATTTGTAGTAAGACCAATGAAGGGGGACATTTGAATTCAGTTTCACGGGACTTTTATGTTAATTGAGACTTCAGTTGCGGAAAAACTGACTGCGAAATCCATAAATTACATTGACATTTCTAAGCATTAAAAGTATATTGAATGCTGTTTATTTTAAACCTTTTAAGACAATAATTAATAATTACGGAGTGAAATATTGAAGAAAAATCTTTCGAGGATTATCATTACAATTGTGCTTAATAGCTCTTTCAATTTACTTTCTTTACCCTACTTATCAGGACTATACTTTAAATAAGGAACTGAAAAATCTCTCAGGCAATGACAGTATAGAATTTATTGACAGCCATAATGTTCAGCTGATCAATGCCCGAGATAAAAGACTTAAACTCGGACTAGATCTTAAGGGAGGGATGTATGTAGTTCTCGATGTTGACATTGTAAAGCTTCTTGAAGATATGGCCAAGAAGAAGGATGAGCAACTGACCGGAATTCTGGCAGAGGTAAAGGAAAATACCAAGAATAATGAAGAAATTATACTGGAAACATTTAAAATAAAGCTTCAGGAAAAAGGTTTGAACTTAAAATCTTATTACGGAGAGATTCAGTGACAATGAAGCTGACGTTGAAGCAATGCTTAACAAAGAAATTGATAATGCACTGGACAGAGCAGTAGAGATCGTCAGAAACAGGGTTGACCAGTATGGAGTAGCCGAGCCGCAGATTCAGAAAGTCGGAAACAGCAGGATCATCGTTGAGCTTCCCGGTGTAAGCAATCCGGTAGAAGTGCGAAAACTTTTAGAAGGAACGGCATTTCTTGAGTTTAAGCTTGTTTATGATCCTCAGAGCGCAGTAAAAGTAATGGAAGCCATAAATAAAATCCTTGTTGGTGATACGTCTTTGTTAATGACTCCGCAGTTTCAACAATCTCACAAGACTCTTTGCAAACAAAAGATGAATCAATAACTACCATAGATTCTTCAAAAAATACTTCAGCCAGCAATAAAAAAGATTCTTCAAAAGATAATAAGACAGCTGCTAACAACTCTAAGAAGGATTCCTTAAAAGAAAAAAAGGAGATCGCTCAAAAGAAGGATTCCTCAAACAAGAATAAAGATACATCTTTAAATAAGGACACCTCATTAACATCGCTTGATTCAAGTTCAGAAAGTGATTCAACTGACAAGTCGCAATTGTCTGAGGAAGAATTCAAAGCAAAGTATCCGTTCTTTACTCTGGTTGCGCTTGAATCAGGAAAGCGGAACTGCAGATGGCTATGTAAAGGACAGTGATAAGGATAAAGTTGAAAGAATCCTGAACAGGGAAGATGTCAAAGCAGATTATTCCTTCAGATCTTGCAGTTTGCGTGGTCAAACAAAACTTTTGAATCAGACGGAGAAAAAATTCATATGTTATATGCAGTAAAAAGAGATGCTGAACTAACAGGTAAGGTGATCGTTGATGCCAGATCAAACATTGATCCGTACTACCAATACTCCGATCGTTTCCATGGAAATGGATGCCGAAGGTTCATCCGACTGGGCCAGAATTACGGGAGCAAATATAAATAAAAGAATAGCGATTGTACTGGATAATGTTGTTTACTCCGCCCCGGTAGTCAGTAATAAAATAACCGGAGGAAACTCACAGATTGAAGGAATGGCAAATGTACAGGAAGCAAAGCTGCTTGAAATCGTATTGAAAGCCGGCGCATTGCCTGCTCCTGTAAAAATCATAGAAGAAAGGTCCATCGGACCATCACTGGGAGAAGATTCAATACGTGCCGGAGTATTTTCTTCACTGGCAGCACTTAATACTTGTTGCATTGTTTATGATATTTTATTACAGGTTCGGCGGATCCATCGCTGACGTTGCATTGATAATCAACATGCTTATCATTCTCGGAATCATGGCTTCGCTGAAAGCGACTCTTACATTACCCGGGATTGCAGGTTTGATCTTGTCCATTGGTATGTCGGTTGATACAAACGTTCTTGATATTTGAAAGAATACGCGAAGAGCTGGGAGCGGCAAGCCGTTGAGAACTGCCGTTGACCTCGGATATAAAAAAGCATTCTCGGCAATTATTGATTCACATCTGACCAGTATAATAACGGGTATAATTCTGTATCAGTTTGGAAGCGGTCCGATTCAGGGTTTTGCACTGACATTAATATTCGGTTTGCTTGCAAATTTATTTACTGCTATTGTTATCACTCATTATATATTTGATATAATGATTGAAAAAGGAAAGGAGATCAGTTTCGGCTGATTTTAAATTCATAATTACGAAACATTAATATATATATATTCATAATGCAGATTTTTGAAAACACAAACTATAATTTTTTAGGAAAGCGTAGAATATTCTATGTGGTATCGCTCTCAGTAATCGTCATTGGATTTATTATTTTGTTTGCCACTAAAAGTATTCCATTGGGTATTGACTTCAGCGGAGGTACGGAGATTCAGATAAAATTTGAGAAAGATGTAAATATTTCGGAATTAAGTAATGCAATGGATGAAGCCGGGTTTTCCGGGATGGAAATAAAAACGATGGGTTCCGATAAAGAAATTTTGCTGAGAACCCCGATGCAGGAAGAAGGACAACTTGTTTCTGACAAGATACAGGAAGGAATCAAAGCAAAGACTTCCGGATAACAACTTCGAAGTATTGAGATCAGATAAAGTCGGTCCCAAGATCGGAGCTGAGCTCAGAAGAAATGCACTGTTTGCGGTATTATTTTCTCTCATAGCAATTTTGGTTTATCTGTCTTTCAGATTCCAGTTTGTATTTGCTGTCGGAGCTGTGATTGCACTGTTTCACGACGTTCTTATTACTATTTCAATGATTGCAATTGCTGATTTTCTTTTTCCGGGTCTCCGTCTTGAATTTAACCAGTCAATGCTTGCTGCATTTCTTACTCTTGTCGGATTTTCATCAAATGATACTGTAATTGTTTTTGACAGGATCAGGGAAAATATAAAGCTCTATAAAAATGAAAATATTCTTGATGTAATGAATAAATATATAAATGCAACATTGAGCAGAACAATCATTACAAGCGGCACTGTGTTTATGACAGTTTTGGTTTTGTTTATTTTTGGAGGTGAAGTTAACAGGAGCTTTGCTTTTACTTTCGGAATTGGTATAATCACCGGAACATATTCATCCGTATTCGTCGCAAGCGCTATTGTTGTCGACTGGAAGGAAAGAGCAAATGAGGCGTTAAAAAACAAGACAGTAACAAGATCAAAAATTACAACACCAAAAGTTAAGAAAGTAAATGCCTGAAATAAAAAAGAAATATATTGATAACGAAGACGGAAAGTGTGCATCAATAGAAATTGATGCGAACGTTCGTCGGTTTAAATCAATTTAATACACTTAATGATCTGGTAGATGAGGAAATGAAATCCGGCATAAAGACTTTTATATTCGACCTTGCCGAGCTTAAATTCCATCAACAGTTCAGGTCTGGGCATTCTCATAAGCTGTTTAAAAAAAATAAAGAATTCACAGGGTTCATTGAAAATAATTAATGCAAATGAAAAGATATTGAATATTTTTAAGCTGACAAAACTAAACAATGTATTTGAGTTTTAATCTCCGGGATAAAGTTATTTAGTCTTTCAAAATATATTTTTAAATCTTCACTTTGGCATAATGCTGATTGAAGATTTTTTTATGTTTAAAATTAAAAATTATGGAAAATAATATTTCAGTTCTTGTTGGTCTTCAGTGGGGTGATGAAGGAAAAGGCAGGATGGTAGATTATCTTGCGCAGAATGTTGACATAGTGGCAAGGTATCAGGGGGGCAATAATGCAGGACACACGGTTGTAAATGAGTTCGGAACTTTCAAACTTCATCTGATCCCTTCGGGAATTTTTAATGTCAAAGTTACCAATATTCTCGGTCCGGGAATGGTAATTGATATTGAAGCATTGTCCGAGGAGATCGAAGAGCTCGAAAAATCCGGAATCAACACGGAGAATATCAAAATTTCCGACCGGGCAACGATCACATTTCCTTTTCACCGGCTCGAAGACAATCTTGAAGAAGAAAGACTGGGAGCTGCTTCCTTTGGCTCGACTCGCAGGGGAATTGCATATGCTTACGGCGAAAGGTATCAGAAAAAGAGCATTCAGCTGGGAGAATTGTTCTTTCCGGATGATTTAAATAAGAGAATTACTGATCTGGTAAACTGGAAAAATCTGCTTATCAAAAATGTTTACGGGAGCAGCAAATCAGTCGAAGCGGAAGAGGTATTGGAATGGGTAAATACATATGGGGATAAGATCAAACATTATGTTTGTGATACAACAAAATTTCTGGAAACCGCTGCAGAATCCGGTAAGAAGATTTTATTTGAAGCACAGCTTGGTTCTTTAAGAGATGTTTATTACGGTATTTATCCTTTTACAACTTCTTCATGCACGCTCGCTTCTTATGCACCCGTGGGAGGCGGCCTGTTCAATAAAAAGATCAACAATATAATTGGCGTGATGAAAGCATTTTCAACCTGTGTCGGCAGCGGTCCGTTTGTAACTGAAATGCCTGAAGAAGAAGCAGGTCAGCTCAGGGAAATGGCTTATGAATACGGAGCCTCAACAGGAAGACCAAGACGGATCGGACACTTCGATGCCGTCGCAACAAGATACGGAGCGAAGGTTCAGGGAGCTGATGAAATTGCTTTAACAAAGCTGGACAGTTTATCCGGGCAAAAGAAATTATTCATCTGCACAGAATATGAAATTGACGGAAAGCTGACCAATGATTTTCAGCTGACTCCGGCTTTGGAAATCGCAAAACCAAGGTATATTGAAATGGAAGGATGGTCAGAAGATATATCCTTGTGCCGTAAGTTTGATGAACTTCCCGTTGCCGCACAAAATTATGTAAATAAAATCGAAGAGCTTGTCGGCTATAAAATAAAATATGTTTCAGTGGGTCCTGAAAGAGAAAGTCTGATAGTGAAATGAAATGACCAAAGGAAAAGTTAATCATCAATCCGTTACTGAAATGTGGAACAGGTTTACACAATCCTTTCCCGAATACCTTCACAAAAAATATCATGTCTGGCATTTTTCGAATAATAAACAATCGGCAAACCTGCTTGCTGAATTAGTAAAAGAAGAAGTTAAAAAAGCTACGACTTCTTTATTTTACTGGTATGACAAAGACTATGAACGACTGCCTGAAGCTGATGAGATCAGCATAATAACAGACTGGGACGGAATAGCTCAGTGCATTATCAAAACACATCGTGTTACTGTGCTCCCCTTTTGTAAAGTTGATAGAGATATGGCGGCAACCGAAGGCGAAGGAGATAAGTCGCTCGAATACTGGAGAAAAGTACATATTAGTTTTTTTAGCGATGAACTGAAAAATGAACCTGTTGATTTCAATGAAGATATGGAAGTTGTCTTCGAAGAATTTGAAGTTGTGTATAAATAAATATTTAATTTACTTGTATGTATAAAGGTATAAAAGTAATTCTGATTGGAGGGAGTCCAATGGTCGGTAAAACCTCGTTAAGCATGAAACTGGCTTCTAAATTTGAGTACAATTGTATTTCCACTGATGACGTTGGGCAGATATTAAGAACAGTCACTAAAAATCATCCGATGGATGGATTAGACTACAGAGAATACTATATAAAAAAATCATTGAAAGAACTTATAAGTGATACAACAAAATTACATAAATTGGCATGGCCTGCTATTAAACTTTTGATTGAAAGTCACAGCACTTATGGTTCTCCGCTGCTCGTTGAAGGATTTGCATTATATCCAAAACTTGTAAATTCAATTATGAATAAAAAAATGAAGAGTATTTGGTTAATAGGAGAAAAAAATATCTTTGAAAATAGATTGATTAAAGAAAATAATTTTTATAAAGGAGCCTCCAATGAAGAGATGTTAATTTCTAAATTTTGTCAACGAAGTATTTGGCATAATAACAAGATCTTCAAAGAAGTAATTAAATATAAAGGAGACTATATAAAAGTAACAAAAGATTTATCAAAAGAACAAATTCTAAAAAGAGTATTGAAAGTATTAGATAAAAAATAAAGTAACTCAATATTCATAATAATTTTTTCGTGATAATTAATCGAAGACGACTGGCTTGGTGTTAAGATGTTTTGGCCAACATTCAGTCCGGAAGAATATAGAACAATTATTAAAGAAACCGGATTTACATTACTATGGGATACTTCAGAAATAGTATTAATCTTTTCTCAGATATTAACCCGCAGAAGCTTTCTCAAAATAAATATCCTCAAATTCGGTAACCGGTTCGTATCCGATCTTTTTATAAATCTTATTTGAAGTAGGATTTGATTTATCAGTAAACAACAGACATTTAGCAAACCCTCTGTTTAAGATTTCATTACTTAAAGAAAAAACCGTACTCGAAGCATATCCTCTGCCCCTGTATTTTTTTGGAGTATAAACCAATCCTATTACACTTGTGTTCTTTGTATTTCTCATGATTGAAGCAATTGATACAATCTTATCATCAACAATCCAGTTGTATAAGGCTTCTCTTTTTATCCTTCCTTCAATTTCATTTATCAACTCGTCATGCTTAAGTCTTAAATATCCGAATGCTTCAGTATCGAACTCAATTCTTAATTCCGTGATCTGAGATAAGTTTTCAAGTCTTGCCTTTTCCAGTTTACCCTCAGTTAAGGAAATATCGTTTGTCTTTGCAAGCTGGTGAACAACAAGTTCTCTTTTGCTGGTTTGTTTAAGGCTAATTGTTTCGGCAAATTTTCTTGAGATCTTCTTTTCTCCAATTACATTTACCGGGCTGATATTATTCTTCAGATAATATTCTGTGATAATTCTGATTGCCTCAGTATTCCTGTGATCCCCTGATATGATTACCCTCGGGCTGATCTTCAAAGATACAGCCTGAATCCCTGTGTCGTTCGTAACAGATAGAAAATTGAAGTCAGGATATTCTTTAGATTTGTTTTCAAATGCATTGGTCAGACCAAGTATTAGATTATTATCGATCTCCTTTATTCCGAGATATTCTGAAGTTGCGTTTGAAAATTCTTGCGGTGTTTTGAATACGTTTAATTTTGACATACTTTAGTCAGAAGATCCATGCCCGAAAATTACACCTAGCCGTCTACATCTTCTCCGGGTGATACATCTTTCTCATCTATATAAATTGCGTCAGATTCATTTTTTTTCGGATTAGTAAAGTTTTCAGTGGTATGTGTTTCTTTTGGAGGCAAATTCATTTTGACAGGTTTTGCTTTCCTGTCCACCAATGCATCGAAAGAAATTAGTCCTGCGCCGGCAAACATAGTTGCTACCGAGCAGGCAAGAAAAACAATATTATAGCTGAACGGAAGCTCTTCATTCCTGAAACCAAGTACCAATAGAAAACTGATCGTCATGCACGAAAGAAAGAAACTTGTAATGGGAGTGAACAAGCCTATAATATACATTGCACCGAAGATCATTTCCATAAACGGTAAAATGAATGCAAGTATGAATGCGAATGTATCGTTCATCTGTCCGGTCTCCTGAACAGATCTTATGAAATCCCTAAGGTCAAGGATCTTTGCGGCTCCTGCAAACAGGAACATCGAGCCGAGTGTCAACCTGATCAATAGTATTCCGAATGAAGCTGAAAAATTACCGCTTCGGGCTTTAAAAAATATACTCATAATAATTTTTTATTTATTTTTTTTAATTTACTAATGAATTACAAAATTATCTATCTTAAATTGAATCATATCATTTTCATAATGTCTTAAACTGAACCAGCTCCCATTTCATATCCAGGGTGTTGAATGAGAGCTCGCACAACAGGTCTTTCTGTTTGCAGGTTACGATGTAATGTATAATAAATCCTTCCCCCTGCGGGACTTTCCAGCTTCTCAGCATTTCAGAGACATTGAAAACCGTCGAGCCCCATTTAAACTTAATGATTTTTATTTTTAGTTTGTCGAAATGGGCGATCACTTCAACCGGCTCAAGTACCGGATTCTCTCTGTTCATTTAATGTTTTATTTTTACCGTAATAATTTAGGGTATATGTATTGAAAAATCAATTCTTTGTTTTAATCGGAATACACAGGCAGTTTCTCCATCTCATAAAAATCTTACAGTAACAAATCAAAAACCTCCGGCATACTGACGGGAATTTAATCAATGAATGGTGCCAAGAAATTTGCATTGTTTAAAGATTGATATTTTTATAACGTTTTACCGAAGTTACCCCAAAATATCTTCTTCATATAAACCCGATCTTTAAAATTCGAATGAGAATATTAATTATATTATGGACTCAATATGAATTTTCACCGACAAAAATACAATCCGAAGAAATAATTTATTATTAAAGCTTAGTAATTATTGATTTTACTTTTCTATTTCTATTCCTTATGGAAGCTAAAAAAATAATTTTAATATGGCTTTTAAAACATTTATTCTTCGACCATCTGCTGATATTCATTTGATTCTCACTGATCCTGTTTTGCAGCTGGAGGTAATTGGATTTGATGATTCTGTATCTATCCCGCCAATTACGAACAGCTGCACATACACAATTGAGGATGCTGCTGTGGCGGATGTAAGCACTACCGGACTCTTGCAGGCAATCGGTGAAGGAGTAACATTCCTGACAGTTGAGTATATTGATTCCGGGATACTCTTCAGCTTGGGGGCAAGAATATGGGTACATTCTGTATTAAATAATATTTACCTGGGAAATAACAGCAGCACTGTTCACGAGGGTTCTGATGATTTTCAATTGACTTTATACGGTGAATTTTCCAACACAGAGACGCCGGATATTGATCTTGAAGACATAACAGGTCATCCCTACGCCAGCTATCGTTCATACGATCCGGGTCTTGCGGACGTAGATCCTAACGGAAGAGTAACCGGAGTCGCTTTTGGAAATACAGATATCGAAGTGACTGATACAATAAACGGCCAATTGGTCGGCGTGTTAAATATTGAAATAAGAGATTCTCTTGTCACCGACAGACCGTTAGTTGAACGGGTTTCTTTTAGAAGTTACGGGATCGAGAAAAAAAATATTCTCTTTTTAGCAGAAGGTTTTATTGAGGAAGAATATGAAAAGTTTAAAGAGATTGTGACCCGGATTGACTGGCGTATGAGAAATTCATCCCTTCATCAACCCTTTAAATTATTAACCGATGATTACAATACATGGATGGCATTTGAACCTTCAAATGAGGCGGGCATTACACACTTAGGCTCAAATTACGGTATTAATATTGAGGATGAAAGTCCCTCAAATCCCGGAAATTATTCTTTGTACGACCTGATAAATTTAGTAGGATTGCCAACTGCAAAGGATAAAACAAATCTTATAAATCTGGCTGATGCTATTAACGAATGGCAAAGGTATCCGACGTTTGATCCAAACAAGCTCGAAGCGGATATGCTCATTAATTGGCTGCTGTCTGATTCGGGACAAAGGGCAATAATAAAAGACTGCACATTAGGAATGATGTATGGATTGAGGCTAGGAGACAGGTTTGCATCCACAAGTAATCTGTCTCTCGGAGATAACAAATGGTTTCTATCTCAACCGGCAGAAAGTGATTTCTTCTATAGGGACCAGCGAAGAATAAGCAGTAATCTGATTCCCTCAAACCAAATACTGGTATCATCAGAAATTTCACAAAACTGGAAAAATGATTTTTGCAAATATCTGAATTCTTTGTGTCTGAAAAACTCAGATGCAACTGATCCGAATTATAAAATTGGAAGGAAATGGAATATTGACGGTTCAGACCAGGGCCTCGTTATCGTTATTGTCAACGATGATGTCGCGGCAGGAAATTATCAGGGTACACCGAACGTTTTTGCAGCTGCTTCAGTAGGGAACAAAAATCGAACAGACCCGGGTTCAAAAATTCTTTTGCCTCCTGACAGCCTTATTGTGGACCACACTCCCAGTACATCAAAATATGATATAGAGCCTTTAACTGCTGTGGCTGTTCATGAATTATGTCATGGCATTGACCTCGGAGATGAATATGAAAACACAAGAACAAATGGTAAATCCTCACCGGGAAATCAATTTGAAAAAGATATAACTGAGCTTTCCCATAACCTGAGTGTGGTTGATAATATCAATGCTTCGGGCTGTAAATGGAATGTTTTATTTCGGGTCGATAAATCATCCTCCGTACTATATCCCGGAATCGTAATGGGTGGACTGTCTTCAAACGAGGTTAAGTTAACTCTTTTCCCGGGCGAGATAAATAAATGGAGTTTGTTTGAAGATGCTGTACTAATTTCAAAAAATATTAATCCTTTCGCAAATTTTGATTTTTACTCCTATTCCAATCGACACGCTGTCTTTGCAATAGCTGGATTCATAAAGGATATTAATACAGGCACAAATGAAATAACCTTTCATGATGCATCACCTCCCCTTCTTCAAAACCTGGGAGTGGTACCGGCGGGCAGCATGTTATATTTTCCTAAAATGCATAATGGTTCTGCGCTTTCTATTGTTTTACCGGGAGTACAGACATACCTGAATAACGGGACGGGTAATTTGCCAAACGGTCAACTCAATATAGACCGTTTTTTCAGCAGCAAAGCAGGAAATTGCACTAACCCAAGGACATTCAAGGATGGTTTGGCAACAACACCATATCCGATAAATGACGTCAGTATCTCTTCTTTCAAAAAACACACTCTTATAGGCATGCATGAAGGTGGCGGAAGTTATAATTGCGATGTGGTAAGACCAACTGCCAAATGCAAAATGAGGTCCCAATATATTGATGGATATGGGCATTTCCGTTTTTGTCATTTATGCAAATACATAATAGTGCAGCAGTTCAATCCCTCCAGACATTCTGAACTTGATGCAGATTATCCGGGCGAACCAACATAAAGATCATGAGCGAAAAAAATTCCATATGTGTATTAGCCGAAAAACTTGGGAATGCATTATCTGTCTTTAATGATAAGATAAACTCCAATGAAACTTTTTCAGGATTTATGCTGGAAACTGGCTGGGATATTTTTGAGATTCCGCAACCAATTAAGGATCTGTCCTCGTCAATCCAGGATATAATTGACACATTGGAAAGCGGCGAAATAGATGTCAGTAATCTTGGATCTTATCTTGGGAAAATATCGGCTTTTATGAATGCGGTTGAAGATATCAAAAATAAACCTGACAGCTCATTTCCGTCCTACATAGATGTTACGGCATTCAAGAATGAATTTGCCACAACGGTTATTGATTATCTGGTAATGAATTATATTAATGATAATCATCCGAAATGGGGAAGGATCTTCTGGCTGATCGGTTTGTTCCGGATCACTTATACGGCTGCTGCTTCAGGGCGCCCCGCCTATTTGAAAAGAACAATCCATTGGGAATATTTTTCGGAGGTTATTAACAACCCAATACCCCTTCTAAAAAATTATTTTAAATGGGGCACCAGTGATTTTGATACAAACCTGTTTATGGAAACTATTCTAGAACTTGGAGCCGGTTTTAATTTAGATCTGAGACTTGAAAAACTTGACGATAATATTTATTCTTTCTTTACTTCAGATGCCACAGACAGCAATATTCCAAATCGGGCTATCAAGTATGCCTTATATCAGGACACTATATCGGATGTTAATATCGAGTCCGGCATTTTATTATTTCTGCTTCCCGAAACCAGTTCCGGTAAGCCGGGTTTCGCCATACTGCCATATGTCAACGGGACTTCGCCTGTCTCATTTGAGATTGCGGAAAATGTTACATTGACCTTAGATGCCGACTTTGATCTTTCAGCAGGAGCGGGCATTGTAATACGGGCTGAAAGCGCAACAGAATTTTATACCGGCATTATTCCGTCTGTTGAATCCGGCACAGATCCACCTTCATCAAGAACTTTTTCATTAAGTATTACAGACCAATCAGGTACAGACGCACCAATAATTCTGTTTGGTTCTGCAGAAGGAAGCAGATTTGAGGTTCAATCTCTGTCTCTTGAATTAGGAATAAAAGAAACAGCCTCAGGTAATTTAGATATTTATGCCGAAACAAAATTGAATGGCGGAAAGATTGTAATAAAACCCGGGAGCAGTGAATCTGACTCATTCATTTCTTCATTATTACCATCAGACGGATCCGGAATCGATGTTGATCTTACAGCGGGAATTTCTACTGAGCAAGGTTTTTATTTTATTGGAGGCGGAGGCCTGGAGCTTCAATTCCCCATTCACGTTGAAGCGGGTCCGATCGAGATTCAGTCGGCAACATTATCTGTAAAAGCAGACAATAATTCCCTGCCGGTTGAATTAGGCATTGATTTCAAAACAGAGATCGGTCCGTTATCGGGTATGGTCCGGGGAATAGGCTTAACAGCCGGATTTAATTTTCCGGGGAAAGGTGGAAACCTCGGTCCACTTGATGTTGATCTTTCTTTCAAACCTCCCACCGGTATCGCAGTCTCAATTGACTCAAGCGGTTTCTCAGGAGGCGGATTTTTGTTTTTCGATGACGAAAAAAAAGAATACTCCGGAGGACTGGAACTGGAATTTCAGGATACTATTAGTATCAAAGCGATCGGAATCCTTACCACACTTATGCCCGACGGAACAAATGGTTTTTCATTACTGATCATAATTACAGCAGAGTTCACTCCAATACAATTAGGTTTTGGATTTACTTTGAACGGAGTCGGAGGCCTGATCGGTATAAACCGAACTTGTGAAATTGATGTATTACAATCCGGTGTAAAAGACGGAACACTCGATAATATTCTTTTTCCTGAGGACATAGTTGCCAATGCCGTTCAAATTGTTTCTGATGTAAAAAAAGTTTTCCCGGTTCTGGAGAATCAGTATGTCTTTGGACCGATGGCAGAATTCGGATGGGGAACTCCTACTTTAATTACTGTCCAGTTAGGGTTGCTGATCGAAATTCCTAACCCTGTTCGTCTGGCTATCCTTGGAGTTTTGAAAACACTTTTACCTGATGAGAATTTTAAACTATTAAGCCTGCAGGTGAATTTTCTTGGAGTAATTGATTTTGAAAATTGCTCTCTCTCATTTGATGCATCAATATATGATTCGAAGCTTCTCACATTTACTTTGACAGGAGATATGGCTCTGCGTCTGAACTGGGGAAGCGATCCTGTTTTTGTATTATCTGTCGGGGGATTTCATCCCTCTTACGATCCGCCTGCAAATCTCGGAATCAGCAATATGGAACGGCTCTCAATAAGTCTCTTCCCGGGTAATAATCCGAAGCTGACTATTGAAACTTATTTCGCCGTAACGTCTAATACAGTTCAGTTCGGAGCAAAGGGCGAATTGTATGTAGGTGTATCAAAATTTGATGTTGAAGGCAATATCGGTTTTGATGTGCTCTTCCAGTTTTCTCCGTTCTATTTTGTTGCACAATGCTATGCTAATCTTTCCGTGAGTGCATTCAATAAGGAAATTTTATCTGTCAGTTTATTTCTTAATCTTGACGGACCGACACCATGGCACGCAAACGGGACTGCAAGCTTCAAGGTGATATTTAAAGTTGAGGTAAACGTAAATGAAACATTCGGAGACAACAAAAATACTACTCTCCAGCCGATCGACATAAAGCCTTTGCTGGAAGATGAATTTTCAAAAACCGGAAACTGGAGAGCTGATATACCCGATGAAAGTAATCTTCAGGTAACATTAAGAACCATAGAGCAAAGTGATGACCTGATCATAATTCATCCCTTTGGAATACTGAACATATCACAAAAACTTGTTCCCCTCGACTTAACCATTTCAAAATTCGGAAATCAGTCATTAGAAGGTGATAATAATTTCAGCATTTCAAAAGTTGAAATTGGTTCGGATTCTATTGGCTTTAATGATACACAAGAAGAGTTTGCTCCCGGACAATTTTTTAATCTGTCCGACGCGGAAAAACTTTCGAACAAAGATTTTGAGAATTATAATTCAGGTGTAAGTATGGAGGGTACTGCTGAATTAAAGGCTGACTATGTAGTTGAAAGAGAAGTCGAATACGAAATTGAGTATCTGCACAGAGAACGTACCTATAAGTTTATTAAAGTCCATGGTGACATTTTCAGCCAGATGCTCAGGGGGAATGCAATAAACAGGTCAGTACTTTCTTCGGCAGTCAATTCACCTTCGGTGCTCGGTACTCAAAAAGTTTCCGTGAGTTCTGAAAAATTTACTATTACGAACATCAATGACATGGCTATATATAATGAAGAATATGTATTCACCAGTGAAAGGGAAGCAAAAGTAAAAATGGAAGAGATATTTAATCAGAATCCTTCTCTAAAAAATGAATTACAGGTAATGCCTGCATATGGGGTGAGTGTATGAGCACAAGCGCATCAAAATATTCATTTCTCCCGTGGGTCAGAAGAGGTATTTCAAATAATATTACTTCCAATCCTTCCGGGAGGTCACGTGCCGGGCTAAGCGTAAAGTTGACATTCAACGGTACTGACGTTTCCAAAACTGTTCTTCTTATTGGTCCGGGAGACATCACAGGAATAAACAGTAATGAAATTGTCCGGACAGAGCCGCGCAACTGGATTACTGACTTCGAACCTAACTATTTGGCATTCATTGAATTCTATGATGAAGACTTTCCATGGAGATATTCGCCGACATTTGCCGGCAATCACAAGCTGAGTCCCTGGCTGCATTTATTGATATTGAAAGAAGAGGAGTTTGAAAGAACTACAATGGCACAAAGACCATTGACCTCTATCAAACTTTTGGCTGATCCTTCGGAAGTATTTCCTGACCCTTCTCAAACCTGGGCATGGTCGCATGTTCATGCAAATTCCGAAATCACTTCAAATGAAACTGTACCTGATAATTCTTCACTTGATAGCCTCATAGAAAGCAACCCCGACATTGCTTTCTCAAGATTGTTCGGTTCAAGAATGCTTGAAGAGAAATCCGCATATTTTGCTTTTCTTATTCCGTCATTTGAAACCGGAAGGCTTGCGGGATTGGGCAGTGACGTTCCCGACACAATGGATGCTTTGACTTCATCATGGTCATTGAATGAAACACCAGGAAAAGAGTATCCGGTTTATTACGAATGGTATTTCAGCACGGGCACCAACGGCGATTTTGAATATTTAGTCAGCCTGCTTGAACCGAGAGTAATGGATTCGAGAATCGGCATTCGTGACATGGATACACACGAACCTGATTTCGGCCTGGACGATTTAAGTGAAAATGCAATAGTAGGTCTGGAAGGAGCGCTTAGAGCTCCGACAACAGAGTCCAGGGGATTTTCAGACATAAATGATAAAACAAAATTCGAAACACAAGTTGAAGAAATAATCAATCTTCAGGAGGATTTGAAAGCAAATGGAAACTCGCAGGAACCCATTGTTTCTCCCCCTTTTTACGGACAATGGCATGCTCTTGTGGAGAGATTGAGCATTGATCCTTCGGATGAAAACTGGGTGAATAATCTTAGTAAAGATCCCCGTAACCGGACTGCTTCGGGGCTCGGCACGAGAGTAATTCAAAAACACCAGGAAAAATATGTAAGGACCGCATGGGAAGAGGTCGGTGACATTCTTACTGCTAACCAGAAAATACGATTCACACAGCTTGCTATGAATGTAAGTGAATCAATATATTCAAAAGACATTGTCAGTCTGGGTTCAGATTCATTACTGCAAATTACATCACCTGTTAATAAAAAAATTATGGGAAGTCCTGCAACTATTTATAAACAGATTAAGGACAGTAAATTACCAACGGCGGCGTTGAGTCGTGCATTCCGCAGACTTACCCGACCGTCCGGAAACGTAATGCAGAATTTTAAGCTCAATGTTTTAAAAAAAGACCGTAAGAATATTATTGAATTGTTAAACAACGGAGATATCACCGCAGCCAAGCCAAAACAATCTCCAGATGGGATTATCAGCAACAATGAAATAGCAGATCAAATGACAAACAAAAAAAGTTTTTTTGCATCATTGACAAAGTGGATTCAGAACAATTTTATCATTTCAGTAATTATTTTAATAGTACTTCTATTGATCCTGCTTCTTGTAACGAAAAGCGTTGCAGCGGTCGCGGCGGTTGCGGGGTTTTTTACAATTGTTCTCTACCTGATCAGCAGAATTAAAATTGTCAGTGATACAGCTGAAAATCTTTTATCAGAAAACTTTGATCCGGAAACTATTGATAAGATCCCTCCAAATCCGGCATTTACTGTCACTGAACCGGGAGCATCAATACCGGCAGCTCCTTCTGTCTTTGGTGGTGCCGACAGCGCCGAAGCGTCCGGATTCCGGGATGCTTTGAAAGATTTTTTCGGATTGCTCGGACAGCCTGTACTGCAGCCGGCGGAAAAATTTCCTCTGGATATTAATAATGCCGTTTCTAAAATAAATACTGCAATAAACCCCTTTACAGCTTTTCCAAAAAGATTTTTGCCAAATCTTAAAATTGGAAATAAGACTTTGGAAGCAATTGTTCCTGTGATGGCTTATCCGGATATTAAGTGTCCAATGTATGAGCCACTTAGGAATATTTCGGCGGAGTTTCTTGTACCCAATCTTAATCTCATTCCGCAGAATACAATTTCATTGCTCGAAACAAACCAGCCGTTCATCGAAGCATATATGGTAGGATTGAATCATGAATTTGCAAGAGAGCTGTTATGGCGCGAATATCCTACGGATCAAAGAGGAAGCTATTTCCGGCAGTTCTGGGATGTATCGAAGTTCATAAATACAGATGGATTGACTGAAGAAGAACTGTCTGAAGAGTTGAAAGACATTACTCCGATTCATACCTGGTCAAAGAGAAGTGATCTTGGTCAGCACAATAATAGAGAAACGAACGGAGACGTGTCACAGCTTGTATTGGTTGTTCGCGGAGATGTTTTAAAGAAATATCCCGATACCATTATCTTTGCTCAAAAAGCAAGGTGGAAAGAAGACAGCGCGCAATTGGAAATGGATGATTCAGGAGGAGGCGGGCTTGATGATACAAACATTTTATATCCGTCTTATAGTGCAAACGTAAATCCCGACATTACGTTCTTAGGGTTTGACCTGACCATAGAAGAAGCCAGGGGTGACGTCCAATCAGAGACACAGGAAGAAAAAGACAGACTGGGCGATAGCAACCTTGGATGGTTTTTTGTTTTGCAGGAAGTTGTTGGTGAACCTCGTTTCGGGCTCGATGTTACGGAATCTGAAAATCCGTCTGATGCAACCAGCTGGGATGAGCTTTCATGGGGACATCTCGGCATGGAAACAAATTGTGTTGATGTCGACAAGAATATCAAAGCAAATATTCCGGGTGATATACAATGGGGAAATAACAGTGCCGATATGGCATACATATTCTATCAAAAGCCGATGATGGTAGCAGCTCATGCGAGGGAAATGCTTAAGTCATTGTGAGAAATTTAAAAACCAGAAGAACGCTGCCTGTATTTTTTGTATCGCTATACAACCGGAGATACATGTAAGACCGGCTTCAATAATTTCTTTTTTGCAGAAGTTTCACTTAAATGGTTTTTTCAGACTGCACTTAACTTGTCTTGAAAACTTATAGAAAACGTTATGATTGATTTAAAACAACAACAAGAAACGATTGATGAAATCAGGAAAACCAGGCTTAAGCTTGCGAAACAAATTTCATCAGAAAAAACAAAACTAAGAAGTCTTAACCAAAGAATCTCCGATAACATAAGATACAACAGGGACCCTCAGTACCAAGCTGAACAGACAAGATCAAAATCATCGATAGACGAAGCACAAAAAGATTATGACAAGCTGGAAGAGAATTTGAATGATAAAATAAAGGAGATGAACCAGCATTCTCCCAAGGAATTGATTGAACAGCTCGATGATTCCTATCCATTTCTTTTATTGCCTGTCAAAATTGAGACCAAATTCAAGACTGTCAACGACAAAAAGGAATTGTGGATAAGAATTTTTCCCGATGACATTGCCATACATACGCACGAAGAATTACTTACGGATACAGAATATGAAAACGGAAAAATTTACTGGAAAAATATTTTCAATGAAACCGATAATTCCATTAAAGAGGGGGCTTGGAATACACTTGTCAGCGCTTACGGTGCAAACCGTTCGGCATGGGTAATTAAAGAAACTAAGCCCGCAAACTGGGATGAGAATGCCGATGATGAGAATGAATTGATCTTTCCCGTCTATACAGAATTCAAAACAGGATCATGGACTGAAGCTCCTCATATCAGGATTATGCCGGATTGTTTTGTTGTTACGGGATATTCCGGGGGGAAAGTGATTTTTGAAGAGACGGGAAGTAATATTCCTGATAATCTGCAGGTCTCACTGGACCCGGCATCGGAAGAAGACCAGCTAAAAAGGGATGAAACAAGCGGGGAAATAATTGTAAATGAAAAAATCTCCTGGATATTTGATTTTAAGAAAGCAGAAGCAGCCGGAATGGCATTGAGAATTTCTCTTGAAGAGCCTTATGCATCCCGGGGTCTTGACAGAATAGTAGTGCTGGGTCTTCGCAATTCGAGCGGCGCGGAAGAAAGCAGTAAACTTATTGAAGGTCTGATCAATAATCATCATTATTCTACAAGCGGATTTTCTTTTATTAAACAGGGCACGCCGACCAACAATACCGAAGATGATTCATCGGGATATAACAGCGCTGATTTTGCAAATGAAACAAGCTATGAAGTCGAGACAGGTGACATTCTTTTTTCCGAAAGTAATGTTGATCTTGAAAAAAGTGATGCGCAGCGCTTTGCGGAAGCATTAGGCATTACCTCTGAACCTCTGTATCACATAAACAACAGTAACCAGACTGATGTAACGGAAGCAAAGTTTATGAATACTGCCTTGTGGTCAGGAACGCTCGGATATTTTATGAATGAAATGATGCATCCGTTGTTTACAGAGGATCAAATAAATTTTACTCGAGATTATTTCACTCAATATGTAACGGGACGCGGACCTTTGCCTGCTATAAGAGTAGGAAATCAGCCGTACGGGATTCTGCCGACAAGTTCCTTTTCAAATTGGATATGGACGGATAATGAAACCGGAAATAATTTTACCAACTATAATAATCTCCACTCAGTACTGTCCTCGATCCAAAATATATGGGAAGAACTTGTAAGTAAGGTAAATTATTACGGAATGTCCGGCGATGCATATGAAATCCTTCTTAATATGATCGGGCTTCAGGGAAGTTCGGTTGAGTTTTATCAGCGCATAGGCACAGATGATACTTTTACCTGGAATTATCTAAGCATGCAAAACAGCCGGGCTGCAGTTCAATGGGTTCCCATATTTAAAAGATTAAGCGACATTATTCTGATTCATCTCGGCATTGACCCGGAGAGCCGTCCGAAAATTGCAGATGTCAGTTTCTTCGATTCACAAAATCAGCTTACAGGTCCGCTGATTGATGAAAACCCTTTGTCAGAAACGAATACGATTTCAGCTTACGACGGAATAAATAATTACATCAACTGGCTGCTTATCAGTGATTCTGATACCATAAACAAAGAGATTTTCAAAGACGCAAACGACTTAACCGTATCCAGGCCGGCATCATTGCTTTACCTTATGCTCCGAAATTCTTATCTGCAAGGGGTTTGGTCGAATGTCAATACTTTGTATCAGAAATATGATCTGATCTCAGCACCTGTTAAAGAGCAATCGATTCTCAACGTGAAGACTGAACCTGAAATGACAAAGATGGATTTTATGATGGCTGATGTTAAAAACATATTTCCACACGAGGTCACTTCAGATGTGAGTATGACAGCTGCAGATTTTGTACAACAACCTTCTATCCTGACCATGTTGGGAGATAGTTTTGACAGTGATGTCAAAAGAGCTCTCGGTGAATTGAAGGACCTGCCTACTGCAAGGCTCGAAAGATTATTTTCCGAACATCTTGACTTGTGCTGTTACCGGCTGGATGCATGGCAAACAGGCATATTCACAAAGCGGCTTGAGTATCTTAGAAGCAATAATAAAAATCCCGGCGGAGAATCATCAAAACAAAAAGGTATTTACATCGGAGCATTCGGCTGGCTGGAAGATATAAGGCCTGATACCGTTTCTTTGAAAAAAGTTGACTGGGATGAGATCCCGGAAAAGCTCAGGGAAGAAAGTAAAGGCAATGTTTACGAAGACCCTGATAACGGAGGATATATACACGGATATTCACTAAACCATGCATTGACAGGTGCAGTACTAAGAAGTGCATATATTTCACATGCCGATGACACAAACACCGAATCAATGTCCGTAAATCTTTCATCCGAACGCATCCGCAAAGCTGTATATTATCTGGATGGAATCAGAAATGGTCAGACACTTTCTTCACTGCTTGGTTACCAGTTTGAGCGTGGACTGCACGACAATCATTCAGCTCTCAATCTTGACGAATACATTTATGATTTCAGGGATAAATATCCTTTGATCAGCAGCGAGCTGTCAGATACGCCTTCGGCAGGAAGTCCCGCTGCAAGCAATGTAGTAGATGGTTACGCGCTGCTGCAGGCATCAAAAACAAAATCTTATCCTTATGATGTGAGCGGTTTGCCGCCGATATCTTCAGCTGAATCTGATGCAATAATTGCTGAAGTAAACGGCCTTGCCGATGTTACCGATGCCATCGGCGATCTTGCATTATCCGAAAGCGTATATCAAATCATTCAGGGAAACTACGAACGCGGAGGAGCAATATTAAAATCTTATTCCGAAGGCAAGAATCCTCCCGAACCGCATATTGTTAACTCACCGCAAAAAGGTGAAACGATAACCAACCGTATTGCAATAAATTTCGAAAACGAACCTTCTGATAATTTATGGGGATCAACGATGTCTCCGCGAGCAAGGACTGAAAAGGGATTAAACAAATGGCTTGGCTCCATGATCGGCGATCACGATAAAATAAGATGTGTGGTTTCCTGTACCTATGCAGATGCAACCGGCAGTGAGATAATAATTGTATCAACAGTAAAGCTCTCGGAAATTGATTTGCAGCCTATAGACTTTGTTTTAATGACAGACAAAACATTTGGAAATGGTTCATCAGAACTCGAAAAAAGGATTGAATACTTTTTTAAAAGAAGCAATAATATTTCCGATTCAGCAATTCCTGAGATACAATTTAACACAAGAGATACAGGATGGGACGAAAGCATAAAAACATTTTTTGAAATGATTCCCATGATCAGGAATCTTCGTCAGATCATTACCATGTGCAGGTCTTTGAATGCTCTCGATTTTATGCTTCCATCCGAAGCTCAGCAAACGTTAAACAACAACATGAAAGGTTATCTTGCAGATGAGATCAAAAATTCATTTTCTTCAGGTCGACTCGACATCATATACTCTGAACTTGAGACAAAGAAAACTGATCTGATTACGGCAATATCAGAAGTAACCGAACCGTTTACTTCAACTGCATTTGATACAGTCAGAGATAAACTCAAACAAATTTCCGATTATGGAATAACAGGAGCATTCCCGGTGTCTGTGACAGGCTTTACTTCAGCCGAATATGAGCTCCTCAAAAACCAGACAGATTCGGTTGTTTCAATAATTGAACAGCGTCTTGAAGATTCAAAGAACCTGCTTGATCAAGGTATCTTCGGAAGGAAATTTGGGAGATAACCCAACCGAAGAAGAATTGATGCAGGATGAAGCCCGAAAAAAAGAAGAGCTCGTATCGAATTATTCCAGTGCAGCAAGGCTTTTGCTTGGCTCTTCCTTTACGCTAATCCCAAAATTTACTCTAAATAATTCCGAAGAAATAAACAGCGCATTCAGTAACAGCAGTAATCTGATTCGATATTCTGTAAATGACCTTAACAATCCTTTCATAATTGATGAATGGATTCAGGGCGTTGCGAAAGTTCGAAAGAGAGCTTCGAATCTTGATGAAGTCATTATGTTTAATCAAAATATCAATATGGCTTTCACATCTTTAACTCCTATGCAACTACCTTTCGATGTGAATGACCACTGGGCAGCCGTAGAATTCCCTGAAGAAATGAAAATTGACAAGGACATTGTATCGATTGTTACGCACTTGCCTTCAGGTTATGATGCTGCTGATACTCAATCGGGGATTTTGATCGATGACTGGACGGAATCAGTTCCATCAAAAAGTGAAACAACCGGTATAGCATTTCATTATGATCAGCCCAATGCAATGCCTCCGCAGACGCTGCTCCTTGCAGTTACTCCGCAAATCAAAGGTAATTGGACCTGGCAGAATTTGATGGACACTTTGAACGATACGCTTGACAGAGCCAAGCGCAGGGCTGTCGAACCCGATCATGTTGACACAACTGATTATGCACAATTCTTACCGTCTATAGTGACGGCGTTTTGTTCTTACCCGGTTACTATATCTACTTCACTTTCACAGAATATTATGGTTGAATCAACTAACTCTTAATCAAATGACGAACTAACATGGGAAACAATTTTGAATCGGCAATTCTAGTTGAGAAAAAATATACCATTCCTACAATTGTAGGATGGAACAGGCTGGAGCCACGCCCCAGGAGTTCTGATTTTGAGCGGAGTCTGAAAGCAGAAATACGTGATGCTTTGTGGATGCTTTCGCGACAATGGCAAATGGGAGAGTTTAAAGGTGAAGATGCAGGGTCACCGGTAGATGCACGAATACTTACAACAGAAAATACTGTCAACCGCTATGCCGTTAAGGACGGTGATGCAGATCCTTATGATGATTCGATTCCTTTGGAAACAAAAGTAGAGAGAGAAAGTATTCCCGATTCACTCCGTTTAAAGATACAGATCAGTACACAATTTTTCAAAATAATTTCCGGATCGGGTTTGACTAAAGATTATTCTTCAATTTTGAAATCAGAGTATCCCGTTTCATTAAACGGAACAATTGAAGAACAGGCAAGGATATTATGTAATCAGGAATCATCCCAATTGTTTGAACAGGCAAGGCTCAGAAGTATTGACGGATATGATCTGTTGCAGAACATTCAAACAGGAAGCTATGACGCCCGGATACATGCCCGGTCAGATACAGATATTCCTCCCGGCGATAAAACCATACTGATAAATGCCGGGCAAACTCTTTTAAATTGGTTCAGAAGATTATATAATCAACCCGATCTGAATGAAGAACCGGCGTGGAATTCTCCTTACCTGGAATATCAATTTGAATGTTCCGCCAGTACATCAACAGAGAAACAAGTCATACTCTCGGCGGAGCAGTATGCTTCAGGTCAGCTTGACTGGTACTCATTTAATATTGATAAATCGAAAGAAAAGCTGACGGATAAGAAAAGTATTGCTGAAATACCCGAAGAAGAGAAACTTATTTCTTTTATACCCGCCCCCGTTTCGTTCGGAGGAATGCCTAATCCGCGTTACTGGGAAATGGAGGACCGCAAAACTGACTTCGGCGCAATTAATGCTAACACAACTGACATAGCCAAACTCATCGTTGCAGAGTTCGGTTTAATATACAGCAATGACTGGTTTATACTTCCCTATTCCATGCCGGCAGGAAATATCTGCGAAATTAATGGGATGATCGTTACCGATACATTTGGAGACCGCACACTTATACGTGCTGCAGGAAAAGGTCCGGATGATGATTGGGAAACATGGAGATTATTTAATATGAGTGTTGAAGGAACCGTAGGCGATTCAGATATGCGGCTTTTCCTTTCTCCTTCTGTCCTGAAAATTTTACAAAGTGAACCTCTGGAAAAAATAAATCTCATTCGGGACGAAATGGCAAATATGGTATGGGGAATAGAAAGCATTATTACACTTCCTTCCGGAGGATCAAGAAATGGATTTGAAGCTGCTAATGAATTAAGCAATTTTTTAAGCGAAGGAATTACAGAGACAACAACTAATCTTGACGCTTCTGTAAAATATTCATTGGGTTCAACCGTTCCTGAAAATTGGATACCTTTCATATCAGTTCATATTGACGGAAGTAACCGTGATATACAAATGCAGCGGTCTTCAATGCCGCGTACAAGCAACGGAAGTAATATGCCGATTCAGCCCCGTACAACCATCCTCAACGGAAACAGTCCATTTTACATTCACGAAGAAGAAGTTCCGAGATCCGGAACTATCATCACCAAATCCTTTCAACGGACAAGATGGTATAACGGAAAAGTAATTTTATGGCTGGGCAGAAAAGTTTCTAATGGTAAGGGTGAAGGAAACAGCGGATTAAAATTTGATCAGGTAAAGAAAATCTGAATGATCAAATTTTCCTGATAAACATTCTGTGCATCAGAAACTGTTTTACGAACTAAGCCATTCCGGCTCGTCGGCTAGACAACATAGTTTAGAAAAACAGGTCATGAGAAGTCATCTCAACAGAACCATTTTTTTAGTACCGGTCTTATTCCCTACGATTGATAATGAACAGAAGTAAGTCCCGCTGGCAAGACCTGAACCGTCAAACTCAACACTATAGTTTCCCGGTGACTGTTTGCCGGAAACCAGAGTTTTAACTTCATTTCCCAGCACATCATAAATTTTTAAGATAACAAAACTTCCGGCTGATAAATGATATCTGATGACTGTAACGGGATTGAACGGATTTGGATAGTTTTGATCAAGTCTGAATTCTTCAGCCTGAAGATTTGTATTTGTAACAGAAGTGATTGTACCGTTACCTCCGTAGAAACAAATCACTCTGCCTTCTCTGTTGCCTCCCAGAAATTCATTGACACCGTTTGAGTCAATATCATCAAGTACTGCAGCCCTGTCACCTCTTTGTGTAATTGTTGGTCCGAAATCATAATTGAAGAGTATGTTTCCGTCTGTTCCGTTAAGAACTAACAGCCGGGCGGGTACCTGAGTTGCTATGACAATATCATCGATGCTGTCCCGGTTTATGTCACCGATATTATCAATTCCCCTGAGATATGATGAGGCAAGAGCATTTGACCAGATAGTATTTCCGGTTTTGGTATCTATTCTGAATGCAGACTGCGGAGCTGAAAGTGTAAAGTCTGCAAATCCGTTTCCGTCTGCATCATCAAGGGGAAGTATCTTTCCGTTGTTGCTGGACCCGAGACTACGCGCCCAGATCTCTGACCCCGAATTTCCGGTAATTGCAAATACAGATCCGTTAAAACCACCGAGACCTAAAATGTCTTTGCCTCCGTCGCTGTTTACATCAGGAATCTCTTTCAGGCTCCAGATATTTCCGGGAGCGGAATAGCTCCATACTGAATTTCCGGAAGAATCAAATCCTGTAACACCGTAAGGAGCCCCGTTGTTGTTGACTCCGATTGCGCCTCCGGATTCAGTTGCAACAATATCATCGGTAAACGGCTGAGGCTGGGTTTTGTAAAAAATAACCTGTCCGTTCAGAGCATTGAGACAAATTGCCGCATGCCTGCCTCCGTTTGTAACACCGCTTGCCGCGACCAATACATCATTTATTCCGTCTCTGTTGTAATCATATTTTATTTTAACCGACTCAATATCCCCGTCACTTGTCGTAGTAGGACTGCCGTAAGACCATAAGACATTCCCGTTGGACCCGTTCAGCGCATAGACCATTTCATTCCCGCCGGCACAGCCAATTACTGCATCATATATACCGTCATTATTTACATCGGCTATTTCCAAAGCATCTTCCCATTCGACACTTCCCGTATTTATAGTACCGAAATTAGTACTATACTGCCAGAGTAAATCTCCGTTAATTCCGCTGTAGCATATCGTCCAGTAATTTCCAGTTGCTACAATCACATCATTTACATTATCGCCGTTTACATCGGGAATCTGTTTGAGGCTCCTGATCTGTTTATCCTGAAGGCTCGTTCCCGGATTATCCGGGATAACGATCTGCCATACGATATCACCAAGCTCTAATCCTCTTGATTGGGAAAACCCGTTTTGCACATCTGTAAATATTATGAGGAGTAATATATAAAGTTAAAGGATTTTTCATTTTGTTTTTATTTTTAAAATAAAAATTCCTGCTGAAAGAAAAAAGAATAGAATTTAAATGAAATCAGAAGTCCCTTAGATTTTTTTTCCCAAAAAATAGTCTCTGCAGTTTGTTTGACTGCATAACTTAATGTATCACAATAGTAATTTATGATTGTTATTTTTATCAAAAGATATTTTAAAAAAAATATTTTTACTTCATACTAACTGCATATCAAAACTCAAAGAAAAAAAATGAAATATTTCTTTTGAAACTTTACTAAAACATTAAGGACAAAATCAAAATGGAATTCAAAACAATCAATCCTTTTAACGGAAAGGATATCGGCAGCTACCAAGAACTGTCAGAAGCTCAATTGCTTGACAGGCTGAGTACCGCCGGTGATTCATATAAGAGCTGGAAGAAAATTCCGGTCAAAGAGCGCGCCGTGATGATAGCAAAAGCCGGTCAGGTGCTCCGGGATAATATTGAAGATTACGCCCGGATGATCACTGTCGAAATGGGAAAACCAATCACCGAATCGAGAGCGGAAATAAATAAATGCGCCTGGGCTTGTGACTATTATGCGGAAAATGCCGAAGCATTTCTCGCTGAAGAAATTATCAAAACAGATGCACAAAAAAGTTTTGTAAGGAGTGACCCCATAGGCTGCGTGCTTGCCATAATGCCGTGGAACTTTCCCTTTTGGCAGGTCTTTCGTTTTGCTGCGCCTACTCTGACAGCAGGTAACACTGCTTTGCTTAAACATTCATCAAATGTATTCGGATGCGCAGAGAAAATTCAAGAGGTCTTTATCAAAGCAGGTTATCCGAAAGGTGTATTTCAGAATCTGATTGTTCATCACGATAAAACCGAGATGATACTGGCTCACGAAGCCGTCAAAGCAGTTTCACTTACGGGCAGCGAGAGAGCAGGTTCATCAGTTGCCGCAATAGCTGGGAAACATATTAAGAAATCACTCCTGGAGCTCGGCGGTAACGACGCGCTCATAGTCTGGAAAGATGCAGACATTGACAAAGCGGTTCAAACCGCTCTGACGGCGCGAATGCTCAATGCAGGTCAGAGCTGCATTGCTGCGAAGCGTTTCATCCTGGATGAAAATATTTATGATGAGTTTGTTGCAAAATTCTCTGATGCAATAAGCAAGATGAAATCCGGTGACCCGCTTGATGAAGATACAAAGGTCGGTCCTCTCGCAAGGAAAGACCTTGCCGACGAGCTTCAGAATCAGATCAGACTTTCGATTGACAAGGGAGCTGAATTATTGTTGGGGGGAAAACAAAAAGAATGTTATCACGAACCGACTGTTCTTGGTAAAGTAAAACCCGGAATGTCCGCATTTGATGAAGAGACATTTGGACCTCTTGCAGCAATGATAAAAGCAAAAGATGAAGAAGAGGCATTCGAACTTTCCAACATGTCGCCGTTCGGATTGGGAGTTACAGTCTGCACAACAAATATTGAAAAAGCAATCTCGATGGCAGACAGGGTCAGCGACGGCGCATATTTTATAAACGAGCTTGTTAAATCAGACCCGAGACTTCCTTTCGGAGGAACAAAGCGATCCGGTTACGGGCGTGAACTATCGAAAGACGGAATAATGGAATTTGTTAACAGGAAGACTGTGTATGTAAGGTAATTTTATTTATCATCGGTAACCTGCATAAACTCTGTTATGTTTCTCTAAATGCATGCATTCAAAAGTCTTCTTAAATATTCTCTCAAGACATTATCTGTCCGTAATTATCAGCTTATGGGTATATACCTTGCTCCCTTCAGTAAGGCGAAGGAAATAAATTCCGGCAGGAAGATTTCCTCGTGCTAATGTAAATGTAGTTCCTGAAATATTTCTTATCAGCCGTACTTCCTGACCAAGCATGTTGTATACCGTGATGACAGTGTTTTTAAATGTCTTCTCAGCGCTTAAGAGTGTCCTGTCTGAAAACGGATTCGGAAATATGTTGAAGGAGCTCTCTTCGTTGTCAGCTGAATGAATTCCCATAACAGGATTTTGTAATTCAAATCTGATGATGTCCCTTGAAAGACCTGTCGCCGATCCAAAATTTGTGTACAGGTAAATTTCATTATCCGGCATTACAACTCCTGCAACGTCTCCGATTCTTTTTGTATTATTAATTATCATCGGTACATCGACAGTATCTAAAAAACTAACACTGTCTGCATTCAAAGGCCAGTTGATTCCGTCGGGAGAAACAGCCTTTGCCATATATTTGATCTCATTCATTGCGTACAAAATGTATTGTCCGTTCTTCTTCAGAACCTTCGGGTCATGGTATCTTTGATACAATAGACTGAAATTTCCCCATGTCAATCCGTCAGGAGATGTTGTCAGAAACAAATGACTTGGTCCCATCTGGGATGTGTCCGGATTCCCTGAAAAGATCCCCGCAAATGTTCCGTCAGACTGCTCCCAGAAAGTTCCGTGCCCTGCGATCCGGAAAGGAGAATTCATATTGTAAGGCTGAACATCGATCCGAATTCCTTCCTGAATAAAATTGATCCCGTCATCTGAAATCGCGCTTCTTATGTGATAGGCGGGAGCCGACGTAGTTTTTTGTGAAGTGCGGTAATACATTCTGTATTGTCCCGAACTTAACCTAACAACACTTGCACCGCCAAGAATATAATTTCTTGCCGTTGTATCGAGAGGTCCGCAAAAGCAGGTATCAATGTAATTCCAGTGAATTGCATCCGGTGATTCAGCATATCCTATGCATTGTTTTATTATGGGTCCCGTTCTTTGCACATTCAGATACATCCGGTATGTACCGTTAGTAAGCTTAATTATTTCCGCCATTGTAGGAGATGTGTTCTGAAAACCGAATGGAAAGCTGTTGATGGTTTGCCCGAGACTGTAATCCTGCATTTTCCAGATCTCAGTTTGTGCAAATAATGCTGAGCAGTAAAGAAGAATATTGAATGAAATAAAAATTATTTTTTTCATTTTAAAAATTAAGTTATGACTTCCCATGAACTTAGATCTGATTTTTCGGGATCTAAAAAATTAATTTCCTGCGGATATAGCAACCGGTTCAGATCATTCTAAGCAGGGACAAGTCCATGCTTTTCCATTACAATTTTTATTTTTCCAATGTCAGGCGGACCACCTGCATTTAATATTTCAGCTATATCCTTAAAGTAATCCGGACTGAGAAGAGCAGGTGTGATAACCGCCAGGGCTTTAGCATTATCTTTTCCTAAATTGTTAAAACCATGAACTTCGCCACGGGGAATAAAACAGGTTTCACCCGGAGCAATGTTTATCGCTTTGCCATTAACAGTGAAAGTAATTACTCCCTGCAATCCATATATTGTTTCATCATAATCTTTATGAGAATGAGGCTGAGGCACTTTTGACCCTGCAGGAACTTCAAATTCAAACATTGCGGCAGAACCGTTAGTATCAGCTGATTCCAGTAAGAAGTTAATACTGATCGGACCGCATTTGATTATTTCATTTTTCATGATAATGATTTATGTTTTTTATGTTATAATCTTTCACAAGATAAGCAGTTGAATGTGCCAAATTTTTGGTTATAGTGTCGGGGAATAATATCAATCTTTCCTCCATAAATACAAACCTTTCTCATAAATCCTTAAATCAATAATCTAAAATCATAAAATCCCAAATCATCCTACATCTCCTGCAAATACTTTCGTACAAATCTAATCGCCAGAGCGCCTTCACCCACAGCAGAGGAAATTCCTGCCAGGGCACCGGCTCTGACATCACCCGAAGCAAATATTCCGGGTACATTTGTCTCCGGTAAATATGGCTCTCTTTCAAGCTTCCAGAAAGTATGAAATGATTTATCCTTCATCAGCTCGCTTCCTGTAAGAATAAATCCTTTTTCGTTTTTCAGTACCAGGTCGTTCAGCCACTCTGTACCCGGTTTCACACCAATGTAAATAAAAAGAGCTTTTGCCGGCACAGTTTTTTCTTCACCGGTAATTGAGTTTTTAAGAGTGATATTTTCCAGAACAGTTGAACCTGAACAGGCAATTACTTCCGTATTAACTATAACTTTTATGTTAGGTGTGTTGCGTATATTTTCCACAAGGTAATTTGCAGCTGTCTGCGAAAGCCTGTCACGTCTGATAACAATGTTCACTTCTTTTGCAAACTTGCTCAAGTACATTGCCGCCTGGCAGGCAGAGTTTCCTCCGCCGGCTATGTAAACTATTTCGTTCCGGCAGGCGTGGGCTTCTACAGAAGCAGAACCATAATAAACACCGGAGCCCGTAAAATTCTGAACTCCCGGGATGTCAAGTCTGGCATAATATGCTCCCGTAGAGATGACGATAGTCTTGCTGTGGATCTTTGTGCCGTCCATCATCTCCGTCACCTTGTATCCGTCCTTCACTGTGATCTTTTTTACATTTTGCGGCGTGAGTACTTCCGTTCCGAACCGAAGTGTCTGTGTGATTGCTCTTCGTGTCAGCTCACCACCCGAAAGACCTGTCGGGAAGCCGAGATAATTTTCAATCCGCGCGCTGTTGCTCGCCTGTCCCCCGGGATTACTCTTTTCTATCAGAACTGTTTTAAGTCCTTCGCACGAACCGTAAACCGAAGCTGCCAGCCCCGCAGGTCCTGCGCCGATTATAAGCACATCGTACATTTCTTTTGTTGCCTTTTGCTGAAGCCCTACACTTGCAGCAAGTTCAGGCAACAAAGGATCCTTCATAAAGGAACCGTCTTTTAAAACAACCAATGGTAAATCGGTTTTGGAAACATTAGCGCTGGTTAAATATTTTTCAGCTTCAGTATTTGTTTCGATATCCATCCAGATATACGGAACGAGATTACCGGAAAGAAACTCTTTCAGCCCATGCGATTTCGGAGACCATTGAAAACCAATGATCCGTGTAGCTTCATGATCGGGTTTGTAAAGTGCATGCCAGTCATCCAGAAGATCATTTACCACGGGAAATAGTTTTTCTTCAGGCGGATTCCATGGCTTTAAAAGATAATAATCAAGCTTTACTTTATTGATCGCTTTGATTGCAGCTTCGATATCCGAATAAGCCGTAAGCAAAGCCATTTTTGCTTCAGGAAAAATCTCGTTGGCTTTTTCAAGAAAGACAATGCCTTCCATTTCGGGCATCCGCTGGTCCGAAATAAACAAAGCAACTGCTTCATTCTTAAGCTTCAATTCTTTTATAAGCTCAAGCGCTTCATTTGCTGATTCGGTGGCAACCACTTTATATTCTTCACGGTATTCATTCCGCATATCCCGCTGTATCGCCCGCAAGACCTGAAGGTCATCATCAACTAAAATTATATAAGGCAATTTCATTTTTGAGGTTCTTTAATTTTAATTCTCTAATTTGATTAATTTATTTCAATTCCCTGCTCTCAACAACCGGTATATATACCGAAAATTCAGTTCTTCCCGGGATTGAATTTACTTTGATCTCTCCCTTGTGCCGTTTTATTATTCTGTTTACAAGATCAAGCCCGATCCCTGTACCCTCCCCGACTTTTTTTGTTGTAAAGAAAGGATCAAAGATACGCGACATTATATCTTTAGGTATCCCCGGACCATTATCGATAATACAAACCCTGACATGTTTTTTATCACAGTGCGTTTCGATTGTCAGCTCTCCGTTTTGAGGAAGGGCAAAGATGGCATTATCTATCAGGTTGGTCCAGACCTGGTTTAGCTCACCAACATAAGCAGGAATATCCTGCAGGTTATCACAGAAATTTTTTGAAACTTTAATAGACTTTTCACGGAGCTTGAATCCGAGTAATGTAAGCGTGTTATCAATATCACGGTGGACATTTGTAAGCTGCATATCTGTGGATCTGTCCATATGCACATGGCTCTTAATCGAAGCAACCAACAAATAGATGCGGTTGGATGCATCGGCAAGATCTTCAATGATTCTTTTTGAGCTCAGCAAATTTTCAAGCCATGGGATCAAATTTACTATCATATCTTTTCCGACATCTTTGAGTATGTTTTCAAATTCTGCCGGTGAAAATCCGAACTCCGAAAATGTCTCTGCCGCCTGTCTGTCATTCACTCCGTTTTTCAAAAGCCACTCTTCCATCTCTTCTTCGTTCTGGATCCGCTGGCTTGTAGATAATTTGATCTTCTCTATGGAATCCGTTTCTTTTTTCGCAATCAATTCCTTGACTCTTTTCATATGATCTGAGCTGAATTTACTTCCGAGCAGACTTTCGGTTAGTTCATAATTGCGGTTAAGTCTTTTTGCAAGTTCATTTGAGAACCTGTTAATGGCAGTGGCGGGATTGTTAAGTTCATGTGCAATCCCCGCAGCAAGAATGCCGAGAGCATTTACCTTTTCGTGCTGCAATTGGGTAGTTGCAAAAGATTTTGCTCTCTCCGTCATATAGCCGATAAGCTTCTGGATCAGTTCAGGATTGAGACGCTCCAGCTCTGAAAAATATTTCTTATGCAGACGAAGAATTCTTATTTTTCCCACCGCGTATGCATTTCCCGGAATAGTTTTCATTCTGGAGTATGGAATGATACCTCCGACACCCCCGGTTACTTCATTATTTTCAAATTTAAAATAAAATACCTGACGGTCTTTGACATTCATGTAGAATGATACCTGTCCTTCCAGCAAAATCCACATCTTGTCAGCTGCATCTCCGAATTTTGCGACAACCCCACCGTCTTCGAGCTCTTCATATTCAGAGCGATCAAGTATCCATTGCAGATGCTCATCCGGAAGCTCGCTGAAAGCAGCCACTTTTTTTAGATCTTCTGTTGTTACCGGTGCCATTATTTAAAAATCAGTTTGTTATTTGTAAAATTAGTTGTGTTCTCTATATTTGAGACGCCGTATTAGGGTTTTAACAAATGTGATATAAGAAGCAATATTTGATATTGCCGTGTCAATTAAATTCTCGGGACTTTTTATAAAAAAAAAATCAGAAAAGTAACTTTCAGAGTAATTCAAAAATATTTTCTCCATAGACATAAAATTAATTTTTCTGAAATAGAATAACAATGTGAATAATCTGATTTCAAACAGAAGGGACGTACTTCAGGATAGAATCCGGATTCTAAAAAGAATGTCGTTACATCATTAAGAAAATCAGACACAGTTAATTTTGAATTTGACACACTCAATTGTTTTTTAATTAAGAGGGATCATCCGATCCGGTTCTGGCAAACATAGGCATCCTCAAATTCCAGTGTATTGCCGCCGCTCTCATTAAAAATGTTCCGAGAATGCATAAGAGTCCGCCGGTCAGACGATGTTCGGGATAGTAGTTAAGGATCAGCACAAAAACGGAGCATCCCAATAATACAGGAACTGCATAAATCTCCGGTCTCATAAGTAATGTAGTACGACCTGCCAGCACGTCTCTTATAAGACCGCCTCCAATTGCCGTCAGGACACCAAGTAAAACCGGAGCCACCGGCAAACCAAATTCCAGATCCCACACTTTTGAAGCAGCTATTATTCCGAACATTGCAGCACCGAATCCATCCAGGTAAAGCATCATGCTGTAAATGTGACGCGCAGTAAATGGTCTTCGTCCAAAAAAGGTGATGATTGATGCAATAGTACCGATCCAGATATAATCCAGTTCAGTTGACCAGAATACCGGCACATCCAGTATAATGTCCCTGATCGTTCCGCCGCCAATACATGTTATCAGACCTAAGACCGTGGCTCCGAATAAATCTGTGTCTTTATCCTTTCTGATAGCAAGAACAGCCGTAACTGCAAAAGCGACTGTCGCCGACATCGACAACAGATAGTTCCATTTTTGAAAACCCAAAGGTATTCTCCATTCATATTTTGATTTTGAAAAAAGTAATTCGAAAATTACGGCGTGAAGAATTTGAAGTCATGCCACGTCTTTCTATTTAGTCCTTTCCTATATCAATGATCAGTATGGTTCCCATTAGTTACTTTTAATATTTTGGGAAATTAATTTCTCAGAAAGTTATTTTCAATGTTAATAAATAATTTTTGCACTTAAAGATAACGGTAAGATCTTACCCGTAAAAAAAAAATGATATGGACAGACATTCAAGAACTGTAGAGTTATCGCACCCAACTCCCCGCCTCGGAGACGGGCAGACAACAACAATATTATTCTGCAGCTCTATCATTGTTGCCTTGCTCTGAGTTCTGTCAGGCCGGAGAAAAACATTTGTGTATTTAAATTTCTAATGTGACTTGCTTTTGAATGTGAGTAAATGTATATGGCTCTAAAAGTGGTTTATGAGAAGGAAATCATCCGGGTTATTGAAAATAGGCATTGAAGAAGACGAAAATACACCTCTTATCGATCCTGCCTCTTACGAAGATGAGCATGAAGATCCGGAGGAGACTTTTAATAGACTGGCTCTTAGTATTGGTAAATTAATAGATCTCTCTCAACATAAAAAACGTTTTTTTGACTTTCTGCGACGCAATCCATACAAAAATCTTGACCGTAGAGAAGATTCCGAATTAGAAGAATTAGGCAAAAAAGCTCTAAAAGAGCTTGCGACCAGTGCGATGAGCGTTGGGGCAGGTCAAGTTCTGTCCAGAGTAAGCGGCATAGGTGCATTGGGCTCTGTTCCTGACGCTATCTCAGCTGCAAATAATGCAAATAAAAGCATCCGCCTTTTTTCTATTGCCGAAAAATTTAAAGAACATGTACATAATGAAGAAAATACACGTTTAAAAAAAACAATTGAAAATTGTGCATATCAAAACAGTGTTACTTCGGGTGGAAAATTTACTGCAATAGTAGTTGGATTAGGTGCAGGCGCTGCAGCAACTGCTGCATTTATTATTGTCGCTACCGGAGGCATCGCGATACCGGTTTTAGCTATAACAGCCGGAGGTGCAGCGGCTTCCTTCTCCGGAGCCAAAATATCCAAAGCCGCTGTCAATAAAACATTTAATATCGGACATACCTTTAATATAAATCAAATTTCATTTACACTAATTGAAAACGCTATACAAACAGACGATGAGCATGCAAGGGATGCTGCACGAGAGGCTTTGATTATCTTAGGACTGACCCTCAAGGATCTCGATGGGATTGTCCCCACTCCTAACAGCGAAGATCCTCCAGAAAGAAAGAGACTCAATGAAAAAGTGAAAGGGTTACTCAAATGACTGACACAAACAATACATTTACAGAATTACAATCACTTCGTGGAACAATAGAGAATCTTGTAAAAGACAATAAACTGGAATTAACAGGTCTGGATGTTAAAGGTAAGGTACTGGAAGTTTTTAAAAAAGGTTTGGGTGTTGATAATATTTTATTAGAACATGTTGAAATCGGCTGGAGCGCTGATAGCACAGGAGTCATGCTTAAAGGCATTCTAAACATTGAGGAAGGAATTACTTCAGACACGCGGATTAAATTCACACCCTGTAACGGAAAAACTGCAATTGAGCTGACTTGCATATTTACAGAACCTTTTGAATGGAAGATGGAAAATTTTCCTCTGAATCTGAATTTTCAAGTTACTGAATTTGAATTTGCTTCGGATGAAAATAGTGACCTTGCTATCTCTGTATTCGCTCAAATTGGCAGTGCTGAAAATCCAATACCGGTTATTTTTGAAATTCCCGGCTATGGAAGCGATTGGCTGCTACAAGCGCTGCCCGTAGATTCACCAGTTACTATTTCCGGTATTACAAGTATTTTGAAACTTGAAAATAACAGTTTTGCAAAAGATTTTCCTATTGACCTTAATGACGTCGGATTAAGCGATCTCTCAATATTGTATAACAAGGTTGAAAAGAAGATTTCTTTTATATCATTTGCATTTACCACTACAAAGGATTTTAATCTTTTTGAAAATGTAAATATCAAATGCCTGTTTGCGAAAGTCACTATCGGCCATCCCTTCGAAAGTGGAGATAGGGTTTTTGATCTGTATCTTTCCGGACTCGTTGCCATCGGTGACAGTCAGGTATATCTTGAAGCTTTAAGACAAAGCGGAAGTCATGCAGACAGTAAGTGGATTTTCCGGGGTACTATTTCTAAAATAAACCTTTCAAAGATAATAAAGGATATTGCAGGGACATTTAGCATAGAACTTCCCTCGATTCCTTCCGTTCTGCCTGATTTTAAATTTAAAGAAATCTCAATTGAGTTCGCACCATCAGACGGATCATTCTCATTTCATGCTGAAGAAGACAGCGGATGGGATTTCCCTTACGCCGGTGTAAAGCTCTCTAAAGCGTCTTTCACATTGAGTCGTATTAAAGACAATAAAGGAAAGTTTTCTTATCCATTCAATATTCATGTAGAAGCGGAAAATATTTTGAATGAAGATTTCTATCCTAAGGGTATAAAGATTAATAAACTCGATTTAGATTTTAATCATGCAGAAAATACATGGACAGCAGGCGGAACGATTTCTGCAGATCTGTTTGACTTGAAAGACCAGGGTCTGACTGCATCTTATACACAGGATGAAAACCAAAGTATCCTAACAATTACAAAGGTTGGAGCAAATTTGGATCTGCTTCAGTTTGCAGCAATTGATGCAAAACTTATGATTCAGCATTTCTCATTATCATTGATCCGCAAAAAAAGCAATAACGTGAGTATAACCAAGACGATCTTTGAATTTTCAGAAGGTGCTAATCTTATAATTGGTGACAAACTCGACATTACAGGTAACCTTGAACTTGGTACGGATACAGGAATAGTTTTGAAATTCGATGCGCCTGATAAACCATTAACTATTAGTGTTCCGGAATTTCTGTTAGTCGAAGGTGCCAAACAACCATCTATTGCTTTTAGAGGGGCAAGCATTGGCATTATACCGGAATCTGATAATAAAAACGGATGGCGCTTCGAAGGAGGACTAAGTGTCCAATTTAGAGATTTCCCTGCACGAATTCAGCATATACTAACGGGCAATGATGTCAAAGCCAAAATGAACATTAGTAAAAAAGATGGTTTAAGTGTTTCACTTAATGAAATTCTAAGTGACGTTTCCATTCCACTTCCTAAGATTCCAAACAAAAATATTCAGCTTGATCCGCTATTAGTGAATGTGAAAGATTTTACAATTTCTATTGATGATAAAGGACTGAGCTTTTCGATTGATCCTGTGTTAACATTGCCAGACGGATTGAACGGTGCTGTGTTCGGACATTCAGGAGAGAATAATAATGGTCCCGAAGGAGAAATATTTGTTACCGGGGAAGAAATTAAATCTAAGATTGCAATTGGAATAATCAATGATAATGCCATTATCAGTTTTGATCTTATAGACTCACCTTTAGCAGAATTTAAATTCGACAAAAAAGGATTCTTACCATTAGATTTCAGTGCAGCCGGACTTATAAAGATAAAGGTACCACATTTTGAGTCAGGTATAAACGGATTTTCCGCAAGCAGTGAGTTTAAAGAAGATGATTCCCGTCCACTTCAACTCCCTCTCACGATCGTTAAAAATCTTTTTAAGACAAAATTTCCGGCATTGGCTGATGCAATCCCTGATGGTCTTCCGCTTCTGAAAAAACCGAAACTCTTAAGCGAAGACAAACTCGATGTTGATAAACTTAAATTATATTTAGAAAATACCTTTGGGAATCTTTTGCCCGATGGGAAAGTACCTGATACATTAATAAAAGTATTAAAACATATTGCAGCAGCAGCGGGAGGACTTCCCGACCGTCTTAAAGAGTATCTGGAAGCGGATCCGCCAAATGATTTTAAATTCTATATCAAGGCAGACCCAACCGGTTCTTTGATCGCAGACATAAAAACACACGGGTCTCAGACTAATGGCTCGGATAAACTTTCATCGGCAGATGAACTTAACCCCAAGAAAAATGGAAGACCGATAATGGTATTATTTCCGGCGCTTCCAAATTTAATCGGGTTACGTTTGAGTAACTTTCAGATGGGTCCCGTATTTGGCGGCTCTCTGATAATGGTTCGGATCAATGCTGAGATCGATATCTTCGATCCCGCCGTATTAGCAGAAAGCATTGCAGCTTCTCAGAGTGATACTTTAAAAAAGTGGTTTCCCAACAGCACTAAAGCGCACACTACTTTTCAGATACACGATCTTGTAACATTCATAATTTATGAAGCTTCAGGTATTCCTATTCCTATCCCCATCTTCTATGAGAAGCTTGGAATTGACATCAACCATCCGACCGGTCTGATACTTAAGGCAAGTGTGTCCTTTAATCCTCTTACCAAAAATGATTTTAGCACAATAGCCGGGACCGTGAGCGGTCTTTACAAATTTATCACAATTGAAAGTGAAGAACTCAAACCTGAAGAAGGGATACAACTCGAAGCGCATATTGGCGAAACATATATTCAACTGCCTGCCTTCCTGGATTCCAGGATACTTGGAGTTAAAGGGAACAATCTTGCAAGTATAGATTTCTCTAAAATATTTGCAAACTTCATGAACGGCGTTAAGTTCTTCCGACTAAAAGATGTGTTAACAGGTATTCCCCTTGAGAATCGTTTTGGAGAAGCTAATCCAAAGTTCGGTCCGATTGAGTTTCTTGGTGTATGGGCTGCAACCACCCGTGATGAGTTCACCAAAGGACTGAAATGGTCTGATAATAAAATTAAAGAAACTAATGCTCTTGTCGGACTTCCCGACAAGGTCCGGAAAGAGATACTAACTGTATTGGACAATGCTCCTAAGACCGGTTCCGATGAAGGTGTATTTCTTTTGCTTGCAGGTGAGTGCAAGATTAAAGAATTACTAAAGATAGGCGGAAGGTTTGTAATGGTTACTGCGGGTAGCAATGGTTTTGCTACAGGGATACAAATATACGGAGACATACTCAATAATACATTGGGTTTCAGAATAAACGGGCTGGTTCACTTTGACCTTACAAAAAAAATCGGTGAAGGCGCAGGAGGATTTACCGGAAAAGCAAAACTCATAGTGAACGGAAAAGATACTATAGAAGAATCTGTTACATTATCAGATGAGAAGATTGAATTCAGTATTGATGTAAACCTGTTTCCGGGATTTGACACAATTAAAATTTCGGAAAAGCTTAATGTTACAATTACAAAAGATGGGTTTAGTGCTGCAGCAAAGGGAGAACTTAAGCTTTTCGATACATCTATGACAGGTGTTGTTACTGTGAATGAAAATTCGTTCGATATGGGAACAGAACTGCAATTAGGAGAATTGAAATTTTCCATGGAAGTCATTGCTAAGACTCTTTCAACTAAAGATTATCCTTCAATACAGCTGACTGGTGACGTTGAAGGTTTATCCGTCAAATTAATATCAGAAGCGCCAAAACAAATTGAAAAACTGATGCATGACAAGTTGATAGAGTTGCTCAGAGAGGTTAAAAAAGGAAGAGCAGAAGATAATGCTAAATCCTGGTGGAACTGGATGAACGAAAAACACACTCAGGCAACCTGGGCAGCTGAGGAGAAAGCTATCACATTACTCTGTCAGCTAACAGATGGCACTATCAGCAGTGTCTCAAAGACTTTGGTCAGTACTGTTATCAGTTTGTTACCTGCGTCATACCAAAATGTATTAAATGCAATCGTAGGTAATATTAATAATTTCGAAAATTTGGAAATACATATTGATACGGACTTCAATACAGCTCTTAAAGACAATGTGAAATTTAAAATTGGAGGTAAGTATGCCGGCAAAAAGTTTGGACCTTTTGATTTATTAATTCCTTTTGATGCAAAAAAAGATGCGGCTATTTTGATAACCAATCTGGCGAGGAAATTGGCAGCAAAGTTCTTTTAATGTAATTATATAGATATTTTTTTAAAAAATTTAAAACTTAAAATTATATAAAATATGATAAATTTTGTTTTACTCCAGAGCCAACCTCTTCCAAACGAATTCTTTACAATTCAAAGTATGCTAACATTGACCGGAGCAACCGGAGTCGTTTATGTAGTTTCAAATAGTTTACAAAGGGTTTTTGATTTCAATCCAAAATGGCTGGCACTTTTGATTGCACAGATTATAGCCATTGTTGGAGTATTCATGTCTCAAAATGTTGGAATAGGTGATATCTTTGTAGGCGTTGTAAATGGATTCTTAATATACAGCACTGCCGTTGGGGCAAATCAAATTACTGCAAGAAATTCAAACGATGTTGGAATTGTAAGGAGTATGCAATGGAGTATGCCATATATAAGGACTGAGACAAACAAACGAAAATTCAATACAAAATGGTTTTGAGATATGCGAAATCTTACCTGTCAAAGCATTTATGAATTTGAATGGAAACAATACATTCTGTAGCTTTATCTCCGTTGTTGTTACCACGCTCTGCTAGGAACACCAGCATCGGCGGAAAATCTTTTTATCAAATCTTCATTGCTTTCAAAGTCAGTTCTGGTTGGGTTTCCTCCGGTATCACAGGGTACTATCTACGTAACATCATGAAGAGGTGGAATGAAATAAGAGAAAGCCAGAAAGATTGATCAGGTTGATCGAGAGAACTTTTTGTTTACCTTGATCAGCGATTTACCAATTTTTGCATGTGTTCGGGATAACGGTCTCCATGAATTTTAATTTGTGCTGAAGCACTTTCAATCTCTTGAAGTTCGTTCGCAGAAAATTCAATTGCAGTTGCTCCAATGTTTTCTTCTAACCGTTTCAGTTTTGTAGTACCGGGAATAGGTACAATCCACGGCTTCTGCGCCATCACCCATGCCAGAGCAATTTGAGCCGGAGTTGCCTTTTTCTTAAGCGCGATCTTTCTGACCAGATCAACCAGCACTTGATTTTCCTTTATAGCCTCCTTGCTGAAGCGCGGCAGGTTGTTTCGAATATCTGTTTTATCAAACTTTGTCTCTGCATTGATCTGTCCCGTAAGAAAGCCTCTGCCGAGCGGACTGAACGGTACAAAGCCAATACCTAATTCTTCGAGCGCCGGCAAAATTTCCTCCTCCGGTTCCCTCCACCATAAAGAATATTCACTTTGAAGGGCCGTCACCGGCTGAATCGCATGCGCTTTGCGAATAGTTTCAACACCCGCTTCCGAAAGACCGAAATGTTTTACCTTCCCTTCCTTTATCAGATCTTTTACCGCACCTGCCACATCTTCGGTAGGTACATCAGGATCAAAGCGGTGCTGATAGAATAAGTCAATTACATCAGTCTTCAATCTTTTAAGAGAAGCTTCCGCAACTTCTTTAATATGTTCAGGACGGCTGTTAAGACCTGACTGTTTTCCGTTTGCGTCAAAGTTGAACCCGAATTTAGTTGCTATAACGACATCACCACGGAACGGGGCAAGTGCCTCACCAACAAGTTCTTCGTTAACGAATGGTCCGTAAACTTCTGCAGTGTCAAAAAAAGTAATTCCTTTTTCAACGGCGGAGCGAATGAGTGAGATCATTTCTGTCTTGTCACCCGGAGGACCATAACCGAAACTCATACCCATACAACCAAGTCCAAGTGCAGACACTTCAAGATTGCTGTTTCCAAATTTGCGTTTTTGAATTTTGTTGTCCATGATTTTAATTTTTTTATAAAAATATACGCATCAAAAATACAATAACATGCAGAAATCGGTAAGCTCCACTTTCAATGACAACTTCAGATGCATGATGAAGAAAGATAATTATTTTCTTACAAATATATTAAAAATGAACTCGGGAAATAATTCGAAGCGGCTATTTAACATTTTAATTAAATCCTTCTTTCCTCACAGCTGAAATATTAAAGACGTTTGGACAGCCATGAAATTATTTAAAAAAAATCAACCTTAACAACTCAGACAACACAGAAAATCCTAAACCGGTAGATGCTCAAGCCTAATATAGTTTTACTTCAGGTTTTCCCTTCACTTATTCGTTTCATATCTTTTCACAAAGCATTATCTTGCTGCAATACTGACTGTTCAATAAATAAATCTAACTTTTGGTTTTCAATGAAACATGAAATCGGATGCATCAAGACGATCTTTCGCTACCCGGTCAAATCAATGGCAGGCGTGGAATTAACAAAGGCTCAGTTGGGATTTCACGGACTCGAAGGGGACAGGCGCTTTGCATTTCGTCGAATGACAGAACAGGGAGATTTTCCCTGGTTATCAGCGAGCCGTCTGCCTGAGATGATACTGTTCAAGCCTTTTCATCAACAGGAAAATGAACATAGCGCTATCCCCAGCCATGTTCGCACACCGGAAGGAAATGTTCTCGAACTTCTGAACCGGGAATTGTCTGAGGAGCTTTCGCGTCGCTTTGGTTCTGAATTGCAGCTGATGCATCTCAAACACGGCACCTTCGATGAGGCAAGTATTTCCCTGATAAGCCTGGGAACAATTTCAAGGATCGAAAGAGAATCCGAACGTTCACTCGACGTTCGCCGGTTTCGTCCAAACATATTGATCGAAACAAACAGCGGTAAGTCATTTGAAGAAGATGCCTGGGTTGGCAGAACATTTTTCTTTGGCGACGAACCGGATGGACCGGCTGTGAGCCTTACATTACGTGACAAACGCTGCGTGATTGTCAACTTTGATCCTGATACTGCCCGGTCAGATGCAAAAGTGATGAAGTCCATTGTTAAGCTAAATGAGAACAACGCTGGAGTCTATGGAACAGTCATTAAAACCGGAGAGCTTATGGTCGGTCAGAAAATTTATTTATCTGACTAAACCTGTTTTTCGGTGATGCACTTTTACTTTTATTTATCGGAGAATTTATGCTTGCCAGGTATGCGGGTTTTAAACCCATTGCTGCATTTAGTTACACCTGGATCGGAATATTTTTGATAGTTATGACTATTGTACCCGGAGGATGAAAAATATTCTGTTACACTTTTTTCGTACCGGCAACAGTATTCATTTGAGAATAACGGAATGATTGAGTAATAATTACTCTTTCCGGACGTATTGATTGTCGGAGCTCACATTGAACCTTTTAATTATCAGCCACACACCTAAAAATATTTCATTCAAACCCTTCGGAAGCATTATGATGATTCCTCCAAGGGTCGAACCGACGTACCAGATTGCAATTCTCTCATTATATTTTTTCAAAATGGGAAATAAGATAACTGAAATTCCAAAAACCGATATGTACGTGACGAGATCAAGAAGCATTGCAATTATTACTTTGGTTTCGCTTGCAGCCATGATTGCAAGGAACTGTCGCTCCGAAAGATAGGAGTAAGTATGACGCTGTGACTAAATAGCCGCGGCAGCCATCTGCATCAGGAAAAGTATTCCGGCAAATCTCGAGACAATTTTGGGTGTATAAATAGTGTCTTTATTTTCTGTCATTACTTTGATTGAATTCTTGTTCGGGGCAATTCAAGCTGATAAGTTGAGGGAAATTAATTTCTTGTTCAGTTAAGACGTGTTAAGTGTAGCTTTGTTACAATTTACTCACCCTTCAAAATTCATACCTCTCAATATTTATCCTCTTCAACGGCACTGCCCTGCTGCTTTCACGGATGAATATTACACAATCGAATGCATTACGAAGCTTCGTTGGTACAATATAGCTTGACGGCGGCCAATTCGCTGAGAACTGTGAGCCCATGCTGTACGTTGAAATTACTCTTTCATTAAGCCACTCTTTTATAATTGCACTCTGATCACTTCCGGAAATATCAAGAATGGAATTTCCCAAACCTGCCTTCACAAAAAATGCGCTCAGGTTTCCTTCGGGAGCGGGTCCGACCTCCATCTCTTCCCAGCCCGGTGAATTCTCAAGGTCAATATTATTGGACTGAAATTTGCCTTCGTAAAAATCAAATCCGATTGCATAGTAATCGTTGCCCAAAGCTTCTTTCAAATAACTTCCCATGCTCGGGAATGACACTGCATCAACATAATCTTTAGCAACATGTCCGTTGTGCGCCCACACAACCATCTTTGTGCCGTCCGGAAAATACTTAAGCCATTCAAGTATATTTTGTGCCATATAAAAATCCCTGCTGTTCTTAAAACCGGGTTCAGTTAACGAATTGCTGAAGGATATCAGATACTGCAGAAGAACTTTTTCACTCCAAAGAATCTCATCATATTCCTGACGAGCGCTCTTAAGAATATATTCTTCTTCTTTTGTTGAATAGTCCGAAATGAGTTCTTCAAAAGGAGTGATCAAAGTTAAAATGGCAGAGTCACCTGAGAATATTCCTCCTTTTTTTTCTGCCTCAAGCACATTCTTAAGCAAAGAATCTACATCCGGCTTACTTCCGGGATCAACTTTCAAATAATATTTTGAAATATCAAACGCAACTGCATCATTAACCTGAAGATCAAATCCGACAAACCTCACAAGATTGTCGGGATTATCAATATTGTAATCCCGCATCCAGCTTATCATGTCTTTCACTTCTTCAGTATCCCATGTCGTAAAGCCCTGTATCGCAACAGCCGTGTCAAGGTCGCCTTCGCCGGTGAGAATATAGTTATTTATGTATTTGCATCTGCCGTAACTCGCTTCAATGGCAAATACCGTAAACCCAAGCTCCTGCACCAGATATTCCAGCATCCTGTGTTTCATCTGGAAGAATTCTTTCGTACCATGACTTGCCTCGCCAAGAGCAATGACACGCTTGTTTGTAAGAACCGGCTTTAATTTGTCCAGATCATCCTGACCCGATCCGGCATTTACGCTCTTAAGTGGGATTGAATTCTGCTTTATCCATTCAACCAGTAACGCTTTTTCTTCTTCCTGTTTTTTTAACAACACCGAGTATTCTGACGGACTTAGCTTTTCAACATAACTGATTGTGTAATCCCCTGACTTTGCATTCGTAGTATCGGGATAAGGTGTCACTTTCAGTGTTGCATTCCCGTTTTCCTCTGCGGAAAATTCAACGACTTCAGGACCGTTCCTTCCGTTTGGAGAATCAAAAGTCATGGGTTTGCTTCCTGTAGATTCCACTTCAATCACCAGATCAATCCCCTTCTGCATGAACATCAGCTTATAGAATCCTCCTTTCTTTGCTCTTATATTATAGACGTGAGTATCCCCTAGGTTTATTTTTTTCTGAATTGAATCGCCAACGGATAATTTTGTTTGTGAGTTTGAGTGAAAGGAGAAAGTCAGGATAAAGAAAAATGACAGAAGGATCTTCATTGTTCTGTTGAAAAATTTTGAAGGAAATTATTTCATTTCGAATGTAATGTCAATTGATAAAATAGGAAGAGGAATGATCAGATACATTCCTTACTGCAAAGCTCCCACATTTCAATTACAAATGGCAAATCTTAAATGACAAATTCTCTTTTGAAATAAAAACACCGCGTGTAATCCCCAATCTAAAATCATAAATCTAAAATCATAAATCTAAAATCTAATATCACTAAAATCTCCTGCTCTTATTTAGCAAAGTTATTCAAGTGATCAAAAACCAAAGCATTGTCAGGGGTCCGCCAATTTGGGAAAAACCAAGAACCGGGAAAAAAACGGAAAGGATTCCCGGCAGCATCAAACTGCCATTAAAAAATGCCCAATAGCAAATCCATTTGGGCAACGTGCCCGACCTAAGTGCTGCCACGGCTTTAAAGGAGTTTCCAGGGAAGATGATGAAAAATGGACCGATCGCAAAGTTAACGATCATGTAACGATGCATTTCGAAAACAGCAACTAATTGAATTTGATCTCTCATTTCGGGGAGACGATTTGATAGGGTGATCAATTCATTTACCAAGCTGAGGTGTGATACAAATGTCAAAACTACAACAGGAACGCCGATTAAGTACCCTGCGATAGCCAGGTTTTTTTGCCAGCTGCTTCTGCAATGATCTGGTATAATATTATTCCCACAACCAGCATTGACGAAAACCCCAGAATTGGCAGTATTGTTATCAGTCCGGCTAATTGTGAGCTTTCATTAATTCTTTGAATCCATGGCGCAATTGATCCTCCCTCCAATACTTCGGGAATAAATAACAATCCTCTGCTTAGAGAAATAACAAAAAATGAAAGTACACACATTCCGCTTAAAATTCCGGCTAAACCACCAAGGCGGAACAGACTTGAGTTAATTGATTGATTGGGATTTATATCGTAAGGTTTTGATTAGTAAATTGCAATAGCTTTAATTTTAAGATCCGGTAAACCCATCTCCTGCATAGCTTCACATGCAGAATCATTGTTCAATTTTAAATGTAAAATTTTAAATGATGAATTATTTTTGAAAAAAAATCCGGTCTATTCCACAATCCAAAAATCAAATATCTAAAATCTAAAATTCCAATGTTCTTTTAAGTTCGTCTCTTAACATCGCAAACACTTCAATATCCTGATTCTTTCCCTTATGAAACCATGCTCCGCGGGCTGTTCCTTCGTGTTTGTAGCCGCATTTCTTTGCAATCTTTATCGAAGCGACGTTTCCGGGATGGATGATCAGACGTATCCGGTTGAATTTTTTGTTATCGAACAAATATTTTGTCATTAAATTAACTGCTTCGGTTGCAACACCTTTTCCAGTATATTCTCCGGAATAGATTTGATAAGAGAGTTCAATTTCATCGAGATAGGGAACCGTACGGAAAAATTCTATATGCCCCAGAATTTTATCTGTAGTATCGACAATAAGAAGTGTTCCTTCTTCTCTTTCCCAGAATCCCTGTACTCGCAAATCTCTGTCTGTAAACCGGCTCTGCTACTACTCCGACCGGGAAGAACTCTCCTCTGCTTTCGATATCAAGATGGTAATTGTAAACTGTCTCCAGATCCGATTCCCTCATCAGTCTTAAAGATATGATCTTTCCTTTCAGCATATTAAAATTACCTCCTTTGCTTAAAAAATATTTATCAGAACAAATCTAACGGAATTACCAAAAGTATTTGTGTTATTGTTTATTTAATTGTTTACAAAAAATTTTAAATAAGTTTAATATAAATAAATATAATTTTCAAAGGAATAATTAAATTTTTCGATCCGCACATTGATTTCCATTACTTGAGCAATAATGGAAACTTAATCTGATGTCTGTTAAAAATCCCATAGCCCAAAAGAATAATCTTGACTTTCAAATTTCTTATGTTCAAGTTTGAACACTAAAAGGAAGATTATTGAAAAACTCTGAAAAATAATTTTCATGAAACACATAAGAGCTCACGGTATCGGGTATTTTGTCGACAGACTTAGAGTTCATAACTATGCATTTGATGAATTTCTTTCAAACGCGGATTCATACTTTCACTACTCCAATCAAATTCTATTCGAAATCAACAGAAGCGCGACAGCGCTTTTTTTGCTGTTATTAATCACAGACAGTGATGGCTCGATAGTGAGTCTTCTTATCATTTCTTTAAATAAACCCCGACACATTCAATACCCCGGTTTCAAAGACAATGTTAAAATCTTTGAAGGGGTCATTGAGCGGTATTGCGGCGTTCCTCCATAAACATTTCTTTCTTAACCTGCTTTCTGTTCACACAGAATCGAAATATTCCGGGAGTTACAAATTTTCTAACATTGATGTTAAATGTGTTCCGTAAATCCTCGCGATTTACAAAATCCATTTAACAAGAATTTTGATTACTCCGGAAATAGTTCATAGTTATTAAAATTTCACGAATGAAAAATACAATTATGATATTAATATTGATATCATATGATTTTATGCTAACAATATCTGCTCATGATATGATTACAGAGGCTTTATGTGCTAAAGATCATTTTAAATAAAAAACTAAAAGGAGAAATTCTAATGAATACCTTAAAAAAAATAAGTTTAACAATATTAATAATGTTCATCTCATTTGTTCAAATAATGGCACAGGGTAAAAACAATATTAACAAAAAAACCTTTTACCTGTCTTTAGGTTCCGGGGTTGCTCTTACCAGTCTATTCCCTTACAGCGGATACAATCCGGGAATTAATTTGCAGTTTAACGCAATGAAAATAATGTCTGACGGATATGCAATCCGGGGAGATTTGCAATATAGCCATAATGTTCCAATCGATCATTTTCCGACCAAGAAGGGCGGACATTTGAACACTTATTCAATGAAGTTCAATTTCCTTCTTGGAAACTTTAGAGAAACTTCAACGGTCAGCGGATACGCAATAGCCGGTGCAGGTCTTAATATTCTAAAGCATAGCGACATAGAATACAGTTATCCGGAATATGATTATAATTCAATGACATACACCGGAAGACAAATAACTTATACCTATGAAGATGAAGCTGATAGCTTCATTAACCTGGATTGCGGCGGCGGGCTGAGGTTTAAGATCTCGGATAAATGTAGCATCTACTCGGAAGCTCAGTATACTTTCCCGGTTATAGTAATTGGAAGATACGGAGGACCGACTCTGTATGGCATATTCTTTGGTGCTCCTTCATTGAAAGTTGGCGCACAAATAGCACTGTGATAGAATCGCCGTTGCCAAAATAATCGTAATAAAAAAGCCGTTCTGAATAAAACCAGACCGGCTTTTTAAAAATCCGGTAAAACCCTATTTCTTACTTAAGCCCAGCTCCAGTTTTTCTATTCTAAATCTGATAGCGTTTTGAGTCCTGCCGAAATGTTTGGAAATATCTTTTACACTGGCTCCGTCACAAAACATTCTCGCAAGTTCGCTGTCTGATTCTTCAGTCCATGGCTTGTAAGCTGATTTATGGTTTTTCCTGATATTGTCAAATGAATAAGACTTCTCGTTTGAATATTCTTTATGATTTGATTTATAAATTTGAGTTTTTCTTTCAATTGCATTTTCACCTGTATACTTTTTTGACTCGTTCTGCAGTATTCGTATATTCGGGGAAGCCGGGAAGTTTTTTGAAACAAGTGTTTCCGGAATCAGAACAATATTTTTTGTTCTGGTGATTGCAACGTAGAGAAGATTAACTTCTTCATTCAGCTTCGATACATTCAATTCATCTTTCTTAATATCAATATCCGATGTTTGCTTTTCCAGCTTTTCTTCAGTCATAAAATCATCCACTATCCGGACCACATCGTACTCCATACCTTTACAGCGATGGACAGTCGAAAAGATCATTTCTGCCTTATTCTTTTCGTCATTATCCACATGCATATTCTTAATCGTTCTGATTATCTTAGGTATTTCATTTCCGTATTTTTTTACAATTTCAACAAGCATTGCGAACTGCGAATCTCCTGTCTTCTCGATATATACCTGAAGCTCTCTGATATTTTTCATTTTTCTGACGAGCTTATCCTTTATTAATTGATGTCTTTCATTATACAGATTCAAAACATCATACAACGATGCTCCTTCATCCGCATAAGTATAGGAATTGATGTTGCCTTCAAAATACAGATGCTTTAATTTCTTATTTTCTGTTACAAGCTCAATGGCTTTAAGCAACAGTCCGACATTCGTCCTTCCCAGTATTGCATTTACTTTAACTTCTTTTGAAATATTTTTACCAACTATAGGTATCGGTGAATAATTGTAAATGTGATTTTTCCAATTCAATACTTCCATAGCAAGATTTGCAATGTCCTGACAGAAGCGAAAACTATTTGTCAGCCTGTAAGTTTTGAAGTCAGCTTTCTCCAAAGAGTTCACTGCATATCTCCAGCCGTAAATTTGCTGATGTGTATCGCCGACTATGACTTTAATTGAATTCTGCTTGAAAAAAACATCGAGCATGGCAGATGAAGCATCCTGACCTTCATCGAAAAGAATATAGTCAAAATTCAAAACCGGATTTGAGAGTTGGAATTTTTTTAGATAAAAATCATGTGTGACTTCCAGTTCTCCAGTATTCATTTTGTTCAATAGATGCCGGGTATTATTTTCAATATATTCATAATGCTTCGTTACAAATGTCTTTGCTGCAACTTCCGAAATAACCTCAGCATAGTTTAATTCATTTATTTTTTGTTTATCGCTGTTACAAAAATATGAAATAAATTTACCGATATGACTGGCAACTATAATTTCACCGTGCTTTTCTCCGACGCTCCGAAGTCCAAGCAGCTCTGCGATTTCGTATGACTTATAACCATGCGGACGTACTGTATAATTGTGGCTATATACAATGTGTTTATAAGCAAGTGAATGGGCTGTTTCAACCTGCACGTTAGTAAGTCCTTTGGCAGCGAACTTTACTGAAGCTTCTGTTTTTACCGATTTGTTAAAGGCTAGATAAAGAATCCTGGAGTTTTTCGGACGGGCTTTTGCGTATTCGATGATCGTTGTTGTCTTTCCCGAACCCGCAACCGCATTTATTTTGATGTTTCCTGTCGAATTGATAATGTCATATTGCTCTTTTGTTAACTCCATCTTTTCCATAGTATGCATTCATATGTTTATATTCCATACAAACTTTTTCAATTTAATTTTTTGTATTTAGAATTTCAATATTAATATATGTTTTTCATTCTCCGCAGTTCTCCGCCGCAATTTGGTTACTTGATCTTTGAAGTGGTAAAACAAGCAACGTTTATCAATCGACTTTCCAAGCCAAATAATTTATCTTTGCAAAAATAGAGATATGTTAAAAAAATATGATTCACTGCTTGTTACCGGTTATAAAATTGTTTTTAATCCCGCAGAATTAGATAAGGAAAACGGAATAACTCCCGAGATTAGAAAGCTTCTTGACACAACTTTAAAAAAAGTTTTACAAAAGAAAAAAAGTGTTGAAGATCACATTAAAAAGTTAATCGAACAATATCCTCAAATACCCCAGTTTAAAAATTATCTTTCAAAATATTATTCTCTCCATGGTGAACCTGACAAAGCATTTCAGATAAACCAACAGATTGTAAATGAGCATCCTGATTATTTGTTCGGGAAAATTAATCTTGGTTGGGAATATCTGAGAAACAAAGAGTTTGAAAAGATTCCCTTGATTCTCGGCGAGGCAATGGAAATAAAATCTTTGTACCCTCACCGGGAAGTATTTCACATTGAAGAAGTAATGTCATTTTACAATGTATCTGTAAATTACTTTTTAGAAACGGGCAATATTGAAGCTGCAGAAATGCGTTTGAAAATTATGTATGATCTGGATAAAGATAACACTAAGACTGCGCAGGCTGCAGAAAGGATTGCCCTGTATAACATTAAAGCAGGTTACGAAAAACTTAAGATAAATATGACAAAATCCAGAATACCTAAATTCATTCAAAAGAAAAAATATAAGCAAACAGATGATGAACCTTCATTCATTAACTCTGAAATTAAATTATTGTATCAGTTTAGTTTTCAGGTTGATTTTACTCTGATAAAAAAACTGCTCGAATTACCCAGGCAAAGTCTGATTGAAGATTTGCAAAAGGTTGTAATTGACAGTATCGTCAGATTCAAATATTTCAAGAAGCTTGAATGGAAAGACTACAGTCACTCATTTGCGCTGCATGCTTTGCTCATGCTTCGAGAATTGAAAGCGGAAGAAGCACTGGAAACTGTCCTGGATCTGCTGAGACAGAATGAAAAATTTCTTGATTACTGGATAGGTGATTTACTGACTCAATATTTTTGGATGATTATTTATGACTTAGGCAAAAATAAACTGGATGTCTTGAGGAATTTTATTCTCGAAGAAGGAAATTTTACTTATGCAAGAAACTCAATAAGTGAAGCTGTTTGTAGCATTGCACAGAATTTTTCTGAAAGAAGAAATGAAGTCATTGAGTGGTATTATACAGTTTTTAATTTTTTCATAGAACAAAAAAATAATGACAAATTAATTGATACATCTTTAATAGGACTCATGACAGGTGATGTGTTAGATTTCAAAGCAACAGAGTTAAAGGAAACAATCACAAAATTGTATGACGTAGAAATTGTCGGGAAGGAAGTTGTAGGTGAATTAGATGATCTTCTTAGGGATCTTCATGACAAACATTATGAAATTTATAAAAGAGAAAGTGAGAGTATTGAAGAGATATATAAAGATTTTTCCAGGTTCGAAAAGATTGATGAAACAAAATCTGAAGATAAAAATTATGAACCCTTTAATGATGAGAACAAAAAAGAATATTCTTCTTTGCCGGAGATCTATAAAAATGTAGGAAGAAATGAGAAGTGCCCCTGCGGCAGCGGACTGAAGTTTAAGAAGTGTCATGGACGGCAATCATTGTAACTCAGTATTTAAGCTGCTTCAAAATAACTTGACCCTGCTTTAAAAAATAAACCTTCTTTACAAGAACAAAATTATCCACACACTAATCTGTAATATTCAAATACCCATTCCCACATAACTA
>CAWIJF010000003.1:0-365000 GCA_963836395.1 uncultured Ignavibacteria bacterium | reverse complement strand
TCATTAAGCAAAAGGCACGCAGTCATCCAAATAATGCAGCAAGCTGCACTATCAGACTACTACCGTTTGTAAGCATATGGTTTCAGGTTCTATTTCACCCTCCTGTTAGGAGTACTTTTCACCTTTCCCTCACGGTACTTGTTCACTATCGGTCACTAATGAGTATTTAGCCTTACCAGATGGTTCTGGCAGATTCCCGCAGAATTTCACGTGCTCCGCGGTACTCGGGATACTTTAAAGAGCTTTAGAATTTTTATCTACCGGACTTTCACCGTCTGTGGTTGACTTTTCCAAGTCATTCGACTAATCCTAAAGTTTTTTACTCTTTGGTATTCTGCAAATCTACCTAAAAGTCCCACAACACCTGTAATACAACGATTGCAGTCTTTAACATATTACAAGGTTTAGGCTGTTTCCTTTTCGCTCGCCGCTACTAAGGAAATCACGGTTGTTTTCTTTTCCAAAAGGTACTTAGATGTTTCAGTTCCCTTTGTTGACTTATTTTACATATTTATTTTGTAAAATATATCCAGATTTTACTCTGGATTGGTTGCCCAATTCGGAGATCCCCGGGTCAATGACTGTTACCGTCTTGCCGAGGCTTATCGCAGGTAGCCACGTCCTTCATCGCCTATTAGTGCCAAGGCATCCACCATATGCTCTTTGTAACTTTTTCCAAAATCCTATATTGATACAGGTAGTGTCCCGATAAATTATCGGGATTTATGCATCAATGTACTTGTTGTTTTTATGGAATTTCAAAATTTTAAAGAACGAATAAAACTGTGGAGTTACGGGGAATCGAACCCCGAACCCTTAGCTTGCAAAGCTAATGCTCTACCAATTGAGCTATAACCCCATACATTCAATTTCATTATCAATTATCAATTATCAATTATCAATGTTCAATTATTGATTATTGACAATTCACAATATCGAGTTATATCTCAAAATAAGTTAACTCCAATTTATTCCTTTTAATTAAAAGCCTGTTATGTAACAATTATCCAATTGATCATTGAAAATTGAACATTGATAATTGAACAACGTGGGCCTATGTGGATTTGAACCACAGACCTCACGCTTATCAGGCGTGCGCTCTAACCAACTGAGCTATAGGCCCAATCTTTAAATACATATTTAAAAGTACTATTCCCGAATCCATCGGGACGCTCCAACCAACTAAACTGTTAGGCTCAATGTAAAAAATAAATAGTGTGCAAACACGATTCAATAAAATAAACCTTAAACTATTAAATCTCTTTAGAAAGGAGGTAATCCAGCCGCACCTTCCGGTACGGCTACCTTGTTACGACTTAGCCCCAGTCATTGGTTTTACCTTAGGCGCTTATTAAAGGCGACTTTGGGTACCACCAACTTCCATGGCTTGACGGGCGGTGTGTACAAGGCCCGGGAACGTATTCACCGCGCCGTGCTGATGCGCGATTACTAGCAATTCCAGCTTCATGGAGTCGAGTTGCAGACTCCAATCCGAACTGAGACCATTTTTTAGGGATTGGCTCCACCTCGCGGTATTGCAGCCCTTTGTAATGGCCATTGTAGCACGTGTGTGGCCCTAGGCGTAAGGGCCATGCGGACTTGACGTCATCCCCACCTTCCTCACTACTTGCGTAGGCAGTCTTCTTAGAGTGCTCAGCATTACCTGATGGCAACTAAGAACGAGGGTTGCGCTCGTTGCGGGACTTAACCCAACACCTCACGGCACGAGCTGACGACAGCCATGCAGCACCTGTACAAGTTCACCTTGCGGTACCCTGACTTTCATCAGGATTAACTTGCGTTTCAAGCCTAGGTAAGGTTCTTCGCGTTGCGTCGAATTAAACCACATGCTCCACTGCTTGTGCGGGCCCCCGTCAATTCCTTTGAGTTTCAACCTTGCGATTGTACTTCCCAGGTGGAATACTTAATGCGTTAGCTTGGATACTGATCTTAAAAAAGACCAACATCTAGTATTCATCGTTTAGGGTGTGGACTACCAGGGTATCTAATCCTGTTTGCTCCCCACACTTTCGTGCTTTAGCGTCAGTTTTGAGCCAGGTAACTGCCTTCGCCATTGGTGTTCTATCTGATATCTACGCATTTCACTGCTACACCAGATATTCCATTACCCTCTCTCAAACTCAAGACTTGCAGTATCAAAGGCAGCTCCAAAGTTAAGCTTTGGGATTTCACCTCTGACTTACAAATCCACCTGAGCACCCTTTACACCCAGTAAATCCGGACAACTCTAGCCCCCTACGTATTACCGCGGCTGCTGGCACGTAGTTAGCCGGGGCTTACTCTGAGGGTACAATCAATTCCGATAAATCGAAATATTTTTCCCCTCTTACAGGAGTTTACATACAAAAGTATTTCATCCTCCACGCGGCGTTGCTGCTTCAGCCTTTCGGCCATTGAGCAATATTCCTTACTGCTGCCTCCCGTAGGAGTCTGGACCGTGTCTCAGTTCCAGTGTGGCTGATCATCCTCTCAGACCAGCTACTGATCGCAGGCTTGGTGGGCTTTTACTCCGCCAACTACCTAATCAGACGCAGGCTCATCTTCAGGCCCCGAAGGTTTAACAACTGTCTCGATGTCGAGCCGCTGCATCATCTGATATTAGTCCCGCTTTCGCGGAATTATGTCAGACCTAAAGGCAGATTACCTACGTGTTACTCACCCGTGCGCCACCTCCCTTAAGATATTACTACCTAAAGTTCAGTTGACTTGCATGTATTAAGCACGCCGCCAGCGTTCGTCCTGAGCCAGGATCAAACTCTCCATTATAATTTTTATAACTTTGATTTGATCTTTAGCTACAAGGTTTTAATTTTAAGGTATCGATATTTGCACACTAAAATATTATACTTCTATTATTTTTTGGTGCAAGTTTTGTTAAAGAACATTTTTACAATGAACTACAAATATAACAAAATCCGATTGATAAGTCAATCGACATTGCAAGTGAACATAAAAAAATTCACTTTATTGTTTAGGAAAACTTTAGTGAAGGTTAATGAATTAGGTTAGTTGAAAAGCATAACCATTTCATCACTACTAAAAGTTCCACAACTTTTTAAAAAAAAAATCACTGATGCTAACAATCTTAATTAAGAACTCACTTCAACAACGTTGATAAAAAATTTTTCGTACATTGGTTTAGTTCGTGTATTGTATCACTTCATATGCATCTTCACCGTTCTGTGATATCGGCTCAAAATATGTTCCGTTGTAATTAAGAATTTGATTTCCATTGTAGCTTACAGTAGTTGCTCCTTCAGGAATCTGAGTGACAATTGCTCCGTAAGGTGCCTGAACAACCTCATATGAACTTCCCGAAGTGAGATAGAATGCACCGCCATAATAATAATATGTGTTCGGGGAAACATATATTGTTGAATAACCTGATGGTAAAACTGTAACCGAAGCACCGACAGGTGCTGCAACAACAGTGTAGCCACTTCCCGATGGGACATAATAAACACCCTGATCATAATAGTAATTTTGATTTGCCACAGATATCATTGTAGCTGTAACAGCTAGTGATGTTGCCGCATATCCGACAGGATACCAGGCAGGTCCCCAGGTATAGGGTGCATAATGGTAATTGTATGCACCATAATTATAACCGTGATAAACAGTTCCGCTTCCGTAAGCTGTGTTGTAATGTGTTGCGCTTCCGTATGGAGTATTAACTGTAGTAGAACTATGATCGCCTTGATTATAACTGTTTATGGTATTATTGTTGACAGTGTTTTTATTAACATCATTATTGTTGAAGTTGTCCTTATTTGTATTATTGTTAAAGTTATCTCTGTTAGCATCATTATTGTTGAAGTTTCCTTTGTTAGTGTTACTGAAATCTCTGCCATTATTTCCCGAATTGAAATCACGTCCGGAGATATTACCGCTGTTTCCAAAATTTCTATCGGCTCCGTTAAATCCCCCACGGTTAAAATCACCTCCGCGATCAAATCCACTTCCCCGGTCAAATCCACCGCCTCGGCTGAATCCGCCGCCTCTGAAACGCTGAGCCAAACTATCTTCCGTAAATAAAGTTGTAATAAATAAACCTGTAAATAAAAATATTATTAAAAATTTCATTTTCATAATTTAAATAATTTTTAAGTTTCTATAAATTAATTTTATTTTTTTAAAGCAAATCTAACTTTCAATGCATCTGAGGGAACTGTGAAATCAAACATTGAATTCTGCAATGAAGGATTAAGATTCCATTGATCATATACCGCGGTATATTGCGGATTCGAGACCTTATCTATGTAAACAATATTCATTTTTACCGGGAGAAAAGTGCCGTCATCAGCAATCCAAATCTGATAGGTCATGCCACTCGTTGTTCCTGCAAGATGAAAACAATTCTTGCTGTCAACAGTCGTTGTTCCCAGATTTGCAAGGTTATTGGAAACGTCAAGCAAATCATCAACAAAGTAGGGATAAAAAAAATCGGAAGCCGGGAAATCTATCCCGAAAGTATTGTGTATTGAATCTATTGTTTGTATAATAGTAGGCGGAGCTGGCACAGTCGAATACAAATTATTGTCTTTCGAGTAATAAGTAAAATTTTTTCCGTCATAATAAAATTCTTTGTTTCCTTTATCGCCGCTCTTTGATACATATAATTTGTCAGGAGCTTTTAAATAAACATTTGCAACATCACTGTGTGTTACCAAACCAAGCCTGTCATCTAAAATATCATATTCAGTTGTTAAGCTAAGACTGCAGGAATGAAGATTGCCTACTACCGCATTCATTTTATCCAAAATAGCAACCGCCGATGAATCAATCTGTGAGTAAGTCTTAACTGAAGGTAAGCTCAAAAACAAAAATGAAAGGAGAAAAATTTTAACTGAATTATGAGAGCTCATATGATTTTTAGTTAAATTATTGGTTAAAAGTAATTTAATTAAGAAAAATAAAAAAGTCTTTTTTAAATTACACCTGTTAATAAAGCAGTATAGGGAAATCAAAAACAAAACTCCTTTTCTTAATTTTAAAAATCCTTTCTATTTAATTTCAATTGATTTTATTTCATATAAAAGTTAGTTTGAAATTAAATTTTCAATCATTCCGATGGTTAATGGAGCATCCACGAAAAAGATTTTACTATAATAAAAGAAAGAAAGTCGGTAAACCGGCTTCATCTCCTGAACTCCCAAACAGACCTCCTGAAACCAAAAAGAGATTGCCTAAAGAAATACCCGATACCCTAAATGTCGTGAGAAATAATCAAATGATTTCTGTTGTTATTCCTTTATATAATGAGGAGGAATCTCTAATTGAACTAAGTCAGGGGCTCGAAAAAGTTTTTGATTTTTTGAGATGCAATTATGAAGTTATATTTATTGATGACGGGAGCACGGATAATTCATTTTGCAAGGATAAAGGAAATTCACCGAAGAACCAAAGGTTTCATTGCATAAAGCTCAGAAGGAATTACGGTAAATCAGCAGCACTGGCAAAGGGTTTCAGGGCTGCTAAAGGAAATATTGTTATAACCATGGATGCTGATCTTCAGGATGATCCTGTCGAAATTCCTGATCTAGTTAAAGTTCTGAATTCGGGATATGATCTTGTATCGGGCTGGAAAAAAGTCCGATATGATCCGTTCATAAAAAAACATACTTCAAAATTTTTCAATTATTTTACATCAAACTTTCCGGTATAAAGCTTCATGATTTTAACTGCGGTCTTAAAGCTTATAAAAAAGATGTCGTAAAATCAGTTAAGATCTACGGAGAGATGCACAGTTATATTCCGGCAATAGCATACCTTTCCGGCTTTAAGGTTACGGAGAAACCTGTCAAGCATCACGCAAGAAAATACGGCATTACAAAATTCGGCGCAAGCAGATTCATCAATGGATTTCTTAGACCTGCTTACAGTTATATTTACAAACAAGTATATGAAGCGTCCTCTTCATTTTTTCGGAAGCATCGGAATACTGACATCCATTTGTTGGATTCCTGATTTCATTATATCTTGTGATCTTAAAATTTGTTGAAGGAAAACCTCTGAGTGACAGACCTCTTGTTTCTTGTCGGTATATTTATGATTATCGTCGGCGTACAGTTCATGTCACTTGGATTGATTGCCGAAATGATACCAAGTCGAATCTTAGAGATGATGATATCTCTGAATCGTAATAGCTGATCAATATTAATAGTAATGTCAATAGTTTATAGTTAATATCCATGTTAATAGTTAAATTCATAATTTATGAAAAAATTTCTAAATTATATTAATGTCTAATTCTGAAATAAGCAAGAAAGCAAAGATAGGTAAAAATGTTACCATTAAAAGTTTTTCATATAATAGAAGATGATGTTGAAATTGGAGATAATGTTGAAATCGGGTCGAATGTATTAATTGCAAACGGAGCAAGGATATCTGATAATGTAAAGATCCATCACGGAGCAGTTGTCTCAACTATCCCGCAGGATCTTGAAGTTCGGCGGAGAGATAACAACACTTGAAATCGGAGAAGGTACTGTGATCAGAGAATATGCAACATTAAACAGCGGAACAAATCACAGTAAGAAAACTGTCGTCGGAAAGGATTGTTTTCTGATGGCTTATTCGCATATTGCGCATGACTGCCAGATCGGCAATGATGTAATCATTGCAAACAGTGTTCATATGGGTGGACATGTTGCATATTGATGACTAGACTATAATTGGAGGAGGTGTTGTGATTCATCAGTTCTCAAAGATCGGGGAAAGAGTAATGGTAGGAGGCGGCTTTCAGAGTTGTTAAAGATCATTCCGCCCTATATTACTGGCGGGTGGATATCCGATGAAATTTGAAGGAATTAATGTGATCGGTCTGCGAAGAAAAGGATTTACTGATGAACAGATAAATGCCATTAAAAAAGCTTATGATTTAATTTACAACTCCGAATTTAATTTCGGCGATGCTGTTAAGAAAGATCAAAGAAACATTTGAAATGACACGAAGAAATAAAAAATATAACAAACTTTATTGAAACCAGTGAAAGAGGAATTGTAAAAGGTTAAGTTGTTGAAAATCGAATTACGAAGATAAAATGCAGGCTGGAAAATTTCAGACAAACTAAAAATCTCTTCGGTTCCTTAAAAAGATTCTCTCATTTCGTTGAAAAACAAACTGATATTTATTATAAAGTTAACGCAACGGAAGATTAAAACTGAGGATTATTAATGACACTGAAAAGCCAATCTGATATTTTATGAAAGAGAATGAAAAAACCAGCAAGACGAATTTCCAAATACATAATTTCAAAGACAAATGATTTGACGAACTTGATACTATATTAAGGAAACAATTCAAAGTTTTAATTACGCGTCATTAAAAAAAGAGATATTATATTTACAGAGAAATGTCAGGATACATCTCGATAATGTTAAAGATCTCGGGAAGATTTTCTGGAGATTGAAATTATCTATGATAATTTAGCAAAAGCAAAAATCGGAAATGAAAGAACTTAATCGATTACATTGAGTCTTGAATGAAAATAATTTTATCAAAAATTCATATTCCGATTTATTAATTAATCATTACTAAATGTCAGCTCACAGCAGCAGGATTCATCAAATCATATTACGACAAAAGTTCTTTATGCAATGAAACAAAAAGGCGAGAAGATCACGATGCTTACTGCTTATGATTTTCTGACTGCAAAGTTTCTCGATGCAGCCGGTATCGAAGTCATTCTTGTCGGAGATTCACTGGGAAATGTCATTCAGGGAAATGAAACTACATTGCCTGTCACTCTTGAGCAAATGATCTATCATACTAAAATCGTAAAGCGTGCTGTTAAAAATGCGATTGTTGTAGCTGACATGACTTTTATGAGCTATCAGGTTGGAGTGAAGGAAGCAATCACAAACTGCGGACGCGTGATGAAAGAAACGGGTTGTGATGCCGTAAAAATGGAAGGCGGAGATTATATTGCTGAAACTGTCAGAAGGGTTGTTGAGATCGGAATTCCTGTAATGGGACATCTCGGACTGACACCTCAGTCAATAAATAAATTCGGAAGTTATAAAACACGCGGAACGGAAAAAGAAGAAGCCGATAAAATTTATAAAGATTCTCTGCTGCTCGAAAAAGCCGGATGTTTTGCAATTGTACTGGAAAAAATTCCTGCAAAGCTCGGAACAAAAATTTCGAAAGCTCTGAAAATTCCTACCATCGGGATCGGCGCGGGGGCTGACTGCGACGGACAGGTGTTGGTTACTCATGATATGCTCGGACTTGTAGAAGAGTTCAAACCAAGATTTGTAAGAAGATATGCCAATCTTGCTTCCGATACAAAAGATGCTTTCAGAAAATATATCAAAGATGTTAAAGCAAGAAAATTTCCAGCGGACAGGGAAAGCTATTAATTCAATTATTTACATTATTAGAATTCCTTCCCAAGCTGGTGCTCGGGAAGGAGATAACAAAATAATACTTAATACCTAATACTTAATACTTACTACTTTATAAGGAACATCCTCTTCGTGCTCGAAAAATCATTTGTTCTTAATGTATAGAAGTAAGCTCCGCTTGACAATCCGGTCCCGTCAATCATGACTGAATAATATCCCGCTTCCTGTCTTTCATTCACAACTGACAATACTTCTCTTCCGGTAATATCGTAAAGAGATAGTATTACGTTATTCGCTTTGGGTAAATCATAATTTATTATTGTAACAGGATTAAACGGGTTTGGATAATTCTGCGATAAATTATATTTATTTGGAATTCCAATCATAACCTCACTATTTAAATAATAATATTGAAATGTACCGCTGTAATCTATTTGCTTTAATCTGTAAATATAAACCCCCGTATTCAAAGACCTGTCAACAAAACTGTAGTTTTGAGGGAAGGTCGTGCTTCCTTTCCCCTGAATGAAGCATATTCTTTTCCATTCATAGTTTGGATTGTCAGCTCTTTCAATTTCAAATCCCGAATTATTTATTTCCGAATTGACGCTCCAGAAAAGCGAAACATTCCTTCCGCTGACGCTTGAATTGAATACCGACATCTCGACCGGAAGCGCGCTGTTCCAATCATTTGTAATTGTAATTCCGTCAACCTTCAATGATGGTGATGAACTTGTACTTCCCTGTCTTAATGCAAATCTTCCAAGGTCGGCAGGGTCTGTTGATGTTCCGGTGACCGGTCCGACTGAAGGAGCAGGTTCAAGAGAAGGAACTCCGGAAGTAAGGACGATCAGACTGACCTCATCATCCGTTGTGCTGACGGCATTGAATGTATATTTCACTACAAGCAAATATGTGACGCCGGTCGTGTAAACAGAATCTCCGTAAAATATTCCTCCCGAACCAGAGGTAGTCTTGCTTATCCCGAAAGCTAAGTTGCCGCTGGAAAATCTTTTGACATATACTCTTCCGAAAAAATTAGTTGTATTGGTTGACGGAAGAAATGCAGCAAAATAATCACCGGAATTTTTCGCCGAATCAACGCTGACCATAAACGATGCATACAAACTTCCGGAAGTCTGGACTGTTGTAAAAGGTTTATAGGCATCCTGTCCTGTGGATAGTAATGTAGTCCCAAGCCCGATGTTTGACTTTCCGTAATTGGCATAAATTAATCCCGGTGAAGTAACTACAAGCTGGTTTGTTGCTCCCCCGCTGAACGTAACCCATTCGTGCGCGCCGAGTGAATCGTCCAATGGGTAATCAAAGTTCTCATCCAAAATCTGGGAGTGTAACTGCGCTGCTGCAAACATCATGCAGCAAATCAAAATTAAGTGTTTCATAGCCTGTCCTTTTAATTAAATTAATAAAAATTTCTCGCGGACAAACTAAAACTAATTGACAAAAATCGCAAAGTTAATTATTGCAGTTTGTGAAAATGGAATGTGGTAAAAAAAATGTCTGCAGGAATTTTGGGAGTTGGTAGAATTGAAGTTGATTCCCGTAAGGCTTAATGTTGCTCACTTCCCTTTCCTTAAATATAAAATGTAATTGCAATCATTAAGACAACATGAGCCAAAAAAGATTTCATATGTAGCCGCGGACTTTAGCCGGCGATATCTTGATTATTTAGATTCGCGCTCTATAAAGATTGCGGCTACAAACAATGCTATTTTGAGATGACAAATTATAGACCATTTATATAATTTAATATTGTCGGAGCAACCGAGGGATAAATCAAATGCTGATGATCAATATATAATTGTGCTGTCGGAAAAACCAGATTGACACCGCCGCCTTCAAAAAGCGATGACCATTCGTTTACCAGACCGTCATTATTTCCATAGGGCAATAAAAGCTTCCAACCGGTACAAACTATTCCGTTCGATATATCCTTGTAGTAAGGCTCATTCCAAACCCAGCGATGAGGATTTGACTCGAAATGTCCTCCCATTTGTCCGGCGATACAAAAATATTTATTTCTGTTTGCGACATCCAATGCATTTGTCTGCATGCCGGTAATGAACTGCCCGTCCGGTATCATATCCTTCGGACCGGCTGTATTCAGATCGGCTCTCAGGAAAACAATATTTGCCAGTGCCGAGCCGAGATGCGGCGTACCAAGCGTAACAAGTTTTGTTATCTGTCCTCCGTTTGCAACATAAGCGCGTGATACCAATCCTCCCATTGAATGAGCAATTAAGATCGGATCGGTCAATCCGTATGAAGTTACAAAATCCTTAAGCCGTCTTCCGCAGATCATAAGTGAATCCTGCCAGTCGTATTGATAGCTGTAAACATTGTGACGGCTTTTGAATCCTGCATCAAGATTTGCCAGCAGACTGTCCCATGTCTCGAGTGTCCCTCCCATACCATGAACAAAAATTACAGGCGGACCTGTTGGAGCCGGTGTCGTGAAAATTATTTTAAACAAAAAAGAATTTGGCTGTGCAGGTGGACCAAAATTTAATGCCTGATTAAATGAATTTACTAGGGCAACATCAAGCGTATCGGAAGCTGACCGCGGCGCATTTATAAAAAATAATTTTCCCGCAATTATGTCGTCCGCTCTTGTGCCCTGAAATCTGAAATCATAATCATGGATATCCGGGAAATCCGCATTCACTGCGACGGCAAAACCATTTACGGTTCCTTCAAGAGTTCCGTTATGTCTTGAGGAGGAATCAATAATTTCAATCGTGCCTGTAAGTTGTCCGTTGTTGAAGGCAATGTCGAGAGCGTAATGATGTGTGAGAGCAGTATCATTTCCAATATGCAGTTCCCAGTAACGGTCATAATCAGCGTTTGTCACTGGATTATCGTCATCACCGCATCCGGAAATTAAAAAACAGCTTATAGCTAAGTAAAGAAAAAGTTTATTCATATTTAAGTTAAGTTTAGATAGAACTCAGATGATTTTTTTAGAGGTGAAAATTAAAAAAATTTCTGTTTACTTGATAGCACATTTAAAGGACGATCTAGTTCGAACAACTCTGTCCAAAATCAATCAGTTGTAATTTGTAATTTGTAATTTGTAATTTGACATTTGACATTGTTTCAAGCATCTTCGCATGTTGGTGACCTCGCTGCGCTCGGAACACCAACATGGGCGGGAATGCTTTCTCCAGTAAATCGCAGGCTCTTTCATATTCACCTAAATCTTGATACACCGTCCCCAAATTGGACTGACTAATTGTAACATTTGGATGATTGGCTCCAAAGTTATTTATATCCGATTGTAATGCATTCTCCAGCAAGTTGCGGGCTTTTTCAAATTCACCTAAGTTCTTATATACTAATGCCAAGATCTGACTGACTAGCTGCAACATTCGGATGATTAGCTCCAAAGTTTTCTATATCTGATTGTAATGCCCTTTCCAGTGAGTCGCGGGCTTTTTCATATTCGTTTAAATTCTGATGCACTTATTACAAATTGTATTGATTAAATTTATGAATTTTTCCATCAAGAAATCCAAATTCATCGATGCCCTCATAATAAAATTCAACTTATCTTTTTGAAAATAGGGAATTAGAAATGACAACTTTACTTCTTTCCTGATTTTTTATCTCTAATTAAAAATCACTATAAAATACTAATATTAATAATTTCCTACAAAGTATAAACTTAAAAGCCATCGTCTTAATCCAGAACTGCATATCTTTTTAAAAAATCAGTTATTGTGCAATTATGCATTCTTCCTTTAACATTGCTCCATCTTTGAATAATCTTGAAGCTCGGTCAATTCCATTTCACCCATTCAAATGCTGTTCCAGCGATATATTTACCTTGCTAAAGCTTGGACATTTCAGTCTTCTTAAACTGGTAGGATGAAATCCAAAACCTAAGAAGTAAATCCTTTCGGAATTCCGTTAAGTGTTTCAATTGCATCATCGAAATTATCTTTGAATATCCTCGGAAATAATTTTTAAGCCCATAGCTGCCTTACCTACTATTGTATTGTCCATATTATTATTTAAATATGGTCTTGAGATTATATTGGTATCCAAAGTTTGAGAATTATTATATGATATAAAATCAGATTCAAATACATTGGTTTTTTTATTTTTAAATTCAATTGATAAATTATTTAATACCCCATGTAAGTGATTAATTTAAGGTTATCAACAATTATTTTGCAATCACGTGTAGTGCATCCACTATACCTGTGTAGATTGAATTACTTAGAAACATCTCTAAGCTTCTATCATAGTTGAAAGTTATGAAAGAAACTTGATTTTGAATAAGTTCATCAAATTTACAATTTTGAGCCATGATATTGAATAAATATTTGTACCAATTATCTTTTTGTTCAAATAATTTTTCTTCATTCTCATATCCCATTAATATATATGAAATCAAAAACTTACCAAGTTCCAAGAATTCAGGATTATGCTCTAAAAATTCATCAATGCTATTTATTGAAGAAAGTAATAGTCTTTTTCTAAATTCAATGATGTGATTTGTATTCCAGTAAAACTTCTTATAAATTCAATTTTTGATGATCCTTCTTTAGTTATGGACAATATTTTTTCTAAAAGTTGTGGTCCTGTTGGGTAGCCACAGAATACACTTGCTCCTGCCCCTAAAACAAAAGTAGTCTTTCGTTTTATCATAGAATGGTAAATTTATTAACTAATATCTCAAAGATTCTTTTTTCGACATTGTTTGTCTTAGCGAACAATGTCAACGTGACCCACAACATATCTCTATTAAAATAAGGATCTAGGAATGACAAGTTTATTCTTTCTGATTATTTGTTATCTCTAATTAAATCCATGCAAAATACAGATATTAATTATTTCCTGCAAAGCATAAATCAAAAAACCCGGCGCCACAGCTAATAGATGATCATTCAAGTTTGCTTCACGATCTTTCTACCATAATACTTATTTGGGAAATTTTCTCTCATATTTTGTTAAAATTAATAAAGCTATCTCGATAGCAATATTCCTTGCAAGTCTAAAGTATTCTTTCTCAGATGTAAAGGAATGACCACCTTCGGTATGTAAAATACTAATGAAATTGTTAATAAATTTATCTTCATTTTCATGTAACTCTAGTTTTGTCCTTATATAATTTCTTAGATTACCCATTTCTCCTTTACCCTCCATCTTAGGAATTTGCTCATTTAATTCATTGGAAATATTTCTTCCTATATCTTTAAAAATATCTTCCATAAAGACTCTCAAATTCCCAATCATTGCCGAATTAACAAATGCTGAAGTATCAGAATTAATATATGAATCAATTTCGTTTAATCAGTCGGGATATTTAGGATCAAAACCTAGATAAGCCCAGCTTTTCACTAACAGATTTTTTATCTAAATTTATTTCTAAGTTAATACTTTTTACAGATTTTTTTAGATTATCATACCTTAAATCAACTAGTTTGGCAGCATAATCACTTATGACCTTATCTAAGTTTGAATATTCATCTAATTCTTTAAGCGGTTTAATTTGTTTTATAAAAAATTGTTTGATATCTAGCAAATCATCATCATCAAAATATTTTGAATCTTCTCTAATTAATTTTTGTAATACAACAGGTATCAAAATTGAAGCTTTGGTTCTTTTTTTCAATTCCAACAAAATCATCTTTACATACCCTAATTTTACAAGGGTATAAACCGACAGATGTGCTATTCCAGCATAATTGTTATAGGCAATTGTTTCATCTTTCTAATGCTATCTATTAAATAGCTTACGAATTCACTCTTTTTTTTTGAATCATTTTGAATGTTAGAGTAGATATCGAGCAGAGTGTCGAAGGTAGGATAGTCTTTCGAATTTGAAAAATAGGCTACTGATAACCCTGAGTTTTTAAATTCTTTATCAAAAACTATATCAATAAGTTTCTTTAAATTATCCATACACAATCTATAACATTTTAATTTATGAGATTTTTGTATTTTTGCCGTTGTTGGCCTTCGCGAACAAAGCGAGCGTGACCAACAACATTATTATTTAATTTACATTTTTGAATTCGGTATTTTGGAATGACATATTTGTTCTTCAAAATTATTATTTGCAATCATTTCGGATCACCAAGACTTTCCCCACTATTTTGAAATAATAACATTAATTTGTTCTTACAAACTCGGAACTCTAACAAGTCGGGAACTAAGGAATGTTTACAGCATTATTCTATTTCATCCCGGATATATTTAATTCATCAGGATTTCTTCTTGTATCCCAGATATGAAGAATACCGATTTCAGTATTATCCTGATATTTATTCACTTCATAGAAAATTTTATAGTCTCCTTTAATTAAGCATCTTGCATCATAATCGTGAACTTTCTTGCCAAGATCAGGAAATACAAGTAAATGCCGTATCAAATCATTAAATTCTTTTCTTAATTTCAAACTGTAGCTTTTACTGCCGGTATTCTTAATCCAAAATTCAAGAATTTCCTTTCGATCCTCTTTAGCTCTAAAAGACCATATTATTCTTTTAGCCATCCTTCTTCTTCCTTATTAACCTCATCATCAGTAATATATTCATTATTTTTTATTTGCATCTTTGCTTCATTTAGAATCTTCTTTCTTTTATCCGAAATCGCTAAGGATTCTTGCTTGTAATTTTCCAGAACAGCTTTTATTATCAGCAGTAGGCTTTCATCATCACTCGCTTCAATATTATCTATTATGGTGTGTTTTAATTCACTGGTTTTCATATCGAATTTAACTTGAATTAAACTAATTTAAAATTATTTAATTATTTAATCTATTCTTATTGATTCTCCGCTTCAGCCTGGAAAATCCAATAATGATCTGCTGAATTCCGGGCTCTTGAATGACACATTCGTTCTTCAAATTATTATTGTAACCATTTCGGATCAGCACGACTTACCGCACTACTTTAAAATAATATTATTAATCTGTTCCTGCAAAGTATAAACTCAAGATTTAGATCATTTATTTTTAAATGAATGATACACCTTCATTCATAATTTGTAATTCACGTTGGGTTCCTTTACCGGAATATTAGAATAATCAGGTTCTTCATTTTCATGGAGTTCATCCCTGTTGAATTTGAAGTTACTCAGGTCAACTTTAAAGTTTGAATAAAATTCTCTTAGCTCTGATCTTAATTTTTCATCATCTTTTTCGTTTTCCGCTTCAGGTATTATTTTCTCCAGGTCAGGTTTTATTATAACTTCAAGATCTTCACCTTCGAAATCGTCAGGTAATTCAATTGTTATTTTATTCCTGCCGTTTCGTTTTATTTTTCTTGTTATAGTATCCATAATCTTTACGATTGTTGACCGGAATTATCGTTTCGCACTAAAAGCCAATCACTCTATTTTATATAAGGATTAACAATTTTTAATTTCCCTTCTATCATTTGGTTATTTTGCATGTCTTCTGAATATAGAATCGTAGAATTACATTTAATTGCGGTTGAAATAATCAAACAGTCCCAATAGTTGTACAAATATTTATTCATAATTTCAAAAGCTTTGTATATTATTTCTTTATCAATCAAAACTAAATTGAACTTTTCAATTAAAAATTTTCCATGAATAAATGTTTCGTCTTTGGTTAACTTTAATTTTTTCAGACATATATTCACATTCTCGTTTATAACCTGTGTGCTAATGTAACTTTTTTCATCAAGCAGCAGCGAACTCGTTTTCTGTTTCTTTTCGAGATCGTTATCTACTAGATAAATTAATATATTCGAATCAAAGAAAAATATATCATCTGTCGTGTAATTCATCCCTGTCAAATTTATAATTACTCAAATCAACTCTGAAATCTTTGTAATAATCAAAAGCTTCTTCAGCCAGTTTTTTTCCCTTGTTAGAATTATTTTTCAATTCATCTTTCTCGTCAGCTTTAATTATTACCTCAATGTTCTCGGCTATGAAATCGTCAGGTAATTCAATTGTTATTTTATTCCTGCCGTTTCGTTTTATTTTTCTTGTTATTGTATCCATATCATTAAAATATTATAGTTTAGTCCGGTTTACCGAACTGTCTAAAATAATAATATTAATCTGCTCCTGCAAAGTAATAAACTTTAGACACAGGAGATTGAGAATCATTTCAAAGCATTGCATCTCACATCTCCTCCGCCTTCTCAATCAGCCAGTATTTTGTATTCAGTGTATCCTTCTCAACTTTGTCTTTTAACATTCCGATTTTGATTTTATCTTTGCTTCCATTTAACTTATACAAAGTATTTACATAATTTATAAATCTGAAAATATTATCACGAGTTGTTTCGAAAACAAACTGATTCTTCGAGGCGAAGTGTCTGTACGAATCCAATGCATAAACCAAAGACTCAAAGTCCTTTAATTCATAGAACAGCATTATCTGAAGATTCTTCAGCTCAAATTTAAAATTCAGCATGTCGAAATTAATTTTGTTTACAAGCTCAAGTGACTTTCCGAATTCACCTTTTGCAAAATGCAGATAAGCTACACCGTAAAGCTCCATGTTCTTTCTTGAAGAAGGCAGAAGTTTGCCTGTATACGTTTTCATGAAGTCCTCAATAAATTTCGAGTCTTTTATCATTGCCGCCATCCTGACCGTTAGAGAATAAGTTTGCATTGAAATATTTCCTTCTTCGTTTAAAAAAAGATTTTTTTTCAAAAGGATCTTATCATTTGAATTATACTCAAACGGTTTATTCTTTATGTTTTTATTGTGAGCAAGAGAAGTTACCAGGCAGGAATACAAATTTATTTTCTCATCATCGGAAACAAGATGATCCTTTTTCAGAAGTGTGTTTTTGAAATCGTAATAACTATCAGCATCTGCAGAAGGTGATAAAGCTTTGTACACGTGATAATACAAATTTATGATTTCAAAATCTTTCTTCGAATTCTTTTTTATGTATTCCATAATGTACTTAAGATCAAGGCTTCTCAAAAATTCATCCAGCAGATTATACCGGCTGCTGTAATTAAGAGTCATTTTTTCGGCGGCGACATTATTATAAAGCTTGAATAAATTTATGAGCATGCTGTAAATTGTAAATTCCGAGATTTTGCTGATGTTTTCACCGTCAGACTTATCCGTCGTCTCGGTCACGGAGTATCTCAGCCATTTCAGATCAGCCAGCCGCGAATACTTCTCCGGGTTATCCTTTGATGAATTAAGCTTGTCTTCAAGTAATTTGTATTCCGAATTGAACAGTTTCTTTAAATCCGCAACTGACAATCTGTCAACCAGATAGTAATTCCTTCTGAAATCATCATTTGCAAATGCCTCTTCCGATATGAACCTCTCGGCAAGCTGAGTTAAATCATATATGAGATTTTTCATCACGCCGTAATTAAAATCTTTGGCTGGGAATAAATTTGTCCAGACAATTTCCCTGTTCAGATTATCACTCTTAAATTCGGGCGAGTATTTTTTTATTGCTTTGAAAAGTTTTGTAACGTTTGATTTCTTATTAAAATAAGGCGAACGGACAAAGGCATCGAACTTTTTAAGCTCGCTTTTATCAAAGCTTCTTAATATTTCAAGTAACGAAGTGTTTAGCATCTTTTATTTTTTGAGGTGAAAATGTATTTAAACTTTCCTGTCGAACTTGAAGGTAACCGCTATGTTCGCAAAGTCGCCGCAAAGACCGCAATGAATCGAAAAAGGAAATATAGAAATAAATTATAATATTTTTTGTAATCCTCTTCGCGTTCTTTGCAGTTAATTCAATTCATTGGACTTGTATGCAGTTAACTCAATGAAATTTATACTTTATAGTCTACAAATACAATTTGAATTTCGAGGTGAAAACCTTCAAAAACTTTCTTTGATAACCCACAGATATAAAATTATTTTTGTGCAGTTCATTTATTGAAATAGTAACCGGCGAATAAATATCTGCAATATAATTTTATTTTATAAAATTAAAACATGTATTCTTTCTCAAAGCCATGCCGGCATGGCAGGTTATTATTTCAATATAATTTTTTTAAACAAACAGTAAAGGAGAAATTCAATTATGCATTTCAGACAAATTATTTTGACCGCACTAATATCGGTGTCATTCTTATCCGGACTGACTGTTAAATCAACAGCTCAGGAGAAAAAACCGGTCAAAAACAATCAGCCTGTTACTTTGAAGGACGACAACTCAAGTCTTTCCCATACTCCCGGAAACAATTTCTCACAAAGAGAAATGGAAATACTGGAAGAAATGAAACGGCTCAAAGAAGAAAATAATATTGTTAACGGAGAAAAGATCGTTGCCCTTCAAAAAAGTTTAGAGTCTACTAACAAGTCAACTATTACCAGGCAGGAAACAAGTCCCATTGGCACTCTTATCCCGGGGACCAGACAAAATCCCTTTGAGACCGATAACATTACTACTCCAAACATAATAGACAATGCCAACGGTTATGTAGGCGGGATCGCAGTTCAGGTCGAACAAAGAGGAACGACAGCCGGCAAGATCTGGGTTGCAGCCGCATTGGTAAATGGTGACACGGGAGTCTTAGCACTTCCTGATACATTGCTGATTTATTCTTCGGTAAACAACGGCGCATCATACAGTCTCTACGCAAAGATAGCTTTAAGCAGTCATAATAAATTTATATTCGACGATATGGATATGGAGATTATTGAAAACACAACCGGGACGAAATATCTATACGTTGTTTTCGGATATATGACAAACGGCGGATACGGACAAAGACTGTCGGCTTACACAATTGTTTCTGCGCCGACCTTGGGTGTTTTCGGATCAACATTTTTCTTTCCGGGATTTAGTTCGTCAAGCAGTTACAATCATCCGAGGATAACATCAGACAATGCAAGATTTCCTAGCAATCCTTATGTTACCGTTGTAGTCACTCAGGATTCTTTGTTCGGGGGAAATTATTACACACTCTCAAAAGTCTGCCGGATCTTAAGTCCGTATGCATTGAATCCGGCTCTGACATATCTGCCCAAAAGCATCTATAGTGTATCACAGGGTTACAGCAATAACGAAACGACAACGGATGTTGCCAATTATCATAACGGCGATGATTCTCTGATCTTTGTACTTAGTAATTATCCAGGGTATACTACATCCCTGTACTTTTACAAGGCATACAGTAATTCAGTAGTATATCCGCTCCCGAAAGGTTCTTATACGCCGACGGGAGATAATCTGCAGTATGCGAGAATAGCAGCCAGCGGCGGCACGAATCAGCCGGCTTTAATGATCACATATTCGGATGATTATTTCAATACAGGTGATATGGATCAATGGTATCTGCGTTCAAGTAATGCAAACAGCTGGACGATCAGCTCTCTGGATTATTCTTCTTACAACAGTTCACGTTTCGGGGACATTATGGCAAGAAGAAATGTAAGCGGAAGCTTCTCAATTACTTTTAAGAATTTCTACGGAAACATGGAAAATATTTCAGCTTACTCTTTTCAGGGAAATAGTCTCTCATCTGCAATGCATTCTGTCAATACCGGTTATGCTAATTCCCCGTTTTCACCCAAACCCGCATTCCGCTATGTCAATAATGACAGCTGTCTCAATATCTGGGGAGCTTATTATGATCTGTATTCAGCCGGAGGGTGTTCCGCTTCAAACATATATGTAAAAATGGCAATCGAAGGAATGTATGATCCGGTAACAGATTCGCATCCTAACTATGAACCTGTCTTCCTAATGCTTGCCAATCCAAATCCGCCTTACAATAAAATTGATACAGCTCTTGCGTATCTGGATTTTCAGGGAGTGACAAATGTCTTTACATTTCCTAAAGCACCATCGGGAAATTATTATCTCGTCACTCAGCATTATAATGCACTCGAGACCTGGAGCGGAATGCCGGTAAATCTTAACCCTGGCAATGTCGGATACTATGATTTTACAAATGCTCAGTCACAGGCATACGGAGGCAACATGAGGCCAAAGGGCTCGAGGTGGTGTCTGTACAGCGGTGATATCAATCAGGACGGGGTAATAGATTCACAAGATTCAAGGATCACTGATAATGATGCCTACAACTTTGTTTATGGAGTATATAATTTTTCGGATGTAAACGGCGATGCAATTGTTGATGCGCTTGATCTGGGAATTGTTGATAATAATGTTTTTAATTATGTAAGTAAAGTTGTACCGCAATAATCGGGTATTGAGTATTGAGTATTGAGAATTGGGTAATAGGTATTAGACGGGTAAGAAATTCTTCCGGCTTCAAACGCAGGAAACCCACAAGTTATAGGACTTCAAAATAATAAGCCTCACAGTATATTTGAAACTGTGAGGCTTACTTAATACCTTGTCCCGTCCTAAAAAAAGTTTACAAAAAAGTGGCTCTTGTTTTTTCTCTACAGCAAAGACAGAATACTTGAGAGCGCAGCGGTTGACATTCAAGTATTTCGTCTTTGCTGTTATTATTTTTTCTTTCTTTTTTGCTTCTTTTTTCTTTCTTTTTTATTGACATGTTTATAACTTTTTATGCTGCATACTTTTGATTTGGAGTCATGTAGTTAATACTCATATGAGGTCTTAATTCATTGTATGATTAGATTGCTTCTTGCACTGCTTCTATTGTGTGCTGTTTTGTTTTAAATTTTTTATTAAGTAAAAATTCTTCTTTTAATATTCCATTAACTCTTTCTGCTACTGCATTCTCGTATGGATTTCCTTTTTCTGACATGCTTATCAATATTTCTTTTGATTTTAATATTCCCGTATAAGTTTTACTGCAGTATTGTATTCCCCGATCCGAATGATGTATTAATCCTGATAATTCTTTATCCTTTATTGCCATCTTTAATGCTCGGTAACTTCCTTCAAAATTTAGACTTTCACTGATATCATATCCTACTATCTTGCGTGAATATAAATCTGTTACAAGAGCTAAATAAGAAAAACCTTTCAAGGCTATCTATGTAGGTAATATCCGATACATATATCTCATCTGATCTGACAGGAGTGAAATCTTTTATTAAATTGTCATATATCCTAAATCCATGGAATGAATTTGTCGTCTTTGCATAGCGTTTCTTTTTAGTGTATCAATAATCCATTCTTTCTCAATATACTGAAAAATTTATCCCTTCCTAGCTTTATTCCCATCTTCTTTCAAAATCAGGATTCAATATTCTATAGAATTTCTTTCCTCCTAACATTGGAAGTTTTATACGAAGATCCTGAACCATTTTCAATAATATATCCTCTTCCAAAAGGTTTTTCTGCTTTTTTTTTCGTCTCTTATAATATCCCTGTGGGCTTATTCCTAAGATTTTACAGATCTTTTTCAATTTCCTTTTCCCTTTGAATCCTTTGAGTCTTTTGCGGCCCGATTTCAATTGTTCTGATTTTAAATTTTTTTTTATATCTATGCCTAGTTCTTCCTCTGTTACATCTATTAATGTTTCATAGGTTACTATCTTTAAATGAGCATGGGCTAATGCACTTTCCAGCTCTTTGTTCCGCTTTTCTAATTCTTTAACTTTGGATATTTCGTCTTTCAATTCTACTCGTACTATTTTATTTAATAAATGCAATTTACCTAATTTCTTTATCCATTTCTGTATAGTTAAACTTCCACCTATAGAGTACAGCTTCTGAGCACCGCTGATACTTAGTCTTCCGCTTTCAATTTCATTTACTACCTTATGCTTAAAGGCAGTACTGTAACGTTTTATTATTCTTTCTTGATTTGATTGCATTGCCTTACTCCTTCTTTTAGATTAACAAAACTTTTTAAATTTTGTAAACCTATTTCAGGACAAGACACCTAATACCTAATACCTAATACCTAATACCTAATACCTAATACCTTGTACTTACTTGACAAGTATCATCTTCTTTGTATCAACAAAACTTCCCGCTTCGATTTTATAATAATACATTCCGCTCGAAAGATTTCTTCCGTCAAATTCAACTCTGTATCTTCCGGGGTTCTGTCTTTCATTTACTAAGATCGCAACTTCACTTCCCAGAATATTATAAACTATAAGCTTAACGTTTGACGTTTGACCATTGTCATTCGACGGTATTGTATAATTTATCACTGTCGAAGGATTGAACGGGTTAGGATAATTCTGTGATAAAGAAAATCTGTCAGGCAACTGTGTATTGTTGGTAATTCCTGTTGGTATGCTGTTGTATGCTGTAAGCTTAATATTGTCTATGTAAATGCCGTCTGCTACAACCGTCCCGTTGCTTACCATGGAAAATCTTATTTTTAAAGTTGGAGTGCCGTTGGCAAGTGCAGATATATCCAGTACTTCCTGAGTCCAGTTGCTTACAGACTTATTGTAAAATTTCGCTGACTGCCATGTTGTTCCGTTATCACTTGAAACATCAACATAGGCATTGTCAAGTGTATCTATTGTATGTTTATACCAGAAGCTTAAGATAACAATAGGGCTTGCCGTGACGTTAAGCGCTGTAGTCAGTGTCAGTGTTCTGGTTGTTGAATTGGAATAATTTCCTGTCGGACTATCAGCGAATGATCGGGTAGGTGAATAGGATTGAGAAGTCGCAAGGCCCCATCCGCCGACTGCAGTCCATCGTGTAATTCCGTTCTCGGCACTGTCGAGCAACAAAATATTTCCGCCGCCGACCGGAATATAAACATCCTGTGCATAAACTATATTCACATTATCCTGAAAGATCTTCAGTGTGGCTTTAATGGCAGTGTTGTCAGTTACTCCGCCCGAAAGAGTAAAGTTAAATGCTAGGCTGTCGGACACATAAGAATTAACATCCGGAAAACTAAAGGGACCGGTTTGAATATTCAATTGCGGATTCTGTGAAGTCAGCTCAATCTTAACATTCTGAGCATTCATTAGTCCTTTATTTTTAAAATACACTTTTAGATTTCCCTGCTCTCCCTGTGAATAATATTCCTTATCAAGTTTAGTATTAACGGGAGCAACATAAGGTCCGCATGCCATTGCAAAATAAATATTCTGAGAAACTGTTATTTGTGCAAGCGGAAGTATGCGTGACTGAAGCGGCCAGAAACCGTCTGTGCTTGTACCTACTTCAGGCGTCATTGCAATTGCCTTGCTGTGCGCCGAATCATTATAATACCAGTCATCGGTAACTCCTCTCACTCCGTATGCAACAGTCTGAAAAGATCTTCCAAGAGTAAAGTGATTATTTAATACCATGTCCTGAGAAAGTCCCTGAAAGATATTCTCATCGGGAGTGGACGCATCAACATATCCCCACGGACGGATCAGATAATTTCCGTAAGTATGATAACTTAGTATTCCTTTGAAATTTCTTGAAATCACAAAGTTCATTGCATTCTGAGTCTCCGGTTCGGAGAATGGAGAAACTCCTCTGTATGTTTCGCTTGAAGGTGTGGTTGATGAACCGTTGTTTGTCGAATTCCAGAATGCGTATGTTCCGAAGTTTCTGTTAAGATCAACTCCGTAGCTTCCCCCGGTATTTACGCTTCTGTTCTTTCTCCAGAATCCGCCGCCGTTGGGATCTGTCTGACGGTTATATTCATAGCCGTCCGGATTGAATACCGGCGTAAAGTAAAGTTCCCTGTTGCTTAAAATATATGTTGCTATCGGATCGATATTATAATTTTCCAGAAGCCAGTACATAAAATATATATTCTGTTCCATGCTCATCGGCTCACGCGCATGTATCAGCGAATGAAACCAAACTTCCGGTCTTCCTGTCGTAGCATTCGGACTGTTGGAAACTCTAACAGCCCACATCTCCCTGTCCTTCAACAGTGCTGCCGATTGAAAACTTTTGGGATATTAAATTCGGATATTCAATTCTCATTGAGTCAAGTTTGTTAACTACTTCGGCAAAAGTTAAATAGCCGCCCATGGTTCCGTAAATAGAATGACTGACATTAAAATCTTCATTTGATTCCTGAATTGCTGTTTCAATTTCAGATGATGTCATCTTGGGCTGCTCATCATAATATTTTTTAAAATCATCTATTACGGTCTGATACGGAACGCCGGATCTTTTTAACAATCCGATCTCCGTTTCCGAAAGCCATGTTTCTGTATATTCGCCTTCGTGTGATTCCGCATGATCAATGAACAAGCCCGCATTCATTATCTTCTGCATGTCCTGCTCATTCTTATCAAAGATTTTTACAAGAGAATATTTTTCTTTTGGAGATTTTTCTGTATTCTTTTTATTTGTTGAGGAGGCAATAAAAGAAAAGACAAGGAAAGAAATAATTACTAGTTTTGGTAAAGCTCCTATTTTCTTCATTATTGTTGTTTGAGATTTTTGTAAAAATAAATCCTCCAACAGAGTCTATCAGACCGCATCGGAGGAAAAACTGAGATATAAAATTTTGTATACAAACTTACGAAAATTGATTTCCTAAAACAATCCTTCTCTTTATAAAAATAAGAAAGACGGGTTGTCGACCTGTTCCATATTTGGACTAATGTGGTTCATCCAGATTTAGAATTTCCGCCCAATATTTGTTGAGCAAGCACCGCTGCTCCGAGCAGTCCGGCTGATTCATCCATTATCATGTGAATCGGGGTCATTGCAGTCATATAACTCATTCTTCCCTTGTTCAGATACGATGCCTTAAAAATTTTGCTTTTGAATACTTGAGGTATCTTTAAAGGTATTCCGCCTCCGAGATAAACTCCGCCCGTCGCATTATAATTCAAAACCATGTTTCCTGCCTGCGCTCCGGATACAGATGCAAAAATTGCAATTGCCTTTTCACAAAGCTTGCAGTTCTTTGTTAGTCCTTCATCAGAGATTACAGCCGCAGCATCTTCATTTTTTATTCTCATTAAGATCCTTTCGTCGACTATCGAAAATCCCGTATCATACAGAAATTCAAAAATGTTTAAAATGCCTTCCCCTGACGCAACTCTTTCATAGCTCACATGCCCTAATTTTTTTTTCAAATATATTAGCAATTCTATTTCAATATCGGACTGCGGCGCAAAGTCTGTGTGTCCGCCTTCAGAAGAGACAATAATGTTTTTTCCGTCTTTACATACAATTGCTGCCTGCCCTAATCCCGTACCCGGAGCAATCAGAACTTTATTTCCTTCTTTAGGACTGCCTGCTCCTTTATATATAGTTGTCAGCTTGCCCTTATCAAGCGATGCAACAGATTCTGCCATTGCTTCAAGATCATTAGCCAGTTTGAAGAACTTAAGATTTAATTTTGATGATAAGATTTTTTCATCGAGGAGCCAGTCTAAATTTGTTGACTTGGCTTTTCCGCCGAATACCGGACCCGGAACGCCGATACAGGCGGAATCTATCTTGTGATTTTTATCTTTTAAAAATGCCCGGACAATATCATCAAGGGATGAAAAATCACTGCTCGAAAATTTTTGTGAGATGATTTTTTCAAGCTTGTCATTCTTATTGCTGAATAATGCCAGCTCGGTCTTAGTTGCTCCCGCATCTCCTGCAAGAATCATAAATATTAAAATAAAAATTTATATAAGAACAAAACTCACCACTCCGAAAGCGACATCACGTGATATCGCTTTCGATATTAGTCTGAAACACTAATTAACCAATCAACCATTAACCAAACGTGCCGCATCACTATCTAGATACCACACAGTATTTCCTCTTTTAATATTCGCTGCAGGATATTTCATATATTCACCTTCCCTGTTCAATATTTCTCCTACAACCTTTTTCTTACCTTTGCCCGATACTAAAAAACAAATTCTGTCTGCGTTATTAATTGCTTTCCCTGTCAATGTGATTCTTTTCTGTCGGCTTACAGGATGAACTGCAACTGCGTAAGCATCATTTGAATTCAACAGTTCCATCTGATTTGGAAATATGGATGCGGTATGTCCGTCATCCCCTACACCAAGCAATATCAGATCGAATTCAGGAAAACCATTCTTAATTATAATGTGTCGTTCCAGGTCTTCAGAATAACGCCGGGCTTCGGTTTCAGGATCACCGCCGGCGAAAATTCTGTGAACATTTTCTTCCGGAATGGGAATATTTCTCAGGAGAATCTTTTCCGTCATGCCGAAATTACTTTCTTTGTCATCCGGCGGCACACATCTTTCATCCGCCCAGAATAAATTCACCTTTGACCAGTCAATCTTATCTGTATATTCCTTCGCTAAAACTTCAAATAGTAACTTAGGTGTATTTCCCCCCGAAAGCGCAATGTTGATTTCCCCTTTTTTTGAAATCACTTCATCACAGATTTTTTTAAATTCTGCTGCAAATGATTCTGCAAGCGCCGTAGGAGTCGTGAACTTTTCTATTTTCGTGTAATTAGTAATAGGTATTAGGTATTAAGTATTAAGTATTAAGTATTAAGTATTTACTGTCAATTTGTAATTTGTGACTTGTAACTCTTCCTTGTAACTTGTAACTCTTAAGTGTTAAGTGTTAAGTGTTAAGTGTTAAGTGTTAAGTGTTAAGTGTTAAGTGTTAATTCTTAATTCTTAATTCTTAATTCTTAATTCTTAATTCTTAATTCTTAATTCTTAATTCTTACAGCTCACAATACAGTCCGTCATTGGCAAGATTCTTACACGGATATCTCCATTTAAAATCTCTTCCTGCGATGAGGTCGTCTGCACAATCCGGACCCCATGTTCCGGCGGGATATCCATAAACTTTTATTTCGGGAAATTTATCCCAGGCATCAAGTATCGGCTGAATGAATTTCCAGCATGCTTCGACAGCATCAGCCCTGATGAACAAAGTTGAATCGCCAAGCATGCAGTCCAGCAATAGCTTTTCATACGCGCTCGGAAGCTTTGCATGTGAAAGATCACTGTAGTGAAAATCCATGTTAACATTCTGAACCTTAAATTCTGTACCCGGAACTTTCATAGCAAACTTGATCAGTATTCCTTCATCAGGCTGAATCCTTATTACAAGAAGATTGTATGACTGCGCAATGTCTTTTTTGCTTTTGAATAAATGGTATGGCGTCGGCTTAAAATGGATCACAAGCTCTGTCACGCGAGTAGGCAATCTCTTCCCTGCTCTTATATAAAACGGAACTCCTCCCCATCTCCAGTTGTCAATAAAAAATTTCATTCCAACAAAAGTCTCGGTGCGCGATTTCGGATCTACGTCTTTTTCATCGCGGTAACCCGTCATCCTGTTGCCTTTGATGACCGATTCAATGTATTGACCGCGGATAACTTGTTTCTCGACCTCGATGACCCGGATCGGCCTTAACGATTCGAAAACTTTAAGTGACTCATCCCTGATCGAGTTTGAATTAAAGTTAGCCGGCGGCTCCATGGCGATGTACCCTACAAGCTGCAGAAGATGATTCTGAACCATGTCTCTCAGCGCTCCCGAACTGTCATAATATCCTCCGCGGTTTTCTATCCCGATGCTTTCTGCAGAAGTTATCTCTATATGGTCAATATAATTTCTGTTCCATAAAGGCTCGAAGATACCGTTAGCAAATCTTGTCACCAGGATATTCTGAACAGATTCTTTTCCGAGATAATGGTCTATTCTGTAAATTTGCTCTTCGGAAAAACACCTGCTTACCATTTCATTTATTTTGATGGCTGAATCAAGATCATGACCAAACGGCTTTTCTATTATTATTCTTGTCCATGATTTTTTCTTAACCTTTTTATTCAAACCGCTCTTGCCGAGGTTTCCTATTATTTGGGGTAATACGTCCGGGGGAACAGCCATATAGAATAACCTGTTACCGCCTATATTTCTTTCGGAGTCAAGCTCGTTTAATTCAGCTTTAAGTTTTTTAAAAGAATTCAGTTGTCGGTATTCACCCGAAAAGAAAAATAGATTCTTTTGGAATTGCTCCCATGTTTTTTTGGAAAATGATTCCCCTTCTAAGAATTCATCGATGCCTTCAGACATAGAATTTCTAAAGCTTTCATCGTCCATTTCCTTTCTCGCAAAACCTAACACGGTAAAATTTTTGTGAAGAAAATTTTCCGCATAAAGTTTGAATAAAGAAGGTATTAACATTCTCTTCGTTAAATCACCGCTCGCTCCGAAGATAACCATTATGCACGGATCAGGAATTTTTTCCTTTTCCATTTGTCCGTCTGCCGATAGTATATTTTCGTCTGTTATCATATTGCTTTTTCTAGTTTGACAAAACCTATTTTACCTTTAAGGTACTGTATTAAAATACAATACCAATCAACATATCGTATGTTGATGCATTCGGTATTTAACAATGTTTATAATGTATGTTAAACTCCTGATTATTTTTCCAGAGAGTGTAAATTAATATTAATAATTTTCTTGCAACAGCTATTAAAGCGATTTTTTTATTGTTCTTTGAAATACATAATCTTATGTAAACGTGTTTTAGTTTTTCATTCCATCTTGCAGCAGATAATGCCGGTAGGTAAACAGCGGCTCTAAGATACTTATTTCCTTTCTTGGATATAGGAGTTTTTCCTTTGAAAATACCGGACTGGTTATGCCTTGGATCAAGTCCTGCATAGCTTGTAAGTTGTCTTTCATTTTGAATCAAATTGAAACCATTTGTTTCGCTTATTACGGTTATAGCAGTATTAAATCCTACTCCTTTAGCTGTTGTAATTTTCTTTACCCGGTCATCAAGATCTTTATCGGATTTAACCAGATCTCTTATTTGATCGTTGATAAGTTTTATTTGTTTTTCAAAAAAAGCAATTTGTTTGTTTAGTCTGTTTACAGTTTGAGCATTAATTTCGTGCGCATGTTTTTTTGCATGCAGTTTATTTTTCAGCTGAGTCAACATCTCTGTGGTGCTGAGAAGCTCTCTGGTTAATTCTTTAAGTTCTTTAAATATAGCAGACGGTGCTTTCCAGGGTTTAAGAGTTTTTTCAAGCCCGTATTGAGTTAAACCGGCTGCATCAAGACTGTCGGTCTTGGATTTATTTTCCAATGTCTTCCCGAAATTTTTTGTTTTGTTAGGTAAAACAACATCTACTGAATAATTATTTTCAACTAAGAAGTATGCCAGGTTTTCATAGTAAACTCCTGTAGCTTCCATGACGAACCATAACGGTATGTCTTTATCTTCGGCTCTGAAGACATCGATGTTTTTAACTGATTTGATAAGTGTTTTAAATCCTTTAACATCATTTGAAAATGTAAAGGCTTTAGTGATTTTTTGATTTAAAGCATCATCTAAAGTTCCGAATCGAACTGTAAAAGAATCTTTAGAGATGTCGATACCTGTGACTTTTTTAATGAGTTTCATAATTAATTTAAAAGTTTAATTTTAAAAGCAGGAAAATTGCAATTAATTAGGCAAGGCTTCTTCTTATTCTAATCTCGTGGTCTTATACAGGATTGCTAATAAAAAATTTAGCATCCTTAAGTACTGTTCAGAATTTAAGAAGCTATCGGGAATGGGAGGAATACCTTTGAGGCGATATACTAAAATAGTTATCTAGTCTCTAAACGCCTTCCCATTCCTTAAGCCTAATTTAATAAATTTTCTCTTGCCTTAATTTTAGTCACTTTATTCTTTAAAAAAAATTTTGAAATTAACATACGAAATTAACATACGAGTCTCAAAGGCTCAAAGTAAAATAATTAATGACATTTATTCTTAGAGATTTTATCCTCGTTCCCAAACTCCTGTTTGGGAACGCAATTGAATGTTAAACTCTGTTTAACTTTACAGTTGTGAAACTAACTCATACACTTTATTTCCGGTGTATGTTATGTCCCCCGAATTCATTCCTCAGCGCCGCAAGAATCTTTGCGCCGAATGACTCTGCCTGTCTCGACCTGAACCGCATGAACAATGACTCGGTGATCACGGGAAGCGGAATGCTTTTTTCGATCCCGTCCAGTACAGTCCATCTGCCTTCACCCGAATCCTCAACATAATCCTTGATGTCTTTCAGATTTTTGTCACCTTTTAAAGCGTCGGTTAAGAGTTCGAGCAGCCATGAACGAACGACGCTTCCCTTTCCCCACAAGCTTGCAACGCTTTCAAGATCAATGTCATAATCCGATGCATGCATCAGCTCGAATCCTTCCGCGTATGCCTGCATCATTCCATATTCAATCCCGTTGTGTATCATCTTGACATAATGCCCCGATCCGCTGGGACCAATATACCTGTATCCTTCCGGAGGCGCCAGCGATTTAAATACCGGCTCGCAGTGTTCGTAAATTTTCTTTTCGCCGCCTATCATCACACAGTAGCCGATCTTCAATCCCCATATGCCGCCGCTTGTCCCGACATCAAGATAATTTATTCCCAGCTTCTTTAATTCATTGAATCTTCTTACGGAATCTTTATAATAGGAATTTCCTCCGTCAATGATAATGTCGTCCTTCGAAAGCAGAGGGATAAGCGACTCGATCAACTTTTGTACGGTCTCACCTGAAGGGATCATCATCCACACTAATTTCGGTTTTTTCAATTTACTCACAAGCTCTTCAAGAGAGTAAGTGCCAATCGCCCCTTTCTTTTCTATCTCCTTTGTTTTTTCCGGCGTCCTGTTATAAACAACGACTTCGTGTCCGTCATTCAGAAGTCTCTCAACCATGAAGGCTCCCATTTTTCCGAGTCCGATGAATCCAATCTGCATTTTTTTCTCCTATTTTTTTTACCACTAAGGCACAAAGTTCACAAAGTGGTTAAATCTTTTGATCTAATTTTTAAATTGATTTTTTAATTAACCTGTAAAACTCTTTAAGCCCTTTCTCAGTATCCCTTCCTACATTCACTCTAAGAACCCTCCGTTCATGTTTGATCAACGATTCATAATCACCGATTGCCTGCGCCTGTTTCAATACACCAAAGCTGTAGGGCTTCCCCGGTATTTCAAGATCTTTTGTGTCTTCGGATACTATTTGTATGAATACTCCGTTGGCGGGTCCGCCTTTATGAAGCTGTCCCGTCGAATGAAGAAATCTCGGTCCGTATCCTAGTGTTGTAGCAATTCCTGTTTTAGCTCTTATCAACTCGCGGATCTTCTGCAGCAGCTTCTCATTGGTTTTGGATTTCTGTATGTATGCCATCAGGGCGGCGTAGTCACCCTTCCTGATCTGCCTAAGAAAAAATTCAATATATTCATCAGCATTCCATCCTGATAATTTTTTTTCACCGGGCAGCTTTTTCGCAAATGATTTTTTATCGAGATAAATTTTTAATCTGTCTTTTCCGGCAACGGGCGTCTGTTCGGGAAGCTTTTTATTCTCTTCAAAATATTTCAGAATGTTTCCCGTATTGTCTTTGCTCTCTTTCACGTTTGGCTCGTCGAAAGGATTTATGCCGAGCACTGCTCCCATAACGGCTGTTGCAAATTCCCACAGGTAGAACTGTCCGCCTAAATCATATTCATCTTTCAGATCCATAGTTATCACCGGAAAATTTTTCTTTATAAATTCTTTAATGATCTTCTTTTCATCCTTGCTTTCTTTCCCGAGTATGAAATCAACAAACACCCTGTCATTGCCGTATGAAGACGACTTACCGATGCCTTCTCCTTCCACCGGTAGAATTCCCTTTCCCTCTTTTCCCGTGCTCTCGGCGATCAACTGTTCCACCCAGTATCCGAATGAATGTATCATAAACGGCAGCAGGAAAGTCAGTTTATCTCTTCCCTTCACACCAAGCTCACCGGTGACAACTCCAAGTAATGCGCCGGGATTTTTTTCCGATCTCATTGTCATGCAATCATCCATCATATCTTCGGCATTGCTCAATAGTCTCCTTATGTCAACTCCAATCAAAGCAGCAGGAACAAGTCCGAAATATGAAAGCGCAGAATATCTTCCTCCAATATCAGACGGATTGGTAAAGACCTTCCTGAACCGGTTTTCTGCTGCAAGAGAGTCAAGAGGTGATTGCCGATCTGTGATCGCGATGAATTGTTTTCCCGGTTCATTTCCATTTCTCGCCCTTACCCGGTCAAAAAAGTATCTGTAGAGAGAATCAACTTCAATCGTTCCTCCCGATTTGCTCGAGACTATGAACAAAGTCTTGTCTATGTCAATTGAATTTTCAATTTCAATTATTGTAATGGGGTCAGTACTGTCAAGAACATACAATTTTAAATAGCCCTCTTTCACCCCGAATGTTTCTCTGCATACTTCCGGACACATGCTGCTTCCGCCCATTCCAAGCACGACTGCATAAGTAAAGCCCGCGCTCTTAACTTCATCAACAAATGAATTTATTTCATCAATATTATTTTTCATGCTTAGCGGAAGAGACAGCCATCCAAGACGGTTTTTTATTAAAGCTTCATATCCTTTACCTTCTTTCCACACAGCCGTGTCTTTATCCCAGATCCTTTTGATTAAGCTGTCCTTATCAAATTTCTTTAACCGCTTTTTGATTTTTTGTTTATATTTCCCGACTTCAAAATCTTTTCTTGAAATGTCCATTTTTAATTTTTGGAATTTAAAAATTTATGCAGTATAATTCTTTTTTCGAATAACGGAAAATATTACTTAATAAATTAAGATTAAACATTTTTATAATTGCTTAATAAAAAATCCCGCCCGGCTTACCGGGACGGGATTTGAAAAATATGTATTAGCTTAATTATTTAATTTACCACATTAACACTTCAGTTCATGGCGTTATTGCTGCTACATAATTATAAACATTATTATCTGCAATCAGAAAATCAAGACCGTCAACTATGTTATCTCCGTTTAAATCTTCAGGTATAAATCTTCCCACTAAATAATTAGTAACACCGTTATCAACAAGACTCTCATCCAATACATCAATTACTTTATCCTGATTTACATCGCCGCTGTATATGGTAAATTTTGTCCCGACTAATTTTAAATTATCTCCGTAAGCGCTGTTTGCGGAATTCGTAAAATCGTAATAGTTTAAGAGATTATTATAATAAACCCCGGGCATCTTGCTCCAAGTTTCGATTGAGTTGAAATGCTTTATCACAATATAAAATTCAGAACTTCCGGCAGGTCCAAATGAATCGTATACAAGATATGAAGAGAAATTTACCGAATCTAAAACCAACTTCTGTGATGAGTATATATCATACGGAGCTGTTCCTTCTCTGAGTTCAATTGTGAGTGTATCTTTCCTGTTCAGTCGGTTAGTTTCTGTATTATATAAACCTTCAATTATCGAATTTATGGAAATTGCGCGTGTGAATCTGCAGATGCACCATGGTATTTGATCTAAAGAGCAAACAAGAGGACCGCCGGTCTCAACATAATGGGTATTACCGGTTGTAATATTTGTCGAAGCTCCATTAACAAAAGCAAAAATTGAAGTGCTAATTAGTGAAGGGGGGTTCCTCCAATCAAAATTTGGCTGAAGATTCTCTACAAATTCAGGTGCGGAAGTTCTCAATCTCATCCTCACAATTTTTGTTCCGGGAAAACTGCTTGATATAATATATCCGCTTCCCGGCAGAGGGGTTGGATTTGCTGCTAATCTCAGTGCTGTTCCGGGAGGACTTGAAACAGTTCCCACACTCGGATTTCTCGGCAGCATGTTTGCAGGCAAATCGGAACCGACTATTTCATAAGTCAATGTTCCTCCGTTTGCTATTGTGGGATCAAAATTAATAAAGTATTGTCCGGCTGCATATTCCAAAGGAACACCTCCGGTATTTCTCATATATATATCAAACTCTATTGAATTCCAGTATCCGCATCCGTTGGTGAATGTAATATTACTTACCTTAAGTTCGTAAGTGGGATTTTGTGAGTAGCTTTCTTTGAAGCCGACAACAAAAATAATGATAATAAAAATGTAAATTACTTTTTTCATGATACTTCTCCTTAAGTTCATATATTGAAATTTTTTATTTAATTAATTGGAATCGGAAATAAAAATCAATGTAAATTTTTAATTTCTGTACATTTGATTCAATTTGATTCAAGGCGTTATTGCAGTTACATAATTATAAACATTGTTATCTGCAATTTGAACATCCGCTGCATCTACGATATCGTCCCCGTTTAAATCTTCAGGTATAAATCTTCCCATTAAATAATTAGTAACACCGTTATCAACAAGACTCACATCTATTACATCAATTACTTTATCCTGATTTACATCACCGCTGTACATTGTGTATTTTGTTCCGATTAATTTTAAATTATTGCCGTAAGCGCTTTGAGCAGAGTCGGTAAAATTATAATATTCTAAAAGATTGTAATAATAAAAATCGGGAATTTTGCTCCAGGTTTCGATTGAGTTGAAATGCTTTATCACAATATACAATTTACCAGCCCCTAATGTATTAAATACCAGATATGAAGAGAAATTTATCGAATCTAAAACCAGCTTCTGTGAAGAGAATAAATCATACGGTGCGGTTTCGTGTCTGAGTTCAATTGTGAGTGTATCTTTCCTGTTCAGTCGGTTAGGTTCCGGATTATATAAACCTTCAATTATCGAATTTATGGAAATTGCGTGTATGAATCTGCACGCACACCATGGTATTTGTTCTCCATTACAAAAAAAAGGACCTCCGTTTGATTCAATATTATGAGAACTGCTGTTAGTTATGTCAGTCACGAATCCATTAATATATGCAAAAATCCTTGTCTCAAGAACTAACGGTGCATTTCTCCACGTAAAAGCCGGCTGAAGGTATTCTGTTAATTCAGGTGCAGAGGTACTTAATCTCATCCGGACAATTTTTGTCCCAGGAAAAATACTTGAGATTAAGAATCCCGAAGACGGAATATTTCCTGCCATTCTCAAAACACCACCCGGAGGTTCCTGAACAGATCCAACACTCGGATTTCTCGGCAGCATGTTTGACGGCAAATCGGATCCTATTATTTCGTAAGTTAATGTTCCTCCGTTTGCTATAGCAGGATTAAAATTAATAAAGTATTGACCTGATGCATACTCCAGAGGAACGGCTCCGGTATTTCTCATATAAATATCAAACTCTATTGAATTCCAGTATCCGCATCCGTTTGTAAATGTAAAATTTTGTGCAGTCAATTCGTAAGTTGGATTTTGTGAGTAGCTTTCTTTTAAGCTGATTACAAAAATAATGATAATAAAAAGGTAAATTATTTTTTTCATGATCTTTCTCCTTAACTTTCAATGTTCTTAAATTCCTTTATGTAAATTAATTGGAATATCAATTAATAATCAATTGTAAAATTTCGTTTTAAACAGGTTCACAATTGGGTCTCAATAAAAATGATTAAGGTCTTATAACGCTGATATAAATATTATTATTATCAGCTATAGTCATATCCAATGCGTCTACATGATTATCTCCATTCAAATCAGACGGTATAAACCTGCCTGTCGTGAAATTATAGGTATCATTATCAATCGTCGCAAAATCCTGCACATCAATCACCCCGTCCTGATTTACATCTCCGCTGTACATTGTATATTTTGTCCCAACCAATTTCAAATTATTTCCAAAAGCGCTTTGCGCAGAGTCTATAAAATTGTAATAGTTCAAAAGGCTTCCATAGAGTGAAGGCATCTTGGTCCAGGTTTCTATGGAATTGAAATGTTTTATTGCGATGTAGTAGCCAGGGTCATAAACTAAAAACGTTGAAAATGTTATGTATGAGGAAAAATTTAATGAATCTAATGTTGTCTTCTGCGACATGAATAAATCATAAGGAGGTAATTGCTTTCTCAGTTCAATAGTAAGTGTATCTTTTCTGTTCAGCCGGTTAATTTGCGGATTGTATAAACCTTCAATTATCGAATTTATGGAAATTGCATGTGTGAACCGGCAAGAGCACCAGGGTATTGTTTCACCATTACATATGAGAGAACCATTTGTCCATACAGAATGATTACTGCTGTTTGTTATGTTAGCTATGAATCCATTAACATAAGCAAAGATCGAAGTATAAAACGATAACGGCGGATTTCTCCATGCAAAGCCCGGATTAAGGTTTTCTACGAATTCCGAAGCAGTGGTTCTTAATCTCATTCTGACAATCTTTGTCCCGGGAAAACTACTTGAAATAAAGAATCCCGGAGACGGAAGATTTCCCGCCATTCTCAGCACTCCCCCCGGAGATTCCGGAACGGTTCCAATGCTCGGATTTACCGGAAGCATATTTGACGGCAGATCGGATCCAACTATTTCATAAGTCAACGTTCCGCCGTTTGCTATGGAAGGATCAAAATTAATAAAGTATTGTCCCATTGCATATTCCAAAGGAACGCTTCCGGTATTTCTCATATAAATATCAAACTCTACAGAATTCCAGTGTCCGCATCCGTTGGTGAATTCGAAATTCCTTGCTGCAAGCTCGTAAGTAGGATTTTGTGAGTAGCTTTCTTTGAAGCCGGTGATAAAAAAAGTTAGAATGAAAAGGTAAATTAATTTTTTCATTTATCTTCCTCCTTCAGTTTCATTGCTGAAACTTTTTACATAATTAATTGGAATCTGAACTAATAATCAATGGAAAATTTTAGTTTCTCCTGACTCACAAAGAATGACAAACAATCAGGGAAACATAATCATGGTAATCATTCAATCATTCAATCATTCAATCATTCAATCATAGTTCAAGCAATCTTTTCGCAGTATGAACCATATTCTCCACCGTAAATCCATACTCTTTCATCAGCTCATCTCCCGGCGCCGACTTTCCGAATTGATTTACTCCGATCATATCTCCTTCATCAGTTACATATCTTTCCCAGCCAAGTGTCGAGCCTGCTTCGATTGAAATTCTTTTCCTTACATCTTCAGGCAGAACCTTTTCCTTATACTCTTTGCTCTGCTTTTCAAATAATTCCCACGAAGGCATACTGACAACTCTAGTTTTTATTTTCTCCAATCTTTAATTCTTCCTGTGCTCCAAGCGCAAGCTGAACTTCCGAGCCTGTCCCGATAAAAATTATATCCGGTTTGCCATCACAATCGCTTAGTATATATGCTCCTTTCTCTAAATTCTTTGCACTGCTGTATTTTGTCTGGTCAATGACCGGAAGCTTTTGTCTTGTGAGAATTAATGCAACCGGTCCTGTTTTATGTTCGAGAGTGACCCGCCATGCCTGAGCTGTCTCATTTGCATCGGCAGGTCTGATGACAATTAAATTCGGAATAGACCGGAGCGAAACGAGCTGTTCAACCGGCTGATGTGTTGTTCCGTCTTCACCGAGTCCGATGCTGTCGTGAGTAAAAATAAATATGGGTCTTATTCCCATTATTGCAGCAAGCCGGATGGGAGGACGCATATATTCCGAGAAAATCAAAAATGTTGCTCCGTAAGCAATCATCGGCTTTGTTAAAACTATGCCGTTGAGTTCGGCTCCCATTGAATGCTCACGAACTCCGAAGTGAAGATTCCTACCTTCGTAAATTCCCGGCTGAAAGCTTTCAGAGCCTTTTATGAATGTATCAGTTGAAGGTTCGAGATCAGCTGAGCCTCCGATCATGACAGGAAAATATTTGGCAATCGCATTAATGGTTTTCCCTGATGCCGAGCGTGTCGCAATCTGACCTTCTTTTGAATCGAACACCGGAATAGCATCAGTCCATCCTTCCGGAAATTTTCCATTACAAAAATTTTCATATTCATCTAGCAAGCTCAGGGATATTTCTTTTTATATTCTGAAAATAATTTATTCCATTCATCCTGTTTTGCTTTTCCTTTATCTCCAACTTCCCTGTAAAATTTCAATACTTCATCCGGTACATAAAAAAATTTATCAGGATCCCAGCCGAGATTTATTTTTGTCTGCACGAACTTCATCTACACCGAGCGCAGAACCGTGAGCAGCAGCCGTATCAACTTTATTAGGGCTTCCATACGCAATATGAGTTCTGATCTTTATCAGCGAAGGTCTGTCCTTTTCATCTTTTGCTGCCTGAATTGCTTCGGCTATTTTTTCAACATCATTCCCGTCTTCAACTGTCTGCACGTGCCAACCGAATGCCTCAAACCGTTTCACAGTATCTTCAGTAAAAGTAATCTCGGTATTGCCTTCTATTGAAATATGATTGTCATCATAAAGATAAATTAAATTTCCAAGACGGAGATGTCCGGCGAATGAAGCCGATTCTGATGAAATTCCTTCCATAAGATCTCCGTCACTGCAGATAGCATAAATATTGTAATCAAAAATATCAAAGCCGGGCTTATTGTATCTGGCTGATAAATATTTCTGAGCAATGGCAAATCCTACTCCGTTAGCAAATCCCTGCCCGAGAGGACCGGTTGTTGTTTCAACGCCTTTAGTCAGATGATATTCAGGATGACCGGGAGTTTTGCTGTCGAGCTGACGGAAGTTTTTTATGTCATCAAGAGTGAGATCATATCCTGTCAGATAAAGCAGGCTGTACAGCAACATGCTTCCGTGACCGGCAGACAATATGAACCTGTCGCGGTTAGCCCATTCGGGATTCTTGGGATCGAAATTCAGAAATTTTGTCCACAGCGCAAAAGCCATTGGCGCAGCGCCCATTGGCATTCCCGGATGTCCGGAGTTTGCCTTCTGGACTGCGTCCGCAGAAAGCAGACGGATTGTGTTGATACAGAGCTGTTCGAGTTTATCCATTCATTTAATTTTAACATCAAAATACTCAATATTAAAATTAATTTTAAGATTAAATTGACAAAATCAGGATACTGAGTCTTACCTGTACTGCAGCGAATACTTCGTTCACGGAGGAACAATCTTTGAAATAAAGTTAAAAGCATTATTATCCGCTATTGTTAAATCCGAAACATCAACATTGTTGTCACCAGTAAGATCCGTTTTGAGATATCCCGTTGCAAAAATGAACACATCGTCGTCTATGTCGGAAAGATCCGGGGCGCCAACATTCCCGTCCTGATCTACATCCCCGCCGTACATTGCAAATCTCAACGGAACATCTTCAACCTCTATCTGATTTGAGCCGTATGCCGAATCCGCGCTGACAGTAAAATCATATGACAATCCAGCCGTAAGTAAATCAAATGTAACTGTATGCGCACTCCAGATCCCGATCGAATTTCGGTGCACTACGTCGAGATAATATTCAACACCCAAATCCGCAAAATAAAAATTATAATTTCCGATGTAACCGTTATCCGGTGTTTCTCCCATTATTCCCACATCAGGATAAGGAGAAACACTTTGTCTCAAATGAACCTTAATAGTATCCGTTACACATGAGTCCAGTACACGATAAAATCCCTGCATAAAAACCCTGAGCGACAATCCCGGTATTGCAATTGACATGTTGTTGAATTGTAAACCCCATCCATAAAGCTGTCCTGTTCCGGGTCCTATTTCATCCCTTACCACAAGTTTCCAGATACCGGGCGTACGTTTCCCTGAAAACACCATGTTTAAAGAATTTTTTGCCTTAACGGAAGGAGCATATGATACATATCTGAGATTGTTTGTGACATTGCTGTCGGCACCGTCATCAAAAATCGTTATCATATTATCTGAATTTTGAACTAAGGTCTGATTGGCATACAGCAAAACACTGTCACCGCCCGGACCAACAAGATACAAATCCATTTCCTCTTCGGCAGAATGATCTATTGCTACATACACATTCAAATCAGTAATTAATGTATCAAAACCAATCATCAGTGAATCGGTTATAACCCCGGTAAACCCTGATTCAGGGATTCTCTTGTCCGAAGATTTCATATAAAAACTGTTTGCGAAGTCCAGTTTATCCGATCTGTTGAGCGGCGAGACCGGCTGATTATCAATGGCGCCTGCGTTAGCAAATCCTGCCTCATTCATAAAATGCAGAACAGGTCCGTTGTCTGAATTGTCATAAGCATATCCGTCAAGATTGTAAGCTACATTCACAAGTGTAGAGTCAGGTTCATTTGCCTTATCAATTGATTTAAACAAATACTTAGAAATGTCCTGCGGACTTTTTACATGATTTGCAATTCTGACTTCATCGATGAACCCATTGAAATAATTTCCTGAGATTCCGTTGCCTCCTATGTTTAAATTTCCCGTACCGCTGCTTATATTTCCAAGGGCGTTGGTTCCTTCGTTTGATTTTCTACCGTTAACATAGAATGCAAATTTGCCGTCTGATCCGTTATATGTAAATGCAACATTGGTCCAGTGATTAGGAGATATTGTCTTTGTTGAATTGAATGCCGGGTTTCCATTTATTACTGCATTTAAAATGTTACCGTTTAGCCGGAGCATATAATTAACACCTGCAGTTGTTCCTCTATGAATTATTATTCTGCTGCCTGCCACAGACCTCGGAAATATCCAGGCTTCAAGAGTCACCGACTGACGTCGGGCTTACTATTGTATTAGCAGTTGCCGTCAGATAGTCATTGACACCGTCAAGCTCAATGCAATCGTTGGGTGTAATAGTAACTGACGGACGGTCGCTGAGATCAAAAGCATTAACGCCTTTGTTGACTCCGTCATTGTTGTTGTCCGACCAGTCAACAAGGCTGAAGTCCGGTCCCTTTGATTCTTTATCCTGAAATGTTAGTGACAAAACCAAAGAATCGTAAATACCTGTAGAAGCTCCAAGTGAGGTTCTTCTGTATTTAAAAATTTCAGCACCGCTTAAAGTTTTTCTCCAGATCCTGACTTCATCCAAATTCCCGGCAAAGCGATTTACGCCAATGCTTCCCTTTCCTATTGTTACCGAGTCGCCGTTCGAAATTGGAATTGAACCCCCGACAGCATTACTGGCATCAGGCATTCCGTTTATGTAGATTGAGAATAAAAAGTTCGATGAATTAAAAGTAACTGCGATGTGCGTCCACACATTGTTGGGAAGTACCGTATTTCCGATTAACCTCGTAATCGTATTGGTTGCAATTCCGACTTTCCCGTTACTTAGAAAAAGTAAAAATCCATTTGGAACAGGACCCGCTCTTTTTTCAATCAACAACTGGACTGAAGGTGAGGCAGAATTATTTGGAGATATCCAGGCTTCAAGAGTAAAGCTTCCGGTTACATTTAATGAAGCTGAATTCGGTACTGCAACATAACCTGTATTAGTTGGCGAAAAGTGACATGCCTGATTCCAGAATAAGAAAGCGTTTGCATTACCGAATGTAGATATTGAAATTAGTATGAATACAAACAAATATAGTTTTAATGTTTTCAAAGCTTTTCTCCCTTATTAATTTTATTTTGAAAATATTCAAGATCATATCCTCTCACATAGTTTGCCTGAGATAATTTAACCGTATTAATAAAAAAATTAAAGTAAGAATATTTCATTTAAAATCCGAAGGCGAAGCTTAATGCTCCGCCTTCGTTTTATATATTTTTTGATATGATTATTTTATTAGAATCATTTTCTTTACGTCACTGTAACTGCCTGCAGTTATCTTATAATAGTAAACTCCCGTCGAAAGATTGCTTCCATCAAATCTTACTTCATACCTTCCCTTCGCCTTTTGTTCATTTACAAGTTCATATACTTCCTTTCCTGCAATATCAAATACTTTTATCGTTACGAAGCTTTCATTAGGTATCTCAAATTTAATATTAGTTACAGGATTAAAGGGATTCGGATAATTTTGCCTTAGTGAAAATTGAATGTCTTCTTCGATATTGTCTAATTCAAGTTCCGGATCCTCTTCGTTGTCACCTGCCGGGAGACAAATGATCTTGTAATCTTTTGCCGGGGTAGAAACTGAGGGATGCCATTTTTTATCAGGCAGATTCACACACACAAGCTTGAAGGAATCCAGTTTATGCGGATTGATCACGCAATTTAATAAAGTTGAATCCTGACAGTTGAGCGGAGGTACTAATCCATTTGAATTGGTTCTCCACAAGAACGGGTCAAACAAATTTGCACCTCTGTATGTATCCCCGGTTATTGCGTACCCGTCAGGCGCACCAGTGGTTGAAGTAACAAGATCATGACCAGATTCCGTATCCGGATTATTAACGTCCCATATTCTGGTCCAGATCTGAGGTCCGCCTGTTACCGGGATCTTCATAAGTAAAGCATTCGGTGAAGTAGTTGATCTCTTTCTTTCTCCGGTAACAACAAGATTATTACCGTCAAGAACAATTGAATTTCCGTATTCAAAAAAGCCCGTGTTGCCGTAACAGTATGACCAGATCAAACCGCCGTTTGCATTTACTCTTAGAACTATTATATCAGTTTCATTTTGAGCATATGCATTTGTAAATCCTACAACAGCAAATCCTCCGTCAGGCATTGGAATAATTTTTCTTGGCTCTGTCGAAGGCTTGTTACCACTAGGAAGATTAAACCTGTAGACTTTTTTCCAGATAACTGCACCTGAATAGGAAAGCTTGACTACTAGTATGTCCCATATTCCGGAAGCTCCTGAATAAAAGTTGGTCCTTGCAGCAACGCCGTAACATCCGCCTCCGGCGGCAGCAGTGCCGGGCTGATAGCAAATTGAATATGCTTCTTCTGTAGATTTGCTTATTGCAGTTGTTGAATAAGAGTCATATCTGTAACCCCAGTTTTTTATTCCGGCCGAGTTATACTGGGTTGCAATCAATTTATTTACCGGACCAAATCCGGAAATGCTTCTCTCATCCCATCCGGTTAGTGCCCAGTTATAATTTGAATCTGCTATTATCTGCATATATTGGCTATTCAGCGAGTCGTTTAATCTTTTTGAATATGAGAGCACGCCTGTTTTTTTTAGCTTGACAAGAGTAGCTCTGTTTCTTGATGCTTCAAACATATTGCCCGCAAGAATGTAACCCGAATCGGTTTTCGATTGAATAAGGGAATAGCATCGGTCATCCGAAAGTGTTCCGATCAGCCTGACGGTCTGAACAGCTCCGGTGGGCTTGGCCCTCACGAACATCCAGTCGAACGGTCCTATTCCGCATCCGGTAGCATAAGAAAATCCGGCGATCGCATAACCTTTATCGATTCTGTTTATTATTGATCTGCCGAAGTCAGTTGACGATGTAACTCCGCATTTGAGATTGTAAGATCGTTCCTGATACTGACTGAACGAATTGCAGAATGTTATAAGAGAAATTAATACAACCAGCAAACATTTTGCAGCATTTTTTTGTGTACTTAAGTTTTTCATTTCTTGGTTCCTTTCTTTTTTGATTTTTTTTTTAAAAGAGTTTTTGAATAACAACTGATACAAAAATAGACAGCGTGAATAGTCCCGTTCAAACAAAAAATTTCGATTTTGTTTCAGGATTTATCATAAATTAATTTCATTATTGACTGAAAATGATTAATTTCTTTATGGAATTAAGAAATTTTGCGAATCGGATTGTATCACATATCCTGGACCTGAGCCAGTATTGTTTTTTAACATAAACCGGCGTCAAATGATAAAATCAAAAATTTTTGATGTCTTCGGCGGATTTTCAAAAGATGAATTGAAGAAATTCGGGAATTATCTGCGCTCGCCATTATTTAATAAACGAAAAGTCATTTACACTTTATTTGAGATTTACAGAAAGTATTACCCTGATTTCTCCGACAGGAATCTCAGTAAAGAAAAAGTATTCAGCAGGATTTTTCCCGGGAAAAAATTCAGTGATGAGATTCTTAGAAACTTAAATTCAATCTTATTAAAACACGCGGAAGAATTCCTTTCTTTTCTGAATTATTCCGGGGACCCTTTCACTGTAAAAAAGCATTTGCTGTATGAAATAAACCACAGAAATCTTCTGACGATTTTTGCAAAAAATTTTGAAGAGAGCAGGAAGATATCAGAAAAATCTGTAAGGAGAGACCTTGATTACTTTTATAATGAATATGACCTGTTTCATCAAAAAGATATTTATAACAGCATCATAAATAAATTTTCTAAAGAGGATATTACATTTTCCGAAAAAAATCTGATTGCCTTTTTTGTAATGAAGCTGCTGGAAATCGAAAATTATATTCTTTATGAAAACCGGATTCTAAATCTGGACAAGTCATTATATTTAAGAGATACGTTTATAGATGAACTCCTGAAAAAGGTCCCTGATGATATTACTCAAATGCCTCAGATTCAGATCTACTACAATACATATAAGCTTGAACAGACGAGCGATGAAAAATACTACAATAAGCTCAAAACCCTTTTGAATAAATTTGGAGATATGATCGGTAAAGAGAAGCACTACAATAATTATCAGGTCATGATTGATTATATCAAAAGAACAAAATCAATTGTTGATATAAAGACAAACTCAGAGCTTTTCCATCTCAGGAAAGAAATCATTGAAAAAGACCTCATAATGGAAAATACAATTACAAATATGTTTTTTATGAACCTCGTAAAGTCCGGATTGAGGTTAAAGGAATTTGACTGGATCTACAATTTCATTAATAATTATCAGTCTTATCTTATCCCTAAATACAGGGAAATTACCAGAGATCTTTCGCTTGCCCTGTATAATTTTGAAAAAAAGAATTACAATGAATCACTCTCGTACGCGGCACTGGTCAGGTTTGAAGATAATTTTTACAATCTCGAGGTCAAGAATCTGACTTCAAGAATTTATTTTGAAATGAATGAGTTTGAAGCCCTGGTCAATTTAATGAATTCATATAGCATGTATCTTGCCAAAAACAGATCCATAGACTTAAAGACAAAGCAATCTCATGCAATTTTTATCAGCTGTATGAATAAGCTCATAAAAATTAAAGAGCTAAGGAAGTCTTACAAGCTTGATGCTATTTCCAGCCAGATTGAGAACAAGGATATCGTAAACAAGTACTGGATAGTTGACAAGATATATGAACTGATGTAGGATGTTTTGGACAAAAAGATTCCATCTTTTGCAAAGATGGAATCTTTCCCCGTGCAAAAAACAAAATTTCATTTTACAAGCAACATTCTTCTTGTATCCGCAAATCCCTCCGTTTGAATTTTGTAAAAATATACACCACTCGGATAATTCACTGCATCTGTGACAGTACCTGTAATTGATGAAGAATTAATAGTTGTTGAACCTGTAGCAGCTTTTGATTCACCCGAAAGTGAAATCAAAAAGTCAGTTAAAACGACTGATAAAAGTAAACGCATTTTGTTTTTCCCCTTTGATTTAATTTTGATTTACAATTAGAATTGTTTAGGCAAACTTATACATAAAATATTATCATACAATTAAGTTAATATTAAGACCATTAAGCTTGGATTGTGTAAATGTAAAATTTTGCTCGAAAATTATTTATGTGTATTTTAAATACACAAATGCTATTTTTGTCAGGAATTTTTTTCGTTAAAATAAAACTCAGAATTCAAATGTCGTTAAAAATAATTGGCACCGGCTTAGGCAGAACAGGCACTCACTCTCTCAAGCTGGCGCTTGAACAGCTGGGATTTGAAAAATGCTATCACATGATAGAATTGTTCCAGAATCCAGAAGATCTTGAGTATTTTAAGAAGGCGGAGAACGGCGAAAATGTGAACTGGGATCAGTTGTTTAAAGGCTATTTATCTGCAGTTGACTATCCTGTAGCGAGATATTATAAACAAATAATTGATTATTATCCGGGAGCAAAAGTCATTCACACCATCAGAGATCCGGAATCATGGTACAAGAGTGCTTCCGACACAATATTCTGGGCAAGCAAGCCGTCTTCATGGAGAATTATGAAGCTGGCTGTTCATCTTCCGTTTTCTCCCGAATCAAGAAAACGGTTACCGGTACTAAAGTTCAACGGCAAATTAGTTGATAATGAATTTGGAAAAGATCTAAAAAATAAAGAAGAAGTGATAAGAAGATATAACGAACACAATGAAGAAGTCATAAGAACAGTACCTAAAGACAGGATGCTTGTATTCGATCCTAACAGCGGCTGGGAAACGCTTTGTAATTTTTTAAATGTTCCTGTTCCGGATAATCCTTTTCCAAGATCAAACACAAGTGAAGAATTTATTAAGCGCGTTAAAATAATCGGCAAAGGAAAAAATATATAAAAAGCATAGAGCCGGAAAAATATTCCTCCGGCTCTACTTAATACCTAATACTTAATACCTAATACCTAATACCTAATACCTAATACTTATTACTTAAGCAGCATCATCTTCTTTGTCTCAGTAAATCCGTCCGTCTCCAGTGAATAATAATAAATTCCGCTTGATAAGTTACCTGCATTAAAATCTACACTGTAGCTTCCGGCATTCTGCTTTTGATTAACTAATGTAGCAACTTCTTTCCCCATTATGTCAAATACTTTCAGTGAAACAAAATTACTTGATCTCAACTGATAATTAATTGACGTTGACGGGTTAAATGGGTTCGGATAGTTTTGTTCAAGAATGAATTTGTCAGGAACAACACTTGACAGCTGCGTGATACCTATAATGTCATAATTCTCCGGATTGAATTGTGTCCAGTTGGATGTCCAGTTCGTTGTTCCGAAAGCACCCACAAAACTTACAGCATCAAATCCTGCTAAGTTTGGATTTGTAAAACTCGCTCCCGATAAAGCCGGCGAACCGCTCAGAGGAATCCAGTTATTTACGTTATTCGCCGGCAATGGAACAGCGGGATAGATTGCAAATGGAGCAGTTAATTGTACGGAAGTATTGTCAGCAAAAATCTGTATTCGCAAATGCCGGTGTTTGAAGCCATTGCTGCGGTGCAAAAGATCCTGTTCCGGTGCTGTCAGCTAATCTTACATTACCTGCCATTATACTATTTCTTATCTGGATCGTATCGGCGCTCGCTGCATCTCCTACTCCGCTTCCATCAAATCTGAATCCGACTCTCCATGCCATTACTATAGAATTGTAAATGCAAGCTAAATTATTTCTTCTCAAATGTCCGCCTCTTTGAAACAAAGGATTTACTACCGAGGATGTTGTAATGAATGGTCCGACAACAGTCATGTTGGAAAAGAACGGACGGGTTCTCGGTGTATTAAAGTTAGTAGGAGTGTTTACATTATTATCAATCTCAAAACCGTTCGATGAACTTACATCTGCAATTGCGCTGTCCCTGACGCTTAATCCGAATTGCACTCTTCCCCTAAATCCGTTATCACAATCCCAGTCGTCATCTAGTCCTTTATATGCCACAAGATATTTACAGTTTACACTTCCTCCGAACCATTCATATGAGTCATCACCGCTGAAACTTACCTGTATGTATTCAATTACTGTTCTGCTTCCCACTCCGCCCATAGTCAGTCCGTTTATTTCATTCCCGGAGATTCCGGTTAAGTTTACTCCGGCAAATTCTATCCTCGCATATCTGAGAACTCCGGAACTGTCATCGTTTATTACCGGCTGTCCTCCGTAAATCGGTCCTAAGCCCGGTCCGAATCCTTCTATCTCCGCAGAATCTACGCCTGTTGCTGTGTTTATTGCCGACCTTCCGAGAATTATTATTCCTCCCCAGTCGCCGGCTTTTCTTTGTCCCGCCGGCTGACGGCTTGTAAATAATATCGGGTCGCCGGCATTACCGTCTGCATAAATCTTGGCTCCCCTGTTTATTATCAAAGTTCCCTTTGTATTGTAATCACCGAAAATCTTTGTCCCCGCCTGTATCACAATGGTGCCGCCGTTCAATATATTATTAAATCCTTTCATTATGTAGGTCGTCGAACGGTTAAGTACAATTGTACTCGATATGTTTGCCGAATTTAATGTGGTTGAATCATAAGCTGAAAATGATTCTCTTGAAAATGATAATATGATCATTATCATACATAAAATTGAAATTTTAAATTTCATTGATTCCTCTCTGTTTTTTTTTGTTTGTAAAAAATATTTTGTTTAATAGATCTCTTTACTCAATATTCAATACTGAATACCTTAAAACTTATATCCAAGAGTAAAATTGTAGCTAGTTCCCGTCGTTATGCCCCTTACCTGTTTTGTAACTTCCTGATTTCCGTTTATTACAAATTTTTGTGTAAAGACCTGGTCTTCAGCAAGAATATTTCTTATGGAAAACTTTCCTTCAAAGTTGGTTAAAAATGTTTTTGCAACCAAAAGATCAATTACATTTCTCCCCTGTTCCATCACATCATAAAATCCGCTTCTTCCGACTTCGGATATTTTATCTCCGAATAAATTGTACAGGACATTTGCGCTTAATCCATAATCATAATTGTCATAGAATAATCCCAGGTTCACTATGTAGGGTGACTGCCCCTGCAGGCGTCTTTCTTTTTCGCTTACTGCGGTCTGTAGTCCCTCTAGATTTACCTGCGAGTTTACTAACGTCAAATTTGCATTGAATGAAAGATCCTGTATGATTTTTGAAATGAATCCTAAATTTTTTCTGAGTTCTATTTCAAGACCGTAATTTTTTGCCCCTCCGACAGCATTTCCAAATGTATATGACGGTATCGCCGTCTGAAGCGTCGGTACAATTATTTTTTCTATCGGCTGATCAAAATATTTATAGAATAAACTTAACGAAGCTATCTCTCCGGCTGCGGGAAATAACTCATACCTTAGATCATAATTCTGTACCAGACTTTCTTCCAGTTCGGGATTTCCGGCGAGCTGTCCTTCCGTTACGAAATCAACAAATGCAAACGGCGCAATCTCTCTGAGTTCCGGCCTCGACACAGTTTGTGTTGCGGATGCCCTTATGTTTGAATTTTCAGTCAATGCATATGTCAAGTTTATTGAAGGGAGATAATCATTATTTCTTTGGTTTACATAAATAGGATTGCCTGTCTGTCTGACAAATCCGTTTAACTTTTGCTCATCGTATTCATATCTCAATCCTGCTATGACTCTTAATTTGTTTATTGGAACATCAATCATGAAATACCCGGCGTAAAGATTTTCAACTGCAGTATACTGATCACTCTTATCTGTTATCTCAACATAATAAAGCTTTGTCGAATCGATATTCTGTGCACCGAAGATAGTATCAATGGGTTCGAATCCGATCAAAAATGAACCGACGTTAATAGGTGCAAAATTTCTCGCATCGAAGTTTCTGTCTGTTCCAACTGCCAGTAATCCATATTTTATTTTTGAGTTTGATTTTCCGAATTTCAAAAACTGCATATCGAAATTTGCTCCGAGACTCCTGTTTATGTCCAGCAGGTTTGAATAAAATCTCTGTCCCACATTTGCCGTAGCGATTCTTGAAAGAGGCGCAAAGTATGGATCATCCGTTCCTAATTCCCTTTGATAAAATGTTGTCTTAGTGTCAGGTTCATTCCTTTCTGTTTCCGAATAAGATGCGTTCCATGTAATATTCAGCTTTGATAAATTGTCTAAATAGTGACTTCCTGTTACAGTTGTCGAGTATAAGCTCCGTTCAGTAAAATCCGTAGCATAAAGCTTTCTGTCAAAATCAGCAACTACTCTTGAAAATCCTTCATAGTATTGTGTTCTGTCTTCTGAACTTATGGAAACAGTATTTTTAATTCCAAACTTATTGTAATTTCCTAATTTGTAATTTAAATTTAAAATCCCTCCGTTTAAAACAAAATATTCCGAAGACCTTCCTTTATAATTTACCAGCGATGTCGTATCGGAATTATATTCATTCCTCTGCAGATCATTATTGGCAAATGCATTTCTATATGTATAAGAAAATAAAACACCCAGCGGATTTTCTAATACTGAAAAATTATTTCCGAGTGTCATCTGGAAACCGCCGTTCAGTGGCGCTTTCCTTTCGTTTTGATTCCAGTTGTTCGTTAAGGTTTTGCCGTAATTATTCGGAGTGGAAAAATTTGTCGAAGGGAAATTTGAAGGGAGACTTCTTCCTCCGTTATCGAGACCGGAATTATAAAATAATATTTTCTTCTGACCGGCTTCGTAATTATAAAAATTCCCGTCTGAAGTTGTGCCCGAAAGAATTGAACCAACTGTTTCAAATCCGAATGTGAATCCGTCAACAAAGTCTCTTGTATTCAATTGAACCAGCCCTCCGGAAAAATTTCCCGGCAGATCAGGAGTAAAGGACTTTGCTATTATGATATTTTCCAAAAGTTTTGAAGGAAACAGGTCAAATGAAAATGACTTTCTGTCCGGTTCAGTGCTTGGAAGCAATACTCCGTTCAATGTAGTGTTGCTGTATCTCTCAGATGTTCCTCTAACGAACACGAATTTATTGTCAACTATATTTACTCCTGTTACTCTTTTTAATACATCCGAAGCAGCTGCATCAGGCGCTCTTTTGATTTGCTGATCGCTTATCCCGTCCTGAATTTGCGCAGAATTTTTTTGCGCAGTTAATAAAGATTGTTCATTGGAAAGTGTCGGAGTGGATTCGACTGTAATTTCTTCCGTCTCTATGCCGTCAACATTTAAGCTTATGTTAAGATTGGTTGTGATGCCTGCGGTTACAACAATGTCTTTTAATAATTTGGATTGATATCCGATGTATGAATATTCCAGGTTGTAAACCCCCGGCTTTATATCCGTGATCTCATAATTTCCGTCAAGGTCCGCCTGTGCACCGATGTTTTCGCCCTGAACTCTCACAACAGCGCCAACCAGCGGATCTGAATTCGCAGCATCAATTATTTTCCCTTTTATTGCCTGTGAGTAAACCTGAACTGATGAAAATAAAATCAAAACCGTAAATACAATAATCGCAATATTTTTATTCATCCTGTTTTATGATTTAAGTAAGAAATGAGTAAAACTATATTTTTCAGGTTTATTAAAGATAATTAAATCATTACCCGTGTTAAATTTTTGTTACCGAATTGTTAAGGAGTGGATTTTTGGGAACGGAACTGCAGATAATAATTTAGAGAGACTGAACTTACAAAAAAAATCCCGTCTGTATTTTACAAACGGGATATAATTGATATTGAATTGCTTTCTCTGGCTTTTTGGTCCGGGTTATTATTTAACTGAATACATTCTTAAAAAAGCTTTTCTCGTTTACCTTTCCTTTTGGCGCCGAATGCTTGGGTTTGAAGTTTTCCGATTTGCCGAGTTCACGAAGAAGCTCTCTTTCCTTTGCGTTAAGCTTTGTCGGAATGTGGATGTTTACTCTGACTATCTCGTCTCCTCTGCCGTACCCGTTCAGGTTTTTAATTCCCTTTCCTTTCATACGCAGCAGTTTTCCCGGCTGTGTTCCGGGTTCGACTGTAAGCTTCGCTTTTCCGTTGAGTGTCGGAACGATCACGTCAGCTCCGACTATTGCATCAACTATGCTTACCTCAAGCTCATAGTAAATATCGTCTCCGTCTCTTACAAAATCCTTGCTCTTTTCTTCTTCAATAAAAACCAACAGGTCTCCCGGCTGACCGCCTCTGATTCCGGTATTTCCCTGTCCCCGCAACGGAATGTAATTTCCTTCGGCTACTCCTGCCGGCACATTGATTTTAATTGTGGATTCGGTTTTTATTCTTCCCTCACCGTGACATTCTTCGCATTTTTCTTTTATCACACGTCCTTCTCCGTGACACACATTACACATTGTTACATTTACAAACTGTCCGAACATCGATCTTGTAACCTGTCTTATCTCGCCCGTCCCGTTGCAGTGCGTACATTTGGAATGACCGCTCTGCGCTTTTGCACCGCTGCCGTCGCATTTCGGACACACCTTATATTTCTTTACTTTAATTGTTTTTTCAACGCCTTCCGCTATCTCCTGTAAGGAAAGCTTTATAGAAATCTTCAGATCGCTTCCCTGGTTATTATGCTGGCGTCGAGAACCTCGGGATCCGCCGCCGAAAAAGTCGTCAAAAATACTTCCGCCGCCTGTGCCGCCGAAGTTTCCGAATATGTCCCCGAAGTGTGAGAATATGTCGTTGATGTTATCAAAACCCTGGAATCCGCCCGCTCCGTTTACTCCCTGATGACCGAACTGGTCATATCTCTGTCTCTTATTCGGATCTGACAAAACCTCATATGCTTCTGCCAGCTCTTTGAATTTCTCTTCAGCCTGAATGTCATCCGGATTCTTATCCGGATGATGTTTCATCGCAAGTTTCCTGTATGAAGCCTTTATTTCTTCTGCCGAAGCTGTTTTATTTACAGATAATATTTCATAATAATCTCTCTTTGTCATTGCTGATTATTTTTTTTCCTTTCGTTAATTTTTGTTTGGTTCGCTTGAAACTAAAACTTTTTCATGTTTTACAACTTTATCTTTTAATTTGTATCCTTTTTCTATGACATCCAGAACTGTGTTTGGCTTCACTCCTCCTTCGGGATCTGCATCATTGCTGAGTTTACGTCTACATCAAATTCTTTTCCGAGAGAATTTATCTCTTCAAGGCCTTCCTTCTCCAGAACATTTCTAAATTTTTCATAGATCAGCATTACTCCTTTTTTAAGTGTTTCAAAATCCTTTGTCTCGCCTTTCTTGATCGATTCAATTGACCTTCCAAGATCATCATAAACCGGGATTAATTCCTTAATTATAGTTTCCGATGCATACTTTATAAAATTGGAAATTTCTGCATCCGTTCTTTTTTTATAATTGTCAAACTCCGCGGCTTTTCTAAGCAGAGTGTCTTTTAATCTTGAAACTTCCTTTTCATAGTTTACTTTCTTTTCAGGCTGTTCCGAAATAGATTCTTCTTCCTTTTCAGACAAATTATTTTCTTCTCTCTTGTCGTTGTTATTTCCATCTTTGATGTTAATTTGGTGTTTTTTATTTGTCATTTTTATTTCTTTAAAATTTATCTTTTAGTTTAACTTGAAATTTCATTTATCAGCTTTGATGTGTACTGTAAAAGGGAAATCATTCTTGCATAATTCATTCTCTTCGGTCCTATTACTCCGATGTTACCCTTGACATCTCCCACTTTGTATGAAGTGGTTACCACACTGTAATTTTTCAGTTTCTCCTCCTCGTTTTCATTTCCTATGGAAATTAAGACTTCATTGTCTGCCTGGGATGAATTCTGAAAAATATGTATAACAAGATTCTTGTCTTCTGCCAGATCTATTATGTCTTTAAAATTTTTAGGATTCCCGAATTCGGGCTGCATTATGATGTCACCCGTTCCGCCGACATATATCTTGTTTCCTCTCTCTCTTCCTCGCTGTACAGTTTATCCATCGAATTTATGAAAAGCTGGATCAGCTCCGGCTCCTGAAGCTTGTAATCACTTACTCTCTCTACTATGCTTTCTCTTATCTGATTTAATGTGAGTCCGTGAAGCCTTTCATTTAAAAATGATGAAAGATTATCTAATTTTGATTTCGATATCTCGCTTTCGATTTCCATTATTACCGTTTTGACAATTCCGGATTTAATATTGAGAACTACCAGTATCTTATTTGAGGATATGTTCACCAGTTCGATCCTGTCATAAACGCCTTTTGATAACTGCGGCTGTGATACGACAGCCAGCAGGTGTGTTATCTTTCCGAGTATCCTTGAAGTCTCAATGTATAGATCCTGACTGTCGGATAAGTTAAGATTCTTTTCATCAAACTTGCTTTTCAAATCAAACTCTTCCTGCAGATTCAGTTTTTCTTTGCCCATCAGCAAATCAACATAATACCTGTATCCCTTGTCTGTCGGGATTCTTCCGGCGGATGTATGGGGAGTATCCAGAAGGTCTCTTTCTTCAAGATCGCTCATTACGTTTCTGATCGTTGCTGAGGATAAATTCAAATCAGTCTGCTTCGAAACACTCCTTGAACCTATTGGTGACGCGCTTCGGATAAAGTTCTCAACGACATACTTTAGCACTTCCTTTTCTCTGTCTGTTAATGATTCGTTCATTTTATTGCTTTTTTCTTTCTTTGTAAAAATAATTAATTAAACAATCTTTTAAAATGATTTATTTCCACTCATACACTTTAGACTCTTTAGTAGTGGTAAATCTAATTTCATCCGGTAACTCGAACAAGGAGGATGCTCGCTTGTTCGAAACTTATATTATGTACTCGTTCCCAGGCTCAGCTTAGGAACGCAATTGACTGCGAAACTCCGTCTCGTGTATTCCTCCGGTCCTTTAAACCAACAACACTTACTTCCTTATCTTCTTCAAATTCCTTATTGTCATCTCAAGATCTTCATCAAGAAAATGTCTCGCCTGGTGTCTTGCCCTTCTGACTTCCTCGTAATTTATATCAGCATAAATTATGTCTTCTTCAAAAAGCTTTGCTGCGGCAATCACATTTCCAAACGGATCAATTATTTCGCTTCCTCCCCAAAAATTTATGCCGTCTTCAAATCCAACACTGTTGCAAAATATAAAATAGCTTGATAAAATTCTTGCATAAGCCCTGTGCTGCTCGGAGTTTATTTCGTAATTTTTAAACTTTATCGTGATTGACTGCAAGACGTGTTGGAGAAACCGCAATCCCGACTATTACCTGCGCACCGTCCATCGTAACTGTATAAGGAAGCGATAAGTGCCACATATCTTCGCAGACAAGTAACCCGATTTTTCCCAATTTTGTTTCATGCGCCCTGCATTCCATACCGCGTGAAAAATACCTGAACTCCTCAAATAATCCGTATGTGGGAGGGTACATTTTTCTGTGTGTAAATTTTATTTCACCGTCCGAGATAAATACGCCGGAATTATATATCGCAAAATTTTCATCTTCTTCGACAAGCCCGCAGACAATTGAAATCTTTTTGCTCTTTTGCTTTAATTCATCGAGAACCTTTGTTTTGTCCAGCTCAAGCGAAATTACAAAATTAAGGTCTTTCAGTGAATACCCTGTCAGTGATAATTCCGGAAATACGATCAGGTCAGCTTTATTCTTTATTGCCTCATCGCAGAATTTAAGGTGATGCTTAATATTTTTTTCGATGTCCCCGAGGACCGATGTTACCTGCGCTACGGCTGCTTTCATTTTTTTAATTTATATAAAAGAATTCTCAAAAATCCGGATAGCTTTAAGCTGACCAGAAGCCAGTAGTAAAAGAAAAAATTATAATGATACTTTTTGAAATATTTAAGACAGTCATTATTCCATATCCTGATCATTCTTTCCCTGTCTTTGTAAATGCTTACTCCTTTGGAATGAATTACTTTCGCTTCGGGATAAAAAATTATTTCGTAATCCCTTTCGTATATCTTTCTGCACAGATCAACATCATTAAAAAACATCAGATATCTTTCATCGAAGTTATCAATTTCATACAATGCTTTTTTCTTCACCATCAGCGCTGCCGCCATCGGCTGCTCGACCACTGCTTCCTTATTATGGGAAAAATCTCCCATCTTCCATCGTGCAAATTTTTTGCTGTCCGGGAAGACATAAGATAACAAACTCAATTCACAAAACATATCAAAATAAGACGGGAAGGCTCTGCACGATCTCTGAATGCTCATGTCATCGTTCAGAAGCTGAGGGGCAACAGCTCCGTAATTTTCATCCGAATTTAATTTTGCTAAAAGCTTGCTTACGGCGGAGTTAATTATTTTTGTATCCGGATTAAGCAGTAATATCGCCCTGCCAGAAGATGTATGGATTCCCTGATTACATGCTTTTGTATATCCGGCATTCTCTTTGTTCTCAATTAATTTGAAGCGGGGAAATTTTCCGGCTAATGTCTTTTGTATCAGCTCCGGTGTCCCGTCGGAAGAATTATTATCAACTATGACTAATTTCATAATCTGCTAAATTTGTGTCTCCGGTCAGCGATTCAAGACATTCAACGATCTCGTCCCTGCTGTTCCATGTTACTATGACTACTGATAAATCATCGATATCATGCATTCGTTGCCGAAGGTAATGCTTTCAAAATAAAATTGCTCAAATCGAGAAATTCGTCCGGTGGCATGTTTTTTTCAAGAAATGATTTTTCTCGATTCCCAGAATTTTCTCAAACCCTTCATGTCCCCTTTTGCATAATAATTAATGATCACTTCGGCAGCCTGCTGAATATAATGGATAAGCCATGTCCGAAATCTGCATTCCGCTTTCCACCTTTCTTTTCACAGCATCATACTCTGACTGTAATTCTTTTATTTTATCATCGTAATACTCGCCGAACTCTTCATTCCTCAGTACCAGATTCTGGTTCTCTAACTTGTATATCTCTCTAACAAAATCTATCGCTTCAACCTGCGGCATTACTCCGTAAAATATATCCGAGACAAGGATTTCCTTATTACCGTCATTCTTGATATCCTTAACCTGCGGATTTCCCATGTCAAAATATTTAAGCAGGGTGATTTCATTCCCGGGTATCATGTTGTAAACAAACATCCCTCTTGAAACTATTTCATCAGTGCCTCCTGAATTGGTTTTTATAAGTAGCTGCTTTCTCATATCATTTCCGAGATCTACAAATGAATAGCTTTCCGAATAATCAACAGTGTCAGATAAGATCTTTACATAAGATTTCTTTTGCCGGATCCAGTGCAAATACTTCAATCATGTCAAAATTATAATAATCGCTATACCTTTCAGATGTATCTTTCAATACACTCATTACTATTATTTCTTTATTTCCGTCATTATTGAGATCTTCTTTTTCAATTTTGTATATCCTTCTTGGACCCGGATACTCAACAGTAAATTCGATCTCTCCTTCCTTTACACCCGCAGATGACGGACTTTCCTTTGTTTCTCCCGGGGACACAAGTTTGGATTTCTCTTCCCTGGTTTTTGTACAGGAATAAAATACTATTGTGCTTAATATTAAAATATTTAAAATTATCTTGTTCATAAAATTTTATTTTTCGGATTTGATCCGATCGGTACTCTAATTCGATCCTTCTAATATTTTAACCGACGCCGACAATAGCTTACTCATTGATTCATCGGTTGTTTTTTCATTCATGCTTTTCAAAAACGGGATAAAGGATTTGTCTCCCGAACCGGCGATAAGACTTATCAATGCACGCTTAACAATAATAAAATTGTAATCAATATTCTTAATCGCAAGAGATTTCACATCATCGTCTTTTGCATAAGTCTTTAACGCAATTAATGCACCCGCCCTGAGCCTTCCTTCTGTATCAATTCCAAAGGCTAAGTCCAGAAGCGCCTTTTTGATTCTCTCATCCGGTACACTATTGTCGGCGCTGTCCAGCGCATCTATCACTGCAGACTGCACAATATTCCTGTGTGAAACTCTCTTTGCAAAAGGAATGACTGCATCATAAATTTCTTCCTTTGGTAAACTCTTTCCCAGCGAATTTATTCCGTGAGCAACAATATAGTCATCTTTTTCATTTTGAATTTTCATTTTTATGAAATCCGTATCTTCACTTTTTTTTGATTCACCAAGGGCTTTTAAGATCTCACTTTTCACCCTGGGATCCGTCTGAATTTCATATGAATTTTTCAATATTTCACCTGTCCATTCAAAATGAAATTTTTTCCGAGATATTATTGCAGCTTCAGTTCTTACTCCCCAGAATTTATCATCTGTCAAAGCTTCTTCAAATAATTGATTCGTTATTGCTTCCGGTTCATCTTTTAAGAAATCTTTCCATTCCTCTTAACGCCATTATCCTGTCAACTGCATCTTCACTTTGCATGAACTGATTTTTCCAGTCTTCAAACGGTTTGTCAAAATATGCCTTATCAAGAATGTTATTTCCGTAATCAAAGACTACCATTTCGGGCTTATCTTTAAAGTGACTCTGAATGTTTCATCATCATCTGTTATTTCTATTCTCTGACAATGTCTTCTGCCTGAGTTTTTAATTCTGATTTCAACCGGATTCTAAATACCGGAGTTAGCGAATCCGTCGTCTGAACCTGCCTTACATTTAAGACTACTTCCTTTGCGTTGTCATCATATTCATAATTTACTTCAAACTCAGGATAGCCTGCTTTCCAGATCCACTGATCAAACATCCATTTAAAATCTTCAGCCGAACTTGCCCGTATTAACATATGTTTTGTTGATTGCATTTACAAAATCCTTGCTCTCTACATTCTTGATATTCATTATCTTTTAAAAAAGTATTAAGTGCTGGAAAAAACATTCCTCACCCAAGATATATCTGAAAGAATTAATAATTACCGATCCTTTCTCATACAAATTTACCCTCACGCTTCCGTAGCCCGCCCAGATCGGGATATCCGCCCGTTACAGAATCGCTCTGCAATGCATTGTCACTGTATTCTTAAGATCTCATAATCATATTCATCTTTGCCTTAATATTTTTCTTTCCACAGAAGTTCTGAGTATGTTGCAAAGCCTTCATTGAGCCACATCTCATTCCAGTTTCTGCATGTTGTAAGATCTCCCCACCACTGATGACTGAGCTCATGTGAAATCAGCCCGTCGGCAGTATAATCTTTTTCAATTTCTGTGATTATAAATTGCTCTCTTGTTAAGTACAGTTGCTGTTGTATTTTCCATCCCGCCGTAAAGAAAATCTTCGACAACCACCTGCGAATATTTATTCCATGGATATCTATATTCATACTTATCCTCGAATAATTTTATCATCTCTGGTGTATTCCTGAAAGAATATTTCGCATCATCAAAATTCACATTCCCGTCAACATAAGAAAGAACCGGCAGTATTTTCTTCCTTATCCTGAACAATATTAAATTCACCCGCGGCAAGCATTATAAGATATGTCGAAACCGGCTTATCCATTACCCAATGGTCCTGCCTTTCACCGGAATTATTTAATATCTTCTGAATCTTTATAATATCCGTTTGAAAATGTCTTGAATTTATTTTCTACCGTTACAAATATTTCAAATGTTGTTTTATCATTTGGGTAATCATAGACCGGGATCCAGTACCTGTTGTCATTGTCCTCTCCCTGTGTCCAGATCTGATAAGGCAATGACGGATTTAATTCTGTTGGATAAATAAAGTATAATCCTCTCTGCGGAGTGACAGTATAATTAACTGTATATGTTATGTCATCCGTCTGTGAATATTCCTTTTCAGGTCTTATCGTTATTTTTTTTCCGTCGTAATCATACTTTATGTCATTATTGTCCCCGTCCAGATAATAATGTTAAATCCTACTGCATCCACTTCAAAATCTTTAAATTTATCTTTCAGAGGTTTTATTTTTGTTTCTACATTTCCGATCACTTTCTTCTCGTGCCGGTCAAAGCTCACATCAATTTCTATATGCTGAACATCATACGTCCTGATCCTTTCCTGTTCGGGGATGGAGGGCTTTCCTGCCTGAAGCCCGGTGTTTGAATCGGGATTCTTACCGGTGCAAATCAACCCAATAAAAATTAAAGAACTATTGGTGTTAAAAAAAAATTTGAAATGCTTTTCAACTTTTTACTTTTAACTTTTAATTAAAACCGTATCCTTCAAATAATTCCTGTCGTCCCTTTTCGGAAAATCCAGCATGTAATGCAATCCTCTTGACTCTTTTCTTTGCATTGCGGATAAAATTATCAGATATGCAACAGCCACTAAATTTCTCAGCTCGAGCAGTTCAACATTTACCTTAGTCTTTTTATAAAAATCTTTTATCTCATCTTTCATCATTTTCACGCGCCTGAAAGCTCTCTCAAGCCGTATTGTATTTCTTACAATCCCGACATAGTCGCTCATGATTTCCTTTATCTCTTTCTTATTGTGAGAAATTAAGATCCACTCTTCCGTGTTCTCAGTTCCTTCTTCGTTCCAGTCATAAATATTATCATAAATTTTTCTCAATCGCTTTTTCCGGCTCTCGCTTTCCGCTTTCGATTTTTTATCTGACGTTTGACATTTGACGTTTGACCTCTCCTGACTTGTGTCTCACGTCTCGCGTTTCCCGTCTCGCGTCTCAGGCTTTCAAATATCGCATTCGAAAAAACCATAGCTTCAAGCAACGAATTTGATGCCAGACGGTTGGCTCCGTGAACACCTGTCATTGTTACCTCCCCGCTTGCATACAGATTCTCAATATTCGTTTTACCGTCGAGATCGGTCTTTATTCCGCCGCATGAATAGTGCGCTGCCGGAACAACCGGTATCATCTCTTTGGTAATGTCAATTCCCTTGCTGAGACAATATCTGTATATATTGGGAAATTCCTTTTTGATCCTCTCAGCTCCGATGTTCCTCAAATCAAGACAAACATACGGTTCACCGCTCTTTTTCATTTCATTGTCAATTGCCCGTGCAACAATGTCTCTTGGCGCAAGTGATTTTCTTCTGTCATACTTCTGCATGAACTCTTTTCCCTTAATTGTTTTCAGGACTGCTCCTGCACCTCTCACTGCCTCGGTAATTAAAAAAACCTGTGATGAAGATTCAAAATTTTCCTGTTCATAAAATGTCGTCGGATGAAATTGTATAAACTCCATATTTGCAATTTCACATCCGGCTCTGTATCCCATTGCAATTCCGTCACCCGTAGCTATCTCCGGATTGGATGTATGCAGGTAGACCTGGCCGGCTCCCCCGGTTGCTAAAATTGTCTTTCCGGCAATGATTTTTTCAACTTTATTGGACTTCACATTCAAAGCATAAATCCCGTAACATTTGTTTCCGCCTCTGTTCTTTCTTCTAAGATTTTTTCTTGTGAGCAGATCTATTGCAAAGTAGTATTCGAATATTCGTACATTTTCATTTTTAGAAATTTTGTTGAGCAGCGCTCTTTCAATCTCTTTTCCTGTGAGGTCTTTGGCATGAATGATCCTGTTCCGGGAATGACCGCCTTCCCTTCCGAGCATAAACTCTCCGTTCTCCTTTGAGAAGTGTGCCCCGAATTCGATAAGCTCATTTATTCTGTCCGGACCTTCAAAGACAATTTTCTTAACAGCATCGGCATTGCATAATCCGGCACCGCATTCCAGAGTGTCCGCAATGTGCAGTTCAAAATTATCATTCTTATCCAATACTGCTGCTATCCCGCCCTGAGCATAGTTGGTGTTCGATTCGGCTTTCTGCTTTTTTGTGATTACAGCAACATTACCGAATTCACTTAACTTTAGCGCAAGCGATAATCCCGCAATGCCGCTGCCTATAATTAAATAGTCTGTTATCAAAATGTTTTGAGTAAATAAATTTACTTACAATATCGGGATTTTCAAAGGTAAAATAAAAAAGGCCGCCCGAGACGGACGAGAGGATATAAACTGTCAGGAACAAACATTCCGGAACAACGTTTTGAGACTTTAACTCATTCGTTCTCTTTAAAAACTTTACAACTTTACAACTTTATAAACTTTATAAACTTTAAACTTCAAGAACCTTTGCCGGAAACCATCCGTTCTGCAGTGACGTAACAAAAAACTTTTTGATGTCAATCCTTACCGGTGTGACCGGAGTGTAAGTCTGAAACGAAGGCATCTTTTTCAATATCAGGTCCCTTGCAAATTTATCCTCCGAGACATCAAGTATTACAGCTTCTCCCTGAGCCTGTAAAAAATCCTGCATGGCATCATTCTTCGAAATTGAGATTGCCACATTTTTATTTAGCTTGATATTCCCGAAAGATTTCCCGTGAGTCTCAAGGAGTAAATAAATTTTTAAGTCGTCTACTCCGAAATATGCTCCAAGTATCCACGGCGAATACTCACCTCCGGTCGTTGCGACCATTATCGCATCGTATGAACTCAATATCTCTAAAACTTTTTCTCTTACTTCCGGTACCTCTGACATAATTATTTTATTTTTTACTTTTTAAAAATCATTGTTAAAATTAAAATCCCAAATCTAAAATCAAAAATTTAAAATCGGGCAAATCCCAAATTCAAAATTCCCAATCCCAAATCAAATGACTTCCTTAATTCTTTTAATAGCTTCTTTAATATTCCCTCTCGAATTAGCATATGAAAATCTTAAATATCCTTCACCGAACTCTCCGAATGAGGTCCCTGCTAGTGCTGCTACGCCGCCGTTATATAGAAGATGATCATTTAATTCTTTTGAATTATATCCCGTCTTTGTAATGTTCGGGAACGCATAAAATGCTCCAAGCGGAACAATGCAGGAAAATCCCTTGATCGAATTCAATCCTTCCACAATAATATCCCTTCTGATCATAAATTCTTCTCTCATCTTATCAACTGAATCCTGCGGCCCTTCATAGGCTTCTATGCATGCTTTCTGAACTACCGTATTTGTACATGAATTACTGTTGGTCATGAGCTGTGCAATTTTTTTTGCAAGGCCCGCATTCATTACTCCGTAACCGGCTCTCCAGCCTGTCATCGCATAAGTCTTTGAAAATCCGTCAAGGATAATTGTCCTGTCCTTGAATCCGGGAATTTGAGTAATGCTGAAATGATCACCTTTAAAGATCAGTCTGCTGTAAATCTCATCGCTCAATATCCAGATATCAGGTCTGTCTTTTAAGATTTCAGCGATCTGTCGGATTTCATTTTCGTTCAATATTCCGCCTGTCGGGTTTTGTGGCGTGTTGATGATCACCATTTTAGTTTTCGGCGTGATCAGCTTTTTAAAGTCTTCAATGTTAAATGCAAAATTCATGCTCTCTTCCAGCTTGACCGGGACCGGAATTCCCCCGACAAATCTGATCATAGACTCATAGATCGGAAATCCCGGATTGGGATAAATTACTTCGTCTCCTTCATTGACAAGAGCAAGTATAGTAAAGAACATTATCGGCTTCGCGCCCGGAGTCATTACGACTTCATCAGGATGAACATCTATGCCCCTTGTCTTATTAATATATTTTGCAATCGCATTTCTCATTTCAGGAATTCCTGCAGAAGGAGTATAATGTGTATCGCCCGCTCTGATAGAACTTATTGCAGCTTCACAGATATTTTCCGGTGTAGGAAAATCCGGCTCTCCGATCTCAAGATGTATTATGCTTTTCCCTTCAGCTTCGAGTTTCTTTGCTTTTGCCAAAACCTCAAAAGCCGTCTCGGTTCCGAGATTTGACATTCTTTCTGCGTAGACCATGTTAGTTTGTAAAGTTTGTAAAGTCGTAAAGTTTATTAGATTTAAGAATATTTAATTGCAAATCGTAACTCATAAATCGTAACTTGTAACTCGTAACTTGTAACTCGTAACTTGTAACTTGTAACTCGTAACTCGTAACTTATAATTCTTAATTCCAAATTCATAATTTATCACTACTCTCCCAGATACGCTTTCCTTACCTCTTCATTTTGCGCCAGCGATTTTGCATCGCCTTCAATAATAATTTCTCCTGTCTCCATTACATATCCGTAGTCGGCGATAGACAAAGCCATATTTGCATTTTGTTCGACAAGCAAAATTGTCAACCCTGTAGTTTTATTCAAAGCCTCGATCTTTTCAAAAATAGTTTTGACCAGAATTGGAGCAATGCCGAGAGAAGGTTCATCAAGCAGAAGAAGTTTTGGTTTTGACATTATTGCTCTTGATATTGCAAGCATCTGCTGCTCGCCGCCGCTGAACGTTCCGCCGGGCTGTTTCAGTCTCTCCTTTATTCTCGGAAAAAATTCATAAATGAATTCAAGGTCGTCTTTTAATGTTCTGTTTATCCTTTCTTGTGTAAGCTCCCATTTCGAGATTTTCTTTTACCGTCAGATTTGAGAATATCATTCTGCCTTCAGGCGATTGTGAAATTCCCATCTCGACAATTTTATTAGGAGGAAGCACAGTAATGTCTTTTCCTAAAAAAATAATTTTACCGGATACCGGTTTTAATATGGAAGAAATTGTTCTTAACATCGTTGTCTTACCGGCGCCGTTAGCACCGATCAACGTTACAATGGATTTTTCCTTAACCTTTAAGTTAATACCCTTAAGCGCCTTAATTGCACCGTAATTTACATGAAGATCGTTGATCTCTAGCACCGCTCTGATTTTAGATTTCTGATTTTGCCTGCCTGCCGTAGCTTAGGCGCAGGCAGGGATTTTGGATTTGAAGAATTTGATTTTGCAGTTTTTACAGTGGCGGTAAATATGGCTGTTAATTCATCAGCTTCTTTAATTAATTCAACTAATTTTTCACCCTTAAAAAATTTAATTCATTAATTAATTCTAACCAGTATAATGATTCATCAGCTTCTTCTTCAACAATTTTTATTCTTGAGATAAATTCCTTTTTTGATCTTGACCTGCAGGCAGCTCTGTAATTAGCTCCAACTGATGTTGCTGACCTTAATAATTGGTTTCCTAATACTCTACCTGTTGGATTATTTGGTAAATTTTCTATCAATCTAATAATTCTTATTGCAAATTTTTTGGTTCTAAATTTCAAGTCATCAGAATTCATAATTTTCAAATTTATATTAAAAAACTCATGTTAATATAAATCAAAAATCATAAATCAAAAATCCAAAACAAATCAAAATCAAAATCCAAAATCAAAAATCAACAATCTAAAATAAGTTAATGCGTTTCTCCGAGATACGCTTCTATCACCTTTGGATTTTTCTTGATCTCTTCGGGTTTACCTTCTGCGATCTTCTCTCCGTAGTCCAGTACAAAAATTCTTTCGCAGACACCCATCACAACTTTCATATCATGTTCAATCAGTAAAATTGAGATCTCAAATTTCTCCTTAACCATTTTTATTAAATTCATCAGTTCGGCTTTTTCAGTCGGATTCATTCCTGCTGCCGGCTCATCCAGTAACAACAGTTTGGGTGATGTAGCAAGGGCTCTCACAATTTCAACCTTTCTCTGTTCACCGTACGGAAGTGACTTTGCATTTTCATCGGCAACTTCAAGCAATCCGAAAATCCCAAGCAGCTCATTCTATTTTCTCATCGGATTCTTTTTCTTCTTTCTTAAATTTTCCCAGCTGTAAAATTGAATCAAAGAATCCGGCTTTTATGCTCTTCACAAATGATACTCTTATATTATCCCTTACACTGAGACTGGGAAACAGTCTGATATTCTGGAATGTCCGGCTGATGCCAATCTCAGCTACCTGGTATGGTTTATATGGAATTACACTTTTCCCCGAAAATTCACATCGCCTTCAGACGGATCATACACACCGGTTATAATATTAAAAACCGTTGTCTTTCCGGCACCGTTCGGACCTATCATGCCGACAAGTTCATCCTGGGCAACATGTGCATTCAGACGGTCCACACAAGTGAGCCCTCCGAAACGCATCGTGCAGTCTTTTATTTCCAGTATATTCAATTCGATTTATGAACTAAGATTTAAGATTTTTGATTTTGGATTTAAGATTTTAGACTCGTTCTAAACATTATAAATTTTTAAAGATTGACATTAGGAATTTAACATTTAACATCTGACATCTGACGTTTCATCACGTTTTACTCCGCGTCTCACGTCTCGCCTCTTACGTCTAAGCGAAACTCCGAACAGTCCCTGTGGTCTCGTCAGCATCATGATTATCAGCAACAGCGCATAGATTATCATTCTGTATTCAGCAACTCCCCTCAACAGTTCGGGCAGGATTGTTAAAAGGATCGCCGCAATTATCACACCGATCATGCTTCCCATTCCTCCGAGTATTACCATTACGACAATTTCAACCGACTTTAGAAAATTAAAATCTTCAGGATTAAGATATAAATTAAAATGTCCGTATAACGCGCCCGCAATTCCGGCAAAGAAGGCTCCGCTTACAAATGCAATTACTTTAAATTTTGTGGTATTTACTCCCATTGATTCAGCGGCAACTTCATCATCCTTAACTGCAAGAAAACCCCGACCGTAAGTCGAATTGATCAGGTTATGAATGAAATAAATTATGATTGCAACAAAAGTAAATGTCCAGAAAAAATTTGTATATTTCGGAACCGAATAAAAAACATACGGGACATTTGCCATGTCAGCCGGTATCTGGGCTGCTTTCATTCCGTTATCAAAAATGTATGCGCCTCTGAACCCCTGTGAAGCTCCTACTACTTCAAGACTTTGAATTACCACTCTTATGATTTCTGCAAAGCCCAGTGTAGTAATTGCAAGATAATCGCCTTTCAATCTTAAAGAAGGAACTCCTACAATTATTCCGGCAATAGCAGCAGCAAACCCGCCGAGCAATAAGACTATTATGAATGAAACCGCATTGCCAAAAACACCTGTACCGAAGGTATCCATGAAGAAAGGCGCGTAATAAGTCGAAAGTGCAATAGAAAGATATCCGCCGATTGCCATGAATCCTGCATGCCCCAGCGAGAACTGACCTGTGTACCCGTTGATCAAATTTAAGCTTGTTGCAAGAATTATATTGATCCCAATATAAATGAGAATTGTGTAGTAGTATGCATCGATGTATTCGGTAAATAAATTCAGAACGAAAATTAAGACAAGAGATAAAAGGAATAGGATTTTACTATTCATTTAAAAGGGCAAATTAATTTATTAATTCTCAACCGGAATGTATTTTGAGGTTTAAAATTAATTTAGAAGAGAAACTACACTCAATTCGTAATTCGTAATTTATAATTCGTAATTGAATTTGTGGGCGATTAAGGACTCGAACCTCAAACCCCCTCGGTGTAAGCGAGGTGCTCTAGCCAATTGAGCTAATCGCCCCAAATAAATTTGAGCTACAAAAATACTTTTTAAAAGATAGAATTTCAAACCACTAATGAGAAAAAATATGATTCCAAAAAATAATAAGAAATTAGAAAGTTAATACCAGTAGCTGCTGGAAAAATGAGAAATATTAAAAAAGTATTTTATCTATTCTTTTTTTATCATAAATTGAACAGGAAATTATTATTCATGTATGCCGGAGCTAAGCAGATTTTTAGGAATTATTATAAGAATGTATATTGAAGCAGGTGTTCAACATAATACACCACATTTTCATGCCTATTATCAAAATGATGTTGCCGTGTTCTCAATAGAGGATATAGAATTAATTGCAGGTTCGATTCCAAAAAGACAAAGACGATTTGTTGAAGCATGGGCTGAATTACATAAAGATGAATTAATGAAAGATTGGACTCTTCTTCAAAACGGAAAATTACCATTACCAATTGAACCACTTAAATAAAAATATAAATCATCCAATTTATAAAGTATCGTCATTAAAAATTATTGCACCTTACACTCTGGAGATAAAATTTAATGATTGTACAAGTAAAGAAATCAATTTTGAGAAAGTATTAAAGGGTGAAATGTATTCTCCTCTGAATGATTTAGAATTATTTAATAAAGTAACAATTGATGCGGAAGTTAATACTATAGTCTGGCCAAATGGCGCTGACTTCGACCCGGCTGTTCTTCATGACTGGGATGAATGCGAAGATGAGTTGATAAAACGATCAGGTGAATGGGATGTGATTTCAAAGTAAGTATAACTTTTTATTAATCATTGCAGGTCTTGGGTAAAGAAAATAACTACAAATATAACTTCACAAGAAAGAGTGCATAAACGACTTAGTGAAGAGGAAAGAATTTTAACCAAAGCTGAATACTTATTGTAAGCGTTTCATAAAACTTTTTGGAATCGGTGTGAAATTTTGTTCATTCAATGCTTTACTCACAAACTATTTAGGAGTTCTCATTACTATCAGTTCGTCATTCTTATTTAGAATGGTATCACCATTGGGTTTAAAATTTAACTGACCTGCTGATTTTATTGCAATAATAAGAGAATCATTAAACTTAGTATCTTTTAACTTCGCTATACTTTTCCCGTCTTCTTTTTCCGTAACTATTATTTCTTCAATTTTGATATTTTTATGCTTTTCTCCGATCATAATATCAAATACCTGAGTGCTGGAAGGTCTTAGCATTTCAGAAGCCATTCTGAGTCCTCCGATATAATTTGTTGAAACAACTTTATTTGCTCCGGCAAGCCGGAGCTTTCCCATATTCCTGTGATTTACACACAAAGACACTATCTTAATGTTTGGATTCAGCCTCCTTGCCGATAAGCATATTACCAGATTAAGATTGTCGTCACTGGTAGATGCGAAAATGCCTTCGGCTTTTTCTATGCCGGCTTTTAATAAGATCTCATCCTCACTTGCATCACCTTCTACATAATAGATATCTGAAAATGTTTTTTTAACATTCTCAATTACTTCAGCGCTTATTTCAATACAGACATTTTTGCTGCTGTAATAAGAAAGTTCTTCCATAAGGTGAAGAGAATGTCTGCCAATTCCGCAAACTATATAATGATTTTCCATATTGTTGATTATTTTTTCCATCTTTATTCTCTTATAAGTTTTTCTTAAATGTCCTTCCAAAAATACGACGGATATAGTGGACACAAAATAAGTTAATAGCCCTATTCCCAGAAAAGCAAGAACCATTGTAAACATTCTCACACTTGCAGGATCATTCATTTCTATGACTTCATCGAATCCAATTGTTGTAATGGTAATTACAGTCATGTACAGACATGTAAACAAACTGTATTGCCCGTCAGACACAAAATAATATCCAAATGTACCAATGGAAAGAATTGTAAGTAAGGCAATCCCGGTACCGATAAGTCTTCTTTTTATGTCTTTATCCATATGATATAAATTAGAGATTAGCAGAATTAATTAAAATTGAAAATTGTGTAATTATAAATTTAAAAAAGTCCGTATGAATACAGTTTTGAAAATCAATTAAACACAGAGCACTTAACTCACTTACCTAATTCATTGTATGTGAAATTTAGTTTATAAATATTACCGTTAAAAAATCACACAGTTATGTCCAATGGCAATAAGATAGATATCAAAAAATTCTTAATACCACCCGGCGAAAAAATCCAGCTGAAAAATTACGATACCGAATATAAAGGCGATAAGCTTGATAAAGAAAAAGGGGAAGAACTTCTTGCGATCAGCAGGGAGAAGCTTTCCGAAATTCAGGATAAGCTTTATGCGCATAATCAATACAGTATTTTAATAATATTTCAGGCGATGGATGCCGCAGGCAAGGATGGTGCCGTCAAGCACATAATGTCCGGGTTAAATCCCGCCGGCGTGAAAGTTTACAGTTTTAAAACTCCTTCTACAACCGAACTCGAACATGATTATTTTTGGCGTCATTATCTGGCACTTCCTGTAAGAGGTGATATCGGGATCTTTAACCGCTCCCATTATGAAAATGTATTAATAACAAAAGTTCATCCCGAATACATTCTCAAAGAAAACCTTCCTGAGATAAACTCTTTGAAAGATATCGACCAGAAATTCTGGGATAACAGGTATAAGCAAATCAAAAGATTCGAAAAGAATCTTTATCAAAACGGGACTATCATATTAAAGTTTTTTCTTCACCTGTCTGAAGAAGAGCAGAAAAAAAGATTCATAGAAAGAATTGACGACCCGAAGAAGAATTGGAAATTTTCTGCGGATGATGCCAAAGAAAGAAATTATCTGGGACGATTATCAGAAAGCTTATGAAGAAGCGATCAGCAATACTTCAACATCTTACGCTCCGTGGTTTATTATTCCGGCTGATAATAAATGGTTTACAAGACTTGCTATTGCTGAGATAATGTATGACCAGTTTGAATCACTTCATCTGACATATCCCGAAGTCAGCAAAGAACAAAAAGAAGAGCTTCTTAAAGTAAAAGAAATTTTAATGAATGAAAAATGATCTTATGTTCGGCAGAAAGACTTCATTGTCTAATTTATCTTCATTGAGCTCTTTTGTCAATTTTACCCGGAAGATGTCGTCGGGTGAAGCAAAATACATTTTGATACCCTGTTCATTGAAATCCTTAATGACATCCGTTAAAGTTTTGAGCGATGTCAGATCAATGTAGTTGATTGGTCTCGCATCTATAATAATAGTCTTCAATCCCGGTTTGCTTCTAGCCCGCCCGGAAATTTTTGTACTGAAATAATCGGAATTAAAGAAAACCAAAGCTGAATTAAACCTGTAAATCATAATATCATTTTTGATCAAATCTTTATTACCGTCATTCATTTCAGATGTGATCTCTGTTTTGTCATCATAAACCAGTTCATGTTCCAGAGGCCTGGAAGACCTTTCGATTAATTGAATCAAACTTAAAACAAGAGCTATAAGTATTCCCTGGTAAACTCCCATAAACAGAACTCCTATTATACAAAACAAAGTAACCCTGAATTCCTTTTTGCTGAATTCTCTTGTCCGGATCAATTCATCGAACTTAAACATTCCAAGGGCGGCATCTATGATAATTGCTCCGAATATTACTGATGGGACCAACGAAAATTCTCCCGATAAAAAAATAATTACAAACAGCATGATCAGTGCAGCAAAGATATTCACCATCTTTGTATTGCCGCCTACAGCTACATTTACAGCCGTTCTTGAATCAGCTCCGCTAACGGGAAATCCTTTAAAAAATCCTGTTACAATGTCTGCTAACCCCAGGGCAAAAAATTCTCTGTTAGGTTTAAGTGCATATTTATCTTTCGCAAAAGTACGGGCTACGGGAATTTCACCCGTGTATGAAACAAATACCATTGCAGCGGCTGCAACTATGATATGTGAATAGTATTGACCGAATATGTTAAGATCGGGCAAAAGAAATTCGGGAAAAGGATTTTGTATTTCTCCCGTGAATTTAATTCCAAGTGATCCCAGATCAAAGAGCTTAACGCAGATCACTGAAACCACAATCAGGATAAGCTGTGAAGGAATTTTGATGGAAATTTTTTTCAACGCCTTTAGAAGTATGATAGATGCAATTCCAATTATTAGCGTCGGCATATGAATTGATGCAGCTTTACTGATAAATTCCGTTACTCCTTTTATCGAGCTAGAGAATTCAAGATTCAGTCCGGTGAATTTTCCCAGCTGACTGATGATCAGGATCAGGGATACTCCGTTCAGATATCCAAGCAGTATGGGTTTGGATAAAAAATTCGCAATAAATCCAAGCTTCAAAAAACCCGATACAAACATCAGTAAACCGGTCATCAATGAGATCTGTAAGATCAGCTGAGGATTGAGACTTTGATTTCCAAGACTGATTGCAAGCACGGTGCTTGCAAATAAAGTAATGGTAGCAGAATCGGGACCAATGATCAATAATTTTGAACTGCCGAGAAAAAAGTAACACAGCAGAGCAAAGATAGCAGTGTATATTCCCGATTCGGGCGGGAGGTTTACGATGTCTCCGTATGCCACTCCTACAGGTATTGAAAGTGCAGCGACTGAGATGCCTGCTAATAAGTCACCTTTTAAAAAATCAAAATTATATTTTTTTGTTGATTCCGGATTATTCATTTAACCCCAGGGACAGAAAATCGGAATAAAACGATATTGAAAGAGCCAGACCCAAAACTGAAATTACAAGTGCAAGTATCAGGGAAAATGATACCCTTCTCTTTTCCCCCTCCAGTTTTAAATTCTTCATGACCAATCCGTGCTGAACACATGATGCCATCATAAAGAGTGTGCCTATCACCACTAACCAAAATCCGACATTATGAGTGGAAATGGATACTCCGGATTTATTGCCGCTAAAGCTTTTGAAATCCTGAAAAAATTTCGCAATAGTAAATCCAAAGCTTATCATTGAAACTGATGTTCTTATCGCCGCCATCAGAGTCCGTTCAAGAGCCATTTTTGTTCTTCCGACAGCGAGCCTGTCCCCGATCTTTAATTCGCTGTCTATCTGCTGATCCTGTATCTGATCATGTATTACTTCATCCTCTTTTTTTGATTTAGACATATTTTAAGATTTAAATTATTAGAAATCAACTATTGACTTAAATGAGATCCGGTTTGCTGTACCGTAATCATAGTTTTTATTTATCCTTGCTCCGTAAGAATATTCCAGTCCCAGTTTCATAACTTTACTTATGTTTGCAAAGGCATTGAAAGAACCATATGTGCTGTATTTGAAAGCATCATCCGGTTGAAAGTCCCTGTTCACCATATAAGTTAATCCCAGAGTTAATCCGGTTGACAGCAGATCACTCCATTGACGGCTAAATGAAACAAATCCACCATAGGCAGTCATCGTCACGTATTCATTATTCTGAGTATCGAATATAACATCCAGTCCGGTACCTGAGAGAGCTTCTATGTAATTTGAAATACCCTTACCGCCAACAAACTGATAATAAAAAGTATTGCCGTCAAAAAAGTTCAGCTTGCCGCTGAACAAACCCCCGTATCCTGCGAGCACCTGAAGATTTTCATCAATATCCCGAACGGTAATGCTCCTGACTATTGATGAGAACTGAATTTGACCCCAGCTGTCAGACTTTATTTCGAAACGTGCAGTCAGGTCAGGGAAGCTTTGGTAAAATGGAGTTATCTCAATGCTGTCCGGTGCATTCGTAATGTCCGGATTAGGAACTTCCAGTGCAAAAGCGTATCTAACCATATTTTGTTCAGGAGGCTCGAATCTTATCTGCACTGCTCTCTCGGTCACTGAGCTGTTGGGTCCATCCTTATCTACAGTTTTAGGAATGGATTCCGGGTCACCAAATACAGACCATGACTTACCAAGTAAAAAATTCTTAATTACGGCATATCCTTCTCTCAGTCTTAAATTATTTTTAGAACCCTCAAAGTCCGCTTCAATCTTTGCAAACACATTTCCCAGCGGGGTCGGTTTATAGATCTCAATTCCGAATCTTGTCTGATATGCCCCGAAAATAAATCTCGGCTCATTCATATTTTCAGCTCCGACGGGAATATCATAAGTAGAAAAAGTTTCCTGAGACTGAAGGCCGTTAAGATCGTAAGCTCCGTTTAACCTGACCGAACCGATGATTCTAAGATATGATTTACCATCCTTTGCTCTCAATATAAATCCTGAGTTCGGCGGCAAATCCTGTGGATGAATGTCGTCTATGCTTACGGAATCGGCAAAAATCTCTGAAGTATCTCTCTGAGAATAAGACTGATTACTCTGAAAGAAAAAAACTATTAATAAAACTGCAACCGGAAGTATTTTTATCTTCAAATTTATTTTTTGCGTTCGGATAAAATACTATTTATAAAACTTTTATAACATAAATAAATGAAGTGCTTAAGTCCTCATTCCAGGAAATGGATCTCAGAAAACAAATGCAACAAGAAAAACTGTCAGATAAATCAATGGAAATATCCATCTGCAGAGTATATCTATTTTATTGGCAAGGACCTCTTTGCCGCGGCTTGAAAGCGAGGTCGTAATAACAGCCAACAGCAGGGTTATAAAAATGAAAATCGAAGATCCGAGAACAAAAATATCCATTCTCGTCAGGTATGAAATCTTCGGAAGACTACCGCTGACGACAAATCTGTAGGCAATAAGAGTAAGCATCGAAGTTGTAGCTATTGAAATCTGTGAGCTTGATAATTTCGGATGCAGCCAGAATGCCATCCATGACATCATGATTATCAATACCAAAGGTATGACGAAAACCAGCATGTAAAACCCGCTCTCTCTCTTTGCGAAGAATGTAAACGTGAGTGCAGGAAGATCCGGCGCGCCATTCATTATTGCATAAGACGTATTATCGAATTTCCAGTTCAGTATTTTCCAGTCAGGCATCGAGAGTTTGTCTGAAACTCCTGAAGGAACTTCAGGATCCGGCACAAGCTCTATATCATTAGCTGTATTGCCGATACCGATGATCTTTATGTCGAAAGTCTGGGTATCAAACGGAAAGTCCTCGAAATTAAATTCCTGCGTGAAGTCACCGAAAATTCTCTGGAAGTAAGTTGCTGTTCCGTCGTTTGAAACTGTGATATCCTCTGCAAAGGATTTATTAATGTTCAGACGGTTATTAATTGTTAATAATGGTCCCCACGTGTTATCAAAATTCTTTACTTCATTTTCATTGCCTGGGTGAGCAAGCCTCGGGTCTTTCCACTTTGCAACGAGATAGATATCTGCCTTCATTATCTGTCCGGCGGCATTTATCTCGCTGATATTATTAATTACAATACTTATGTAAACCTTTGTCTTTCCGCCCGGATTAGGCGGGTCCATTGGGTCCTGAGCATTTGTAAGATCTGATAAAAATAATATAAGGAATGAAAAAAGAAGTAAGAGTTTATTCATTTTTAGATTGACGTGATTTCTCCAATTTTTTCAATATACCTAAAATTTTTTTCATCATGGATATATAAATAAAATACCTGTCGTTTTTTATCGGGAAAAGTATTTGTTGATCTTCCTCTATGGTGTGATAAATATTTATGTTCTGTTCGAATTTAAAAATAGAAAATGGTTTGTGAGTTTCTTATTTTGATTAAAATTATTTTGATAATCTAATTATAGTTTTGCCAATAAGAGAATGGGCTCAGAAAAAACAGAAGACACTCCTGAACTCAAAAAAATAATTGAATCCGCATTGGAAACCGCCGTAATGGTAATTCATCTCGGCGGCTCAACTTCAATGGCGGATCACGCTTTCAAAAATATTACAGGCAAATGCAGCGTTTCACATTTTAGTATAATGTGGCGGCTCGATAATATTCTTGTAAACTACGAAGTTGACGGACAAACAAAAACCCTGCTTAAATCCGTCGGATCCGTCGGGACGAACCTTACTGCAGTATCTAGAGTAATTGAACTTTCAGAAAATGTAAGAGACGGCAAAGTCTCTGCAGACGATATCGGGACAGAATTGAAAAAGATAACTGCTTCTCCTCCCATTCATTCGCATTTGGTTTTTATTTTGATTGCGGGACTGGCGGCGGCTTTTTATTCTTTGTTTCATCACGGAAAAATTGGAAGCGTTATGATTGTATTTGCTGCTGCCGTTATCGGACAAACTATCCGGATGCGGCTTCAGGCCAGGGATTTAAGAGATAGTCACATTACTTTTATATGCGGTCTTATTTCTGCAGGTATTACAAGTATCTTTTTGCATCTTGGATTCGGACAGGTTGAAATTCCCACTTTGATTGCGTGTCTGATTTATTTAGTGCCCGGTCTTCTGATGATAAATGGTTTTGTTGATTTTACCAGACAAAGATACCTCTTTATCGGGGTACAGCGTATGCTGAACGCAACTTTCTTATTCTTAATTTTAGCGACTGTAATTTTGATAGCTTATACTTTTATTAAATTTTAATTCTTCAATTTACAATCAGGAGTAAATATATGAACCTACAGGATATTCTTTTAATTAGTTTGTGGTCGGCTTTATTCTCAACATGCATGTGTATTCTGAATTCAACACCTTATAAATATATTATACCAACATTTCTTTGCAGTTTTGCCGGAATAGTTACAAGAGATTTATTGCAAGATGCAGGTCTGAGCGTAAACTGGTCAACTTTAGCTGCTTCTTTTACGATTGTAATTTTAGCGGGTATAATAATCAGGAGTCAGTACGTTCCGCCAATTGTACTTATCTGTGCTGTTCTCCCTCAGTGGGCTTCAGTTTCAATGTTTGCTATGCTCAATGATCTCAGAAGAGTTACTATTTTAACCGGAGACGATCTCAATTCTGCAGCAATTGACTTAACCGCAAATACGGCAATGGTATTTGTAATTTCGATTGCAATTGCATTGGGCTTTGCAGCCGGTCTTGCAGTTTTAAAACTTGTGTATCGTGAAGAATCCAGGAAAGAAAAAGCGCTTGGATTCGATTAAAGAATTAGGAATTAGGAATTAGGAATTAAGAATTAGGAATTAGGAATTAAGAATTAAGAATTAAGAATTAGGAATTAAGAATTAAGAATTGTGAAGTTAAGAATTAAGAGTTATGGATTGGAATTAAAAATCTCTTACAAAAATAAGATGATTGCAATATATTTATATTAAGATTTTTTGTAGATATGAAAATTATAAATTATTTAGAAAGGATGTGGAATGAAAGAGAATATTATTTTAGAGAAATCATATTTATTTGCGCAAAGAATTGTTAGCTTATATTTATTTTTAAAGCAAGAAAAAAAAGAATATGAATTAGCCAGACAAATATTAAAAAGCGGAACTTCCATAGGAGCTAATATTGAGGAAGCAATTGGTGGCTTTTCAAGAAAAGATTTTTCAGCAAAACTTGGAATTGCATACAAAGAAGCAAGAGAAACAAACTATTGGTTAAGATTACTGCATGATGTAAATATTATTGATTCAAAAACTTTTAATTCTATGAATTCGGATTGTGTTGAACTTTTAAAAATTATTGGTTCAATCCTAAAAACAATAAGAGGATAAAATTCTTAATTCTTAATTCCTAATTCTTAATTCTTAATTCCTAATTCCTAATTCCTAATTCCTAATTCTTAATTCCTAATTCCTAATTCCTAATTCTTAATTCCTAATTCTTAATTCCTAATTCCTAATTCTTAATTCTTAATTCTCACAATACATCTGAATCCAATATGACTCATCCCGGTATCTATCATCTGTGGCTGACGTGCGGCAGGTCTGTATCGAAGACAGTAATTCGGAGCGCACAAATGAGATCCGCCTTTGACAACTTTTCTCGGAATTTTAATTTGCGGCTGACGAACATCAAAGCTCCCTCCGGGCAAAGTTACTCTCGGGTTGACTGCAGGAGTGCAGCAGGTTTTAAATTCATTAGCGCTTTCATCAAGATGAGCAACATACCAGTCGCTCGTCCATTCCCATACATTTCCCGCCATGTCATAAAGACCGTATCCGTTTGGTGCAAATGAACCGACGGGCGAGGTACCTTCATATTCATCAATAAGTAAATTCTGATACGGAAATTCACCCTGCCATGTATTTGCCTGCGGTTCCATATACTGAACATCAACATCACCCCATATAAAATTCTTTCCGTCCAGTCCGCCCCTGGCTGCAAATTCCCATTCGGCTTCGGAAGGCAATTCCTTTCCTATCCATTTTGCATATTCTTCGGCATCTTCATAGGCTATATGAACTACCGGATATTTCTCTCTTCCTTTGATAGACGTATCAGGTCCCTTAGGATGCTTCCAGCTTGTGCCGGGCACCCATCTCCACCAGTTGTGATAATCACTGAGATTTACAGGACCATTTGATTTCTGAAATATCAATGCTCCCGGTACAAGATCGGCAGGATCAACGGTAGGATATTCTTTCGGATCGAGCGGTCTTTCGGCAATCGTTATATATCCGGTTTCATTTACAAACTTTTCGTACTGTTCGTTTGTAACTTCATATTTATCCATCCGGAATCCGTCAACAGTTACTTCATGAACCGGTCTTTCTTCGGGATAAAATTTATCAGATCCCATCATGAATTTCCCGCCCGGGATCTTTGATCATGTTTTCAAGATCTGTTTTGTTTCTTTTACTTCACTCATTTAATTTACCTCCTATTTAAAAACTCAAGCTGACCGATTTTGTATAGTCAGCTTAAGTAAATTAGTTTTATTTTTTCCGGGATTGACGGTCTTTCAAATTCTACTGTTTCTTTATCAACGGCGGTGACCAGGTACCGTTCAGCATAGTTTCCTTCGGCCAATACAATCTCATCATTACATTGAATTCTCCTTTTGGAGCAGGAAGCCAGTTGTTCTGCCATTCCTTCCCGGGAGATTCATTCTGTATATAAATGTCAAGCGAGCTGTCATCATTGAACTTAAACGCCGGACCATGCCCGACTGCATACGTATTTATAGGATTCTCGATAAAATATCCCGCCTGATCATACATTGTCAATGACCAGAATCCGTCAACAGGAGGTGTCTCTCCTTTGTTAAAATGTATTATGTATTTATTAGCGCCCGAATATGGCTTTCCTTCCTGATCAAGACTGTTGGATGGATAAACAGCATCCTGAGGGAGATTCGCACCTAAGCCAACATATGTAACAAATGCTCTCATTGCGTAATCTGTTCCATAAGAACCCATTCCTTTCATTATTATATTCCAGCCGTTTATTAGTTTTTGAGGTTCAGCAAGCTGTTTATCAAATGCAGCATATACTTTTTTTGGAATATCCTTCATCGCTGACTGTGTCGCAGCGTCGAATTTACTCAGATCAAATTTTGCATTGGAACCCACCCTTAACTTTGCAAATTTTTCCATTGCCGGTTTGTCTTCCGGTTTCGGCGGATTGGCAACCATAAGTTTATTGGCAAGATTAAAGAACTGGTCGATCGGCAGATTTAAGACATAATTATTTGGATCTTCTTTTGGAACTGTCGGGTCAACTGTCCCTTTCGGTTCAGAATATTCTTTTCCCCAGGAACTTAAGGGAGTAAGTTTTAATTTTTTCTGAATAGGGATAACAACTTTTTCACCGTCTTCCTTTCCGTTGCATTGTATCCTTCCCAATATCCATATAAGATCTGTTGGTGCTTTAAAGTGCTCTTTGATTCCATCCGGAACTGTCCCGTTCCAGCTTGCATTGGATATAAGGTAATTTCCCGCCTCTGTTCCGGTTGTTCGTTTCCCGGGTGAAACAAAGACATTTGAATATGCATCAAGCATTGGCATTAAGTAATATCTGTCGTTTGTATTCGGAAGTGAAAGAACAAGCGGCTCTGCTGTTAAGTCGCAAAATGCAGTTGAATAATAAGTATCAGCATTCGGTCTTACTACAGTTTTAAATTGATAAGTCGGAAATTCGCTTTTGCTTGCGAATTGATTAAGAGGAGCTGCTTCAGAAGATGGTGTTTCTGTGTTTGTTAATTTTCGTTTGGTGATATCCATTATTACCAGCGAGTAACAATAGAGAAAGGCTTCTTCCGCTGTTTTGACGGTAGCAGAATCCCCTGCTTTAGAGCTTTTTGTATCTGATGAAGACTTTTCTCCATCTTTTCCGCACGAAGAAATAAAGAAACAAATTGCAACAAGAAATACAAATTTCTTTTTCATTTTAAGTTTAGTTTATGTTGGTTTATGATATGGTTCTTGACATTCCGGTTATTCCTGCTGCGATACTTGGCGACTCATTGTTCATTTCAGAATATTCAAACTCTTCTTACAGCTTCGTCGTGATTTATCATAAGCTGAGTATCTGAAAGCTCATTACATCGCCATCGCAGAATCACTCAGCATTAAAGAAAACAAATCTTGCATATATATTTTGGTGAAGGACTTTGCAAGGAAACAACACAAATTTTTTTACAAGATGCTAATTTTAGATTTTAATTTCCATGTAAGTTTAAAGTTTAATACTACACTTGATTAACAGATATTAACAACATATCTTTGTCTGTCTTTAGCGTTCTAACTTAATCATAATTTAAACTAAACCGGTCTTTTAATGAACACATCTTAAAAACTTTTTATAAATTTTCAAACATACGAAAATGAAAACCGCAATCGTAACACTCTTAATTTTCACCTCCAATGCTTTTGCACAGTTAACTCTCACAAACGCAAACAATCCGGTACCCGGAGACATAGACGGCTCGGCTGTCTGTGATACCACAAATATTTCAGAGGGAAATTCCGGAGCAAATCAGACATGGAGCTTCACAAACCTGACAACACAGGATACATCTGTAATAAGATTTGTGGCATCATCAACGACACCCTATGCAGCAAATTTCCCGGGCTCAAACATTGCATCAACACCGGATGACACTTCATACATATATTTTGCAACGACCTCCGGTAATATTGTAGTATCAGGTCAGGCCGGACCCGGGTTTATAATTCCATACTCAGATCCTCAGCTTTTCCTGATCTATCCGTTTACATTTGGCAGTAGCTTCAGTGATAATTTTGATGCTTTATATAATTTAGCAGGAACACAAACATTCAGAGACGGAATGACAACCATTACAGGCGACGCATGGGGAACGATAAATCTGCCGGTGGGTTCGTTTTCAAATTCATTGAGAGTTAAGTATGTTACGAACATTCGAGATTCTGCGCTTACAGGTCCCTCCGTAGTACTGAAGACCAATACAATATCTTATGTGTGGTTCGTCCCCGGTAAGAAGTTTCCTGTATTCGAGATAGTTTACAGTTCCGTTACAGTTAACGGAATAGGATTCGGCTCAAGCAAAGTTGTAAACTATAACAGCAATAGCACTTCAATCGGGATCACAACAATTTCAAGTGAAGTTCCTGATAATTATATGCTTGTACAAAATTATCCTAACCCGTTCAACCCTTCTACAAAAATAAAATTTAATATACCGTTTGTTGCCGGCGGACAAATTTCCAGTGCCAGACTTGCAGTTTATGATGTAATGGGAAAAGAAGTGCAAGTTCTTGTAAATCAAATTCTTCCTCCGGGAAGTTATGAAACGGAATTTGATGCAGGCAGTTTTGCAGCCGGAACTTATTTTTACAGGCTACTGGGCAATGGATTTACTGAGACCAAGAAAATGGAATTGATCAAATGACAAATAAGTCGTGCACATCAAACTTACTTTGCAGTGTGGAAAAAAATATTTAAAACCAAAAGCCGTAATGAAATCAAATTTCATGACGGCTTTTTTGAAAGCTTGTAATAAATGGATCTTGTATTTATTATTTCGGGAACAGCAATGCAATCTGAATCCTTGAAGACCATGCAGGTCCGATATCAGGTTTTACTACATTTCCAAAAGCTCCGACACTTACATTCAGCGACTGGTTTTTAACTTTGAAAATTTTTCCCAATGATAATCCAAGCGGTACAGTCCATTGGTTATCCGAAGATGCTTCCCAGTTCGCGGTTATTATAGGTGAAAATGAAAAATACCATTGCTCGGGCAGGTTATAATTTACAAACGGCTGGAACAGAAATGCGCTTACAGATTCCCTGTCGCTTTGTCCGGCAATAGACCAGATATTATTTACAAGCCCGCCGATTACCCATTGACCGGGCATTATCAGAGCAACTCCCGTCGGTCCGAGGCACCACTTGCCGTATGTGATATCGTGTCCCGTTCCTGTCGGAATTGAGATCACAGGTCCGATACCCCAGGTAACTTTTTCTGTCTTTTTTGGAGAAAAAAAGAATGACGCATTTATATCGCCGATACCGTTAGTACTGCCACTTCCATTTACAAGGTCAGGCTGGGTTACAATCGGAAAAATAATTCTCGGAATCATATTAAGTTTCTTGGTGAGGGAAAAAGGAACTACAGGCTGAATATTCAGTACGTTTTGTGCCTGACCGTGATCACCAAGCTCGTAGCTCGTATTGTCCTGAAAAGGAACACTAACGAGTGTGCTTACAGGATTCTGCACTTGTTTGGCAAGAGACATATTGTCCTGTGAAAAAGCTAAAGCAGGCAACAACGATAATAATACAAAACAACCCAGTGTAATTTTGAAAAAGTTTAGTCGCATTTTTTTTCTATGTTTAATTTATGAGTAAATTTTTGAGACAGGATACTTATTGAAATGAAAATCAGGGGACGAACACGGACAGGATTGTTTCTCAACATTAATTTGGATTTTGATAATAGAACATTCGGGGAATAAAATTTTTTTCCCTACAAGATAACGAAAGTAACAGAAAAAATTTATTCAAATTCAAATATCCTTCTCCAGTCGTTCTTCATACTAACAACATTCCAGTCATTCTTCGCGGCAGCATCAAGTGACTCATTTCCTTTCTCCGAATATTCAAACTCTCTCTCCGGATCATCATGATTGACTATGAGCTGAATGCTTGGCAGGTCATTGCTCTGACAATAAGTGTTCATTGCTATGTCACCGCCCGAGCGTACATTGCCGGCGGAAAATATCGGTTTCCTCCCGATGAAATAATCGATTCCAACCGGCTTGCCTTCTTTATCATTTATAAGCATCAGGTCCGGCATCTTCATTATTTCAGGATTCCGTCTGTAATTTCAAATTTAGCTTTACCGAAACTTCCGATCACATTCTGAGTCGGGATTCCGTAGATCTCATCTGAAATTACCCTCATGAAATCCTGTCCCCCGCCAGAACAAATGAAAACCTCAAACTCGTTTGACTTGAGATAATTTATCAGTTCAAGCATCGGAACATAATACACTTTCGTAAAAGGCACTTTGAATTTCGGATGTTCGGCTGATGCAAAAAAATCACGTACTCCTTTTTGAAATTTTCTACATCAATGCCTGAATTTGTTGCAGCTAAAACCTGCATTAGCCCTTTCCCTCCGGATTCAATGTCCTGTTCAATGTAATCTTTATCATCATTTAATACTGCCATAAATATTTTTTCATCTTTCCATTCGGGATGGCCGGGAAACATTTCCTTTACTTTTAAAAAAGTATACACTACCTGAATAGTCGGCATTTCACACCACAGAGTTCCATCATTATCAAAAGTTGCTATCCTGTCTTCTGCAGCGACATAATTTGAACTGCCGGGATTTGTGATGTCATTTACAAAATTGATTATGTTTGATTTTACATTTGATTCATTCCAGGAGGGCAGCGGATCTGTCTGACTTAGAATTAATCCAATCGGTAATAATAAGATCAGTAAGATGATTTTAAATCTTAAAACTGGATTTTTCATAAATTGAAAAATTAAGATTAATGAATTTTATTTTTTCAACGAATTATCCGGAGTAACATTTTTTGGTCTCTTAATAAACAATTGAACTATCCTCTCGACAGGTCCTCTGAAAATCAGATAAGGAACGATGGCAAGCCAGAAGGCAACCCTTATGACATCCAGCGGGTGAACTGTTTTGAATTCTATAATTTCAAAAATTATTTCCATAATTATAGCAAGAATGAAAACTTTTCCGACATTTTTCCATAACTCCCCAAGTAGTATTCTTCTGCTTTTTTTTCCTGTAATAAGGGCAGAAAAAAAAGGAGGATTTCCTGCTTTGGCATCTTTGACTCCGGCAATGATGGCATATATGAGTGACATTACAGGCTGAAGAATAAGCCTGAAAGCCATTGGTCCGTCGTGACGTATTCCGACGGCGCTGAGAAAATTATTTATGTAGTCTTCCATTAATAAATATTTAAATTTTAGGTAAATACAAGCATGGCACATTTGTAAATGTGCCACACCTTAACAACATATAAATGAAATTACTTTCTGAATAATTAGTGCCCTGCATGAGCCGCTATAGCTTTCTCTATCTGTGCCTTTACTGCTGATAAGTTAAAACTTGCTCCTGGCTGCATAGGAGGAAATTCAACAAATGACTCTCCGAGCTTTGCAACTACTTCCTGGACAAATACAAATCTCCAAAACTGATACATAAACCAATTGCCGTACATCATCGAACCATTCATTGTAGTCCGCTCTAACGGGTCAAGTCTCAGGTTACACAGAATCGGCCAATCTACTTTTACGGTATTTCCTAACCATCCTCCCGGCTGGTCTGTAAATCTATATTTGTAATCATCAATTCGCACAGCCGCAAGTGTTGATTCAGTAAAGTAGAATATCTCTTTGCGAGCAGAAGGACCTTTTCCAGTGATTAAGTCCATCTGGTTGTAACCATCAAGATGTACTTTATAAGTTTTGTCACCAAGTTGTTTTCCGGTTAGAAGATCTGCAACGATGTTAGGATTGCCTGCTGCAGCGACAAATGTCGGAAACCAATCAAGCCCTGAGATAATCTCGTTATTGATTACACCGGCTGGTACTTTTCCGGGCCATCTTATAATCATTGGTACGCGCCATCCGCCATCAAGCCCCGTTCCCTTACCGCCTGCAAATGGGGTTTGACCTCCGTCAGGCCACGTGAAGTTTTCAGCACCATTATCAGTTGAAAAAGCTAAGATAGTATTATCTTCCAATCCGTTGTCTTTTAAGTATTGCATAACCGAACCGACAATATCATCGAGCTGTGCCATTCCGGCTTCTTCTTCGCACCATCCGTTTTCCGGCGTGCGCATTGCCTGATATTTCGGAGACAGGTGGGTAACAACATGCATACGTGTCGGATTAAGCCAAAGGAAAAATGGTTTGTTAGCTTTGCGTGCTCCGTCCACAAACGTTAATGCTTTAGAGAGAATCTCATCATCCACAGTTTCCATACGGTCAGGGTATAGTGTTCCTTCATCCTTTATGGTTTGTTTTCCAATTTTACCCCAGCGCGGCTGGACTGTCTGATCATCAACATCTGTCGCAAAGGAATGAATCATGTTTCTTGGTCCAACTACATCCTTCAATGCAGGCGGATAGTTGGGATGACTTGGGTCTTCCATAGCATCTAAATGATAAAGGTATCCGAAGAATTCGTCGAAACCGTGTACTGTAGGAAGGAACTGATTTAAATCACCTAAGTGGTTCTTTCCGAATTGTCCAGTAGCGTAACCCATAGATTTTAAAACTGTTGCAATTGTTGGCGCAGCACCGGGCATTCCGATTGACGCACCTGCTTGTCCTACAGTTGTAAGTCCGGTTCGCATCGGCAATTCACCTGTTATAAAGTTTGCTCTGCCTGCAGTGCAGCTTGCTTCTGCGTAAAAATCTGTAAATCGCATTCCTTCACCAGCAAGACGATCTAAATTCGGTGTTCGGCCTGCCATCATACCTTGATTATAGACGCCGATATTAAACCATCCAATATCGTCACCCATAATATAAATGATGTTGGGTTGCTTTCCGGAAGCATCCCCGCTCTTTGAAGGAGTTTTTGCTGTTGGTGCTTTTTGTTGTTCTGCCATTTTAATTTCTTTTAAATTAATGAATTAAGTTTATTAATTTTTCCTGTGAAACATTAATTACCGGTACTTCCTCTGTTTGCCATAGCTCTTTCGACTTGTTCCTTAATAACGCTTAAATTAAAGCTCGCTCCCGGCTGCATTGGAGGATAACCTATCATGGACTGAGCAAGTTTGGCGACTTCCTGCTGTATAAATACATATCGCCAAAACTCATATGCCCACCAGTTAGCATAATACATTGACCCCTGAGTCCCATTTTTTCAAACGGATCAAGTCTTAGATTAGTAATGTTAGGCCAGTCAAGTTTTACCTTTGGTCCAAACCATCCCTCAGGCTGATCTAAGAAAGTATATTTGTAATCACCGACACGGGCGGATGCAAGTGCTGATTCAGAGAAATACCAGAATTCATTCCTGGAGGATTTTTCCCCGGTGGTAATTAGAGTTGTCTGGTCATATCCGTCTAAGATGAACTTTGTAATCTGTTCCGTTCAATGATTTTCCTGCCAGAAGTTCTGTAATTATATCAGGATTTCCTGCTGCTGTGCAGAATGTAGGAAACCAGTCCATACCTGACATTACACCGTTTATGACCGTTTGGGTTTTACTTTTCCGGGCCATCGGAGAATACAAGGTGCTCTGAATCCGCCTTCGGTTCGCCATTCCTTTTGAACCTCTGAAAGGAGAAGTTCCGCCGTCAGGCCAGGTAAAATCTTCAGCTCCGTTATCAGTTGATGAACACTACTATTGTATTATCAGCAACTCCGGCATCATCAAGTTTTTTCAAAACACCTCCGACTACGTCATCAAGCTGAGCCATTCCTGCTTCCTGAATGCTCCATCCGTTATCAGGTGTTCTCAATGCTTCATATTTTGGTGAAAGATGTGTGACAATATGCATTCTTGTAGGATTCATCCATATAAAGAACGGCTTTCCTGCTTTAACTGACTGATCAATAAAATTAGATGTATGCTCCAGATATAACCTCATCAACAGGTTTCCATATTATATTCTATACCATCTATAGGATGCGGCGGAAGGGTCCTTTATCTTCAATTTTTTGTTTTCCTACTTTTCCCCATCTTGGATGTACTGTCGGATCATCCTTATCAGTTGCCCAGCAATGCAAAACATTTCTCGGACCTACAATATCCTTTAATGCCGGCGGATAATTTCTATGAAAAGGATCTTCCATTGCATCTAAATGATATAAGTATCCTAAGAATTCATCAAATCCATGTAATGTTGGAAGAAACTGATTCAAGTCACCCAGATGATTCTTTCCGAATTGACCGGTTGCATATCCCATTTCTTTTATTGCAGTTGCGATAGTCGGTGCCTGACTGCAGGCATTCCGATTTAAGCGCCAGCCTGACCTACTGTTGTAAGTCCCGTTCTGATTGGTAGTTCTCCTGTAATAAATGATGCTCTTCCGGCAGTACAGCTTGCTTCCGCATAATAATCTGTGAAGATAGCTCCTTCTGAAGCTAATTTATCTAAATTCGGAGTTCTGCCCGCCATCATACCGCGATGATAAGCTCCGATGTTCCATGTACCGATATCATCTCCCATAATATAGAGGATGTTCGGCTGTTTCTGTGTTGCCTTTGCCATGATTCTTTTATTTTAAATTAATGAATAATAGTTTATTATTTGTTATGGGGATTTATTAATTCATTTAGATATCATTAATCAAGACTTATGAAAGATGAAATTAGAAAGTAAAGTTACATACTCCTATCAAAAAATAAAAAGCTGCGGCATTGTATGAAAAGAAAGCTTCTATATAATGTGATATCTTTATGTCTATGGTTATATCTATGTTTCGTATACAATTTTTAAAGGAGAGAAAACAGAACGGAAAATAACTGGTTCTTATTACATACTCTTTAAAATAGCAGACAAAAAAATTTAAAAAACAAAAGAAGTAAATTATATTCTATAGGTGAGGGGTTTATTTGTTTGTAAATTATAGATTATGAATTGGAAATGCAAATTAAAAATTTGTAAAAGAATTGTTAATTAATAGTAATTAATTGTAGTTTTTCAATTTACTGACCTGAGGTAATTATCTTCAGAAGATAACCATTACTAACAGGATGATTGTCTTTCATATAAATAAAATCGGTGAAGTCCTATAAGAACTCCACCGATGAAATCAAACTGCAGGTATAGCTTGCAGTCTTTTTAAAAGTAAATTTAATATCTGTATCCTATACCAAGTGTCGGACCATATTCATTAACTGTCCAGTTCAAATTATTCTTATAATAATTTACTCCTAAATATTTAAATCCTAAAGTTAAAGGGAAGTTAGGAGAAATCATATAAGCAACTCCGGCATTCAACTGCCATGTCATCTGAGAATTAACGCCAAATCCGCCGATATCTCCTTTTGTCCAGGCACACCATTTATTGTCGCCGCTTAAAGTAATATTCTGCATTTACTCCGATTACCGGATCAAGCCATGTATTGGAATAACCCGGAGCAGTGTTTACAGTGCCATTTGTATCTGTTACAGTAGCTTCAAGATCTAAATTCCATAATCTTCCGCCGCCATAAATATCAACCATTGTTTTCTTGGTTTTGGAAGGAAATAAATAGGCAATGAATAAATCAAAAACTGCCTGCTTTGCTGTTGTGTTTGCAGAAATCACATGTGGTAAATTCGGATTATTAGAAGTTGTACCAAATGATTTATAATTAATATAACTTACATCAAATACGAAACTTACTCTTTCATATTTGATCTTACCTACAAAAGCCGCATACATATGAAGATTTTCGAATGTAAATCCCTTATTGAAGCCAAAGGTTTCTCCGTCAAATTGTCCGACAGTACCGCCAATTGATGCAAACCATGCATAAGGAATAATACTAAAATTAAATTTCTTTATGGGTGTTGTGTTTAAATCGGCTTTCTTCTTGCTCAAAGATAAGGGTGCTAACAAATTGTCAGAACTGAATTTGTCAAAATTTTTGTTAATTGGAGAATTGTAATTCAAATTGTTAATGCTTGCTAAATCTTTGACCGGTGTTAATTTTGGAAAATCTTCCTTCGCTCTAACATTGAAGGAGATTGCCAACAGGATAACAAATAAAACAATGTTTTTCATAGTTTTTTTTTTATTTTTTTGTGGAATGTAATTTGGTGGTACGATAGCTTTTCTTGATGAGTTCAATTTACCTTAATATGAATTTTGACAACTTAAACACCTTAATGGGGATTGAGTCTGAGAAATTATGATACCCTTCCATACTATTCTTAGGTTATCAGTACAAAGATAGAAAATTGATTAATCAAATTAAAGTATTATTTTTATTATTTTTAAAACTATGGCTCTTTTAGATAAATCGATTATCCGATTTTTATCAAGTATAAGTTTAAATAATTTTCAAAGCAGAAATACTGTGGTTACCATTCATAAATTTAAGAACAGGTAAATAAATGCTTTTTGTAATTTCATTTAATATGTTTATTTTTACAGTAAAATCTTTTAATAAGGAAAAATAAAATGTCAAACATATTAATCACCGGATGCAGAGGCGGATTCGGATTGGGTACGGCAACGAGTCTGGCAAAGCTCGGTCATAAAGTTTATGCAACCGTTCATAGAGAGGAATCGGTAAGAGAAGTTGAGAATGCTCTGAAGCCTTACGGCAATAATACTGTCGTCGAAAAACTCGATATTACGGATTCAAGCGACAGGGAAAAAGCCGCAAGGTGGAATATTGATACTCTTATCAATAATGCCGCTATTGGGGATTCGGGACCTCTGATTGAAATTGATATTCGAAGAATAAAAGATGTGTTCGAGACTAATGTATATTCAACAATTCAGCTCACACAGACAATTGGAAAGAAAATGATTGAAAGAAGAAACGGGAGAATAATAATAATCGGATCCATGTTCGGACTGGTTCCAACTCCCTTTATTGCTCCGTACGGAATGAGCAAATTTGCGCTCGAGAGTTTTGCATATTCACTCCGGAAAGAAGTAAAACCCTTCGGTATTTATGTTGTAATGATAAACCCGGGAGCATATGATACGGGATTTAATAAAAAGAATATTATGAAAAAATATGAATGGATGAGCAATGAAACCCTGTATAAGGATTACATGAATGTAATTAAAAAGGAGGAAGACTTTATTTACAATTTTGAAATTAAGGACATCAGCAAGATAGTAAAACAGATTGTAAAAGCTGCAACAGCAAAGAAGCCAAGCAACAGGTATGTCGCCCCGCGCTGGCTCTGGATACCGATACCGTTGGTTAGAAAACTAAGTTAGAATTTAATAACGATGAGTTAATGTATTTAAGAACTTTTGAAATAAGCAATAATATTATTACCAGCTCAAAAAAAAAGATGCTTCTGAAATAACACAACAATTTTACCTGCCGAAGTTATAAATCAATCCTCCGGAATACTCAAATCCTGTCATCATTTTTGAGTTCTGCTGATCATACACGTCATAGTCCTCATAGAAACTGTTATTGAAATTTATATTCATATTTATACCGAAGTTTTTTACAAATTTAACATCAATTCCGAATCCAACCTGGAAAGCATATCTTATCATAGTCTCGATCACCAGCTCCGCCTTCACCCACAAAATTACTTACAGAAATTATATTTATTCCGTTCATGAATGAGAAATAAGGCATGACAATATCTTTATAAACATAAAACCGTCCTCCGACATGAACCGGCAAAATACCAAAATCCTTGTATCCGCCTGAATCAATCCCGGTCTTAAATTCTGTTTTATATATCCTGTCCTTGCAACGGCAAGCCAGGAATTCGGGAAATACTTTCCGTAATTAATATATCCGCCGCTTCCGTCTTTGTAATAATCACCGAACCTGCCGAGATTATGAATATAAGTATAGCTTGCAAATATCTGGTTATCCAGCTGCTTAAGATAATCTTTAGAACTTATATCCGATAAATTTTTCGGAATAAAATTCTGAGAATAGCTAACTCCGCTGGCAGCAAAAATTAATATGAATAAAAATATTTTCATAAATTAAATTTACAGTTTTATAAAATTCTTGTTCTGAAATAGACTCTCACTATGGGAGTCTGGAAGCTTACATCCGGAGTCGGCATTGGCTGCCCTGTAGTCGGATTTAGTGATATATCCGGTAGGATAGAAGTAATAACTTTTTCTTTTATAATATCCGAGTCCAACGCCAAATACAAAATAATCCTTAAGCGGAAGCTGGAATTTCAATTCACCTCCCTGAAGAAAATGTTTTGAATATGAAGGTTCGCTTTGTGTCCAGATATAATCCATTGTATATTCTATATCAAATATTTCCCATCCGCCGCTGTGGAGGGCAATTTTTCCGACAGCTCCGAGACCCTGTCCGAAGTCATAATTTCTGCCGTCAGTAGAATCAAGAAAATAATCATCTGATGTACCGCCCATCGGAATCAATCTTATTCCTAAATTACTATGAAAATTCAGACCTTTAATCTTGAATTTTGATTTCCACTGTTCCACTATCGCCGCATTTCCATATATAAATCCCGTATTATTCAAATAATTATAATTTAAAGTTGTCTCAAGAGCGTTATCGTGTTTTTTAGATAACGGAAGAACGAACAAGACTTCCAAATGCATTCATTGATGTAAGAGCAGGAGATTGAGTTGATATGGCAAGGTTGTAATGAAAATAAGAAAAAGGCGTCTGAACTCGTTAGTTTATACTGATCTCCGTATTTGATGACCATTTCAAATATTCCTTCAAGCTGTTTGTTTTTTGAAGAATCATTTGTAAGAACCCGTGTACCTGCATCAAGACTCAGTTCGAATTTATCCGGCTTTCTCCATTCCGGATTCGGAAAGACTCTTTTATACTCACCCGTTAACAAATCTTGTGAAAAATCTTACGGGATTTATAATGCCTGCTGCCAATTCGGTCCAGACTCTGTGTGAGCCGCGAGCAGTATTGTCAGTGATCATGGTTGAAAGTCTGTAAAGTATTTCCCCGAATGCAGCGCCGTTCATTCCTGTATTCACCCAGTCATTTATTGCAGGCTGATTTGTTTCCATGAATGTTTCCCAGATAAAACTTCCGGCAAGAGCAAATGCAGAAGATTCCCAGAAATTATAGCCGTTGGTTCTTCCGCTGTTAAAGAACAGGTTCCCGCCGTAAGGATGCGAAAACATATTTGTTACAAAGTTATCTCCGTCATAATTCCATCCGGTCTGTATGTTTGACCAGATTGACTGGCATCCTATGAAAGGCCAGCGCTCGCCTGCATCAGGACTATCCCAGTCTCTCAGATATCTTGCCATTGCCCATGGAATTGCAATATTGAACAGCAGCTCTTCGAAAGCTGCAAGTCCGAAATGTTTGGTTGTTTCCCATGGCACATAGTTATCAGGAAAGTATTTTCTTATATCCGTCTTTTTTTGAAACATCGGATTAGAAGCATTTGACAAGCGGAACGGTTTCAGATTGTCGATGTCTTTTGAAATTACATTGGATCTTAGGCCGGTGTAATTCTTCGTGAGGAACGAACTATATTGCAATGACTTTTCGTCATTCAGACGAAGCTTGATTTTGTAAGAATTATCTGTATTGGTAATTTTTTCGGTAAGCTTTTTTAATGTCAGGTCTTCACTTAGATCAGATTCCTGTGCGAAGGCAATCTTTGATCCGGCAATTAATATAACTGTAATTAAAAAAAGAGTAAAATTTTTTATAGGCATATTAAGTGTTTAATGAGCAAGAACTTATTATTGGGAATTTAGTCAAACTTACAAAAAATAATCTCAAATCAAAATATACAAAAAGAGTGTGGTCAATGATTTTACATTAGTGCACAACAAGCGGCATAGCTTATACTCTGTCGCGTGTTAAAGTGAAGCCCTTGCAGCCCGAAATGGTTTTTAAAATCCGGTCTGAAGGGCATAAGAAAAATTAATACAAATTAATAATTAATATTAGCAAGCATCTGCTGCTTAATTAATTTATCCGCATCAACTAACTGGTCAGGTCCGAGTTTTACATTTACCTTACTTATTGTACCGGTAAACTTAAACGGAACCTGATAATCAGCATCATCGACGGGTGTCCGTGTATCTGAGCCAATATCAAATGTTTCAAAAATTGTTAATAAGAAAGGAATGGTATTCGGTATCTTATTATTTGCTACTTCCTTTCCGTCAACAGAAAGAACTCCGGTTCCTCCTTTACCTGGCTCCCGGACCGTCGTATTTGAAATCAAATACAATTGTATGTTTGCCCGGTGTCAGGGCATCAGTTCCCTGCCATTTGAATTTCTCCAAAGCCAGCATATTATATGTAAATACAGGTTTTCCTTTAAGGACGTAAAGTCCCCATCCACCCATTCTGCCGCCAAGTGTAACTAAGCATACCTTCTGTACCTCCTGAGGTATATCCACATCTGCAGTGACTAGTAAATGATTTGGTAAGAATATCAGGAGCAGAAGGATAAGTAATTCCTGTAATTGGTCCTGTATATGTGAAATCGGTTCTTCCCTGAGTCCCGTTAGGTCTTGGAGCTATAAGACGTTGTAATATTTCATTATTCAAAGGAAGCACCTGGTATTTCTTTGCTTCTGTCAAGAACAAAGCCTGTAACTCTTTCAGCTTTTCGGGATTCTGTGATGCAAGGTCGTTATATTGTGAATAGTCATCTTTAAGATTATATAACTCCCATTTATAATCATTGATCGGCGGGAATTTAGCTTCTCCCATCAGCCATGGGGGCTGCGGAGGTGTAGTACATGCATACCATCCTTCATTATAAATTCCTCTGTTACAAAACATTTCAAAGTACTGCGTCTTTCTTGTTGAAGGAGCATTCAGCATTTGCTTTATCCCATGTATAAGCCATACTGACACCTTCGATCGGCTTTTGAGGAATTCCGTCAACCATCTCAGGAGCAGGTATTCCAGTTGCTTCAAGTATAGTTGGAACGATATCGATCAAATGATGAAACTGTGAGCGAACTGCACCGGCATCTTTAATTCGATTCGGCCATGACATTACCATTCCCTGTCTTGTTCCGCCGAAGTGCGATGCAATCTGTTTCGTCCATTTAAACGGAGTATCAAAAGCCCATGACCATGCAACCGACATGTGCGGTGTAGTCATTGGTCCTCCCCATTCATCATAATATTTCAATTGTTCTTCAACAGGCATTTCTACATCCTGTATAGCTGCCATGTCAAAAGCTGTACCGACTGTTGAACCTTCTGCACTCGTTCCGTTATCTCCGCTTATATAAATGATAAGTGTGTTATCCATTTTACCCATGTCCTCGACTTTCTGAATCACTCTTCCGATTTCATTGTCAGTATAAGCAACATATCCGGCAAAATTTTCAGCCTGTCTTGCAAACATTTTTTTACTGTTCGTATCCAGAGTTTCCCATTTAGGAAGATCATCCGGCCACGGAGTTAGCTGAGTATTCTGCGGAATTACACCAAGACGTTTTTGATTTGCAAAAATTTCTTCGCGCATTTTATTCCATCCCATGTCAAATTTGCCTTTGAACTTATCCCTCCATTCCGCTTTCGGCTGGTGAGGTGCATGGGTTCCACCGGGTACATAATAAAGGAAGAAAGGTTTTGTAGGATCTGATGAATTCAATTGATCAAGATAATCAATTGCGTCATCTGCCATACCTGTTATCATATTATAATTCGGATCATCTTTCCATGGATAGATCTGTGTAGTATTCCGGAAAAGATAAGGTCTCTACTGATCAGTCTCTCCGCCGACAAATCCATAGAAATACTGAAAACCCATACCTGAGGGCCAGTTATCATAAGGACCCGTATTGTTATTCTCATTGGTAGGAACATTATGATCTTTTCCAAACCAGGAAGTTGCGTAGCCATTGTATTTCAAAATTGAACCAATCGAAGCACTGTTCAACGGAACAATACCGTCATATCCGGGAAATCCTGTGGATTGCTCGATTATTACACCAAAGCCAACAGAATGGTGATTTCGTCCGGTTATTAATGCTGCGCGGGAAGGTGAACATAAAGCGGTTGAATGAAACTCTGTATAACGTATTCCGGTTTTTGCCAATTTGATCCATGGCAGGAGTCGGGATCACACCGCCAAATGTACCGGAAATTCCATATCCCTGATCATCGGTCATTATCAGTAAAACATTCGGAGCGCCTTTTGGAGGTACAATCTGAGGCGGCCAGTACGACTTTGAATTATCTACGGTCTCTTCTATTTTTCCTTCAAAAGGAAACGGCGGATTGGGAAGCTGCTTTCCTTCTATGGTAGTAGTTGCAAAAGGAGAACCGGCAGTACCGGTAGTTTGCAGCTTCTCGTTAGAAGTTGCAGTGGTAGTTTTTTTATCTCCTTTGTTACAGCCGGTAAGCATTAAACCCAATGCTAAAAAAATCAGTGCTAAATTTTTTTTCATAAGAGATTTGAGTTAGGTTAATAAATATGGTGAGTTCAATTATTATAATAATTTAAGAAACCATTTTGCGATTGTATACAATTTTGAATCAATGGGGAAATTGTGAGCATAAAAAAAATTACTAAGGGGCGCTCTGGTTTTGAAATTATTTCAACAAATTTAGATAATTTAATTTAAATTAAAAAGAACCTAAACAAAATCTAATGTTAAGATCCTCTGAAGGTTACTAAGTTATATTTAAGGAGTAACATTACAAGGAAGCATGTTCCTCTTGTTAGAAAATCATTAGGGTAATTAAGACCTACAAATATCCGGAGTTATCAAAACTCCTCCTTCTTCATCGAAACATAAACAAAATAAAAAGTTATCAGAGCATGTAAGATCACTGCCGGAAGCAATATTACACCGTTAAAGTTATCAATAAATTTAAGATAGCCGAGGTATATTGCTGCCATTGCATTGTAAATAAACATTGCTCTGAATGCCGGAGTTTGTCTTAAGTCTCCGGCAAACTGTTTTAAAGGAAAGCAGGCTAGTCCGAAACAGATGAATACAATACCTGTAAAACGTCCAAGCATTATTGTAATATGAGATTCTTCCGAACCGAACAATAATATTAGTACTGTTGATGGGATAAAAAATAATGTTATACCTAATGCGAGTTCTATTAATGATGTGAATACAAGTAACTTTTTCATTCCAGATTTAATTTATTTTAAAATATCAATTTGAGACACAACGAAATCCGATATTTGAAGTTCCGCTGTCGTATGCCTGTCCCCTTCGTGCGCTCGGTCTGTAATTCACACAGTAGTTTTCCGAACATAAAAATGAACCGCCTTTGACCACATGTTTAATTGCATAAGGCTCTTCATAGTCATAAGACTTAGCAGGACCTTTCGGATTAAAGGTAACTTTATCAACTGACATTTTCCTGTATGCATTTGCATCATACCAGTCACTTGTCCATTCCCAGACATTCCCTATCATTTCATACAAGCCGTAACAATTCGGTTTAAAACTCTTTACCGGAGCGGCCCCGGTAAATCCGTCTTCCGCTTTATTGTTAACCGGAAAGACTCCCTGCCACGTGTTAGCCATGATTTTTCCTCCGGGTCTTAGTTCATCTCCCCACGCAAACCTTTTTTGAGACAGACAATTCCGCGCCGCAAATTCCCACTCAGCTTCCGTAGGTAATCTTTTCCCTGCCCAGTTGCAGTAAGCAACCGCATCATCGTAAGCAATCTGAACAACAGGCAAATTCATTTTGCCTGTTAAGTCACTGCCCGGTCCATCGGGATTTTTCCAGTTAGCTCCGGGCACCCATTGCCACCATTGACTCACGTCATCAGTCCCTACATTTCCTTGGGGCTGAACATAAACTAGTGAAGCAGGAACAAGATCTTTAGGATCGGGAGGAGGAGTATTTGGAGGAAGTTGTTTTTTCAGTTCTTCCCAATCCGGTTTTTTTTCTGCAATGGTTATGTAGCCCGTTGCATCAACAAAACTTTTAAATTCCGCATTTGTAACTTCCGTCGCATCCATCCAGAACCCGTCAACTTTTACCGGATGAGCAGGCTTCTCGGTATCATAAGCGTCACTCTCATTTGTTCCCATCATAAATTCACCACCCGGAACCCAGACCATCCCTTTATGATCCGACACCGATTTGATAACATTTGACACGTCATTGACTGAATCGTCGTCATCAGCCGTTGCTCCTGCATGGTTAACTGAATCCATACCGGCGAACCTCGACGGTTTTTTTTCACAATTGGCAATGCTGTCGTGTTTTTCTTTAACACCGGCAGCATCAGTATCCTTATTATCTACCTTGCTGCATGAGATTATTAGTACTGGAATAACAAATGTTAAGAATAATCGGAGATGAAGAGAATTCATATTAGTAGGATCGTGATTAAATTTTGATTTGAATTAAAGTTTTTATTTTTTCTTTCCTGTCAGCCAGCCTGTTTCGTAAATTAAGTTGAGCATTATCATATGCTGCTTTATTCTTTGCCTCATCCCGTAGTCAACATTGTATTTGACAGCAGTGTAAAGCTTGTTTGCGACCGGCCAGGCACTAAATTGAAAACTGACGTATCCTACCTGGTCCAGTACTGACGCATCCCAGTAGACATCGCTTCCTTTATCATCCGTTATCTGAAAATTATTTCCGCCCATAAACCCAACTTCTATTCTTTCGGAAAGATACTGGCTTATTCCATACTCAACCGTTAACCGGTTTCCGGGAGTAACATTCACTCCGTCAATTTTGCTGTTTATTTCATAAGTCAATGCAGTCATTATAGCCATTGCCTGACTCGGTTTCCCTTTTATTTTCATAGGATAAACATATCCGAATGCCTGAAACATATTTGTCCAGTATCCGAGACCTACATTATCACTCCCGCCGGGAGTATATCTTCCTGTAGGAGCAACCAGCGAATATGCCGTTGTCAAATTAAAGACATCAGAAGCCCAGCTTAATCCGAACGGTAAAAATGTCATGTCTCCGAATCCGCTTGCACTTCCGGATATGCTTCCCGATTTGGTAAGTGTATCCCTGAATATTTTTGCAATTGCATCATAGGCGAGGTTTGTATTAACTGTTGAATATGCCGGCGTGAAACCCGCCAGGTAAGTGGCTCCCAGAATCTTAAAAGGAGAGGCATAAAAGAGAGTCGGAACGTTAATGTAACCGCTCACATCAAGATCCAGTGTTGTACTAACATTTCCGGCAGAAATTTCAGTTACCTGGTTACCGTTTTGATCGAAAAATTTTTTTCCGCTTAGAAATACATTATAGTCAAGTATATAAAAACCCGGCGGCGGAGTGGCATAATCCCTTATGTCCCAGATGCCCGGGACATAATGACCGGCTGTAAACGGATTCGCACCTTTCAAAGTATCAAGACCCTGTGCGTATAGCCGGCTGAATATTCCGATAACGGTAATAAAAATAAAAACAATGAGTATTACTTTTCGCATAATACCTCTAATTTAAATTTTAGCAAAAAATCCTTTTTTTTTTATTTAGCAATTTAAGAATATGATAAAAGAGTTTCAAATCAATAGTGAGGTTTTTTTTATAAACCGGCTGATTTAATTCATGCTAATTCCTGATTTCGAAATTTTTGTTTTCAGCAGCAATCAAAAAACGGGCTTAATAATTAGAATCAACGAAGATTCCATCTTTCTTAAAGATGGAATCTTTTCGGGTCCTGAATATCATTAAAAACTTTCCGGCATAACAAGGAGATAAAATTTAACTTTACGTTAAAATATCTTACAGTTAATTTACGCCTAAAAAAATTTAAATGATTAATGATATCAATCTGAACCGTAAGACCTTTGAGCATGCCGATCCCGGCCCCGGATTAGGCACCAAAGAAGAACATGACCTTTTTGAATTGAATCAGCTGGGTATGGTTAGTCAGTATGAGAAGATCTTCCCGGACGACTATGCGCCCAGAACAATAGTTATCATTCCGTCTCTTACACTTGACATGGAGATCCTTTCGAAGATCAGAGGATCGATTCATTACGAAGAAAGACTGCTATGTCTTCTGATGTTTTTGCGGAAGCCGCGTACACGGATAATTTATGTTTCAAGCATTCCCCTTTCAGATGTTATAATTGACTATTATCTGCACCTGCTGCAGGGTATCACCGGACATCACGCAAGAAAGCGTCTGACAATGCTGAGCTGTTATGATCTTTCAAACAAGCCCCTTACTCAAAAGATACTCGAGCGTCCCAGACTAATAGAGAGAATTAAGAGCCTGATCACAGACGTATCCTCAACTCATCTTACATGTTATAATATTACGCCTCTTGAAAAATCACTTGCTGTCAAGCTTGGAATTCCATTGTTCGGAACTGATCCTGCAAATTTTTATGAGGGTTCAAAATCCGGCGCACGTAAAACTTTCAGAGCCTGCGGAATTAACATGCCCGACGGCGATGAAGACCTTAAGACAAAAGAAGATATAGCCGGATCACTTGCACGTCTGAAAAGAAAAAATCCTGCACTGCGTAAAGCTGTTGTAAAAATGAACGACGGGTTTAGCGGGGACGGCAATGCTATTTACAGATATCCTGAATTGAAAATTGATGAATCACTTGAAACGGCTATTCTTGAATCATTGTCCGGATCAATAAGGCCCGTATCAAAGGATGTCAGCAAGGAGCTCTTCTTCGAAAAGTTCAGCGAGATGGAAGGAATTGTAGAAGAGTTTCTTGAAGGTGAAATAAAAACCTCTCCGTCTGTCCAGTGTGTAATCGGCACTTCTGACAAGATTAACATCGACAGCACACACGATCAGCTGCTTGGAGGAGATGACGGTCAGATTTATCTGGGCGCAATATTTCCGGCGGATTTAAAGTATGCTGCTTCGCTTGCTGAAATGGGAAGTAAAGTTGCAAATTCACTGGTTAAGAAACATGTTCTGGGCAGATTTGCAGTTGACTTTATTTCGGTCAAACAGGATGACGAAAGCTGGAAGCATTATGCAATTGAGATCAATCTCCGCAAGGGCGGCACGACACATCCGTTTATGATGATAAAGCTGCTGACAGACGGGAATTATGTTGCTAACAAAGGAGTGTATCTTACTGCCAGCGGAAATGAAAGATATTATTTTGCATCTGACAATGTCCAGAACGACAACTATATCGGGACAACTCCGGAGGACCTTATTGATATTGCAATGTTTCACGGACTGATGTATGACGGTTCATCACAGGAAGGAGTAGTATTTCATCTGATAGGAGCGCTTTCTGAATTCGGGAAGCTTGGGCTTGTATGCATAGGCAGCACTCCTGAAAGGGCAAAAAATTTTTATGATGATACCATACGGGTACTTGATTTTGAATGCTGCGCATAATATGTAATATGCACGGACTCCCGGCGTCCAGGGAAAAGAAGGTCCGGGAATTATCACTCCTAAAATAAAGCCTCTGATCAAACATGACCTTCCCCTCTGGTGAAGTTTCATAAATTTGAATTGCTAAAAACATTTGATTTTACAATTTTTTATTTAGCAGTTTTAATCTCATTTAATTTACATTTAAAAACTAACGCCATGTTAAAATTAATGAATGATCTACCCGAAAATGTTCTTGGTGTCTCTGCTGAAGGAAAGGTAACAGGCTCGGATTACGAAACAATATTAATTCCTGCAGTTGAGAAAAAACTTAAAGACAACAAGAAGTTACGAATGCTTTATCATCTTGGAAACTCCTTCACCGGATTTGAGCCGGAAGCAATGCTGGATGATGCTAAGGTGGGTATGAAAAACTTATCCTCCTGGGACAGGATCGCACTTGTATCCGACCATCATCTTATCAATACATTTGCTAAATTCTTCGGCTATATGCTTCCCTGTGAGGTGCGTGTCTATAAGAGCTCAGAGCTGGAAGAAGCAAAGAAATGGATTGTCTCATAATAATATTTTCTTATTTTGAAAGTTGTCTTTGCAGTGACCTCTGAACAATTGTTTTATGCATAGGTAAGTTCAATTGATTGCCTCACCGGCATTCTGGAATTTATTCCGTTCACACATCCTATCATCAGTTGTATCAAATAATATACTGAGTCGTAGGAACTTAGTATTAAAAATTAGTTAGCAATATTTTCAAAACCTTAATCCGAATTTGAAGACAATAAGACATGAACACATTAATTATAGTTTTCCTTCTGATATTTATAGTTCAGGCTAAACTCACCAAAGCCCAGATAGATTTCAAATACGACGATGAGGTCTATAAAACTATTTACCCGGAAGATCTCCTGGAATTTATGAGCAACAATCCAGGTGCAATATTAATTGATGTAAGATCTATCGGAGAATTTGCTGACACATCAGGCACAAGCAGGCTAAACATTGGAAGATTAAAAGGCTCAATAAATATTCCCATAGAATCGGTTGAGAACAGGCTGCAGGAATTGAAAGACCGGTCAGATAAACCGATAGTACTTTACTGTTCTCACAGCCAGCGCAGCAGGAGAGTTGGTAAACTCTTAGCCGGGAACGGATTTAAAAATGTCTGGAACCTGAACGGAGGCATGACTTATTTGAATCAGTGCAGCACAGTGGAATTTCCGGGGAAAAAGGATCTTATTGAATATTCAGTCCCTTATAAGAATTTACCTCCCGAAGATGCCGTTCAGCTAATTCTTGGAACAAAAGATCTGCTTATTATAGATGTAAGAAGTGCAGCGGAGTTTGAAGGAACAGACACAATTGAAAGCAGGAACATTGGCAGAATCAAGAACGCTGTAAACATTCCTGCAGATAAGATTGAACAAAACTTATCAAAAATAGACAAGTCAAAGGTCATTTTGGTTTATGATAGTCAGGGCAGTCAAAGCAATCCGGCTGCAAAGTACTTAACGGAAAAAGGATACAGTAATGTCAATCATATTATCGGAGGACTCTCGGCTCTCATTGGAAGGGATTACGAGACTTTAGACATCAGAAATAAAATTCTTGAAAATACTCCTCCTTATAATATATTAAATGTAGCCGAAGCGGTCAGCTTAATTGAAAAGGAAAAAGATGCAGTCATTCTTGATATCCGTCCTGCTGAAGAATTTAATAATAAGGCTGAAATGGAATGGCATAATCTTGGTCATATTAATAATGCAATCAATATTCAACCTCCAGAATTTGATGCAAAGATAACCGAATTGGCAAATCATAAAAAAGATGCAATCATAGTCTATGGTTCCGATGATGCAGCAAATTTTTGCCTGGAGCTTAGTAAATCAGGTTTTGAAAATGTGAATCTTTCATATGGAGGGATGTGGAATTTTGTAGCCGCTGCTTTTAATGCTAAAGATCTGAAAAGGATTAAGTTATTACTTACTGATCACGAAGGACTTTATTAACACCGATGCTATAAGGTTCTTATGAATATGTTTCTGTTGTATAATGCAATCGCCCCTTATTATTGTCATATTTGCCTCTCCATTATTTAATTACATTATGTATTTTTGAAACGATTGAAATTTTTTCATAAATAACATTTTAAAAATGGAAACAACAACTTTAGACAATGACATCAGAGTATTTTATGTAACTGCAGAGTCTTTTCCCGACGGCATAACGGATGCTCACCATAGGCTTCATGAGCTGATCCCTCTTTCAAAAAACAGGAAATATTTCGGTATCTCACGACCCGAGAACGGAGTCATAGTTTACAGAGCCGCGGCAGAAGAGCTGGAAAAAGGAGAAGGTGAAAAGCTGAAATGCAAAACTCTTATTCTTAAAAAAGGAAAATACATTTCACTTACTGTAAGCGACTTTGAGAAAGATATTCCTTCGATCGGGATTTCATTTCAGAAGCTGCTTTCGCAGCCTGACATCGACCCGGAAGGCTATTGTGTTGAATGGTACTCCAATGACAGGGATGTAAAATGCATGGTAAGATTAAATACTCAGAATTTTTGAGCAGAAAGATTTTCGCAGCTTCCCGATTTATAAACTCACAAACCAAATACAAATTGCAATGAGATTTTTTTGCTTGCATGAAGGATTCTTTGAAGGCGTTCAGCTGAGACTTGACCGGATAAAATCGGCTTGTGAAAAAATGAATGTTGAATTTTTTCCTCTTAACAGCTTAACCACTGACTACAGTGAGCTGCCTCTGCTGACAAACAGTGACATACTCTACAATGCAACAAGAGGAAGCGAAACGCTGGAAACTATTCTAATCAATAAAGAAGTCACAACCTTTTACTTAACCAGTCCTGATTTTGTAGCTGATAATCCTGACACAACCAAATACTCCATCATTCATAACAAGGCAGATCTGCCTTCGCCCAAAACAATTTTTCACATATCAGCAGACAGGCAGCTGCTTAAGAATTACCTGGAATACATGGGCGGCTTCCCGGTCATAATAAAGGCAACTAAAAGCACAAGAGGAATCGGCACCATAAAAATTGACAGCTGGCAAAACCTTATTTCCACTGTTGATTATCTTATAACCACAAAAGACAACTTTATCATACGTCAGTTTATAAAATCCAAAAGTACTTTCATAAACATTAAGAATAAATAACATGAGAAAATTAAAATTGCAGGTTCAAATGTCGGCGGACGGTTTTATTGCGGGACCAAAGGGTGAGCTGGACTGGATAACATGGGACTGGGATGACAAGCTTAAAGAATATGTAAGCAGCCTAAATGATCCGGTTGACACTATTCTCCTGGGCAGAAAAATGGCGGATGGTTTTGTTACACAATGGTCAAACGTAGCAACGAAACCCGACGACCCCGGTTTTGAATTCGGAAAGAAGATGATTGATACTCCGAAAATTGTTTTTTCCAGGACACTTGACAAAACCAGATGGGAAAATACCGTCATTGCTAAAGGAGACATTACCGATGAGATAAATAAACTGAAAAACCAAAACGGAAGCGACATAATTGTTTACGGGGGCGCATCGCTTGATTCTTCATTGATCAAAGCCGGTCTGATAGATGAATATAATTTGTTCATTAATCCTGTGTTAATCGGAAAGGGAATGACAATTTTTAAAGACATTGACAGACAAGATCTGATGCTCTTAAAATCAGTTCCATTTGACTGCGGGATTGTATTGCTTTGCTATACGCCGAAGCGGGCATGAATGTGAATTCTGCAAGATTCAACTTATAAAAATAAATCCAATATTAAAAAAAATTTAATATGAGAAACTTAGTATTATTCGTTCATACATCGCTTGATGGTTTTGTGGCGGGACCAAAAGGAGAAATGGACTGGATCAATGTTGACAACGAGATATTTGATTATGCAGTTAGAATGATAAATGAATCGGACACTGCCTTATACGGACGTGTTACATATGAAATGATGGAGGCTTACTGGCCGGATGCCGGTAAAAAGCTGAATGCGTCGAAACACGACATTGAACATTCAAAATGGTATAATGAAGCGAACAAGGTTGTACTATCAAAAACCATGAAAGCGGATGATAAATCAAAAACCCGCGTCATCAGTAATGATCTCTTTTCTGAAATAGGCAAACTGAAAGAAAGCCCGGGCACTGAAATATTAATTTTCGGAAGCCCTTCTGCCGCACACAGTTTAATGTCTGAAGGTCTTATCGATGAATTCCGTTTGTTTATAAATCCGGTTCTACTTGGCGAAGGCATTCCGTTATTTAAAGACATACACGGCAAGGTGAAATTAAATCTGATTGAATCCAGGATATTTTCGTCAGGAGTAATTGCACTCCATTACAGGAAAAATTAAGATTGCAGTTTATCAGTTCGGGTTTTTCTCATCAAAAGAATTTTAGATAAATGAATTGTTAAAAAAATTCCGTTTATTTAGATTTGCAAAAGAATTTCAAATGAGGTTCACCCACATAACCCATGCTCTCCTGATCGCGACTTTTGTAAACACCTCCGGCACGCAGCCTTTTAAGATCCATCTTTATAATTCATATGTCTTTGATGAAGGAATAGATGCTGTCACCAGCGGCAACAACTTCAGCTGTGCCTGCAGCCTGATTCCGACATTTGGTGAAATGTATCAATTCGTGCTCGAAGGATCACTCATTGTTCAATTCGGACAAAAAAACCAATGGTAAGAAGATAAATTTATAAACTAAACCAAATAAATCATGCTAAACACAATGTTAAAAAAATGGTGGGTGATATTAATACAGGGAATATTATTATTTATCCTCGGTATTTTTATCTTTAACAACCCGGCAGAAGTTCTCGCCGGAATATCTTTATGGTTCGGAATAATAATTCTTATCACCGGAGTGGTCGGAATATTAGGATGGATCTTTGCGGGTAGCGGTGAGCGTGACGGATGGTCTCTTTTCTGGAGTCTGCTGACTGCAGTATTCGGGATCATAATTTTAATGAATCTTCTTGCCGCGATGAAAGCGGTTACAATAATATTCGGACTCTGGGTACTGTTCACAGGTTTTAATCTGACTTCTTCCGGCTGGGCTTTAAAAAAGGAAAATGCTATCGGATGGTTCCTTTTTATAATAGGTCTGCTTGCAATTATTGCCGGGCTGATGATGATATTTAACATCGGAAGCGGAGCCGCAGGTATTGCAACAATTCTCGGTCTGTCAGTATTACTGTCGGGCATTGCTCTCATTTTTCTTTCATTTGCCAAGAAGGCAATAGCGGGAAAGATAAAAGATAAAGTAAATGAGCTGAAGGGAAACGCATAAGAAACTTTACCATTATTGTCCTTAGCAATCAAGGAGTTGAAAACATCGAATGTAAATCAGCAGTAATAATTGTGATATTATTATTACTGCTGGTCTTTATAAATTCGTGCCTACTTCAAAAGATACTGTATGAAATTAATAAACGTGTCATATACTTTTCAAAATAACTGACAGTATGCCTGACAGCATCATGAGCCCGTCCAGGTAAAAATAATACCAGTAATCCGAAACACTACTAATGCTTGATCCATATGAGAAGCTGAGGAAAATTCCGGGAACCAACAGCACTAATAATTCGGGAAACGAAAATTCATAAATTGATAAGATCCCGCCTGATATGAAAAACAATAATAAGCAGATATAGAAGAGTATTTTGATTTGCTTTAAGCTCAGCAGTCCGACAATGTTTTTAATGTTTTGTTCTTTATCCTCTTCCCTGTCACGGTAATCAAAAAGTATACAGACCGGATATATCAGAAAAAACCTGTTGATCATGAACATCGTATTCCCGGGCTCCCAATTCTTTCCCGCAATTATTACAGGAATGATCACTGTTACGATTGTCCAGGCTACCGCAAGATAAAATGTTTTTCCTACGATTATTTTCTTCAGATATGTAAACGGACGGAAGGGTATTTTAGAGGCGGAGTAGAGAAATGTGAAGACCGCAACGCCAGATAATAACAATAGCCGCATCCTGAATATATACATGAAAATTATCGTACCGGAAATGCTCAGGATAAACAGCGATAGTAACAGAGTCTTATTATTATTTACCCAGATATATCTTTCCGAATGGCTGTGAACATCGGGTGTGAGATACCAGTGAAAGCTGTAGCTTGTTAAGGTTGCAAAAAATACAAACAGCAGAAAATTTGAATCCGGTGTAATGCCGAAAATGGAATAAGTGTAAAACACCATCAGCACTGAGCATACCGAGATATATATGTTTCCGAAAATAAATGCCTGTATGATTTTTGTAATATTGTTCAGGTTGCTGCAGGTTAGTTTTTAAAAAATAATATTGTACCATATTTGAAAGTAAGAAGTCCGCCCTGCGGAACTTCTCTCAAGCCAAACACTGAATTAACATATCGGAATGTAAATTTATAATCAATAGTATTTTAGAAATGTATTTTTAATTCTGTTCCTTTTTGCACACGGCAATACTTAATACGGTTAATTCATTGTTTATTTTATCTTTCGGAAGTATTTTACTCCCACTTAATATTGAAAAAATCCGGTGCCTAAATTTGAAAATTGACAATTGACTGATCAGTGACAACTACTATAATAATTACATTATGCATCCTGATCCTGATTTCGTATGCATTTGACCTGAGTTCAAAGCATACAAAAATCCCTTCGGTAATTCTACTGCTCATTCTGGGTTGGGGAGTGCATGAAGTTTTTGAAATATTCGGGATAGCTTTGCCGGAACTAAAGCCGCTGCTGCCCATACTCGGAACTGTGGGACTGATCTTAATTGTACTGGAAGCCGGTCTTGAACTCGAATTGCGCAAGGACAAGAAATCGATAGTGATAAAATCCGCATTATCTGCTTTCATACCGCTTGTACTCCTGATGCTTATATTCGGCTCTGCATTCAGTTCAATATCAGGACACAGGCTGATGGACGGCTTTTTAAATGCAGTTCCTCTCTGCATTATCAGCAGCGCGGTTGCCATTCCGAGCGTTCAGAATATGAGCCGTGACAAAAAGGAGTTTGTAATCTATGAGAGCGGCATGTCTGACATTTTCGGAGTTGTCATTTTCAACTTCTTCACGGCAAATGAAATCATAAACATGAGCTCGGGAGGACATTTTTTGATCCAGCTCATAAGTATTCTGGCAATTTCATTCGGAGCAAGCATCGGACTTGCACTGTTGATAAAGCATATCGATCATCATGTAAAATTTATTCCGATCATAATGATGGTGATCCTGATTTATGCGGTCTCAAAGATTTATCATCTGCCTGCCCTGATCTTTATTCTGGTATTCGGTATATTGCTAAACAATCTTGAAGAGCTAAAGAACTTCTCATTCATAAGAAGGCTTGCTCCTGAAAAACTGGAAACCGAGGTTAAGCGATTCAGTGAAGTGGTAGTTGAAATTGCTTTCCTCGTAAGAACGATGTTCTTCCTGCTGTTTGGATTTGTAATTGATGAGAATTCGCTCCTTGATTTGAACAGCCTGTTTATTGCAATAACCATCCTTACTGTTGTCTATCTGATTCGTTTGGTTCAGTTAAAGATTGCACGAATGCCGCTTATCCCTTTTTTGTTCATTGCTCCGAGAGGGTTAATAACCATTCTGCTTTTTATTTCCATCCCTGTTTCGCGGCAAATTTCAATGGTAAGCGAATCTCTGATCATACAGGTCGTATTAATATCTGCTCTCGTAATGATGACAGGTACAATGTTAAATAAAAAAACAGCATAACATGAAAAGAAGCATTCTTACTCTCATAGTCATTCTGATTGTTGTCTTCGCCCGGACTTCATCAGTTAATGCACAGGACAAATCAACCAGCGACAGTCTCGGGACTGATTCGATGCATCAGGCAGCACAGTCATTGCTTTTTCAGCAGCAGCTGAAACGGCAGCTGGATTCGCTGGTCAAGATGAATTTACAGAACGAACTGAAAGATGCACAGGGTGACAATCAGAAAACAAAGGAGCTTGAAGATAAATTAAGGCAAATTGAGATCAGTGATTCCGTCCGCAAAGCCGAACAGCTGGAGAACATTACCGAGCTGAAAAAGAATTCAACGGGTCATTCTGTAACACTATTAAGAGACACGCTTTTCTTAATCTATACGAAAACCGGGTCATTCAATGCCCATGAAAGAGCGTCTGCTATCAGCCAGAGAATACAGAAATTATATGAAGACCCGTATTATGATTCTGATTCACTGAGGCTGACGGACACTGAAAACGGCTACGATGTTATCTACAATAATGAGACAGTAATTATGTCAGTTAATACTCTGGATGCTCTATGGTACGGGAAAGATACCAGACAATTAGCCGAAGAATATCTTAATAAAATAAAGGAAATAATTGCATTAGAGCGGGACGAAAACAGTCTGACCAACTGGCTGAAGAGAATAGGATGGGCTGCACTGATCATTGTTTTCCTGGGTGTTCTGATCATTTCCATAAATAAATTATTCAGATGGATTGACCGGTATATAATTGATCACAGGGAAAAGTATGTGAAAGGATTGACATTTCGTAACATAAAGGTACTCACTCCCGAGTATCATCTTAAGTTTACCCTGAAAGCCGTAAACATTTTGCGGATCGCAGTAATTATATTAACAATTTACCTTTCCCTGCCGGCGTTGTTCAGCATTTTTCCAAGCTATAAAAAATGGGCAACCACTTTACTGGGCTGGGTCCTGACTCCGGCTAAATCAGCTCTGAACGGCGTACTTGATTATCTTCCCAGCCTGTTTACCATAATTGTCATTTTTTTCCTCTTCAGATATGCGATCAAAGGCGTAAAATATTTCTTTGATGAAATTCAAAAAGGAGACATTAACTTAAAAAGTTTTCATCCGGACTGGGCACAGCCGACTTTCAACATAATAAGATTTTTACTCTTTGCATTTATGGTCGTCCTGATATTTCCTTATTTGCCGGGTTCAAGTTCACCTGCATTTCAGGGAATCTCAGTTTTTATCGGCGTCCTGTTTTCATTAGGATCGACAAGTGCTATTTCAAATATGGTGGCGGGACTTGTCATAACCTACATGAGACCGTTCAAGGTTGGCGACCGTGTAAAGATAGGCGAAGTGGTCGGAGATGTAATGGAAAAAACAATGCTCGTAACGAGGATCCGGACAATTAAGAATGAGGACATCACTGTTCCGAATTCAACCGTGTTGTCCAGCAGCACTACAAATTATTCCACCAATACAAAAGCCGATGACAAAGGTCTCATCATTCATTCGACCGTCACCATAGGATATGATGTTCCGTGGAAAGAAATGCACAAGGCGCTCATCGAAGCTGCACTAAGAACGGATCTGGTACTTAAAGATCCGAAGCCGTTTGTGCTTCAAACCAGTCTTGATGATTTTTATGTGTCGTATCAGATCAACGCCTACACCAAAGAACCCAACAGGCAGGCAATGATTTATTCACTGCTTCATCAGAACATTCAGGACTGCTGCAATGAAGCGGGAATAGAAATACTCTCACCGCATTACAGATCAGCGCGTGACGGAAACAGGACTTCAATTCCGGCAAACTACCTTCCGGAGGATTATAAAGCTCCTGGTTTTAAAATTGATGTAGAGAACGACAATGATAACAATGAGACTCCTAAGTGAATGATTTAATTTACAGACGAGCTAACTGCGTTTTGAAATTCTTTATCACTCCGTAATACATACAAGTCGAATGCTTTCCGTATTCAAAATTACCGGAAAATTTAAAACATTGCAAAATATTTAACTGGATTGTTTTAGTTTAATATTTTACGTTTAAAAAAAAAGGAGGATACGAAAATGAAAACCTTGACATTGCTTTTCATTCTTACGACTACAATATTTTTAACTCATTCAAATTCTTATTCAACACCATTAAACGGAATTTATACTATAGGTTCAGTCGGAAATTACTCAACTATTAATTCTGCAGCAACAGATGCTGGAATAAACGGTATCAGCGGTCCGGTAATATTTAATATCCTTCCGGGAATTTATAACGAGCAAATAATAATTGACTTTATACCCGGATCGGACATTAACAATACAGTTACTTTCAGATCTCAAAGCGGAAATCCCGCTGATGTGATAATTGAATCTAACGGTAACTTCATTTTGAGAATTAATGGCGCAGATAATATTGTAATAGACGGACTGACATTTTCCAAAACATACGCCTTTACGAAGATTGAATTGCAGAATAACTGTTCAAATATAAAATTAATCAATAACGTTTTTACCAAGATACAGGGAGCAGGTAATGTCGGAAGAGACATTGTCGGAGAGGGCAACTTCAGATTCGATAATATTTTGATTGAAGGCAATATGTTCAATCCCGAGCTGGAGCAAATCAAAATTTCAACAGATGCTGTTTCTTCAAATATACGAATCATTAATAACACATTAATGGCGGGAACTGCAACTAACATACTGGTTCCTCAATCTGTTTCAATTCAAAACTGCGACTCGGTTTTTATAGAAAAAAATAATATCGAAACCGCATACCGCGGAGGAGGGATAGGATTAAAAATAGTAAATACTTTAAAATCTAAAAAATATTATCGGGGGAGAGGGCATTGGGAATTAACGTAATTCTTCCGGAGCTCCGAACACTGAATCTCTCATTGCGAATAATTTTCTTCTAAATTTTCTCTCAATAGAAATTAATTCCAGTTCTAATATCCTCTTTATATTTAATTCCATTAACGGGATCGGAGTATCTATTATTCTTCAGATGATATCTCTTTATAAATAATATTTATTCCGTTGGTATCAAACGGATATGCAATGTCTATCGACAACTCAGCAGTATTTTCAGACTATAATAATTTCGATGGTCATGCAAATAATTATATGTTTTATTATTTAGGATTTTTTACAGCAATCTGACTGACTTAAGAAACGCTACAAATTTAGATCAGCATTCTGATGACATTCATGTGAACTTTGTCTCATCAACAGACCTGCATCTGACCGGAGCTTCAATTGGTGATGAATTGCTTCTCGGTATTCCGAATCCCTTAGTCTCCGATGATATTGACGGTGATCACAGAGACAATACTTTTCCCTATAAAGGCGCTGACGAACTGGATGTTCTCCTTCCTGTTGAATTATCTTCGTTCACTTCATTGGTCACCGGTAATAATGTAAAATTGAACTGGACAACTTCTATGGAAAATAATAATTCGGGATTTGACATAGAGCGGTCAGATGTCAGAGGGCAGACGCCGGATAACTGGAATAAGATTGCTTTTGTAAAAGGAAACGGGACAACTTCTTCGCCAAACTCTTATGAATTTACAGATAAAGGATTAAACCCCGGGAAATATAATTACCGGCTGAAGCAGATAGATTATAACGGGAGCTATAAATATTTTAATTTGTCTCAGGAAGTTGTAATCGGAGCTCCCGTAAAGTTTTCCCTGTCACAGAATTATCCAAATCCTTTCAATCCTGTCACGCGGATAGAATACTCCATTCCGTCTGCTCAATACACAAAACTAAAAGTCTATGATATTAACGGCAAAGAAGTTGCGAGTCTCGTGAATCAATTACAAAATGCCGGAAATTATTCGGTTGAATTTAACGCAGGTAACTTTGCGAGCGGACAATACTTTTATAAAATTGAATCGGAAAATTATTCTGATGTAAAGAAAATGATAGTTCTCAAATAAAAATACACATAAACATTCATCAGAAGAATTCACCAAGTGAAAGGAAAACGCCGCTTGATTTATATTTTCCAATTGCATAATCCAGACATAAGTTTGTTCTTGATCTTGTGTCAAATTTGATCCTCAGTCCTATGCCGCCTGCAGGATCAATATAATCGAGCAATTTCTGACCCGTATCGTCATTACTGTATGTAGATGCATTTGCAAAAATTGCAATTCCAAACAACCCGTTCCTGGTCAGATTAATTCTGTTTGCAAATTCAGCATAAAGCATACTTGAACCTCTGAATCTTCCCTGAATATATCCTCTTCCGGTTGCATTGTACTTATCCCATCCGATGGAAGGTAATGACATGTACGGAGCTTTCCCGCTCAGCGCAAGATCTCCCATGAACCAGAAAGCAAGTATATATGGATTTTCAAAACTTCTTAAATTATGATAAGCTCTTGCTTCAAGATATAATTTCTGCCAGTTATTTGAACTCCCCAATACTTTATTATAATTGTAATAATATGACTGCAGCAAATATCCTTTATATGCATTTATAGTATTGTCTCTTGTATCAATCGCAGCGTTCACTACAAATCCTGATGAAACATAACTTGTAGTATCATAATTGTGGAGCCTGTTGTAATCGTCATTATAGTTTGGATAAATTGCCTGGTCAGAATCGTTAACTGTAGAAACTTTATTGTAATATTCCAGACTGTACCCGATACCGCCAAAAAATCTTCCCGAAATTCTTCTCAAGGCATTTTGATTAAATCTTATGAACTGAAAATTCATATTTTCCGCATTGCTGTCGGGAGTGTTGGTCCCGAGACCATAAGTATCCTGAACATAGTTCCAAAATCTCCAGTCACCCTGAAAGTTCCAGTTATCATTCTTGAAAAAAACATTGTTCTGCACCGAAAGTCTGAATTGTTTTTTCGTTGTGTAGGAGACACTTGATACAAAAGATGAATTAGTTGTTGTTGAATGCGGTCCGTTAAACCATGACGCTGAAAGAGACACGCCGAATATTACGCCATTTGCAGGATTATAAGAGACTCCGGGAAGGATGCTCAGAATGAAGTCTCTGTCGGTCTGAATAATCTTTATCGTATCAATGTTAGTCTTTTTGCTGCCAAAGATATTACTAAGGATTTTTTTAATATCCATCTGCGATGCATAAAAAGCACTGTCGGGTTCAGTCTTAGATTTTGATTTATCCTGTGCAATTGAACTGATGCTTGTAACAAGCACCAATAAAAGAAGTAATGTTTTAAACAAATTTGTCAGTACAAATTATAGTGTATAGGTGAAATTTTCACAAAATAATTTAATTAAAACTTGTAAGCAATTTATTTATCAAAATTTCCAAAATTTAGAATCCCAAATTCCAAATCTCGAAAAGGCATATCTAAAATCAAAAATCTTTTAATCTAAATTAAAACTCCTTCCCAAAAACAAATCCCGGGAAGGAGTAATTGAACATTGATAATTTAACATTGAACATTGGTCATTGAACTACTGTCTTGCCATTAACGCTTTCAATGCAGCTTCGTCATCCTTGATCAGATCGCCGCTGACATCAACTACTGCAGTATAGACTTTTCCTGTGAATTCAAACGGCGGTTCATAATCCGGTATTGTCGGTGAGCCCGGATCTGCACCGACAGCTACGGCAACACCCAGACCCATAGCCAGCGGAATGGTGAACGGAAAATCAGTATCACCTACAAGTTTCCCGTCTATATAAAGCTGTGCTGATCCCGGAGCACCTTTCCCCTTTGCAATGTCTGGTTTACCTTTAACTTCAAATTCAAATCTGAATTTATGTCTTCCTTCAGGAACGTCATCAACTGACTTTACATAGAAATATTCAGCAGCAACATAGTTATATCCGTACTGAAGCTTCTTGTCTTTTATGAATAACGTAAAACCTCCGTCACATCCTCCCATGCTGAAAAGAACTCCCTCGGCACCGCCTTTTGGTATTTCGGCATCTACCGTAATTGAGTGCGAACGATTAAGTACGTTTACAGCTGCATTCCCGGGAACAGTCTGAGTCAGCGGATAATATGTGTATGTTTTCCTTTGTCCTGCTATCTGAGGTCTTTCTTCAGCAAGTCTTTCAACACCCCTGCTGTCAATCGGAAGCACATTATATTTTCCGGCTTCTACATACCATTGAGCAACCATCTCTATAAGCTTTGGTCTGTTTTCTTTTGCAAGATTATTTGTTTCCGTCGGATCTTTTGTCAGATCATACAGCTCCCAGTTGTTTGCATCCAGCTCTGTCAGCTTTGCCGCATCTATCGGAGCTCCGAATCCCATTCCGGCTTCAGTAAAAGAATCACCGGGCCACGGACATACTGCTCTCCATCCGTTGTGATATATCGACCTGTGCCCCATCATTTCAAAGTACTGTACCTGATGGTTACTGTCTGCTTTTCCGTCATTGAATGTATGCGCAAAACTGTTCCCCTGAATAGGTGACTGTGTTACTCCGTTTATTTCTTCCGGTGATTCTAGTCCGAGAGCTTCGAGAACAGTAGGAACCATATCAATTGCATGTGCATATTGCGTTCTAATCTCACCCTTGGATTTGATTCCTTTTGGCCAGTGAACAACAAATGGATCGCTCACGCCACCTCTGTATGTTTCACGCTTCCATCTTTTGAACGGAGTATTACCTGCATGCGTCCATCCCCACGGATAATGGTTGTAATATTTTGGTCCGCCGATGTCATCAATTGCAGCAAGATTTTGTTTGAGATCATCCGGAACATTGTTGAAAAATTTATTCTCATTGACTGAACCTGTGGGTCCGCCTTCAGCGCTGGCTCCGTTATCCGATATGAACATTATAAGTGTATTGTCCCATTCGCCAATGTCTTTAAGGAACTGGAACAATCTTCCGTACTGATGATCAGTATGTTCCAGGAAACCGGCAAAGACTTCCATCATCCGCGAATATAATTTTCTTTCATCCGCAGAAAGCTTATTCCAGTCCTGCACATCAGGATCATGTCTTGAAAGAACTGCATCTTTTGGAATTATGCCAAGCTCTTTTTGTTTTGCAAATACCTTTTCACGGTATGCATCCCAGCCGTCATCAAACATTCCTTTATATTTATCTGCCCATTCCTTAGGTACATGATGCGGAGCATGACCGGCTCCGGGACAGAAATACATAAAGAATGGTTTGTCCGGTGCGATCTGTTTTGAGTCTGCAATGAAGCCCATTGCTTTGTCCGTTATGTCAACAGTCAGATGATAACCTTCTTCAGGTGTTTTCGGAGGATCAACCTGGTGATTGTCATAAACAAGTTCGGGATAATATTGATGAGTATCGCCTCCGAGAAATCCGTAATATCTTTCGAAGCCTCTTCCAAGCGGCCAGCGGTCATAAGGTCCGGCTGCTGAATTTTGTTCAGCCGGCGTAAGATGCCATTTGCCGAGAGCATAAGTATTGTAACCGTTCGCACGAAGTATTTCTGATAAGAATCCGTTCTCAAACGGAATGTAACCGTTGGCTCCCGGATATCCCGTAGAGCCTTCCGTAATGCATGCCATCGCATTTGAATGATGATTCCTTCCTGTTAAAATACATGATCTTGTCGGCGAGCACAATGCTGTCGTATGCATGTTATTAAACAGCAGACCGTCTTTTGCAAGAGCATCTATGTTAGGTGTATTTATCGGACTTCCGAAACATCCCATCTGTCCGAATCCTGTATCATCCTGAACTATGAACAGAACATTCGGAGCTCCGTCTTTTGCGCGGTTTGGCATTGGCCAGGCAGGTGTTGACTGGTCGAATGTTCTTCCTATAACACCGGGGAAAGCTGTTCCCGGCTTGTATTCTTTTAGTGCCATCTTAAATCCTTTCGATTATTTTAATTTAGCATTTATAAATTTGTTATTAAAAATTATGAGCTTCCAAATCCAAATCTAAAATCCAAAATCTAAAATCCAAATTGCTCCTACTGTCTTCCCATTGCCACACGTAATGCATCTTCCGGTGAAACAAGATGATCCGAATTCTCAGCGGCATCTGCTATTGCAATTTGTACTCCTTTCACTGTTCCGTTGAAGCCATTTCCCTGAGGACCATAATCCTGAGATACAGGTGCTCCTGTGTCTTCTCCGACATCGCATCCGTCATCAGCTGAGAATACCATTGCAAGAGTCATTGGAATATCACCTTCTCCGTCTTTTTTCCCGTCTACATACAGTGTCACTTTACCGCCTTTACCAAGACCACCGCCCGCGTATTTAAATTCCATTCTAACCTGATGCTGACCCGAAGGTAATTTATTCTCGGTTTCAACATAATAATAATTTATACCTCCGAGATTATAACAATATTTTAATTTACCGTCCTTCGCATAAAGACTCCAGCCACCGATGTTGGCTCCCTGAGCAATAATTACTCCTTCTGCTCCTGATTCCGGTACCACGACTTCAGCTGTTACAGAGTGCGATTTATTCTTTATGCTTAAGACACAATTCTCTGACAATCTCCCCATTCCGCCAAACAATATCTGTGAAGTCCCTCTGATAAGTACAGGTCTTCCTGCTGTATCTGGATTCATCTTTTTAGCAATATCATCATCCAGAGGCAGCACATTATACCGGACTGCTTCCATAAGCCACAATCTCTGAAGTTCATGAAGCTTCTCCGGCATCTTTTTAGAAAGATCATTTGCCTGTGTCCAGTCTATATTAGTATCATACAATTCCCAGACATCATCATCAAACGCAGGTGTCTTTTCTCCCATAAGTATCCATGGCGTTTTATGACGTGTAACAGCTGTCCAGCCTTTATGATAAATCCCCCGGTTTCCGAACATTTCGAAATACTGTGTCTCGTGACGTTCACCTGCATTTGCATCATTGAAGGAATATAACATGCTCACGCCTTCATAAGGGTGCTGTTGAACTCCGTCAACTGAAATTGGTTCGGGGATTCCTGCTGCCTCAAGAATGGTCGGCGCAACATCTATGACATGACTGAATTGATTGCGCATCTCTCCTTTTCCTTTTATTCCTTTTGGCCAGTGAACTATCGTTCCGTTCCTTGTCCCGCCCCAGTGTGAAGCAACTTGTTTTGTCCACTGATATGGAGTATTCATAGCATGAGCCCATCCCACTGCATAATGATTATATGAGTCAGGTCCGCCAAGTTTATCCAGCCTTTCCATTAGAAATTCCGGAGTTTCCAAAGCTGCGAGACCATTGAAGTTTAACATTTCATTATAAGTCCCGTTCAGGGTACCTTCGGCAGAAGCGCCATTATCACCAATTATATAATAAACAAGAGTATCGTCAAGTATTTTTAATTTATCCAGAGAATCCAGAAGCCGGCCAACATGATAATCTGTATATTCCATAAATCCGGCATAAACTTCCATTTGTCTTCTTAGTACAGGTTTGAGATCATCAGGCATATCATCCCAGGAGGGAATTTCTTTGTGTCTTTTTGTTAACTGGCTGTCAGCAGGAATTACTCCTAATTTTTTTTGTCTTTCAAACGTCTCTTCGCGAATCTTATCCCAGCCCTGATCAAACTTTCCTTTATATTTATCCGCCCATTCTTTCGGCACATGGTGCGGAGCGTGTGTAGCTCCGGGGGCAAAATACATGAAGAATGGTTTATCACTCATCAGAGCTTTTTGCTGTCCTGCCCAGCTAATCGCCTTATCGGTCATGTCTTCAACAAGATGATAACCTTCTTCCGGTGTTTTCTTTGGTTCGACGGGAACAGTTCCTTCATATAAAGTTGGATACCATTGATTGGCTTCTCCCCCGATGAATCCGTAGAAATATTCAAAACCGCCGCCGCCTGTCGGCCATGCATTGAATGGTCCCGCCGGAGATGTTTCCCATACAGGAACTTCGTGACATTTGCCGAATTGAGCTGTTGAATATCCGTTAAGTTTAAGAGTCTTTGCAAGGGGAGACATTGTATTAGGAAGAACCGATGAATAGCCCGGCGCACCGGTTGCGACTTCAGTGATGCATCCCATTCCCGCAGAATGATGATTGCGTCCGGTAAGTATAGCCTGTCTTGTAGGTGAACATAATGCGGTTGTATGAAATCTGTTAAGCTTTAATCCCCCGGCTGCAAGCTTTTCTGCATTGGGTGTTTGACAAGGACCACCAAAAGCACTTGAAGATCCGAATCCTGCATCATCTATTAAAATTAATAAAACATTCGGAGCTCCTTCCGGAGGCACTATTGCCTTGATTGGAGGAAACTTCGAATCCGGATCCTTTCCATCATATGCAATATATCCTTTGAATTCTTTGGTAGGGATTGGAAGATTGGCACGATGTATTTCATTTTCTTTGCTCATAAAAATAATTTAATTGTTTACGAATAAGTTAATTTAAAAAATTATATACTAAAGAGATGCGGAGAATGTCACGGCAATATTTTGAAACAATTTAACAACTATCAGGGAAGCTTTCCCCTTTGATGGTGGCTTTTTTTGCAATGATTATCTTTTTTTGATTTTAAAAAACGTTATTTACTAAAGTTCTAAAATTAATATCCTAAATTAATGAAGGGTTTATAAAACGAGTTTAAGTTTACTTTTTTAAACAATTAATTTTTCTCTCCGAATGTCATATATATATACTTCCGTATGTAGGTACCCTTTGAAAAAAGTAACTTTTGTAAAATTATACATAACCTGTATGGAAATACGGGGATTAAATCGGAATTAAATTAAATATATCTAATTTAAAAATCAAAAATCCAAAACTTAAAATCAAAAACTAAAACCTAAAATCATTTCATAAATGTTACTTTCCCGGTATTGATATCATAAATTCCTCCGATAATATCAATCTCGCCCTTCTCTTCCATCTCTTTTAATATCGGACTGTTCTTTCTGATATTCTCAATTGCTATCACTACATTCTCATCAGTCACTTTATCTAAATACTCCTTATTCTTGGAAGTTTTATCTCCCTGAAAAGAAGATGAACTGTCGACTGCCGGCTCAATCTTTTCAAGCAGTTCGGTTATATTTCCGAGTTTAACTTTATCAATGGCAGACTTCACTGCTCCGCAATCAGTATGGCCTAACACTACGATCAGCTTTGAGCCGACAACTTTGCATCCGTATTCCATACTGGCAAGTATATCCGGGTTAACTATATTTCCGGCTACCCGCGCAACAAATATATCCCCAACTCCAAGATCAAAAACTTTTTCAACGGGCACTCTTGAATCCAGACAGGACAACACAACAGCTGTGGGAAACTGACCTTTTGATGCCAGAATTATCTGCTTTGGATAATCAGTAAATGTAAGATCGCCCTTGACAAATTTTGCATTTCCCGTTTTGAGTACTTCAATAACTTGTGCCGGAGTCTTGGCTTGCTGGAGTTCCTGTGTCATAACTTCATTACGTACTTTTGAGCTGTCTTTTGCTTCCGGTTTAGTTCCCTTTTTTTCACCGCAGGAAAAAAACAAGATGGAACTTAATGATAAAACTATTAACAGGTTTTTCATTTTGTGTTTTTTAAATTTAATTTAAAACAAAGAGAGGTTTGAGATCAAAATTATAAAATGAGTATTGAAAAATTCTTTTTTTGAGTAAAAAATATTCAGAATAAAATTGATTCAAAATTAATCATAATGAAAGGATAATAAAAGGATATTACCTAAAAAAAAATTATAGATATTTCACTGTTGTCCAAATTAAATTTAGGAAGACTAGCATAGTTTAATTTAAAGAAAGATTTAAAATATAGTTATGTACCCCATAAAAACAACCCGCCTGTGAAAAATTGCCGATAAGAAATTCTGAGAAATGGCGCGCCGGCAAAAATTAATTATAAAACTTTTTAAAGAACGTTTTGAACGGATGTGTTAGATATTAATAGATATATCTTTGGCTATGTTCTGTCTGCAATTGTGTATCCCTCATATTCCTTTTCATTTGTAACTTCTTTGATCACAAAACCGGGAATCTGCAATTCGTTTATCTCCTTTTCTGATTTAGCTTCAGTTTCCAGTAAAATAAAATCAACTTCCGGCTTTATGAAAATCTCTATCAGAAAATCCTTTCCTGAATACGGATATCTGTAAATTTTTTTAATCAAAACAAAACCATCGAGTTTGTTAAACATATCGAACTCGTCCCGGGACAAATACAGTGTCGTTAGGGGTTCGCACTGTGAGGTTATCTTCCCGTATTTCTTTGTGAGCTTGTAAACAATTTCATTTGAATGAGTATCAATCATCTGCCTCAGCCTTGTTCTGGTTCCGGGGAAATATTTATCCGTTACTTCGATCTTTCTTAATTTTGAAATGTCCGGAAGCTTTTCCTTATTGACAGTCCATTTCTTTTCTATCTCGAGCAGCGAATATTTTGGAATGGCGGTTTGATTCTGATCCAATGAAAATTTAGTTTTAGATTAGTGCCAGGCGGAAAATTTTTTATGATTTCAACTCATTGCCGGACTGTTATAGACATTTTAAGATTTAATCAGGCAATTCGAATCCAATCTGGCTTACTTCAGAGATAATTTAATTGATCAATTATAAATCTATAAATTCAATTTGCCGGCAACTATCTTCTCGGAATTTCTTCCGAGATTCCAGATTAACAGAAGCGCCTTATGAACAGGTATGTTCACCCGTTTTATTTTATCTTCAGTCATCATATATAGTGTGCCGCTGGTTGGTATCGGTGCGCCGGGAACAAACACCATTATGAGTCCGTCCTTGTTTGCTTCCTCGATGATGAATCCAATAACCCATCCTTCATCAATGCTTATCAATACCACATTCCTGAAGTCCTTGAGTTCTGCTTCGGACTGTTCCCGAAGTATATGTTCAAGAATTGAAGACCCCGGAAAAATTTTAATAAATATATTAGCCAATATGCGGTTAATTGCTTTCCCAATTCCGGCCCTGTATCAGCAGTCCGCAAATGAATATGAATATTACAAAAGTCAGAAGCGCCCTCAGATCCAAAAAATCCGCGTCCGAAATATGTTAATATCCGGTAGTATAGAAATTAGGGGATTCAGAAAATATATAATGAGTTCGTAAATTTTCTGGAAAACCAGAATAATAAGAAACAACGGAACAATAAGCTTCAGACCCTTGAGACATGTGTCTTTAATGAATTTGAACATTGTAAAAAAAAATTTTGCGGGGATGTTTACGGCAATAATAAGTAAATCAGAGGACTTTTGAAGTGAAATTAGTTTGCTTTAGGATCAAGTGATCAGTGGTATACTCCCTGATGATGAAATGAAGATGTAAGTCCCTGCCGCGCTTCAATCAGGAGCTCATAATTTCCGGTATAAATTTTATGAGGTTCCCTTCCCTCACCAATTGCTTTTAAGAAAGAAAGCGGATCAAAGGGAAACTCTACAATTCTTTCCTCACCGTCTATAAGCGTTGCAATATATGCCCTCTCAAATTCAATGACCTCATCCATACCAAAAACATTTACATTATTTGATTTAAGAAAGCTCATAAAATTTTCACCCTCTGTCGTTGCAAAAGGCTCCGGTGTCTTTTCTTTCCAGAAATTGCTCAATAGTTTTTCATATTCCTCCACTCCCAGTGAGATCATAAGCAGTCTGGATGTGTAGCGGAAGCTGGCGGAAACCATCGATGCCCTGAAAGAGCTGATCAAACCGCTGATCAATCCGATTGCCGGATCCGAATTTAATTCCTCTATCTCCGAACTTTTTATCTGACCTGTGACAAGGGCAGCAAGACTGTCTTCATATACCGGAGGGCTAAGAGACTTATGATTATTTTCCTAGAAATGTTTTTAGACTGATGCATTTTTCCATGATCATTTTTTTATTGCGGAAGTTTTAGATTTTCGGTTATTCCAAAGATTGTTCAAATCAGCAAGGTTTTTTTCAATTATACCAAATCCTATACTTTCAACTGAATCCGGAAACATTTCAAAAATTATTGCCCCGAGATTTTTCAGATCAGGGATAATTTTTTTTGTTCTTTCCATCAAGAATTCTGAGACACCTCCTGAATGAGAATCTATATAAAATCCGTCACGCATTTTTCCTCCGGCAAGATGAACTTCCCATACACGTTCTAACGGGATCTGCGACAGAAATTCCTCCATCGGCTGACGGCCGTTTTTCTCATTGGTCAGAAGATTATGAAGATCAAGTAATATCCCGCAGTCAGCTTCTTCCACTACACGTCTTAGGAATTCCCCGTCCGGAATCTGAAAAGACAATGGCCTTAGATAATTCACTCCTGTTTCAATTGCAACCGGTACGGGCACATGGGTCTTCATAGACTTTATGCTGCGAACTGCAAATTGAATTCCTTCTGGAGTCTGAAGCGGAGGTAGCATAAACCCGGTCACATATTCTTTCCCGTTAAATTCCGCTTTGTTAAAACTTAAATGTTCGCTCATCCACGGAACATTCAGTAATTCGATCATTTCCTGATGCAGAGGATATTGAATATTATCAGGCAGTCTGGATCCGCCGACGGGAAATCCGATACTGTGAATTAATTTTCTGCATGGAAAGCTGCTGACTTTTTTCAAGGCTTCATGATCCAGATTATATTCATAAGACCTGAAATCGGGCTGTAGCCAGTGCGTCTGCGGCTCAATTTCTAAAACCTGTATCAGATCAGGATGATTTTCTATCACCTGATCCAATACAGAATGATAAGTCAAACCGATTCCTAACTCCGGAATTTTCATGCGTCAATCTGCTTATTAGTGGATATTTCCTTTTTCATTAACAATGAATTCCCTCTCATTGTCAAAAAAGCATGCAGCTCCGGAGATACACTGGTTGCAGCCAAGTCGTCCTCCGAGATCTTTCAGCATTTTTGTGAAAAGCCCGAGATCGTTGGCAACATTTGCCGGGACAGAAACGCGGATGACATTACCCCTTTTTAAAGCCGATCGAACTTCAAGTTTTGAAGGCATGATAATTTTTTTTAGAAATTAATAAAATGGTTTCTGTTTTCGGTGAGAAACGTTCAACGCCTGTTCACCTGCCGAACAGGAAGCATTTTTTAATAATTGATTTAAATGGATTTGAATTAAAATGTTTGTAATCATAAGAGATTAATTTAAACACTTTAAAAAAATTTTGGGGATTTGAAAATAATTGAAAATTATTTTTTGTTTTCCTTTGCAGGTGAAATATATTGGTAATAAAATAAATTTTCAATGAGAAAGATTCAAGTTGCCGGATCTGGTATCAAACCCAAAATAAAAAATTTTAATGGAAAAATTACTTATACGATTCAAAAGAAAACTCTTCAAAAAGGATTCGGGAGGAGCCCCTGAAAAAACTTAATTTAAAATTCTTAAAATTTTATTTCGCCGGAGAATTTTTCTTCAATATTAATTTTTCATACACCATTAATACAATGAATCCAAGTATTGTGTAGGTTAGTACAACTGACATATACCTGTCAACAGAGTTATTTATCTGCATCAGAACTATCGCCGGCGCGGGAAGCCTCAGAACTACCGAATAAGACAGCACGGGTCCGAATCGATTATGAGGTGACACCATCAAATGTGATATGATAAGCTCAACTATTATAAATGCAAGTATCAGCAGAACAGGAATTATACCTTTGCTGATAATAAGCGGCACGGCAGCTATCAGTAGAGAAACAACAAGCAAGAGCATTGAGACCTTTGATACAGGATCAAGGATCTTTATCAGCGCAGGAACAATACTTGCGGCATATCTTGAGATCAGAAACCCAATTGCCATCGGAAGAACAAACAATAACATAAGTTTAAGAAAGACTTCATCAATGCCGAGATCAATATCAAGATTCAGATAATTCTGAACAATGATCAGATTTACCGGAATGAATATCAGAGACAAAAATATGGTTGTTATCATCCATGCAATGCTGATGTTACGCTCCCCGCTGAGTTTGTTCATTTTCTTTACCAGTCCCGGAGATGCGGGAGTAACTGCGATTGTGAAAATCCCTACCCACAAGCCATTATACGGACCAAACAGCCACGAAAAAACAACTGCAAGCAAAGGTGCAATGATAAACATTGTCACAATGTAGCGCAGAAGAATGCTTTTATCTCCAAACAACTCCCGGAAATAAGTCTTGCCCGCTTTAAGACTCAGCAGCAATGACTGTGTAGGAATGGCAATGATCGCGCTTATGCCGATTATTGTTAATAGAATTTTTCCCAATGTGTATTTTTTATTTTTTTAGTAAGTGTCTGATGTCAAAGGTCAGACGTCAAATGTCAGACGTCAGATCAATTGCCTGCCTCGAGGCAGGTCAAAAATTAAAAATCCTTTCTAAAAAGTCTAAAATCCAAAATCTAAAATCCAAAATCAAATGATTTCAACTCTCCCGAAAACTATATTGTGTTTGTAAAAGAAAAAATTTAGTTTGAGAACCATATTAATCTTTAATATAATTATCTAAAATTTTATGGACACTTCAGTCAATAAGAATCTCGGTGTAGTAAAAGACTGGGTCGAGGCTGTCAATACACATGACATTGATAGGATCTGCAGTATCCTTCATCCGGGTTACGAGTATGATCTTGAATACAGTTCGATCAAAGGAGTAGAAGCAGCCAGGGAAGGATGGAAATTATATCTTGCCGGGTTTACGGATTTTCATTATGACGTTGTATTAATGATCGGCAGCGAAGATTATGTTGTGTCAAGATTGCGTATGAAGGGAATACATACGGGACCATTCAGGTTTGTCGGGACCGACAGTCTGGAAGATCCGATTCCTCCGAAAAATAATCCTATCGACGTTCCTACCTGCGCCATTCACAAAATACAGGACGGAAAAATTATCCGTATGTGGAGCTACTGGGATACTGCGACTCTGCTGAAGCAGATGCGTAAATAGATTTCATACAGCAGACGTCAGCACTTTAAAATCCAGAAGATCTCAAATATTAAGTCTGACGATTTCAATAATCTTTTTCTGATTTCAATAGTAGTACTCATTGGATTGCCTATAAGCAAGAGTTGATTCAATAAGCAATGTGCGATTGATAAATAATGAATAATGTATAATTAGTATTCCGGATTTCCCGTAAAACTCTATAGCTCAATTTTTTGTACTAACCCGCAAAACATATATTTTTTAAAAAATTTATTTTAAGAAATATTTAACAAACATAAAATTTCTGAAAGAAAATCTAAAATGGAAAAAGAAAGGACTTAGGAAGAGACATTCTTCCGATTCCCGAAAAGAAGCATATCTGGCTAACCACCTATGATGCTAAAGACCCGGACACAAAATTTCCGCCAATCACAGAGCTAAGACCTTCCAAGGGCGCGCCTAATGTACTCGTGGTTTTAATTGATGATGTCGGCTTTGCCGCTTCAGGTCCTTTTGGAGGTGTCATTGATACTCCTGCAGCAGATGCTCTTGCAAAGAATGGATTGAGATACAACAGATTTCATACAACTGCATTGTGCTCTCTGACACGCGCGGCAATATTGACCGGAAGGAATCACCACTCCGTTAGTATGGGCGGCGTGACAGATATTGCAACATCAGCTCCGGGTTATTGCTCTGTAATACCAAAAGATAAAGCTCCGCTTGCATTGACACTGAAGTTAAGACGAATGGATTACTGATGTTTGCAAAAAAGAAAATGATAAATGGCTATGTGTATTAAACACACTTAACACCGGTGAAAAAGTAATTTGAAATTATGGTTCATAAAGTTCATAAAAGTTCATAAAGTTTATAAAGTGTGTAAAGCTAATTGTAATTATTAGATAGGAATATTTTGACGTAAAATGTATTTTTACCTTTAATTAACAATTTTGCGAAATGTGTCAAATGCTGACGTTAGCTGTAGTCCAATAAACAATTAATTCCTTAAGCCCACTCAATTAACAAAATATGAAATCAGAAAAAAAACTTTGGATTGCATTTGCCCTGGTGACTGGTATTTCCTTTGCTGTTTTAATTTATTATGGATTTGAGATTTATCAACAAGCGCCACCTGTACCCGAAAAAGTTGTAACTGTTGATGGTGAAGTTCTTTTTTCCGGGCAAGACATAAAAGACGGTCAAAACGTTTGGCAAAGTATTGGCGGACAGGAAGTAGGCACAGTATGGGGACATGGAGCTTATTTAGCTCCCGACTGGACTGCCGATTGGATTCATCGTGAAGCACACTATATTCTAAACAAATATTCAGCAGCAGATTTCGACCGGACTTTTGATAACATCAACAGCGAGCAAAAAGCAGCATTGGAGCAGCGTCTGCAAAATGAATTGCGAAAAAATACTTTCAATCCCCAAACTCAAACGCTTACTGTTTCCCCTTTACAAAAAGAAGCCATTGCATATTTAAGCAACTATTACTCGGCACTGTTTACAGATGCTCCTGAGTTAGATAAAATTCGTTCTGATTATGCCATTCCGAAAAATACCATTAAAGACTCTGTCCGAATGAGGCAGATGACCAATTTCTTTTTCTGGGCTGCATGGGCATGTGTTACAGAACGTCCTGATGAAAAGGTTTCTTATACACATAATTGGCCGCCGGATAAACAAGTGGGTAATGAAGCTACCGGTGACCTTATCCTTTGGACAGGCTTCAGCGTGGTAATGTTACTTGTAGGCATTGGAATCTTAATTTTTTATCATGCTAAAACAAAAGAGGAAGATGGACCCGAAGCGCCAAAAGAAGACCCTTTGATGCGACAGAACATTACCCCTTCTATGAAAGCAGTTAAAAAATATTTCTGGATTGTAAACCTGTTACTTTTGCTTCAGGTAATAATGGGCGTGATAACAGCGCACTATGGAGTAGAAGGAAGTGGCTTTTACGGTTTCCCATTATCTGATTTCTTACCTTATGCTGTTACAAGAACATGGCATGTACAGCTTGCTATTTTATGGATTGCTACAGCCTGGTTAGCTACTGGGCTGTATATTGGGCCATCTCTGTCCGACAGTGACCCAAAATTTCAAAAGTTCGGTGTGAATTTTCTTTTTTACGCTTTATTGGTTATTGTTCTGGGCTCAATGGCAGGACAGTGGATGGGAATAATGCAGAAACTCGGATTTGCAGAAAATTTTTGGGTTGGACATCAGGGATATGAATATGTGGATCTCGGAAGGTTTTGGCAAATATTTCTTTTAGTAGGATTATTGGTTTGGCTATTATTGATGATACGTCCAATAATTCCGGTAATTAGAAAGAAAACAGAAGAAAAACATTTACTAATACTGTTTCTTGTTTCATGTACAGCCATTGCCCTTTTTTATGGAGCAGGATTAATGTGGGGACGACAAACAAATTTAGCAATAGCTGAGTATTGGCGCTGGTGGGTTGTTCACCTTTGGGTTGAAGGATTTTTTGAAGTATTTGCAACTGTAGTTGCTGCCTTCCTTTTTTTAAGAATGGGTTTATTGCGAACCAAGACTGCTACTAACAGCGTGTTGTTTGCTACAATTATATTTCTTTCAGGCGGCATTTTAGGAACCTTCCACCATTTGTACTTTACGGGAACGCCTAAAGCTATTATGGCTCTTGGCGCAACTTTCAGCGCATTGGAAGTCGTGCCGTTAATATTAATTGGTTTTGAAGCTTTCCATAATTACAGGCTGAGTAAGGCAACAGAATGGCTGAAAGATTACAAGTGGCCGATTTATTATTTGTTATCCGTTTCCTTCTGGAATTTTTTGGGTGCAGGTATATTTGGTTTTTTAATTAATCCGCCAATTGCTCTATACTATATGCAGGGCTTAAATACAACTGCTGTTCACGGACATACAGCATTGTTTGGAGTATATGGCATGTTAGGTATAGGCTTAATGCTGTTTGTTTTAAGAAGTTTGTACAGAAATATTAAATGGAATGAAAAATTATTGGCCACTTCCTTTTGGGCGATCAATATCGGGTTGATGGCAATGGTAATATTTAGTTTGCTCCCGATTGGTTTTTTGCAAACTGTAGCAAGCGTTAATGAAGGAATGTGGTATGCCCGTTCGGCTGAGTTTATGCAAGTACCTCTTATGCACACGTTTAAATGGCTTCGAATTATAGGTGATACTATTTTTGCTTTTGGAACTGTAACGCTTTGTTGGTTTGTGTTCAGTTTAGATATAACGGGTAAAAAACAGTCTCCATTAAAATAGAAAGAGAAAGCTATTCCGGTATAAAAATAGGATATATATATGAAAGAAAGTTTTGGAACATTATCAGAGACCATAAACGGATTGATCAAGTTAGGCTATACCCACGATTTTAATATTCAGGAAGATTGCTTGGTATGCAATCAAACGAATGACACCTTATCTCCGGACGATTTTCAAATTGACAAAGTATACCGCTTTGAAGGTGCTTCTGATCCCGAATATCAGTCAATACTCTATGCAATCTCTTCTTCAAAATTTGACGTCAAAGGAATTTTAGTAAATGGTTATGGCATTTCAGCAAACGAAGCATCTTCAAAATTGATAGAAAAATTGCGAACGAACTTCAACCAAAACATTACGGAATCTAAATCCAATGAAGCAACACCTCTGCGTCCTGAAGGTGACCGGGTTTTAAATGCCCAATTGGTAGAAATGGACTTGAACAAATTCATTGACCAGATAAAAAGTGAAACTGCCTGGAAAGACAGCGACCACAATTCTATTACAATTTTCAAATCAGAAACTATGAGAATTGTGCTAATGGGACTGCACGAAAATGCAGAATTAAAACCACACAAGGCGAACGGGATAATAAGTGTTCAGGTATTAGAAGGAAAAATAAATTTTATCGCAGAACAACAAAGCTCTCTAATTGAAAAAGGACAAATGATAGCATTACAAGAAAATATTACTCATAGTGTAATAGCCTTAACAGATAGTTTCTTCCTGCTTACACTTGCAATGACCAACAAATAGACAGTGAAAAGGGGGCAGCAGCTTATCAGACAAAACGCAAAATTTTTAACTAACCAAACGGACATAAAATTTAACTTTACACCGGAGCGTTCATAAATGAAAATTATACTTTATACTTTATTCTAATGACGAAAATTGATCCGATAATAGCTGTAAAAGATATTGAAATAAGTTCTAAATGGTATCAATCTGTTTTTAATTGCAGAAGCATGCATGGAGGAAAGGAATTTGATATTCTGATTTCTGAAAATGAAGAAGTTTTGATCTGTCTTCACAAATGGGGAGAACATGATCACCCTACCATGACAAATCCGGATATTGCGCCCGGAAATGGATTGATCTTTTACTTCAGAACTGAAAATATGAACGATATACGACAAAATGTTGAAAAACTAAGCTGCACTATTGAAGAAGATATTCATGTAAATCCAAACTCGAAGAAAAAGGAATTTTCACTCAGAGACCCGGACGGATATTATTTGACAATAACTGAATTTCACAAGTATGAAGGTTAAAAGGAGAAATCTTATAAATTATTAGATATCATGATTAAATACCGCAACATTTCAAAACCGCAACAAGATGAATATCCTGTATACTCGGCCATTTACATGGATTTGGTGAGTAATGACGGACTGGTTTTGCAGCACATGAAGGAAAATTTTTATAAAATCAAAAAATTTATTTTCCAACTCCCCGAAAACAAACTTTATTATAGATATGCGAAAGGCAAATGGACAATAAAAGAAATATTGGTTCATATTATTGATGATGAACGAATTTTTTCTTACCGCGCACTTCGCTATGGAAGAAATGATGAAACTCCATTACATGGATTTGAAGAAAACGATTATGCGAAATATTCTCAGGCTAATGAAAGAAGTTTGGAGAGTATTTTTGAAGAGTACGAAGCCGTAAGAGAAGCTACCATACAATTGTTTCAAAATTTACATGGTGATGCTTTAATGAGAAAGGGCGGAGGTATTGATGATGAAGGCCGGGTTGTAAATATTAGAACAGTAAGAGCATTGGTTTACCATTTAGCCGGGCATGAACTAAGGCACATTAAAATAATTAAAGAAAGGTATTTGAATATGAATACTGAAAATGGAATAATTTGATTTACTAAATACTTCTTGTGAATGTAAGAAGATTTATCGCTAAGCCGAAACTTTTGGAGATTTGGAATTCCGTAGTTTGTTGTGTATTTAAACATCTGAACCCGTATCCTGACTGAAGTCGGCAGCTCTAATCTGTATGTCGGTCTGAGTATGTATTCAAACCCTAATCCACACTGATACCTCCGATGATTGTTCCGTTAACATAATTGTTGCCGTTTGTAACTGCATAGTTCGTCATCAAATGTATATGCCGAATAGAGATTGATCTTATAGCTTTGAGCATTCAGCTGATTGTAAGCAGCAATGAACAGATTAAAATAAAAAATAATTTTGAAGTAATGTTTTTCATGATTTATTTTTTTTTAGTTAATAAAAAAATTTCCTTATATTATGGCTAATTGTTACTGTCTAAATTCCAAAGTTTACTGTTTTTCCACAGCCTTTTTGGTGACAAACAGGAAATCTAAAATCAAAAATCCAAAAATCAAAAAATCTCTCCTACTGTTTTGCCAGCGCTATCTTCATCTCCGACTCATGATCAACAACATGCTCACCGCTTACATCAACTATCACTTTCCTTATCTTGCCTTTATATTTAAATGGCGGATCATAATCCGGTACGACTGACGAACCCGCATCAGCTCCGACAAGCATCTGCGCTCCCTGTCCGAGTCTGATCGGAGTCGTTACGGGAAACTTTCCTTTACCAACTAACTTTACCGTCAACCATCAATGTAACATTCCCCGGAGTGCCTTTGCCTTTCATTGGATCGGCTTTTCCTGTTGGCGTAAATTCCATGCTTAGAAAATGATGACCGGCAGGAATTTCTTTATCAGAAGTTACATAGAAATAATCTATCGTTACATAATTATGAGCGAAACAAAGTTTGCCGTTCTGAACATAGAATGTTATCCCGCCGTCGTTTCCTCCCATGCTCAGCAAAACTCCGTCTGCGCCGCCTTTGGGAATGTCTACATCTGCAGTAATTGAATAATTACGGTTCAGTATCTTCGGAGCTGCATTTGCCGGAATTGACTGAGTGCCGTTATAAAGAACATACCTGTTCCTTGCAACGGAGATCTGAGGTCTTTCCTCGGCGATCCTTTGCGTGCCGCGTCCGTCAACAGGAAATACGTTATACTTCCCGGCTTCATTATACCACATCCCGATCATCGATATCAGCCTGTCTCTTTCCTTTGATGCAAGATTATTTGTTTCAGCATAATCATTCTTCAGATCATAAAGCTCCCAGCCTTTCATATCAAGTTCAGTGAGTGTCTTGTCATCCACGGGTGTTCCGAATGACTCTTCCTGATTCCTTGAATGAAGTTCCGGGCCACGGACAAACAGCTCTCCAGCCGTCATGATAAATTGAACGGTGTCCCAGCATTTCAAAATACTGTGTGATATGTTTATCCGGAGCTTTCTCATCATTAAAAGTGCTTACAAGACTTACTCCTTCTATCGGAGCCTGAGTGATTCCTTTGATTGTCTGCGGAGGATCAATGCCGAGCGCTTCCAATACAGTCGGCACCATGTCTATTGCATGAGCATATTGATTCCTTATATTTTTCTTTGACTTAATTCCTTTCGGCCAGTGAATAATGAACGGATCACTTACACCGCCTCTGTATGTCTCTCGTTTCCATCTTCTGAAAGGAGTATTGCCTGCGTAAGTCCACCCCCACGGGAAATGATTGAAACACTTCGGTCCGCCGATCTCATCAAGATTTTCATAGATCTCATCTATTGTATCCGGAAGATTATTAAAGAACCGGCATTCATTAACTGAACCGGTCGGACCGCCTTCAGCACTCGAACCGTTATCAGAAATCAACATTATCAAAGTATTATTATATTCTCCGATCTGTTTTAGAAAGTCTATAAGTTCGCCGATATAATGATCTGTGTGGGTAAGGAATCCCGCAAAGACTTCCATCATTCTTGCAAAGACTTTCTTCTCTTTCTTTGAAAGCTTATCCCAGTTCTGTACATCAGGATCATGTCTTGAAAGTTTTGCATTCTTTGGAATGATGCCGAGCTTCTTCTGTCTGTGCAAATGTTTCCTTCCTGTATGCATCCCATCCTTTGTCAAATTTTCCTTTATATTTATCAGCCCATTCCTTCGGAACATGATGAGGGGAATGCATTGCACCCGGCGCAAAGTACATATAGAAAGGTTTTGTAGGAGCAATCTGTTTAGCGTCTGCTATCATTGACTTTGCCTGTTCGACCAGATCAGGTGTCAGATGGTAACCTTCTTCCGGGGTTTTCTCAGGTTCAGTCTGTGTATTGTCACGGACAAGTTCAGGATAATATTGATGAGTATCTCCTCCCAGAAAACCATAATATCTTTCGAATCCTCTTCCCAAAGGCCAGCGGTCATAAGGTCCGGCAGCAGACATTGTCTCTTCCGGAGCAAGATGCCATTTTCCTACACAATATGTATTGTATCCGTTGTCCTTTAAAATTTCAGCCAGAGTTCCGTTTTCGAAAGGCATATAACCGTCATATCCGGGATATCCTGTTGAACCGTTAGTTAGGCATCCGACGTGATTTGAATGATGATTCCTTCCGGTAAGAATACAGGATCTTGTCGGTGAACAAAGAGCTGTTGTATGCATGTTATTATACAGTAAACCTTTTGCAGCAAGCTTGTCAATATTAGGTGTTTTGATCGGACTGCCGTAACAGCCGAGATGTCCGAATCCCGTATCATCAAGCACTATGAATAGTACATTTGGCGCACCTTCTTTTGCACGCTTTGGCTCGGGCCATGCAGGTTGTGACTGATCATAAGTTCTTCCTATTACTCCCGGAAATGTCTGTCCGGTTTTATATTCTTTTAGAGGCATTAATACATCCTTTCATTTTTTTATTACAATATAAAGCTCTGTTTTCAGGTATGCTAATACTTAATGCATCCTTAGACTTTCAGTTCTTTTGCTTACATATTTACTTACACATAGATATTTACTTGTGTTGATACTTCCCATTTCTCAGACTGTTACTCATGACACATCTGTTCAAATAAATTTTTTTATTTGTTGTGTATGACAACATATTTTAAAAATGTTTGCCTGATAATTTAATAGTTGTATACACTATCCAAAATCAGGCAAACATGAATTTCAACGCCGTTGGCAATCTGAGATCTAAACAGTCATCATTAATCCGTTGCAAAAGCTGCAGCTGCGAGCTTTTCCAGATCCAGATATTGTTTTTTCTCTACCGAAACACCAACTCCCAGAATGGTCCCGCCTTTAAATTCTCCCGGAGATTTATATTCTTCGCTTACAGCATCACCGCTGTCGTTTCCTACACATAAACCGTCACCTGAAAGAGTAAACTTTCCGGGCTGAGTTTTCATCGGTCCTTCGGCAACCACCTTATCATTTACATAAAGCTTTGTCTTGCCAATAGACTCCTGATACTTACCGGAGCTTTCTCTTGTGAATTCCATTCCTAATGTATATTTACCGGGCTTCAATTCCTCTTTGGATATAAATTTCTGTTCCGGCTTGATCCCAAGGAAGTTATAAACATAATAAAGTTTCTTATCTTTGATAAATAATGAATGCCCTCCGAATCGTGAACCGTGTGCAAATATTACACCCGAACAATCCGGATCCTTAATTTCAACATCCGCAAGTATCTTGTAATGATCGTCCGCGGCAGTTAACTGCAACTCCTTCGGGAACCGGAGCTGTACCGGGATAATAAACATATCTTTCACGCGGGGCTTCTTCTGCAGGTCTTTCAATACCAAGAAGTTGAACGGCTGTCCGGTCATCCAGAGGCAGCACAAAATTCTTATCTGCTTCATCAAACCATACCTTAATTAATTCCTTTAACTTATCAGGATGTTCTTTAGCCAGATTTTTTGATTCCGACCGGTCTTCATCTACATGATAAAGCTCCCATTCATCCTGATCAAATTTACCTTTTCCTATCAAAGGTACATGCAGGGCAACTGCCTTCCATCCGTCTTTCCAGATAGCGCGTGTTCCTAACATTGCATAATACTGGACCTTTTTCTTTGTTTTGCCATCGGGCTTTGCATCAAAAGTGTACCTCATTGATACACCGGAAAGAGGATATTGCTCTACACCCTTATATACTTCAGGCATTTCAAGACCGCATACGTCAAGTATTGTAGGGACAATATCGGTTGAATGGTGATACTGATTTCTGATCTCACCTTTTGCTTTAATGCCTTTTGGCCAGCTGATCACCAGCGGATCACACGTTCCGCCGGAATATTCTGAATATCGTTTGAACATCTGGAAAGGAGTTGAGAATGCAACAGCCCACCCTGTAGGAAAATGTTCGTATGTATCCGGTCCCCCAAGTACATCGATCAATTTAAGATTTTCGGATAATTCATCGGGATATCCATTGAAAAACTTATTTTCATTCACTGATCCGTTCGGACTTCCTTCTCCTGATGCTCCGTTATCTGCGGCATAAATTACCATTGTATTTTCAAGCTGACCTGTCTTTTCAAGATAATCGATAATGCGTCCAACCTGGACGTCTGTATATTCCGAGAATCCTGCATACACTTCCGCTAATTTGGAAAACAATTTCTTTTCATCGGCATTGAGTGTATCCCACGGACGAACCATATCTCCGGGACTTGAGATTGCCTCAGGTAAAGGGTTAATTGGTGTAAGTTTTGTACCCTCAGGAATGATGCCTTTTTCAATCATACGGGGTAATACCCATTCTCTGTATGCTTCATATCCGTCGTCGAATTTCCCTTTGTATTTATCAATGTATTCCTGAGGTGAATGATGAGGCGCATGATTAGCACCGGGACAGAACCACATATACCATGGCTTTGATGGATTGCTGGCCTTCTGATCCTGAATAAAAGAAATTGCTTTATCTGCAAGATCTTTTGAAAGATGATAACCTTCTTCAGGGCTGTAAGGCTGTTCCGTAAAATGATTATCCTCTACAAGATCAGGATACCATTGATTTGTTTCACCGCCAATAAATCCATAGTAACGGTCAAACCCTTTTGAAAGCGGCCACTGTTTGCGGCTTGCGCCGGATGAAACATCCTGCTCCGGGACGTTATGATTTTTACCAAGCCAGAATGTGCTCCAGCCGGCATCCTGAAGTATCTGACCTATTGTTGCGCACTGGTCAGGTATTCTGCCGTGGGCTCCGGGGAATCCATTTGCACCTTCGGTAATACATGCATTACCCGTAAGGTGATGATTTCTTCCGGTTAACAAAGTTGATCTCGTTGGAGAACATAAAGCAGTTGTATGCCATTGAGAGTATATGATTCCCGCATCCGCAAGTCTTTGCAGTGTCGGCATGTTTATCCGTCCGCCAAATGGTGACCAGGCTGCAAGACCCGTGTCATCATAAAGAACGAACAATACATTTGGTGAACCTTCGGGTGCACTTGGTGGAGTATATGGTCCCCAATCAGGTTTTGAATCCCGGACGTCAAGCTTAATGACGCCTTTAAATTTTTTTTCTGCCATTTTTAGAACCTTTCTTTTATTTTAATTTTTAATTAATAATGATTTTTTATTATCCGGATTATTACTTATTGCCACACTCTTCTATTGTTTTGTCTTCCTTCAGGCGTGCCCATTAGACTCTACCGGGAATTACTGTCCGTAACCTTCGGCTTTCAATCTGCCTGCTGCAATCCCGTCTTTTACAAGCGCCGCCATGATTGACTTTGTTTAAATTTAAAAATGGATTTTTTCATAACCTGCTGACCAGGAGCAGTAATGCAAATAAAGGTTGTCCTTATAAGCGAACCTGAAAGGGAAACTAACGGGTCCGCTTATCTTAAGGACAGCTTTGTTGTATCGTTTTCGGTTTAGCTGCAAACGCGATCTTAACACTCTCTTACTAAAGTATAGAACTTTAAAGTACTTTTGACAATAGTCCTAATGTGCTACCGCCAAGACTTCCTGCCATTTTTAAAACAGAGCCTGTGAATTTTGCAGCCTGGACAGGACTAACACCCAGTTTGCTAAGAACACTGACAATATCTGCAGTAGAACTGATCGATCCCGGAACTACTCCAAGGTCCGTAGCTTTGCTTATTAAGCTGCCGGCTCCTCCCGGAATACCTTTGCTCAACTTTGAAAAATCATCCGCTGATAGTTTATCTTTTGATAACATCATAACTGCACCCAATCCGGCTTCAGTCTGAGCACTGGTCATTCCAAGCTCTTTTGATAATTCACCAACCATCCCGGATTGTGTTAACGTGTTTGCAGTTTTGGTAATACCGGATTTGCTTCCGGAACAGGCTGATAGGAAAATGACTGCCAAAGCAAGTAATGTAAATTGAGAAATACATTTTTGCATTATGGTTTTAGTTTAATTTTAAAAAAATGTTTTAATAATAATCTATTCCGTAATTGTCTCTGTGGTTGCCTTCTTCCATGGCACCCTCTCCTCTGATTCGACTATAATAGACCAGCTGAGGAAAGTTCTGATAAGTACCAGCAGACCGAGTATGATCACGCTTTCGATTGTAGGTTCAATAATAACCGTGCGGATAATATCTGCTGCAACCAAAAACTCAAGTCCCGCCTGCAATGCTTTTCCTATCCTGTCTTTATATCCCTTAAAAAATCCCGGACCTCTTGAGCTAAAATTTATGATAATTCTGAATATGCTCAAAATGATAGATCCTGCGATAACAATGACAGCAATGACTTCAATCGCAGTTGCAATAAATTCTATAAACTTATCCAGATTAGATTCCATTTTTCAATTATTAATTTTGTTTAATTCAATCCGCTTTTTGTATTATCCGGCATGATTGATTTAAGCAGAATATATACAATTCAGTTTTTTACAGATCCGGTTTGAATAACTGTATCTTTTGCATTTCAGATTTCTGACTTTGGGGTTTTCAGAAGTGTATTTTTTTCGCTCAGGCCCGTGCAACAGTCCGCAAACTTTTAGCTGAATCCATATAAATTTTTTACAAATTTTAATAACACGTAAAGTTATTTACAATATTATTAAATTCAAAACGCCGTTATCTTGATTCTTACCTTATTTATTTAAATGGAAATCCTGAAATTTAAGAGTTAATTTATCATTAATGATTTTTTCTTACCTGATTATGAAAGTAAAAAAGAACAACAGGTTTAATTCCATCTTCAGTACTTTGACTGAATCCGAGCGGAAAGAGTTCTGTGAATTTCTGAGACTTTCATTCGTAAAAAAACCCCGTCTGTCTGAAATAGTAATAGATAAGTTAGAATCAGGTGATGAACTTCATTCTTACCTGGTAGATAAATATTCTGAAAGGAGTCTTTGGAATATTTACTTTGAGCTGACAAGGTCAATCAAACAATTCATTGCATTAAAGGAAATAATGGATAACGAAACCGAAATGCATAAGTTAAAAAGATTACAATTCCTGAAAAGAAATCTGAATAAGCTCCTTGAAAATGATCATAAGAGTAACATCAAGAATTTAAAGTCAGCTGAATTTTCTTTTAATACGCTGAAAGAAATTTACTTGTCTTCCAATGAATGCTCAGTAATAATGATCCAAAAAGGACTTTCCGAAGAGCTTTCCAAAATGCTCGAGTTTGCTGCAGATCACCATGTGCTGAATTTTTATTATGAGCTTGTCTCTTACCTGATTGAAAAAGAAATAAGAAATGAATTTTACAGTGATAAAACAGAATTTCTGATGCAGGATCTTGTACAGCTGATCGATCTGCGGAGAGTTATGAAATTGCTTACAGACAAATATCCTGAGTATAAGATCTTTTTCAGTATACTTTTTAATATTTATTCGGCGACCAAAGAACCGGGTGATATCAAACATTTGGAGGCTGCCAAAGACCTGTTCCTGAAAAACATTTCTTTATTCGCAGCGGATCTGAAATCCGATACCTACTATTCTCTTTTAAATCTTTGCACATTCATATCAAAAAAGACCGGGCAAAATCTGGACAGTGAAATGTTTGAGATCCTGAATTCAAAATTAGCGAACGGCATTACAGACGACCTTATGAACGCAAAGATAGGAGAAAACCATTTCAGGGACTATGTTTACATTGCATTGAATCTGAATGAGGATAAATGGGCGGAAGAATTCATAAAGAAGTATTCTCCTTTGCTGCCCGATGCTCTCCGTGAAAATAATCGCAATACTGCTCTTGCTTTTTTGAATCTGCACAGGAAAAAACATAAAGAAGCCATAAACCACATACTGAAGTTAAAAAGGAAGTTTTATATTCACGATTTGGATTATTATACAATTCAGATATTTGCTCATTACGAAACAGATGATCTGGTTGAGTGTTTAAGGGTAAAAAAAAGATTTCAGGAATATATAAATAAGAATTCTCAATTCCCTGCCAGTCAGAAGAAAGGAGCCGGGAATTTCCTGAGGCTTTTGTCTGACCTGATCAAATACAATGAAACCGGGAAAAAGCAATTACTGGATGATGTTGAATATTCAGTCATGAATACTGATGAATTGTTCTGGAGGAAATGGATAAAAAGAATGGTTGAACAGGCAAGACTGGAAAGAAATAAATGAAAAATCACAAACAGGTTTCTCTTCCCATATGTTTTATGACGAAGCCATGAATTATAAGATATCAGACTAGTAGCCCGGTCGTGGATATCCTCCTCCATACACGCCTGTATTTATTCTCGGATGATATCTTCCATAGCCATAAGGTCCGTTCGCTTCTCCGAATCCAATTCCGTAACTCACTCCCCCGCCGCCGGTACAGGAAAAACATATGGTTGAAATTACAACTGAAATTAATATATAGATTATTATTGCCTTCATTAGATTTATTTTTTTAAAATTATTTAATTGGCCATTTTTGTATTGCGATTGCTGCGCCCGTCGGATCAATGAAAACCGAAACAGTGCCGTTTCTGATTGTAGAATCAACAGGGATTATAATACTTCCTCCTGAGTCTTTTGCCTTTTGTTCTGTTAACTTCACATCGGGGACCTTAACATACTGAACCCAGTTGCTCTTTACATCTTCTGCCGGATTCTTAATAATTCCGGAGCTGAGTTTGCCGTTGTTTTTAATAATTACATACTGTCTCTCATCATCCTTTCTTTCTTCTAACAATGAATTGAAGCTCATCTTATAAAAATCTGCTGAGCTCTGAATGTCATTTGACCAGAGTTCATTCCACAGGAACCCCATGTCTGTTGGTTCCGCGGGAGCCGGGTCTCCGTTTGCAGATTTTATAACCGCAAAATATGCTCCTTGCGGATCCGTAAGAAGTGCGACTGCTCCGCGTCCGGTTAGTTCAACCGGCTTTACCACAACGTTACTGCCGCCTGAACTGGATTTCTTTATGAAATCCTCAAGCGAGCTTACAGAAAAGTATGGAATCCATAATCCGCCCGCATTCTTGTTTTTATCAGACATTTGATACATCCCTGCCACAGGCTTTCCATTGCTTTTGAAGATCCAGTAGGGATTGCCCTCCTTAGTAATCTGATTCGCTGTCCACCCGAAAACATTCTTATAAAATTCAGCTGCCAGTTTGGGATCAGGAGTGACAAGATCTCTCCATACTACCTGGCCGTAATCAAATGACTTTGAAGATGAATAGTTGATGGAAGGGAAATCCGGATGACTGCTGCATCCTGGAATATAGAGTGCAGCTCCCATTATCAATATGATAAATATTGATAATACTGTTGGTTCTTTTCTCATGATTAGTATTATTTTTACCAAGATACAATAATTTTAAAATTAATGTAAATTAATAATTATCCACATCGGAATCCAACGGGAAGAACTATTTAAAATTCTTTTTATCGAACTCTGTTTGAAATGTTTTTAACTATTTTCCTCTTGACAAACAAATCTTTTTATAATAACTTTGCATCACAAAGTACTTTCTAACATAGATTAAATCAGATTAAAATCAGAAAATGGAAAATAACAAAGATCAGCTGGAAACTCTTAATGAGATAAAGGGTCTGATGCAAAGGTCATCCAGGTTTGTCTCACTCAGCGGAATGTCCGGGATTGCCGCGGGCACAGTCGCAATATTAGGAGCTGTAGTCATAAGCATTTATCTTCATATCGGATTTTTTGAACAAATACCGGGGATCATGATTCCGTCAAGGGATCTGTCTTCCGCCGGCGTTACATTTATCGTTGCGGTATTGTTCCTGGTTTTTATACTTGCCCTTATTCTTTTAATCTATTTCTCATCCCGCAATGCAAAAAGCAAGAACATAATTTTCTGGGACAGCATGGCAAAAAGAGTTTTTGTGAACCTACTTTTATTTTTATTCATTGGCGGGATTTTTTGTCTGATACTTTCTTATTACGGAATCTATTTCCTGATCGTCTCTTCAATGCTGATTTTTTACGGACTGGCTCTCATAAATGTAAGCAAGTTCACTTTTAATGAAATTGCACAGCTCGGCGTATTAGAAATATGTCTTGGTATTTTTGCCGCCTTTGCTCCCGTATATCCTCTTTTGATCTGGATGATAGGATTTGGATTGCTCCATTTAGTTTACGGGATTTACGTGTACCTCAAATATGAAAGAGCATAGCTGTGAAAGAAATCATTGAAAATCTTGATAAGGTCTTTGAGAGCAGAATAAGACTGGGAGTCATGTCAATCCTTGTTGTCAGTGACCCGGTTGATTTTAATTCATTAAAGCAAATGCTGAATGTGACGGATGGAAATCTTGCAAGCCACATCAGTGCGCTTGAAAAAAACAAATACATAAAAATTAAAAAAAAGTTCATAGGGAAAAAAACAAATACGACCTATTCCGTTACGGATTCAGGAAGGAGAGCTTTTGCAAACCACTTGAACGCACTTGAACAATTGATCAAAAATACATAACACGAGAACAAAAAACTTAAAATTCAATTTACCATTAATAAATAGTGAGAGATAATATTATATCAAATATAAACGACCCCAAAGAGCTTGAAAAACTATACAGGCAGAACCCGTCAGCTTTCAGTCGTGAATTTAATTCGATCTATCCTGAATTAAAAAATAATCAGCTCGCCGCTTTCTGGAATGAAAGGCTAAATTACGAAGACAATACGGTGATTCCCGGAAGCATGCGGGGTGAACTGAAGTTTGTCATCATTGCTTCAATGTTTGCAGCACTTTTGGCAAAGATCCCGTACATTTTTTCTGTGGATGAAATTTTTTTCTATATGAGAAATACAGGATTTATTGTTTTCCCTGTATTGATTATTTATTTTGCATGGAAGGTCAATCTGTCGAAAACGAAAATGATGGTAGCTGCAATCGCCATATTAATTTCGGCGGTATTCATAAACCTTCTTCCTGTAAACGACTCAAGCGACACTTTAAAATTATCATGCATTCATCTTCCGTTATTTCTCTGGACGGTATTAGGTTTTACATTTGCCGGAGACCGACTTAACGATTATCGGGAAAGAATGGGCTTCTTAAGATTCAATGGTGATTTCATTGTCATAACAACCATTATGCTGATAGCCGGCTTTGCAATGACAGCTGTCACACAAGGACTTTTTTCACTTATCGGACTTAAGATCTTTGAGTTTTACCGGCAGTATATTATCATACCCGGACTTGCAGCATTACCTGTCGTAGCAACATACTTGATCAGAAAAAACCCGCAGTTAGTAAGCAGGGTTTCGCCGCTGATCGCAAAAATATTCAGTCCCGCTGGTTTTAGTTACGCTTGTAATTTATCTCATCGCTATAATTGTTACCGGAAAAGATCCGTACGGAGACAGGGAGTTTCTTTTGACCTTCAACATTCTCCTGATAGCAGTGATGGCAATAATTGTATTTTCAATAGCCGGGACTTCACGCTCGGAAAGAAACCGCGTTGAGATCATAATTTTATTTCTTCTGTCTGTCGTTACTATTATAGTAAACTGTGTTGCATTGTCTGCGATCTTATTCAGAATTTCCGAATGGGGAATTACTCCGAACCGTCTTGCGGTCCTTGGAGGAAACATACTGATCCTTATCAATCTCCTGCTGGTTGCTTTTAAATTACTCAGGACAATATTTAATAAAAGTGATGTTGAAGAAGTTGAAAAGATAATTTCGAAATTTCTCCCGGTTTACAGTTTATGGTCGGTAGTTGTAGTATTTTTATTTCCGTTGGTGTTTAGTTTCAGATAATGATTTTTCTTTTCGCAGGTTTATCCGCATGAAAAGATTCCAAAGGGAAACTATAATAAGGAAAGCTCTTTAATTTACTTTTTGATTTTCTTAGTTGCAGATACTTCACCGATATAAAATGATACACCTGCATATATTTGGAGATAAGAAATGTTTCTGCTGCCTGCATTGTCATTTAACGCTATCTGATTTGATGTTCATCCGATTCAAAGTCGCCTTTGCCAAACAGATTTGCGAAGTTGTATTTTAAACCGCAAATCACTCCGACATAATCATTACAATTAAAATCAACACCGCCTCCGAGCTGAAGTCCCGAGACGTGTTTCTGATTTCAGCGAGTTTTTAGGAAAATCACTGCTTGGATTGCTGCCGAAATTACCTCCGAAAAAATTACCGGTAAGATCCAGACCGACAAAAGGATTTACCGAAGTTTTCGGATTGAAATCATATTCGCCTCCGAGTGATACAACTATAATGCTGACATCAGGAAGAAACTGGACAGTCTTTGTTACTGTACCGCCATTACTGTCTAAAGTACGTTGTATTCAAATCACCCCAGTTTTTAAAACCATTATATCCAAGATTGAAAACTAATTTAATACTGGCTGTCCTTATTCATTGTTAACTTTCCGGTAAGCCCGAGATTATATCCGGTTCTCATTAGATACGGCCAGTCAGCTGAAGCCGTATCATTGATCCCGATCGGATTTCTGAAATCACCAACAGGCTGCGAATAACCGCCTGTCACATTCAAAATAAATTTTGCCTGGGAATAAGAATCATCAGAAGTATTCAAGAATATTATCATTAAAAAAATTGAAAACAATCTGATCATGAAAATTTTGAAATTCATTCCGGATATGTTGTAAATACAAGTATTATTTATTAAAAATTTTTTCAAATTATTTTAACTGTTATATTTATTTAAATAAATTAAAATTTCCGAACCAGTATGAAAGATAAAACTTGATCTCGTTGTTCCTTACAAATACATCCGGATAATCTTTATAATATCCTTCTCTGTGATAAAAGAGAAATTCAGTACCTATGTTCAAATGATCAATCAATCCGACTTCCAGTCTTGGTCTTAACAATCCTACATATTCATTGCTTGCTGCACCTATGATTGTGTGAAGCCAATACAAATTATAATTGACTCCCAGAAATCCCCAGTTAAAGTTCAGCATAACTTTCAAACTTCATATTCAATCCGCTGCTGAAATTATATTCTTTTTCCCATAAGAAGAATATAGAGAATTGGCTGCGCCAAGCGGCATTATATTCAAATGAAGAGTCGTCACAATATTGGAGTTTTTTATGACCGACGGAAATTCAGCTAATTAAACCTGCGCCAAAACTTATTCCCCCAACTTTGTAAACCTGATTGTCAAAAAAATCATAATGCTGGAACAATCCTGCAAATATTTTCTGACCCTTGCTATCATTATTAATATTTTTACCGGCTAAATGTACCGTAAGCAGTTACCGCGCCGATCTGTGAATTATTTGTATCACCTAAATTAAGCTGTGCCTGGATCCTGAAAAAATCAAATGGCTTTACACTTCGTTCTTTAAATGGATTTCCGTAAACCATTCTGAAATTGATCGCAGCAGTGATTGTTCCTGTAAAAAATTCAGTACCATCGAGAATCCTGTTTGGTCCTGCTGAAACTTCAAGATATACCGGTTCAATTTCAAAAGCTTCTTTTGAAGTAACTCTTGATATCTTTCCCGTCAGTATCCTGTTTAATGCCCGCATTGGATTTAACAATCCTGCGAAAAATTCTCTTGAAACTCTTGGCCATCCGGTCTTGCTTTCATCAATTATCAGCGAAGCTGGATCTGTAAAGAACCTCTCCGAGAAAATATCCGCTGACAGTTGTATTTATCAGATCATTGGTTGCCGGTGGTTCATTTTCCATGAACAGCTCCCACATCAGGCTTCCGCCGAATGAGAACGGAACAGATTCCCAGAATGAATATCCGTTTGATCTTGCTATGTTAAAATACAGATTACCATGATAAGGGTGCGCAAAGAAATTGGTAATGAAATGATCATGATCCCATACGGCGCCGATTTCAAGATTCGTTGCAACTGTTTTAAAACTAATTTTGGCAAACTCGGATTTCGACACATAAGCATTAAATGCCCCGAGTCCCGCATTTAAGCCGACAACTTCCGTGATCGGAATCCAGATCGGATATTTCTTATTCAGTTCATTGTCAGAAATTATTTTGATTTTCTTTAAACTGCTTAACCCGGTTTTGAAACTTGTTGGTATTCTCAAATGAAAATCGTGAGATCGGTTTTCTGTTTTAGCACGTGAATGCAAATTTACGGAAGAATATTCCCCGGATGATCTATCATTCAACTTTAAAACAATTTTTTCAAAACGTGCAGAGTCCTGAGCAAAACTGCTTCCGGAGATCACAAGAAATACAAAAATAATTTTTAAAAATTTTCCCATTAAATTGTTACAATGTTTTTTTTAAAAAATTGAAAATCCGGCCAGACCAAAGACCTGATTTTTATTAAAGTCATCACCGCTTTTTGCCTACAACTCTGTAACTGTATCCGACTCCTCCCAGAAATCTGACATTGCGAGATAATTTCATATTGTCCTATAAGTCTTCCCTGAACAGCAAACTGATGGATCCAGCTGTCTCCAGCTGACTTATCTTCAAATATCTCAGCATAGCCGGCATTAGGAGTCAATAAGAAATTTCTGACCCAACTTAAAATCATATCCATAATATGCTGCGATAGATCCTGACTTAGTATTCTTTGTATCAAAAATATTATAGCTGCCTTCAAGATATGAAACGAAATTTGCAGCATTGATCTTTAAGCCGGTTGTGTATGCAGCAAAATTACTTGAAAAATTTATCCATGAAGCTCCGCCGTTTTTAGTAGCAATGTTTACCGCTCCGATTGGAACTCCTTTCTGATAATCGGTTATATTGACCAAACCGAACTGTAATATATTATTTTCAGAATTTACATTAAGCAATCCTATCTGGACTCCGTTATTTATTCCGGCAATATTCCCCGGAGCAATCTGTAATCCGTCCACAGTATTCGAAACCGCATTAAATGTAGTACCGATCTGAACTCCTTTTAAATTTCCGCCGATAATATTTGAATTTCCTAATTGAGCTCCTGAAAAATTATTTCCTGTAATGTTTACTACAAGTGACATCTGAGAGCCTTCAAAATTTCCCGCAACGTAATTTGCCGCTCCGCCTATCTGAACTCCCTGCACATTGCGGGCTGTAGTATTGTAAATCCCGCCTATCTCAAAACCTTTTAAATTACCGCGCATTCAGATTCCCGATAGCTGAAACCATAAAACCGCCGTGAATTCCCGCCAACGCTGGTAACTCCGGCATTTAAGTTAACTCCGCTCATATTATTCTCTGCACGTGTAAAGCCCAGACCTGTATTGAATGTTTTTATGCTTCCGATGTCAGTATAAAAAAGAGTAAGATTAACTCCGGCAATATCCTTGTCTGATCGGTTAATGCTCAGAGCTTTATACCAGGCGGATACATTGAACGGATAACTTTTTCCCTGGGCAAATAAATTTGCAGAATCGCAGAAGAAGTAAATTAAGATTAGAAATATAAAGAGAGATCCTGTAAGAAACTTTTTAAAAGTCATGTTTATATGTCAATTCCGTTTTTTATGTTTAAGACTTAAAGGCAATTTATTCTTGTGTTCTAAATTATACAAAACCCCATTTTTAAAAAAATATTTTGCAAGATAAGTATTCAGATTTTGTTAAGAAATTCTTTTATTTCATAAATAATTTTTAAATGCAACTTAGCTTTGAATGCAAATCGGCTTATATAAAAACCCGCATATAAAACCCGCCGGCTGAAAATATGAAAGGGAACTCCGGCGGGAATCATGAAACTACATCGACATCATTTAACAATTGTGTTTGTCATTATCTGACTGATAATAATGCATCAACTATTCACTTCAGATTCTCTTTCTCCCAGGCTCTTATCTTTGCATTTGCTTCATCAAACAATCTTCTGTAATTTCCTTTCTTTACTTTCTCTCTTGCTTCCGGAGTGAGCTTATCCCATAATGGCTGATACATATAATATACAGCCAGATAAGTTTCCTGATCTGGAGAGGCAACATTATCAGAACCGAAAAGAAATCTGTCGGGATATGCATTGATCAGATCAGCTGTTGCCTGCAGCGTCGTATCATTTCTTAAAACATATTTTGCAACTTCATCCCATGAAATATCAAAGTAAACATGGCTGAGTGTCGGATCGTCAAGCATTGCTTTTATTATCCCGATCTGATCATTTACGGGACGTACAATTCTTCCCAGGCCGACATGAGCCCATATCAATGTTGCTCCGGGATGTCTCCTGAAAACATCAATGGTCTGGTTAAGATAATTTTTTGTATATGATTTCGGAAAAGGCTTGTCTATATCATTATGGAATATGGCAAGTAAACCTGTCTCTTCGCAAAAGCTGAATATGCTGTCAAGCGCAGGGTTAAGAAGACTTGCTACTTCACCTGCTACCTTTGATGAAACAAATTCCTTATGGATCGAAAATTCGCCTATTCCCGTAAAAACTCCCGGGAAGGTCTGAAGGACTCTTTTGATATGAGCCGGGGCATACATATCTGCCGGATTGAATGCAGTGATCATAGGATCAAAACGTTTCTTCTGTTCATCGGTTAGTGATAGATATTGCATTGCAATATAAGCATCCGTAAATGAATAATAATATAACGGCGCATCCGTATCGAGATAATATTTCGGGGCATCATCACCTGAATTTTCATAAGACCACATCTGCTGAAGAGGTATCCCGAATAATACGCATCTGCCGACTACGTTTCCCATATTCTCCAATTGCTGCTGAGCAGTGATTCCTTCCTGTATATAATTTGTCAAATGATAATGTTCATCAAATACTTCATAGTTATCATATATCTCATCCTTCTGCGAATAACTGAAGTTCGAAATTAATAATATCAGAGAAATGACAAAACTTTTCACAAGACTAATTTTTGAAAATGAAGATCTTGACATGTTCTTGTAAATTTAAAATTAATAAATACTGAACTCCTAATTTAACACTTAATACTTAATACTAATACTTAATACCTAATACTTAATACCTAATACCTAATATCTAATACCTGTAATCACAGAAAAAAAGAAGCAGCCAATGATAAGATTGTTCCTTTTAATCCTCCGACATAATAGCCGAACGTACTGCTTACATTCGAACGGTTGACGACTATTACCTGCGCATTAAGCTTCATATACCATGACCCGTATGGAAAGACATTTATTCCTCCTGTAATTTCATTTGAATTATTAAACTGTCCCCAAACCTGTGAACCAATGGAATACAATTCAAGATATTTAGGTATTGCCATGTAAGAAGCTGCGACATAAAATCCCTGATCAAGCATTGAAGAAATAGGAACCGGACCGTCAGTATTGAATTTATTTAAAGTTCGTGAATACCATTCTGTCTGAAGAAAAAATCCTCTGTATTTAAAACCTAAATTTGCTGAAACCATATTGTAATCCGCATCAATAACTGTTACATCTTTTGCAAGCGCTCCAATCTGAAACAATATTCAAAGCATCTGAAAGTCGTATTCCCGTATTTGTAGGAGTATCCTCGAGGTTTTGAGTAAACCGGTTTTCACGAGTATGAGTAAATGCCGTGCCGAATATTTGTCGCAAGTTTCTTGTGCTCATCATAATCTGAAAACGAACAGTACTTGCCGAATTCTCCTGTCGTAGGTCTCCAGTCAATGCTTGCGCTTGACGCAAGACTGCGTGTCAGATTCGATGCGCTTACACCGAGATTACTCGAGTTATTACCAATCATGGCAGTATAAAGCAATCCGGGTAATACTTCTCCGTCTGCCCACATTCCCTGCGTAAAATATGGTCTGAAATATTCGTCAGCCATAATTCTGTCGGGAGCTAGCCAGAAAGGATGTGAATAATGATTTGAGCGAGTTCCCGGCAAAGCTCCCCAGCCAACATTAAGATTAAATTGTTTGGCGAATTTATACCTTAGACTTCCGATTACAGCAACCTGTGTTGTAGCATTTACTGTCCATAAAATTAAACTGTATTTAAACTTTGGATCAAATAAAAATCCTCGGAAAAATATCATTACTCTTTGGAGCTGAAAATCATTTCGGGTGCGTATATTTAGCGAATTTCCTAAATGATCTATATAAGACTGTGTAGCGGGAAGCTGATTAATATATCTGACAAGCCCGTAAGCTCCGAAATTTAAAGAACCCTTTTTTCCTATTACTAAATTGAATCCATCTCCGGGAATAAAAAACTGTCAACCCCCGGTACTTCTTTGGTTGTAACAGAATCATCTAAAGGAGGTACATCCTGTGATTTTACATTATCATTAAATACGGTAGTATAAATTAAGGCTATTAAAACACACAAAAAGAAATTTATTGAGAATAATTTTTTCATACAGTTTTTAGATTAATATTTTTTTTAATGTTTTAAATAATTAAAAACCCAAATACAAACTAATATATTTTGAATAACGGAATACCACCCTGTACTTTTCTAATAAATATTTACAACAACCGATTGATACCCGGTTTTATCTGTTACCATTTAACTTTTCCTTTAAGGATTTTATCCGAGTCTTTTCCCAGGTGCCAGACAAATTTAAGAGCTTCATTGACAGTAATATTAACTCTTTTTATCTGCGCTTCTGTAAACATATAGAGACTGCCGCCTGTCGGAATCGGCGCACTTGGAATATACACAAGTATAAGTCCCTCTTCATTTTTTTCTTCAATAATAATTCCCATTATCCACGCATCATCAAGAGTAGCAAAAACAACACTGTTATGCTTCCCCTTAACTTTAGATTCTTCGTTTATGATTCTTTCAAAAACAGAATGACCCGGTACGATTCTCATTACACGTGAGGTTAGCTTTCTTAAAAAATATTTACCTACTCCATGACGCACCATCAGTCCGCAAAGAAAAATTAATATTAAAAACAACAATAATGCTCTGAGGTCTATTAAGCTATCACCAAAATAAGAAGTTTCCGGAAGAATCCTGACTATTGGTTGAAGCATTGTGGAGATAAGTTCGAAAATTTTTACTAAGACAAAAATTGCAAGGAATAACGGTATAAGCAGCTGAAATCCCTCAATAAAAATTTTTTTTACAGTCCCTAAGACAGACATAATAGTTAAAATTAATTATTAAATTTTTAAATTCAATTATTAAATTATGAGAAAAAAACTATTTTGGCTTAGCAATATTTCTCCAGAAGTTCTCCAGACTTTCATCTCCGCCGAATATTAAGCTGAAGATAGTGGAATCAGCTATCAAAATGTCACCGGCTCTTTTACCTTTTGGCTCCGCCCATATAAATGAATTAAACTCACGGTTTCCGGCTTCAGTAAACGGATGAGGTCTGGTCATATCAATTGGCTGCATAGCAAGAACATGAATTGATTCATCATTTCCGGTAACTGCATAATGAGGAAGATGCAAATGAAAATTAAAATTTTTTACACCATCCAGCCAGCCCCTGGTATCCAAATCCCTGAATCCATTAAAGGGAGCAATTGTATTACTTCCTTTTGCAGTTGCCGGGCGAAGTCCATATTTATTTTCAACAGGAAGCTCAAGACCTTTGAGAAGTGATCGCGTGTATTTTCCGAAACGCTGCTGGCGCGGAACCAATGCATCTCCGTGATGAAGATATTCCATTTGTCTTTCTTTTAAATCTTCGGAAACACCCACATCATGGTGAGGTCCAAGTATGAGGCAGGTTCCTTCGCGTTCAAGAAATTTTTTAACAGCTTCTATTTCAGCTGAGTTTGCTTCCTGATCTGTGATCATATGATCAAGACCAAATACAAGAAGAGTATCTGTATCCTCAAGAATCCTTTCATCAAGCGGAAGTTTATATCCTGCCTGGTCAATTCTCTGATAAACCGGAACAGGGTAGCCTGAAATTTCTGCTATGAATTCCTGAAAATAAACCCAGCCCCGAAAGAAGAGTTCAAGCGAACCCGATATTCCCTGAAGGAAGGTCTGCAAATCAGCCCATTCATAATTAGGCCACAGTACTCTGCGAACTTCTGTCATTGTTGAAAACCTGTTATCCATTTCAGCCGGATTCCTGTTTGATTCACCGGGATAACTCCACGATATATAAACACTAACACGGCGCTTTCCCTTTTCATATTTTCGGGGAATATGAACCTGGTTATAAGTCCGAAGCGCTAACTTTTCATTTGACTTCACTGCCTTACTCCTTATTGAGCTTTTATAATTTTTTTAAAAAATTACTTGTCGAAACATCAGGAACAATACATTTGCTACTAATTTCACGGAGTTTTTTATATTCATTAAAACGAATTGTGGTTTTATTTTAAAGTATCTTTTTGAAGTATCTTTAGAGAGAAGCAAGATACCTCAATGCTTTTATTCCCGGCAAAAAGAAGTACGCCCCTCCTCTGACATTTGTGAAAGCCGGTATTCCTTTTAATTTCTTTTTAATCGGACGATTAGGAATAGTATAATCCAGTGTTTTATCCTGTGTTCCGATGAACGGATCTTTTTCGTTAAGCTCCATAAATTCATTGTCATTTGCCCAGACTGAAATCAGAAATTCAAACTGGCGTGAAATATCGGCGCATCCGGCAAACACAGCAATACCTCTGTCTGCGCCGTCTTCGGGAGCATCATCCGGAAGATGCGGACCGTATGTTCCGCCTCTTCTTATTATTAATCTCCTGTTCATAATATTCGATATACTTTTATTTCTGACATTCATTCTTCTGATATGAGAACCAATAGGGCAAGCGTAACCGTGTGGGTCCATTTTTTCATAATCAAAATCATTATTCCTGTTATCGTTAAAACCCAGTTCCTTATCATCTTTATCACGACACAAAACAAGCGGTGCACCTGACTTTCTCCATCGTCCCATTAATTTCGCAGCTACTAATTCCTGTTCCTCAATTGTATTTCCGTTTGCTTTCAGAAAATCACGGAATGCTCCGACATGTTCCTGCATCTTTCTGTAAGCAAGGTAGCTCCCATTCTTTGTAAGGATCTCCGGTTTTGGCAATGGTTGTATTACACCTGTTTCATCCGGATAGCCAAGAATGAATTCTCCGGGTTTACTCGCCTTATGAGATCCGGGTGAAGGTTCAACTCCCATTCCTTCGATGACAGGTGTCGTCAATCTGTCACGATAGCCAAAGTGTTCATGGACATAATCATATGGAGGAATTGCTTCAAGAAGCAATGTCGAAATGATCTCTACGCCCGGATTTTTATCAAGATATTTTTTATGTTCTTTTTCACATCGGATTCTTTCTTCCCTATCTCGTGCGAAAAGAATTACCACAGCGTGAAGATCAGGACTGGTAATTTTATCCTGCCAGTTATCGGGATGATTTTCTCCCGTATCGCCAAGCATTTCGGCGCGTGCTGACATTCCCTGTCTGAAAGGTTCAGGAAAAGTTGATAAGGATTCTTCATCAACTCCAAGAGCCCGCAATCCGGCAAAAGTAAATGCAACAGTAACCCATCGCATGTCTGATTCGCTTCCGTGCGTAACAGAGCTTACTGTTCCTATTATATCAATTAATTCGGAAATCCATTTACGCCCGCTCACGGGATTTTTGAAAGTCAGAAAATCATATTGTGCAATTCTGGCATTGGGACGTGTCAAAAGGTAGTGCTGAATGTCTTCAAGTTCAAGCATTTCTTAAAAGCGTTTTTTTATTTTCAAAAAATAAACTTACTACCAAAACATAAATGTGTATATCTCTCAAGGATTGCAACTGCAATCGAATCATACTGCGCGTATGATCACTGCATCTGATCGAGCATATTCTCGAATGCAGCCTTAAGCTTCAATGCTTTTTTAATCTCCTCTGCTGACGCATAGGGATACTCACCATATTCGACAAAGCTGTTGCATTGATGCTCTCTCACAAATTTTACAAATGCAGGAGTATTTGTTTTCCAGTCCATGGGAAAATCCTCGAGGTTTTCAAATACTGTATTAATTCCGGTTTGTGTAAAGAGTGCAATTGCATCTTCGGTATATTTATCAAAATCAGTATCGAAAATTCCCTGATACATGAATCTTGTATCATTATCAAAAAGAACCCATCTCAGATAATGAAGCTTAAGAGGAGCAAGGACATTCGGTGCCTCTTCCAAAGCCTTGACAAGTTTATTTCCGTATTCACGGAATATTTCTGCTCTTCCGGGTTTTACTTTGGCAATGATTGTAAATCCGTAACATGCAGGAGTCTTGGGCCAGACCGGTCCATATCTTCCCATTTCCCATTCCCTGCTTTCCTTTGGTATTACTGCTGCTTTCGGTGTCATCCATTCTTTCTCTTTCATTTTTAAAATCCTTTCACTTTGTTAAAATTTTAGAAAAGTTTATCTTTAAAATACTTTACCGAAATCTATAAATTTATTTCAACTCAAATAAATTCGAATAACTATACTTAAACGAAAACTGAATCTTATTATCAATCGAATAAAAACCGTCTTTAAAATTATCTCTTCTGCCAAACTGATATTCAATTCCTGCCAATACATTTTCATCAGGATAACATAATAAGTTAATTAATCCGTATTGTCCTTTTCTAAAGGCGTTTGCTGATTGCAGATTTGTATTACTGACTTCTTCGTAAGAATATCCGATCGAACTTTTGAAAGTGTTACTCCATAAAATTTCCGTGAATACAAAAAATCCCGATACAGGTATAGCTTTGCCTTTTACAGTCTGTGAAGCACCATGGGTTACTTTTTCCAAACCTATATCCGCAGGAGCGTCAGCGAGATAATTTTCGATCCCTGCCCCGGTTACACCCTGCATTTTCAGCTTCACATTTTTTGTTAAATTAATTACTGTACTGAGGTTCATTCCCCATCCTACAGCGCTTCCGCTTAGATTGACAGCTGACGTATCGGATTCATCTCTCCATTTGATACTCTTTACAATTCCCGCTAACTGTGCATAACCCCAGCTGCTTCCCAACTTGTAATGAGCAGTAAAATTAGGAACATTTAAAAATGGTTTTACACTTTGCAGTTCTATTCTTTCTGTGTAATCTCCTCCATCGGCGCTTCCTCCCGGACGCTCAAGTGCAAACTTTAAACTTTGATCTAATTCCTGAATTGGCGCATAAAATATTTGCAGGTTAAGGAAAAATACTCTTGACGTCGGACCCCAGTAATCAATCGCAGCAGGAAACACACCAAAATCCATAAATGCGGTACCGGTCTGACCTGCACCAAAGTCACCTAACTGCCCATAAGCATTGACTAAATGAAATGTTGTCTGCCCAACATCTTTACCTACACCAAAAAGATCAAAATCAAATTGAGTTTTTAGTTTACCAACTGATGTTACACTGTTGCTCTTAACTCCGAATCTTGTCTGACGAACTCCAAAAAAAACTTTTCCATCCGGTTTGTATTCATTTTCAAATGCCGGAAGTTTTGTAACTCTCATTACATCAAACCAATCAGGATTAATTGTATTAAAGTTATATCCCGCATCTGTCATTACAAATCCGTAGATCTCTAAGTTGTTCTTATACTTTTGCGCAAATACATAATGACAATTAAATGAAAGAATTGATACCACACAAAAGCTCTGTAAATTGAAAAAAAATTTGACACATAGCCTGGTTCTTCTGAACGAAGTCGGATCAAAATTTATTATCCCTATTAAAATCATAATCTCAATCTAACATTAAATTAATTCTAACGTGAATCTGAATAAGTAATTTCAAAATAAACACACTAATACAAATTAGCTATTTTCAATGTGCTGGACAAAAGTTAATGGCAAAAATAAGGGGAGTAGAATTAATGATGCAAACAATTTTAGTTCAGGCAGCTTCAAAATAAATCCTCCGATTCTTTTATTCGAATTAATAATAAACTAATATAAATAACCCGCCCGGGGGAAAGGGTAGTAACCTGGGCGGGATAATGAGTCATATGACAGACGTGAACTTACAACTATTGATAGTGACTCATTTATTCGGCTGAACATTATACATGTTTAATCCTAATTTTTCAGAGAGATATTTAATCACATATTGAGCCTTCACACTATTTCCGACATCATCAAGGGGTGGTGATATTACTCCAATCCCGAGCTTTCCGGGAGCAACTGCAATTATTCCTCCGCCTACACCGCTCTTGCCGGGCATGCCTGTATCATAAATCCAGATACCGGAATCATCATAAAGACCGGCTGTTACCATAACAGGAAGAACATGTTCGACTGTATTGGCCGATACAACAGTTTTGCCGGTTACAGGATTGACTCCGGCATTCGACAAAGTAGCTGCCATCATTCCGAGATCTTTTGCATTTACATTGATCGCACATGCTTTTGTATAAACGTCAGTGGTCTTTACCGGGTCAAAATACATTCTGTCATAAGCGAATAATAACCATGCCAGTGCCTGATTCCTTTGATTGGTTGCGGCTTCACTTTCATATACAGGTTGATTCACAGTTAACTGTCTGCCGGCAAAATCACTGTATGTGTTAATGATATTATTCCATTTGTCTTCGGCGGTACTTCCTTTAATGAGACTTGTAGTTGCTAGCGCCCCGGGATTTACACACGGATTCATTTCTTTTCCTTTTTTCCATTCGATCGGTTCGATTGCATTGAACTTCATTCCCGTTGCATCTACTCCGACTTTATCTTTTAATGCATCTGTACCTAGATCATCAATAACCATTGCCATTGCAAATACTTTTTCAATAGACTGCATTGATACCATATCAGTTATGTCACCCACTTCGATTACCATACCATCGGCAGTCACAACTGCAATTCCGAAAATGTTCGGATTAACTTCCGCTAATGCAGGTATGTAATCTGCATTCTTGCCTTCGGTTACATCTTTGTATTTGTTATATGCTTCATTGACGGCAGCAGTAATATTTTCTTTTGTAAGTAAATTCTTTTGTGCAAATACCTGTGCTGAAATGAACATTGTACAAAGAAGACCTGCTAAAATTAATTTTATGTTTTTTATAAAAATTTCTTTTCTCATGATTATTATTGTTATATTTTTTAAGGTAAATTTATTTTATTCCCAGCTAAAGATCTTTGAGAAATTATATTTGAATGCAAATCTTACTTCGGATATTGTCGAGTGAAATCCGTCACTGAAATTATCCCTTCTTCCGAAATCATATTCGATACCTGCCATTACATTATTCACAGGATAATAAAGCAAATTTACCAAACCGTATTGACCCTGTTTATATGCAATCGGGGACTGAAGATCAGAATTTCTTATTGTTTCAACGGAATATCCGAATGAACTTGAAAACAATTTACTCCAGTTTACATCCACAAAAGCAGTTGCTCCCCAAACCGGAAGAGCTCTGCCCTTTATTGGCTGGGGAAGCATACCGGCACCGGCTGAATCATAATTTGTTTCAACACCGACATCTACAGGAGCATCATTCATATAATTTTCCATTCCTTCTCCATAAACATACTGTCCTCTGAAAACAGCTTTCTTACCGAGATTAATGTTGGTACTTATGGTTCCTCCCCATCTCACTGCACTTCCGTTTAACTGATAAAACTGCGGTATCATTAATCTATCTCTCCATTTAATGCTTCCTACAATTCCGCCGAGCTGAACATATCCCCAGTTTCCTGTATATCTGTAATGAGCTGTTAAATCAGGTACATTAAATTGCGCTTTAACAGTTACCAAGTGCGATTTGATTCGAAATCATTAACAACACCACCGTCTCCGCTTGCTCCGGGCTGCTCCAGTGCAAATGCTAAATTGTCCTGTTTGGTCATTAAAGGTGAATACCGAAGCTGAATGTTTCTGTAAAATACCATTCCCGTCGGTCCCCAGTATTCAAGTGAATTCGGAAAAACATCTCCGTCCATAAAAGTACTGTTAGTCTGTCCGGCCAAGAATTTTCCTATATGAGCCCCATGCCTGTCGTAAACGGATTGTAGTCTGACCGGCATCCGATCCGACTCCAAACATATCAAATTCGAATTGAGTCTTTAAATCGCCGAGAGTTGTTGGTGTTGTGCTTTTTACACCAAAACGTGATTGCCTTACACTGTAAAATACTTTTCCGTCAGGAGCAAATTCATTATGATAAGAAGGAAGTTTTGTAACTCTAAGAGCGTCATACCAGTTCAGGATTAATTGTTTTAAAATTATAACCTGCTTCTGCCATGGCAAATCCGTAAACTTCAAATGTGTTCTTTCCGTCCTGTGCAAACGACGGGATAGAACAAAGGATAAAAAAACAAATAAGTAAATTAATTTTTTTCATGTGTGTGGTTTTTAATTTTAGAAATATGAGATATAGGAGAATTTAGTGAAATTGAAAAATTGATTTCCATTTTACACAAGGGGTTTGATTTTCTTCCGAATTATTAAATACAAAATCTACGCGGAATGTATGCCAGGAATATCTGTCTCAACTCTCCCAACCAGCCGGATCTTAAAATTTTGCACCTTAATTTCCTCGTCCAACTACTTCCTTGAATTAAATCCTACAAAAATAATTATAACCTCCCAATATTTCAACCTTTCATATTTCTTAACTTACCCATTTTAATTCTTTATTTTGTAATCTAAAATATGAATATTGAATAGCAATACTTTTATCAATTGGCAATTCTCATGAGCGTTAAAAGAAAAACTAATATAAAATTTTTAAATCTCTATAATTCGTTTACACCAAACGAAAAGACCGAGTTTAATAAATTTATCATTAATGACCGGAATGGCAACAAGAGAAATTATAGTAAGATCTTATCCTCACTGAAAACTGATAATAATGGAATAATAGATTTTTCTCAGACTCAAAACAAAAGAACGAGATGGAACAGGCTTTCTGAATTAAGTATTCTCGCCGATAAATTTCTCGCTTTGAAATCTTTAGAACTGAATAATTTTGAGAACGGATATTTTTTGCTAAAGGAATATGATAAGAGGGATCTGACCTTACCCTTTGAACATAAATACAAACAATTAACAGATGAGCTGTCAAATAAACCAATTGTAAATTATGATTACCATATCGTTAGTAATCTTGATAAAATTTATTTGAATCATTTAAAATCAAATTCTGATTCAAAGAAATATGTTTTGAAAATCGCTGTATCGGGTTATAACAGACTTGGCATCTTTTTAATTGAATTGCTGGAAAATCTCATAGAAATATGGGCGATCAAAAATGCCGGGGTATTAAACTCCAATACTGTGGATGAGGAAATTTTTTCGGTTCTTAACATGGAAAAAATATTTTTGCTTTTCTCCGGGTCTTCAAAATCACCGAATAAATTATATCCGACTATTAAATTTCTTTATCATATTTATAAAAGTTTGTATGACCTTACCAATAGGGAACATTATATAAAAGCAAAGAGAATTTTTTTTAAAGATCTCAGGAATATCTCGAAAGAAAAAAGGGAACACTTTTATGTCTATATGCTGAATTACAATATCGAGCTTAAAAACTTGTCCATACCGGACGCTACTGATGAGTTGTTTTTCTTAATAAATAAAAAGCTTAAAGAAGGTCTTGTAGAAGATTTTAAAATTGAAAATTTTCCGCTGAGTCAATTCCGCGACATTGTTCTTATTGCTTTAAATCTTAAGAAATACAAATGGGCTAATAATTTCATTGCGAAGTATGGACCTCTTCTTCCGACAGATGTCAGAGAGGATACTGTTTTATTGAGCGAATCTATGATGTTATTCGATAGTAATGACTTTTTAAGATGCAAGGATCTATTAACGAAAATTAAAAGAAAAAATCCGTTTAGTTTTGTAGATGTTTCTATCTTAAAACTAAAAGTTTTATATGAATTGAAAAATTTTGATGACGGTCACAACGAACTTAAAAAATTTAATAATTACTTAAGAAAGGATCGGATAACGAAAACCCATCTTATCAATTACTCCAAAGAGTTTTGCAAAGCGTATTCCCTGTTATTAAAATTGAATAATGAGCCTGTAAACAGTAATGTTATTAATCTTCAATATTTGCTTTCAAAAAAGATGTTGATCGGGAAAAAATGGATCACTCTTAAGATGGAGGAAATAAAACGTGGCAAATTTCAAAAAACAATTTTAGAGAAGTAGTAATTCATTTTCCCGCCTGCCTTAGATGGCATGATAAATTACCCTCCAAAGTATTGCTATAAAATAAAAACACTAAGTCAATCTGAATATCAACTTAGTGTTTACGGTTGTATATTCATACTTTAAATCTGTAAAAAAATTACTCAACATTCCAATTGAACATTGAACCTGCCTGCGGCAGGCAGGCATTGAACATTGACAATTAATGCATCCCGCCGTCATTCGCCGTTTTCAGCTGATCCATTACTCTGTCCAGATTGAATGAACCCGGTTTCTGACTTGGCGGATACTCAACCAATGACTGGATCTGCGAGCCCACAATTGCCTGTGCTCCCATTAAAACAAAAGCGCGATCAAGATACCAGTCGTAATATGTGTTTGAGTTTTCGTCTGCACGCTCAAAAGGATCACGACGAAGATGAAATAATTTAGGAGCTCTCAAATTAACAAACGGTTCGAGCCAGCATTGTAATTGCTTGGCGCGCTGCTCCATGAATACGGCCTTCCAGTCGCCGAATCTGAGCGCAACAAGCTGAGCATCATCATTAACATAGAAAAATGCTTTTCTCGGACTTTCTTTTTCTTTACCCTCGAAATAAGGAAGCATATTAAATCCATCTAAATGAACTTTAAAAGTTTTATTATCTGCTTTGTATCCTTTTAGTAATTTTTCTTTTATTTCAGGCTCACCTGCTGCTGCAAGCAATGTAGGAAGCCAGTCCTGATGCGATACGATTCCGTTTAAAGTTTTGCCGGAAGAAAAATGTCCCGGCCATCTTGCAAATGCAGGGACACGGAATGCACCTTCCCAGTTCGTATTTTTCTCGCTTCTGAACGGAGTTATTCCGGCATCGGGCCATGTATTATAGTGGGGACCGTTGTCGGTTGAATACATTACAATTGTATTATCCGCTATACCGAGTTCATCCAGTTTATCTAACAGCTTGCCGACATTTTCATCATGGGCAACCATTGTGTCATTGTATGGTCCTTGCCCGTTGCTTTTTCCTTCATCTTCCTTTTTGAGATGAGTCCGGAAATGCATATGAGTAGAATTCCACCATATAAAAAACGGCTTGTCATCCTTAACGGCTTTATCCATAAAATTTATCGCTTTCTCAGTAACCTCATCGTCAATAGTTTCCATACGCTTTTTTGTAAGAGGTCCGGTGTCTTTTATCTCACCGCCTTCAAAACTGTGAATCACGCCTCGTGGACCGAATTTTTTTCTGAAAGCGGGATCTTTCGGATAATCAAGATTCTCGGGTTCTTCTTCTGCATTTAAGTGATAAAGATTACCGAAGAATTCCTGGAATCCATGATTCGATGGAAGAAATTCATCCCTGTCTCCCAGATGATTCTTCCCGAATTGACCGGTTGCATATCCCAGCGGTTTAAGTAATTCAGCAATTGTCGGATCACCTTTCTGAAGACCTTCCGGAGCTCCGGGCATGCCGACTTTAGTTAATCCGGTTCGCATTGGATTTTGTCCGGTAATAAATGCAGCCCTTCCGGCTGTACAGCTTTGCTGACCATAATAATCTGTAAAGGAAATTCCTTCATGACCGAGGCGGTCAATGTTGGGTGTTTCATAACCCATCATGCCCCGATTGTTAAAACTGATGTTCCAGGTTCCGATATCATCACCCCAGAGAATCAGAATGTTAGGTTTCTTGTTTGCTTCTTTTGCCATGTGATTTGTTATTTATGTTTTTTAGAAATGATTTATTTAAAAAATGTTTTATAGTTACCTGATAAAAAATCTCTGCGGGATAAAATCGAAAGGCAAAAATACTTTTTACGTCACAAATAATCAAATCAAATGTTATTGAAATCTTTTAAACTCCTTTAAATATCCTTTTCAAATGTTTTTAAAAAAGTTTAATGATGAGATCGATGAGATAAATTCAACCGAAATATATTTTAATTTAAAAAAAATTCTATCTATATTTGTCAGCTCAAAAAATGTAATTAACTAAAATTTTAAAAACCGGTAATGGAAAGTTCAGAAGAGGAAAAAAAACTTTTAGAAGATGTAAGAAAAAAAGTTGACTATATTATAATGGATTCTGAAAAGAGGAAATCAACTCAGACGGTGGATATATTGACCGCTATTTTGCTTTCATTGGCTACCGTTGGTTCTGCATGGTGCGCCTATCAGTCAAATCTATGGAATGGAATTCAGACATTCAACTTAATGTATTCGGCTAAAGCCGGAAGATTATCTTCCGAGAACGCCATAAAAGCATATCAAATTAAATCTATGGATGCAATTTTGTTAATGCAGTATATTAATTCTATGAAACTCGGTGATAAGAATTTATCTGATTTTTATTTCAGCAGATTTGACTCAACATTAAAGAAAGCTACTTTAGAATGGCTGCAAAAAGATCCATTTAACAATGTTAATGCACCTAATTCACCTATGAAGATGCCATCTTATCAGCTTAGCGAAGAGAAAGAAGCTATGGTTCAGTATAATAGTGACATAGAAAAAATGGAATCGGCTTCCATTGCAAATAATAATTCTGACAGGTATGTCCTGCTTACTGTTTTATTTGCGGGGGTTTTGTTCTTTGCCGGAATAGCAAATACATTAAGGTCAAATCTATTGCGGAACGTATGCCTGATCCTTTCAGGAGTGATTTTTTTAATAACTGCAGGTGCATTGTTAAGTATGCCGGTAACAGGCCTATGACCAATTAACGCCATAATAAAAGTATGGCACATAAAAAATGTACCATACTTAAGTTCACATTCAAACACGATCGGATTCTTACCAGCTGTTATATCCCAGACCTAAATTAATATTTATCCATGACTGGTAATTAGTGTCATCTCCGTTTAAAGCATCACCGGAGCTGAAGGCATAATTATATCTTGTGCTCAATGTCAAATTGGTTGTCTGTCCTGCCTGGTAGTAAACGCCAATTTCAGGTGCCAGTCCGAAATGCCAGTTATTGTTTTCAATTGTATTAACTCCAATATCCAGTTGCTGCATTACATTGTATGCCCCAATATAACCTACCATGTAAAACTTTGTTTTAGCGCTTCTGCTTGTGTTCGGAAAATAAGTTACGCTTGCGAGCAATGGCAATATATTATAGTACTGGGCTGTGTTTCCGTAGACTGCTCCGTTTGGAAAAACCTGCAGTCCGGTTTCTTCTTCATTGAAAACATTCCAGCCGAATAATAAACCAACGGCGGTGTTATTACTGATGAACTGCTTTCCGTCAACTGTTACACCCGCAAAGCTCGGATTCTTGACAAAATCCGTAGACCTTCCTGTAGCAAATGACATGTCGTAATAAATGGATGCAAGATATTTTCCTTTTTGCTGAGAAAAAGCAGATGATGAGATTAAGACTGCTATAATTATTAAGAAGATTGATTTTATTTTCATTTATTTTTTTCCTTAATTTAAATTTTTTAAAGTTTACAATTTTGAACCTAACGTAAATAAGGCGACTGACTAAATGCCTGATTGATACCTTCCGTAATTAAAGTTGTCGTAGGAGTCGACTGACCGGCTGCTCCGTTTAGAATACCGGACCATTCAATCGCTGAAAGATTATTTGTAGGAGGATTATCTGCTATTAACATCGCCAGTGTTCCTGTTGTATATGAGTAGGAATATGAATAATATGGCGGATAATACCAGTAACTTCCATAATAACCATACCAATTGTATCCGTTGTCTACGACCACTGTTGTAGATGTGACCCCTGCACCTACTATAACATCAGCCGAATCTCTCACTGAAACACGAGTCCAGCCTAATGCATTCAGATTAGTTTCCATTAATGGAATAATTGTAGATTGATAATTATTTGTAAGTGTTCCTCCTCCGACTACCTGTACTGTATCAACCAGGTAATACTTTTGTACACTTCCGAAATCATAAGTTTTGTCATAAACTGTTATCACCACATTTGAAGAATCCGGATCTATTCCGTAGTCATAATAACATGATGAAAGTATCCCGGCAAAGCAAATTAATAACGCTAATGCGAGAAATTTTATTTTAATTTTTTTTGTCATTTATTTCCCTTTCTATTTATTTTTAATTTAAGTTTCACTTTAATGTTTATATAAAAAAATTTTGTTGCAAATATAAGTTAGATTAATAAAAAAATCTACGGTGAAAATAATATTACTAACCACGCTGCTTGAGTATTAACTAAATTTTCATTACAGTAAAATATATATGGGTAATTCTTTTAAAAGGGGGATCTTCTAAAATTAATTAGGTTTGGTACGGTGAAAAAAGATATTAGTTCGGAATTCCGAATTTGTCAGGGTCAGGTTTTACTAAAAGTTTTGTATGGATATTAATTTCAAATTAATTTACTTTGCACACAATATTATTTTAATCTTTGATGATCCGGAAAATATTTTTTATTTTTTTCATTCTGTTCTCAGTTACTCAATATTCTTTTTCCCAGTTTAATGTCGGATTTTCAGGTGAGCTCAGCAGCTCTACATTCGGCGGCGTATCGCCGGATAATGCAACTTATCAATCAATCATTGGTTACGGCGGTTCGCTGATCGGAGAAATACGAATTGCAAAAAACGTATACATTTCATTTCAGCCGGGGTATCTCTCAAAAGGATCTAAAATAAAATTCGGAAATGAAAACAATATTATAAATGATACTGTAGTGACTTTCACGATCAGGCAAAGCTATTTCAGTCTTCCGCTCAGTCTTAAAATTTTTAGTAATCGTTTCTATGTTGGCGCGGGCGTTTCGGTCCAGTTTCTCTCATCTGCTAATATTAAATCTACAAACAGTTCATCCGAAAAAGATATAAAAGACCAGTTCAAGTCTTATGACGTTGTATCAAATTTTAATGTCGGGTATCAGATACCTGTCGGCAAACCATATCTGTTTGTCCAATTCGATTATCTGCAGGGATTGATTAATATTAACAATAATAATAATTATACATCTGCCGATGACAAGCCGATTTATATTGAGAACTTTAAAAGCAAGGGTTTCAGTCTGACAACGGGAATAATTTATCCACTTAAATAAATAAACGTTTTGAAAAAAAATATACTGATTTTTATTTTTTTGACAGTTTTTACTTTCAGTTTAACAGAAGCTGCTTTTTCTCAAAAAAATAATCTGAATTATCCAAAACTGAACGGGAATCCGTTTACAATAAACAACCTTGTCGGCAGTCCGTTTGTAAATACAAGTCTTAAAAGCTCACTGGGATTTGCAACTTCTCTTCAGACCAAAATCCCTTTACAACTTTTAAATGATTCAACCACTTTAAAAATAGATGCCGACATTTCTTACATCAGCGGAGACTTTCAGTATCAATATGCCATTCAGGATTGGGCATTAATATGGTTGAATTTTTCGGGCTTAGGCAGGTTGGGAACAAACACTGCCTCGTTATTTGTCTCCGGTGTTACTGCGAATACGAATTTTGAAACAGGAATGCTTTTTAAAATTGCAGAATTCAAAGAGTCTATCTTTTCGACCTCTGTCCGGATTGTAAATTCAAATTCAACAATTTTAAACATATTTTCCTTTTTCACAGCAGTGATTGATTCTAATTATTCTCAAGCCGGTCTTGTAAATAATCTAAACCCTCTGAGCGGAGAAATCGATTTAAGAACCGCATTTTCACCGAGCCCGCCCTGGAGCCTGATGTCCTATATAAAAGGATCATACGGCGAAAATGTTGACAAACTTGAAATCAAGGATAAATTTACTTATCAGTTAGGTGCTTCAGCAAATTATAATTTAAATATAAAGGACAATATTCCCATCGGAATTGGTGCAGGTATAAAATTAGATTCACAGTCTCCTACACTTGAATTTACAAAAAGATTAACTCAATTTTATATGATTCAGCTGGCATACACCGGAAGACAGGATTTTATACTTAGCCTTGAATCACTTTATACAAGGATACCGGTGAACTTTAAAGACATAACTATAAATCTTTCATCATTCTCATTTAGCTGGGCTTATTTTTTTTAAAGAATGATATATAGAGTTTGTATTTATATTTGATAATATAAATATATGAGAAGATTTTTTTTCATATTCTGCACAACATCAGTTCTTGTCTTAAGTTTCTCTTTTAGGAATTCCTTTTCTCAGGATGAAGACCGCGAACAAAGAATAATAAAAACATTTTTAATCTGGGAAGGCATCAATCCCATAATGAAGGTATCGGAACTTGCAGCTTATTGCGCTCCGATCTTTTGGTTTTCAGCCGACGAACCGGAGCTAAGAAATAAATCCGGAAAAGATATCCGGATCCCCACTTATTTCCCGTTTGAAAGCAAATCCGATTCCCCTGTTGTTTATTACCAGGTCACATATATACTTACAAGACCAAATTCAAAAGGCAAAGTTTTTAAAAAAGATTTTTTCAATCCGGGAAATTCGGAAGTTGATCTGAGCAAAGTAAGAGCTATTGATATTTATTACAGTCATTATTACAGATTTGAAGCCGGACTCGGAAGCCATGAGCATGACACGGAGCAGTCTCAGTTCCAGTTTTTTGTAAGATACTATTCCGACTCTGCTAAAGTAAAGCATTATAAAATATTTTTTATTAAGGTTACCGCAAAGGCGCATGCGCTGGACTGGTATGATAATATATATGAAATAGATTCCGGTAATCCCGATTATGAATTGTCTCTTCCCTTTACTATTTTAGTCGAAGAAGGCAAGCATGCCAGCTGCACGGATATGAACGCAGACGGATATTATACTCCGGGCTATGATGTAAATGTTAGAAAGAATGATGCGTGGGGAATACGGGATGTAATCAGGACGGGTGAGCTTTTTTCATCTGACTTTCAAAGCTGGATGGCAAAAGTAAGAAGACCGGAATTTCGTGTATTTCCGCCATTGCCTCAAGACAGTCCGCTGAGAAAAAAATACACAGTCAACGGAATCTATGCTCCGGACAATGCAGTCTATCAGTTAAGACCGATGCCCTCTCCGTCAAAAGCCGGGACTAAATTATTGAGGCATGATATGGAATCTTACTACTTTGAATATTCTCCGGACATTTCAAAGGAGTCTGCGTCCAATGATTTTATCGGATGGTTTGTCGATGAAGATTTTATAAACTCTCTCGGAGTTTCTTACCGGGCTGATGAAGCATCCGGAGTTTCAATTTGTTTTCCCCTGCTTATAATTAAAAATGTGGGAGCTCCCCTCGTCGGTGGATGGCTGGTTAACAGGATTTACCTGGAACAAAATATTTTTGGATATAACATTTTGTATACACCATCGGCATCCAGATTTTTGGACCCCTATCTTTCAGCAGGCCTGGAAGTCGAAAAAATACAGCCTGGAAATCCGGTCGAAGCCACCGAATATAATACAGATTTTGCATTTGAGACAGGGATAAAATTAAGGGGTAACGTAACTTATTCGCCTCTTAAGTTTTTGAAATTCTTAAGTCCGTTCTGGGGTGTGAGATTGGGAATTAAGAACAAAGGATTCATGAATATTGATCATTTGAATTATATCATTGAAGTCGGTGCAGGCGTTTGGTAAAAAGTTATTTATCCCGGTGAATAATAATTTTTTAAAACTTATGAAGTCTTTTTGATTTTACTTTATATTTAGAATGCAGGTTAACTATATTTGTAGAAAAATAATCTTTAGCTGAAGAGTTACATAAACCGGCTGTTTTTAATTATCTTCCTTTTAGTAATAAATCAGATCTTCCTGTTCTCAAAATACTTCTCCGAATAAATTTCTTGAATGGACAAGCTGGACACTGATTCAGGCTGTGCCTTCACCGACGTTTTATCAGGACAGAAATGAAAATGATTCCACGTCTGCAATTCGGTTTGAAATGGCATATCACACCGGTTAATTACTCTTTTAGTGCAAATAGACTGGTTAGCCCGGTTCAGTTTTTTAAAGTCAATCCTGTCCGCAGGAACAGCGGTTCGGTTGAATTATTTCTTCAGCCGGAATGGACAACATCAGGTTTTCAATATTCCGATCTGGACAGGTTCAATCTTTCGACGGGTGCTCGCTTGTACATTCCTGTCGCTGAATACGGCGAATACCTGTCATTGTCATTGGGAGGAAAATACAATATCAGAAAAAATAAATCTGGACAGGGCAGTGATTTTTATTCTCTTGAAGCAGGGATGTATACTTTTTTCGGCGTTCTCGGTTTACAGTTTGACTATAACTTCACTTCACAGAGCCGCTATGACATCGGGATAAATCTTAAATACTATTGAAAAAAAAATTTAACATAGAATTATTAATATCACTTTCATTTCTTTTATTGATAAGCGGGTGCAGGGTGTTTTATGATGTGGGGGACAATGTACTCCGGAATTTTTCAGCTCCGGAAAAAGTAAAGAATAAAATACATGACCCGGTCAGGGAAGGCGTAAAACTTTCTGCATTATGGGTAGGACACGCAACGGTTTTGATTCAAATGGATGACCGGGTGATCATAACTGATCCTTTCTTAACAGATTATATAGCAGAGATCCAGCACCGGGTAGTAGAGCCCGGACTGGACATCAGCGATCTGAAACAATGCGATATAATTCTCATTTCACATTCCCATCCGGACCATCTTAATTTCGGCAGTCTGGAAATACTTGAGAAAAAATTTCCGGATGCAAATTTAGTCTTCCCCGAAGGAGTAAAAGAATTCCTTCCTGATCTTTCTTTTGTATTTCAGCCTTTCAGAAAACCGATGCAGAATAAAAAGATATATGTCGGCGAAACAAGAATCATCGACAGTATCAAGATCACTTCAGTTGCTGCATTTCATTATGGAGGAAGGTATGGTCTGGACGGCGTGCTTTGGGGATACGACGGCTTCTGCGGATTCATTCTGGAATATAAAGGTTCAACTGTTTACTTTTCAGGTGATACTTCCTATGATGATAATTTTTTTAAATATCTCGGAGAGAACTATAATATTGACGTGGAGTTTATTCCGATTGGTCCGTGTAAAGATTGTTATGAGACTGACAAGAAAAACAGGCACGTCTATCCCAAAGGCGCACTGAAAATTCTCGACGACACAAAAGCGAAGTTTATGATCCCAATACATTACGGAACAATTGCAGAGCTCTCCCCGCCTGATTATCCAAGAGATGTACTGATTGAAATGATACAGGAAGAACCCGGATATAAAGACAGAGTTAAAATTCTGAAAATCGGAGAACAGATAATAATTAAATAATGGAGGACGATTGTTTGGTCAGGGCTTAACTTACCTCACTCACCTTACTCAATTGCTGTTCTGGTCTATGCTCCGCGCAATTTTATTTATTACTTCTATAAAGCGGGATGATGGATCCTTATTCATCTCAACTGCCTTTTTCAGATCTTCGGTAGCCAGTGGAAAATTGTTCAGCAGAAAATAAATAAAACCTCTTGCGAATATATACATATAGCTTCCCGGATTCTGCTGAATTAAACTGTTCACTATTGCCAAAGCGTTTTTATAATTTTCGACTTTTACATATAGTAAGTCCCGTCTGTAGTCGGTGAAAACAATATTCGAATCATAGTATAGAGCTGTTGCTATATCTTCAAACATATCGGCTGTATCCAGAAGCTGCATATGAACAAAAGATTTATTTAAATAAACTCTTGCATTCATCGGGTCCACGCCTTCGGCTAAATTAACTTCTTTCAGCGCCTGATCAAACTTCCGCGTGTCAAGAAAGACTCTCGCCTTGCCAAAATACGCTTCAAAATTTCTTGAATCTAATCTAAGAGCATCATCATAGTCTCGTGATGCAGCGTGATAATTTTTGCTGAAATAATATGAGTTACCGCGGTTGAGATAACCGTCACTGTTTCTTGGACTGACACGTATGGCGCTTGTAAAGTCTTCAATTGACCTCGGGAAATTTTTCATTCCCTGGTAGCACAAACCTCGGTATTTAAAGCCCTGAAAATCATTCGGCATGCTTTTGATATATGTATCAAAATACTTTATTCCATCCTGAAACCTTGCTCCGTAAAAAGCTTCAAGACCGTTATTAAAAAATTCCTGAGGAGTGCTTTGCGAATAGGTATTTAAGGATAGAGTTAACAGTAAAAATAAAATTGACGGCTTAATGGTTTTCATTTTTGTATTGTAATTATTTGAACCAATATTACCTATATTGCGGTTATGTTTCAACTATTTTTGAAATGACCGACTTAATAACTAATTAATTATTAAATAAATTATTTGTAACAATTTCCTGTCAACGACCGAATGTAAAGCAAATTTCCTGTTAAAGAACTTAATCAAAATGTAATTATTGCATTTAATATAAGTCTTGCATATTTAATGTATTATTCTGATTTTACAAAAAAAAATAATAACTTAACAAAAATAACTTATGAAAAAAGTAATTTTCAGTATTACAGTTTTAGCCCTCGTGATTCACCTTTCCTCCTGCTCATCAGTAACAACAGTTTCCGGAACATGGAAGAAGCCGGCGACTACTGCACAGAGATATAATAAGATTGCAGTAATAGCAATAAGCGGCGATATAGTAAAAAGGTCAGCGGTTGAAAAAGCAGTTGTATCTCAGTTTACCCAAAACGGAATAAATGCGGTCGCAGGTGTGAATATATTACCCGACAGCTTTGTGGATTCAGACAAAGACCATAAAGTAGATGAGGAAAAAAAGCAGCAAATAGCAGCAGAGCTTAAAAAGCAGGGTTGTGACGGAGTTATGACTATTTCGCTCGTGAATGTAAAAGAATCCGAGCAGTACGTTCCCGGAACATCATTCTATACACCTTATTCCGGATACTACGGATTCAACAGTTACTACTGGGGAGCATACAACATGGTAAATACACCCGGATATTACGTTCAAAATACCAATATATTTCTTGCCAGTAATTTTTATAATTTATCAACCGAACAATTATTGTGGTCGGCACAGACAAATACAGGAAATCCCACATCTTTGAAAGACATGGCTTCATCATATGCGACAACATTAGTAGGTGAATTTCTTGATGCCGGAGTAGTAAGAAAATAATATTACGGCAAGTTTATTTTTTGACAGAGCAGTCTGATTTAATTTTGGCTGCTCTGTTTTTATTTTAAGCGTTTCAATTGCTTTGAATCTCTTTTTGATAAAAGGTATATTTCAGATAATTTTATATTAAATAAAGTAAATTCAGAAGGGAAATTAATGTTAAGGCAAATTTCAAAAATAACTTTTTTGGTTCTAATACTTGCAGGTATTTCGGTTAGCGGTTGCGGAGATAAAGATAAATCCGATGCAGACAAGCAGCAGAATGATTCCGGCAAAGGTTCAGGGAATTCCGATCTTTTGATCAAAGATGAAAAGGGAACCAAAGTTTCCTTAGTGCTAAGACCCAAAGTATCTGATACTTTCAGATACACAATGAATGCAAAGACTACATCGAAAGAGAAGAGTGTATTAACGGCTGACAGAGAGATAACATCAACACAGGATATAAGCTATTTTTACTCGGAAGAAGTCAATGATGTATCATCGTCCGGTATAATTACATACAAGATCAAATTTGACAGTATTAATATTGTTTCGACAGCATCATCTGCCGATTCTTCAATGAGCATGACTTACAACTCAAACATAAAAGATTCGGTCTATTCCAAACCGGATTTTATTCAATATAATGCAATCATGAATGAAGAGTTTTTTGCCAGGGTTTCACCGCAAGGCGAGATATCGGAAATTTACGGTCTGGAAAAGGTTTATGATAACATGTTTAAGGCACTTGGCGATACTCTGACCATGGAACAAAAGGAGTCTCTCAAAGACTCTTTCGGAAAAGACGCAATCAAAGCAGTTCTGCAGCAGCAGTTTCAAATGTTTCCACAGACAGAAGTTTATAAAGATTCAACCTGGACACGCTCTTACGAAACCCAGATTCTGATCTTCCCGGTTAAGAATGTTTTAAGCTACAAGCTAAGCGATATTAAAGAAGAAAATAATCAAACCCTCCTGACAATTGATGCGGATCTTGCGGTGGAGTTTATTCAGAAAGAATTAAAAGATAAGAAAATGACCTACAAAATAGAGGACGCAAAGACAGGTGGGAAAGGAGTTATAGTTTACAATCTTACTAAGGGCTGTGTTGACAGAAAAGAAACAAGCACGAGCATAGAAATGGATATGAAAATCTCAGCCGGTGGTCAGTCGGTAAAGACGGCTCAGGACGTGATAACTGCGCTAAAGGTAAACTTACTGCAGTAAGAAATCAGAAAAAATTACTTAAATTCATTTCGTTAAACCGGGATGAATTTTTTTATGCAAACTAAAAGATCATTGAAATTGATGAAGAATTTTAGAATTGTCAGCCACCCTCTGGTAGCACATTATCTTTCAATAATGAGAGATAACAAAACAAGCGTAGCAAATTTCAGAAGCTCATTGGATAAGATATCCTTTATTCTTGCTTCAGAAACATACTCATCCGCTGTACTCGAGGACAAAACAGTAAATACACCGTTCAAGAAAATCAACGGGAAAAGGATCAAAGACAAAATTGTTATTCTTCCCATATTAAGAGCGGGGCTCGGGCTGATAAAAGGATTCGTTGACTTATATCCTGAGGTTATTACAAGTCACATTGGAATTTACCGGGACGCGGAATCTTTGAAGCCGGTCAAGTATTATTTCAGATTTCCAAAAATTAAAGATAAAAAAGATCTGAATGTGATTATATTGGATCCGATGATTGCAACAGGGGGAAGTACTATCTTTACAATCGAATATTTTCTGAACATGGGAATTAAGAAGATCAAGGTAGTCTCATTGCTGGCTGCTCCCGAAGGAATCAATGCCATAGAAAAACGATTCAATAAGAATGAAAAAAAATTTATCGAGATTATTACATGCAGTCTTGATGAAAAACTAAATGACAAAGGATACATTATTCCCGGGTTAGGGGATGCGGGTGACAGAATGTTTGGGACATGAAATTAATTATAAATTTCAAATTTCAAATTATAAATTTTTTAAGTAGCCATTTGTTACATATATGTACTTATAACTTTAGGACTTTATGATACTGTGAACTTTATGACTTTATGAACTTTACAAACTTTACAATCTAGTTTTGTTCAGCACATTTTACAAAAAGAAGCTTGATGAACTTCTTTATCATTGCAGCAGGAATTTACCTGCCAATCTTTTAAATGATAAACTAATCACTCAGGCATTTAAGTTTGCATATGAAGCACACAAAAATGACAAGCGTGCATCGGGCGAGCCGTTTATTTCCCATCCGTATGATGTTGCACTAATTCTTGCAAAAGAAATTCCGCTGGATTCGGTATCAATAGCAGCGGCATTGCTGCATGATGTTGTTGAAGATACAAAGTTTACTCTGAATGATATCAAAGCTGAGTTTGGCGATGAGGTTGCCGATATTGTAAACGGTGCGACAAAGATAGAAGGAATGTTTGAGAATTATGAGATGAAGCAGGTGGAGTCTTATAAGAAAATGCTTCTCTCTATGACATCGGATATAAGGGTGATACTGATAAAATTCGCTGACAGGCTTCATAATCTAAGAACACTGGAATTTTTATCCACCGAAAAGCAGATCCGGCTGGCACAGGAAACACTTGAAATTTATGCACCGCTTGCACACAGATTCGGATTATCATCGGTAAAAACCGAACTGGAAGATCTTTCATTTAAATATCTCGACAGGAAAATCTATGATGAAATCGCAAAAAAATTAAAAGAAAAAAAGAAGGAAAGGGAAAAATTCATAAGAAAATTTATTGAGCCTATAAAGGAAAGACTAATAGGAGCAGGGATTTAAATTTGAAATCTAGCGGAAGGGCAAAACATCTTTACAGTATTTATAAAAAATTGATCAGCAGAAATAAGTCTTTCGATGAACTTTATGATTTATTTGCAGTCAGAATTATTTTAGATACAAAAAATAAAAATGACTGTTTCTCAGTGTATGGAATTTGTTCTGAGATTTATTTGCCCGTTCCTGAACGATTCAAAGATTATATTTCCCTTCCGAAACAAAATAACTACCAGTCAATTCATACGACACTTGTAAGCAAAGAAGGAAAAATGGTTGAAGTTCAGATAAGGACCAAGGAAATGCATGAAGTTGCTGAGAAAGGTATTGCCGCTCACTGGAAATATAAGGAAAATAATTCCCTTCATGATACAAATCTAGAGAACTGGATGAAATGGATACGTGAAAGTCTTGAAACTTCATCGAAAGATGAGACATCATCGCAGGTTCTTGAAAGTTTTAAGCTTAATCTTTATCAGGATGAGATCTATTGCTTTACTCCGAAAGGAGAACTTAAAATTCTCCCTTCAGGAGCAACTGCCGTTGATTTTGCTTTTGAAATTCATACACAAATGGTTTGAAATGCATCGGTGCAAAAGTGAACGGAAAAATTGTAAACCTCAATACTCCACTCAAGAAGCGGCGACCAGATCGAGATCCTGACTTCAAAAAACCAAACACCCAAAATTGACTGGGAAAAATTTGTTGTTACTCATAAAGCAAAATCAGATATCAGAAAATATTTTAACACAGAAAAAAGAAAACTTATTCAGCATGGGAAAAGAGCTTTGGGAAAAAAAGGCAAAGAAACATAAGATACGTATTTCCGATGAAGGACTTTCGAGAATCGTTCACAAACTAAAATATAAAGACACCGGCCATTTTTATTATTCAATTTCAAAGGATGAAAACAAGATAGCCGAGATAGTTGATATTCTTACGGATAAAACCAAACTTCAGTCATCTTGAACAGAAAACCGTTTCGGGTGAAGAGGTCAAAGCTCCTGATAATATCGCAGCAAATTTTGATAAATTTGTCAATGAAGCAAGAACATCAACCAACGGAATAAATCTTGGCACCGGATCCACACAAAACATAAACGGACTTCAATATGATTTCGCGAAATGCTGCAATCCCATTCCGGGTGATGATGTGATAGGATTTATCAGCCAGGAAAAAGGAATCAGGATTCATCAGGAAAAATTGTAAAAATGTTCTGAATCTTTTTTTAAAGGAACCCGAACGAATAATTCAAATCAACTGGAATGAAACGGGTTTGGGCGAATTTACCGGAGGGATCAAGATTATCGGTGAAGACAGACCCGGAATTCTGAATGAAATCACAAAAACAATTTCAAAAAACTTTAACTCAAACATAAAAAGTGTTGATATAAAAACCAAGAGTTCCATGTTTGAAGGAACTCTCATCTTAAGCATTCAAAATTTAAAACAGCTAAATCAAATCATCGAAAAAATCAATAATCAGGAAGGAGTATTCAGCGTTACAAGATATGAACAATAAATCATTATTGTTATCACTTATTTTTATTGCATTACAATTCTAACCTTTAAAATCAGAATTTTCAGAATCAGAAATTACAGAGAATATACAAAAAGACAGTTTAAACTTGCCTGAAGAAATACATTTGTCAAATATTAGACAGCTTACATTCGGCGGAGAGAATGCCGAATGTTACTTTTCATTTGACGGAACAAAATTTTCCTTTCAGACAACACGCGGAGATTCTAAGTGCGATCAGATCTATACTATGAATACTGACGGAACAGATCAGAAACTTGTCAGCACGGGAAAAGGAAGAACAACCTGTTCTTATTTTTTGCCTGATAATAAGACCATTCTTTTTTCATCAACACATCTGGCCGGAGATGACTGTCCGCCAAAGCCTGATTTTTCCAAAGGATATGTCTGGGCTTTGTATGACACCTACGATATTTTTACAGTGAATGAAGACGGAACAAATTTAAACCGTCTTACTTCGGAAAAAGGATATGATGCTGAAGCTACTATTTCTCCCGTCGGCGATAAGATTGTCTTTACTTCAACACGCAACGGTGACATCGATATTTACACAATGAATCTTGACGGCAGCGATGTCAGACAGATTACCGATGAACCCGGCTATGACGGAGGTCCGTTCTTTTCTTATGACGGCTCAAAGATTGTTTACAGAAGAACTGCTTTTAATAATGATGAGGAAATCGAAAATTATAAAGAGCTTCTGGGGCAGGGCTTGATACATACCGACAAGACTTGAGATCTGGATTATGGATGCGGACGGAAAAAATAAAATTCAGGTTACTGAATAACGGAGCTGCTAACTTTGCTCCATACTGGTTTCCCGACGGCAAGAGAATTCTGTTCTGCTCAAACATTGCCGATCCGAACGGCAGAAACTTTGACATATATAAAATTAATACTTGACGGAACAGATATGGAAAGAATAACTTACTATGATGAGTTCGACGGATTTCCGATGTTCTCTCCCGACGGAAAGAAACTTGTCTTTTGCTCAAACAGAAACGGAAGCATAAAAGGCGAGACGAATGTATTTATCTGTGACTGGGTGGAGTGAGATATCTGAGTGAACATTTGCATTACAAAGGAACTCAATATAAGTATTGAACTACATCTCTTCACAGCTCACAACAGCACATGCATAATCTTCCGTATGTGAAATGCTTATCTCAAATTTAAATTTCGAAAATTCATTTTCCTTTAAATGAACTATATACGGTTTTCCCTTTTCATTATTCAAGATCTCTATATCCTTCCATCTGAATTCTTTTCCGACACCTGTGCCTATGGATTTTGAATATGCTTCTTTTGATGCAAACCTTCCCGCAAAATGCAGATCCGGCTTTGAAAATTTTCTGCAGTAATTTATTTCATTCTCAGTAAGTATCCTCTGAAAAAATCTGTCACCGTAATCCTTCCATTAATTTTTTGATTCTCTTTACTTCTATTATGTCTATTCCTAAACCTTTTATCATTGGCTGGATTATTGAGTTAGTTGAATAGCAGGATCGGTTAAGATAATCATCAATTTATTTTCATAACCAAACTTACCTTACTCAACTAAATTATTTTCCTTTTTAACAATGTCAATCAGTTCCGAAATAGAATTGATATCATAATCGGATTCAGGATTTACCGTATCAAAAGTATCTCCATATCTTGCAAAAACTGTTTTCATCCCAACTGCTTTTGCGCCGACCATATCCCGCTCAGCCCAGTCCCCTATCATCAGACATTCGCCCGCTTTTATTCAGTTCTTTCAGAGCCATATTAAAAGGAACAGGAGAAGGTTTTCTTTCACGTGTTTCATCATAAGTGATCACTACATCAAAAGATGATGAAAATTCATATATGATAATCTCAGCCATGCTTCCTTGGACGGTGCATCTGAAACCACTGCCAGCTTCAATCCCATTTTAATAAGTTCGATCAATGTCGGAAATACTCCGGGATAAGGTTTCAATGCTGCTTCCCTTGCAGTTCTGTATGCAACTATTCCTGCTGAAATTATTTTATAATCAACTTTCCCAAGAACTTCTTTAACATTTTGTCAAATACCTGCTGATACTCAATTCCCTCAGCTTCATAAATTTTATTGATAAAATCTTTTGTATCATCGAATGACATATTCCAGCCGGCATCTATCATTGCAAAAATAGCAGCATCAACAGCTGCTCTCTTTAACAACATAAAATCAACAAGAGTGTTGTCAAGATCAAAAATGATTGCCTTTATCAAGTGAGTTTGTAAAGTTTGTAAAGTTTGTAAAGTGTAAACCTATTTCAGGACAAGACACTTAATACTAATACTCAATACTCAATACTAATACCTAATACCTAATACCTAATACTCCTGCAGTTATCACACACTCCGAAAAATTCAAGAGAATGTGTTATCTCAGTGTAGCCTTTTTTATTCAAAAATTTCTCAAGTTCTTCAAGCACGCACGCTTCTACATTCTCCACACGCTTACATTTTTTGCAGACTATGTGATGATGATGATGTCTGTCATATATAAGTTCATATCTTTTGAATTCATCTTTAAAATCAATTTCATTTACTATTCTGAGCCCGGTAAATAAATTTATCGTCCTGTAAACAGTTGCAAGATCTGTCTTCTTATTTTTGATCTTATCGTGTATTTCCGAAATAGTCAGCGGATTGTGATTGGATTTCAGAATTCCGAGTATCTCCAGACGCGGAGCAGTGATTCTTTGAGATCTGGAATTCAGAATCAATTTAAATTCCTCAGTATTAAAATCTACTTTGCCGTGACGACGGTTTTTCCTTATGTTTTTTAACTTTGACTCATAATTATAAAATCCTCTTTTTGTTTTTCTTCCCAAAAGATCAGCATCAACCATTTTCTTTTGTAAATAGCTTGGTCTGTATTTTGGATCGTTAAAGAATGCTTCATACACGGATTTTGTTACGGAAAAATTTACATCAATGCCTATCAGATCCATAAGTTCAAACGGACCCATAGCAAAGCCTCCGCAGTCTTTCATGACTTCATCGATCGTCTTTACTTCGGCACTTCCTTCACTTAATATTTTCAGTGCCTCTCCGTAAAAAGGACGGGCGATTCTGTTAACTATAAACGCAGGAGTATCTTTTGCGATCACGGGAACCTTGCCGATCATTTTGGACAATTCTACAGTTGTTTCCGTTGTCTCATCGGAAGTAAATACTCCCTTGATGACCTCCACAAGCTTCATTATGTTTGCCGGGTTAAAAAAGTGCATCCCTATCACTCTCTCCGGATTTGTCTTCACATAAGTTGAGATTGCCGTAACCGATAAAGATGACGTGTTCGTTGCTAAAATTATTTCCGGTCTGCTCACTGAATCAAGTTTTGAAAAAACATCCTTCTTAATCTCAATGTCTTCCAGTGCTGCTTCAATAATGAAATCAGAATCCTTTAAATCACCGAACTCAGAAGTAAATGAAATGCTGCTGAAAATTTCATCCTTCTTTGTTTCCGTGAACTTTTTTTTCTCTACGCCACGGAACAGATCCTTTTGAATTAATGTCTTAGCATTTTCCAGTATTTCATCTCTGATATCGTAAAGAATGGTTTTTAAACCGGCAGATGCAGTGCAAATGGCTATTCCCCTGCCCATTGTTCCGGAACCTATGATTCCCATTGTTTCAACATCTTCTGTTTTCATATACAAATATAAAACTTTGAGTTTATTATTAATAGACTAATTATATTTATCATCCGGTTCAAATAATCTTCAGAAAATCACTTACGAGAAAAAAAGAGCCGGTTACCAGAATTAAATCACCTGAACCTGCCTCTTCTTTTGCATGCATATACGCATCCTTAAGATTATCAATTGCGATAAAGCCGGATTTTTCCTTTGCGGCTTTATAAAGTGTCTGCGGATCCGCAGATCTGTAGTATCGGGGCTTCGTGAGAATCACCCTCAATGACAATTTACTGAGCTCGACCAGGCACTCCTTATAATTTTTGTCCGACATCATCGCAAATATGATTATGAGTTTTTCATATTTGAAATATTTCAAATTTCCTCTTATGTTTTTTATTGACTGCAGGTTATGTGAAATATCGATCACTACCTTTGGATTTTTTGAAATCAGATCAAATCTCCCGTAAAGGTTTGAATTTACTCTTAAATTTTTAAAGGCATTTCTGAATGTGTCAATTCCGAAAGTTATATTTTCCAATTTGCTTATTTCATCAATTGCGCTTAACGAAGTTATAATATTGCTTATCTGGTAGTCTCCGATCACAGGAAAAAAGAGTTTTTTGAACTTGTTATTCATATCAAAATAAAATCCTGATTCGGTCCTTTTGATTATCCTTATTTTATTTTTATTCCCGGAAAAAATTATTTTTGAATTATTACTTCGCGCAATTTTACTTAAAATCCCTTTCGACAGCTCAGGAATATTTCCCGTAATCAATGGAATATTTTTTTTAATGATCCCGCCCTTCTCTCGTGTGATGCTTCTTATACTGTTTCCGAGAAACCCTGTATGATCTATCGAAAGGCTTGTAATTATGGTTAGTACGGGCTTTAATATATTTGTCGAGTCAAGACGCCCTCCCAATCCTGTTTCGATTACTGCATAATCGACTTTCATGAACCTGAAATATTCAAAAGCCATGGCAGTCGTAACTTCAAAGAAGCTCGGTTTTATTCTCTCAATCTCTTTATAGATCCTGTCTGTAAAATCGAGAATGAAATTTTTGGAAATGAATTTTCCATTGACCAAAACCCGTTCTCTGAAATCTTTAATATGAGGCGATGTGTAAAGCCCGGTTTTATATCCTGCCTCAACAAGCACTGAATTGATTACTGATGAGACAGAACCCTTTCCGTTGGTTCCGGCTATGTGAATTGATTTAAAATCATTTTGAGGATTGTCTGAAAACTTCAGAAGAGACCTGATATTTTTCAGATCGTATTTGATCCCGGCTCTCTCAAGATCAAATAAATAATTAATACATGTTTTATAATCAGAGAATTTATTTTTTTTCAAAATAATAAGGGAATTTATATCTTATCAAGGAGACTGATCATTTCAAGAACAGCGAGAGCTGTTTCATATCCCTTATTATTTTCCGCATCGGGAGGAATTCCGCTTCTTTCATATGCCTGCTGAGGAGTATAGCATGTCAGTACGCAGAATCCTGTCGGTATTTCATATTCATAGGAAATTTTGTTTATGCTGTCTGAAACACTTTCACAAATATATTCGAAGTGAGCGGTCTCCCCTTTGATGACGCATCCGATTGTAATAAACCCGTCAAACCTCTTCTTATCAATATTCTGCCTGCATAGTTTTTTCAGAACAGTTGGTATTTCAAATGCACCCGGCACAAAAAAGACTTCGGCATTGCTTTCAGCAAGCCCGTTATTCTCCAATGCCCTGATCACTCCTTTCAGAAGGTTTTCTGTAACCAGTTCATTAAACTTGCTCACGATAATCCCGATCCTTGGATTTTCCGGATTGAGATCACCTTCATTCTTATTTAGCATACAAAATATTACTAATTAAATTTAAAGAAATAATCTTCTCTTCATATTTACAACTTCATTTATTGAAACAAAGAACTTTCCGAAATTCCTCATATCATTCTTAACACCTCCATGAAAATCCGATCCTCCGCTTGTCAGCAGAAAATATTCGGCTGCTTTTGTGTTAAAATACTCCACATCATCTTTTGAATGTGAGGGATGAATTGTCTCAATTCCGTCAATGCCGTTTTCGATCAGCTTCAGCAAAAGTTCATCTCTTAAAACCTTACCCGGATGCGCAACAAAGGAGAGACCACCCATTTCGGAAATTAACTTTGTAACTTCCTTGACCGTCGGATTAGGCTTTTTTACATAAGCCGGTTTTCCGTCCCCTATGTATTTTATGAAAGCATCGTAATATGAATTTACAAATCCCTCTTCATTCAGCTCCATTGCAATATGAGGTCTGCCGATCGAAGTTTCCGTTCCGGCTTTTTTCAGAATTGAATTAAATTTGATCTTGCTTCCCAGCGTATTGAGTTTTTCAACAATCTTTTCATTTCTCCTGATCCGCATCTTTCTTGATGAAGAAAGAAAATCAAGCAATTTTTTATTCCTGTAATCGATGAAATACCCAAGAATATGAACTTCCTGTTCTCCCATATCAGTGCTTATCTCAACTCCGGGAATTACCTGAACCCCCTTTGTTTTTCCGTACCGGATCGCCTCCGGAATTCCATTTACATTGTCATGGTCTGTGATGCTGATAATTGACAGTTCAGATTTCTTCGCAGCGTCTATCAGCTGCTGGGGGGATAATCTTCCATCGGAATAATTTGTGTGCATGTGTAAGTCTGCTTTCACTGAAGTCATTTATTCATTACCTTTATTTTAAATTTAAATTAGATTTTTGCTGTCAGTTAAAAAAGTCAAAAGTTATAAAAGGTTTTAATTAAATATCAGTACTGCCCAAAATAAAAAAATTTTGACCATAATATTTATTTATCTGAATCAAAATCAAATTCATAATAAATGTTTTTAAAAACAGACCCGCCTGTGAAAAGAAAAGCGGAGCTAATTAATTATAAAACTTTTCAAGTGATTAAATATTGAAATAATATCCCTACGGGATTTGCCCATTGGTGTAATTTATTTCTATTAAAATTTCATTCCTACGGAATTTTGCAAAAATCTACATGTAAACTGTAAACTCATATTTTTTAAATATACACTCAATTTAAATTCAGAATATTTTCTAAATGTTTTGGACAGATGTGCTCGGAAGTAAATTACAATTCATATTTGTTCTCTTTAACAAAACACCTGACATCCTGTAAATAATTAACTGCGTTGTTTGTTGAACTCATAGGGATTATTTTTGTATACAAAGCTATGAAATCCGTATATTTTAAATATTTTTTTACAATTCAATTCTTTTTTATTCTACTTAGTTCCAATTTCACTTTCGCACAGAGTAACAAAGATAAGATTTCCGGCAGCGATAAAGCGATGTATTTCTTCATTGAAGGCAAAACTCTGGAGCTGAAAAACAATTTCATCGGTGCAGTCGAAAATTTCAGGACTGCCTTAAAATACGACAGAGCCCCGGGCATTTATTATGCGCTGTCGGAAGTTTACTACAAGCTATCCAAATTTGACGAGGCATTAATTGAGATAAATAAAGCTCTTGATATCAAGCCGGATGACGAAGATTTTTTAGAACTGCTTGCAAGTATTTATATTGAAAAAAAGGAGTTCAGGAAAGCAGTCACAGCTTATGAAAAGATCATCACGCTTGACAGTAATTATACCTTCGGACTTTACTCGCTTGCACGGCTTTATCAGGAATTGAACATGCCGGAAAAGGCAATAGAGATTTATGACCGGATCACCAATCTTATTGGATATGATTATGATGTATTAAACAAGATGTATGAGATTTATATAAGCTACAAAAATTATGATAAGGCAATTGAAGTACTTGAGAGCCTGCTTCAGCTTGATCCGTACAACATTGAAATAAAAAAGCTTCTTGCTTCCCTTTATCTTAATGTAAGTGATTACCCTAAAGCCCGCACAATTTACGAAGAGCTGTATTTGCTTAATCCGGAGGACAAAGGAATACAGACCGAACTTGTCAAAATATATTTCAAACAAAATGAAAGTGACAAGGCATTTCAGAATTTCAGTAAAATGCTCGGCAAAGATTCGCTTGGTTTCCTTGAAAAAGTTCAGGTGGGCGAATTATATTTCAATCTGATCTCGCAGGATCCATCTGCAACGGACGTTGCTGAAAATATCTTTGCAAATCTGAACAGGGATTATCCTTCACAGTGGATTCCATATTATTACCTGGGTGCAATTGATATACTGAAAAAAGAACCGGGATACAGTGAAAAGTTTGATATGGCAATTCAAAACGCCGATACTTCAAGAGATGCATATATCAATATCGGGTTTGCTTATTTTCAGCAGGGAGAGCCGGAAGAAGCAATTACAGCTTTAGACAAAGGGCTTAAGAAATTTCCGGATGAATACAGGCTGAATTATATTAAAGGTCTTTCCCTTCAGAGCATGAACAAAGAGAATGAAGCAATACCTTACTTCGAAAAAGCCATCGAGTTAAATTCAAATGACCTTGGAATACTTTCGACGCTTGCACTTGCTTATGATAATCAGGGAGAGTTCATTAAGTCCGAGAATACATACGAGAAAGCAATTAAGATCGACCCCCAGAATGCACTCATTCTCAACAATTATGCTTATAATTTATCCGAAAGAGGAATTGATTTAGACAAAGCATTATCAATGGCCAAAATTGCCATTGATAAAGACCCGGGGAATTCATCATATCTGGATACAATGGGATGGATATATTTTAAATTAAAAAATTATAAACTTGCAAAAGAGTATATTGAGAAATCACTTGAGATAAACAGGAATAATGCAGTGGTTCTGGAGCATCTTGGTGATGTTTACAACGGAATGAAAGATTATCCGAATGCCTTGAAGTTTTGGAAAATGGCTTTGGAAAGAAATCCGAACAACAATACTTTAAAAGAGAAAATTGATTTTTTAAAAGTAAGTTGATATTTACTTGAGATTAAGCGTCACGGGAAATAATTTTATATAAAATATTATATCACAAAAATTAAATGGAAATCACAACAAACGGAATACAGCAGAATCATCACAAGGTAATTGTAATAGGTTCGGGACCTGCCGGACTTACAGCAGCATTATACAGCGGAAGAGCAAATCTGAACCCGCTGATTTTTGAAGGCCATCAGCCCGGAGGCCAATTGACAATAACAACGGATGTGGAAAACTATCCCGGCTTTGAACATGGAATTATGGGTCCTGACCTTATGGATATAATGAGAAAACAGTCATACAGATTTGGCGCAAAATCTGTTTTCAGAAATATTATAAAAGTGGATTTTTCCAAAAGACCTTTCAGGTTATGTGATGAAGAAGATAAGGAATACACAGCCGATACCGTAATTATTTCAACCGGAGCATCAGCAAAATGGCTCGGACTTGAATCGGAGAAAATATTCATGGGATACGGGGTTTCTTCATGCGCAACCTGTGACGGATTTTTTTTCAGAGGAATGAGAGTCGTGGTGGTTGGCGGAGGTGATACAGCAATGGAAGAAGCAAATTATCTCACACGGCATGCAAGTGAAGTAATACTCATTCACAGAAGGGAAGAATTCCGGGCATCAAAGATCATGCTCGACAGGGCAAGAAGCAATCCTAAAATAAAATTTGTCGTGAATACTGTTGTTGAAGAAATTCTCGGCAGTGCACGAAGACGAAAAGAAATCGGTAACCGGAGTCAGGGTAAAGAACCTGAAGACAAATAAAATTTATGAAATTGAATGCTCCGGGTTCTTCACTGCAATAGGACACGAGCCAAACTCCAAGATATTCAAGGGAATTTTAGATATGGATGAAAACGGATATCTCATTACAAAAAAATCTACGAGCGAAACGAATATTGAGGGTGTGTTTGCATGCGGCGATGTTCAGGATAATTACTACAGACAGGCTGTAACCGCAGCCGGAACAGGATGCATGGCAGCAATAGATGCGGAAAGATATCTTGAGATGAAAGAGTATGAAGAAACAATTGTGAAGTAAATGTGTATTGGGTATTGGGTATTGAGTATTGATTAATAAAAAACTTTTATTTTTAATTTTTAATTTTAGAAAAAATGCCTTACTATTATAAACTCGGTGAGATACCGCAAAAGAGACACATTCAATTCAGACAGCCGGACGGCTCTCTTTATAAAGAAGAACTATTTTCAACGATCGGATTTGACAGCATTTATACAAATGCATATCACATCAATTCCCCGGCAAAGATAAAAAGCATATCAGACAAAGTTGAACATGTCACAATAGAAGAATGGAAAGAAGCTTCGCTTCGTCCTTATCATTTCAGGACAAAGCCTGCCAAAGAAGGAAGGCGATGCTGTTACAGGAAGAAAACCGATAATGTACAATAATGATGTGGTGATGAGTGTGTGCAGACCGGCAGAACAAATGAATTATTTTTATAAGAATGCTTTGTGTGATGAAGTAATTTTCATTCATGAAGGCAAAGGCCAGCTGCAGAGTCAATCTCGGTTATCTTAATTTCACAGAAGGCGATTATATTGTTATACCGAGAGGAATAATTTATAAACTTGTATCATGAAACAGATGAAGCAAGATATCTGATCTTTGAATCTAACGGTCCGATACGTACTCCCTCCAGATACAGAAACGAACACGGACAATTAATGGAACACTCGCCGTACTGTGAGAGAGACATAAAAGCTCCGGGAGAGCTGGTAACTTTTGATGAGAAGGGAGACTTTGTAGTCAAAGTGAAAAAAGGAAATCAGATAGTTTCCATTCATTATGAATTTCATCCTTTTGACATAGTCGGATGGGACGGATTTTATTTTCCGTGGATTTTTAATATTGAATGATTTCATGCCCATCACCGGAAAAATACATATGCCTCCGCCGATTCATCAGACATTTGCTGCCCCGGGTTTTGTGATATGTTCATTCTGCCCGAGACTTCTTGATTATCACCCGTTGTCTGTCCCCATCCCTTACAATCACAGCAATCTGGATTCGGATGAGATGCTGTATTATGTTGACGGAAATTTTGCAAGCAGAAAAGGAATTGATTACGCATCCATTAGTCTTCATCCCAACGGGATCCCGCACGGTCCGCATCCCGGAACAGTCGAAGCGAATCTGGGAAAGAAAGAAACCCTTGAAACTGCCGTGATGATGGATACATTCAGACCGCTTAAGCTTACAAATTATGCAAAGGAAATGAATGATCCGAAATATTATCTTAGCTGGAATGAATCTGAACCTGTTCAGCTGATAAATGAAGGTCAGTAACTTATTCAATTGCAAATTATCAATTTCAAATTTCAAATCTGAATCTTCAGATAATTAAATTGCACCGCTGAATTTTCTCTGCAAGAAAATTTCCGAGGGTTTGTTAAACTTCTGAAATCTTGCAGTACAGAGATACCTCACACACTAAAGTTACAAAGACTAATTCCGATATATCCTTTCTAATCAAAATTTAATAATTTAAGCAACTTTCAAATTTATTATACATCTATCTCATTTGCAATTCACCGGATTAACCAAAGAAGAAGTTGCGGAAAGAATTTCAAGAGGTCTTCAGAATAAGGCGACAAAGCCCAAGACAAAAACCATTCGTGAGATTTTTATCGAAAACATCTTTTCCGTATTTAATTTAGTCATTCTCTCAATCATAATTTTCCTTCTTTATTTTTATTATTCATCTTCCGATGAACGGCTCCTTCTGGATGGCTTCGGAATTCTTATGATCGCCTTTACCAATACTTTTATCGCAATATTTCAGGAAATAAAAGCGAAAAGAGCTCTCGATAAAGTAAGCCTGCTTTTAAAGAAAGATGTCATCGTGGTAAGAGACGATACGGAAGTTTCAATTGATCCAACGGAAATTGTTATTGATGACATCATAAAAATTCAGAGAGGTGACCAGGCGGTAGTTGACGGAAAGGTAGAGTTTTCAAATCATCTTGAAATTGACGAATCGCTTCTGACAGGGGAATCCAATCCCATTCAGAAAAAGGAAGGAGATGAAATTCTTTCCGGCAGCTTTTGTCTTTCCGGGAACGGATTTTATAAGGCGGAAAAAATCGGTAATGAAAGCTATGCCGCGCAAATTACACAGCAGGCAAAAAAATATAAATTTGATCTCACTCCTCTTCAAAAGAGAATCAACATGATTGTAAAAGTTCTTTTTGCAGTCGCTGTTGCTCTTGTTATAATTGAAATAATATTACAACACGGGAGGATTCAATACTGACTTTGTGAGAAAAATTTCGACAATATTGATTTCTCTTGTTCCGCAGGGACTTGTATTGATGGCGACGGTGACATTTGCTGTCGGTGTTTCGAGAATCAGCAAGCTCGGCGCAATAGTTCAGAAGCTTAATGCAATTGAATCATTTTCAAATGTGAAAGTGGTCTGTACGGATAAGACCGGAACTCTTACACAAAATAAACTAAGTGTATCACAGGATCATTAAGCTCGGAAATGACAATACGGATGAAGAGATAAAGAAGCTGATAGGCACTTATGCGAAACTCACCGGCGATAAGAATGCAACGATCGAAGCAATAAATGTTTTTGATGCAGATAAAGAATATGAGTTTATCGACGAATATCCTTTCAGCTCGGAAAGAAAGATGAGCATGCTTGAGACAGAGAAAGGAAACCATAAGACAATATTTATTCTCGGAGCTTATGATATTCTGGAGAGCAAATTAGAAATCAGTTTAAAGGAAGAGGCTCGAAAATTATATGAAGAAAATAAATTAAGCGTTTACAGAAATCTTTTATTCGGAAAAATAAAATCACCAAGACCAATAGAAAAAATAAAACAATCTTTAAACAATATACAGATAGAGCCTCTTTGCATTATTTCAATTGTAGATAAGATAAGAGACGATGTATTCGATGCGATCAGGCTGTTTGATGAAAACGGAATTCAGATCAAAATATTATCAGGCGATTCGGCTAAAGCAATACAGGAAGTAGCAAATGAAATCGGCTGGAAAATCAAAGACAGTGACATGATCTCGGGAGATGAATTTGAAAAGGCGGATGACAGCGAAATTAAAAAAATAGTTCTTGAAAAGATCATCTTCGCAAGAATGAAACCCGAACACAAGCTCAGAATAATCAAGACGCTGAAAAAGGAAAAAATATATACGGCAATGATTGGTGACGGCGTAAATGATCTGCCTGCAATAAAGGAAGCCGATCTGGGAATAGCTATGGAGGAAGGAAGCAGCATTACCAAAGAAGTTGCCGACATTGTCTTATTAAAGAATAAATTTTCATTACTGCCGGAAATATTTGATGAGGGAAACAAGATTGTTAATTCCGTCAAGTCTTTAGGAAAGCTTTTCTTAACAAAGAATTTTTTTGTAATATACATTTCGCTGCTGTCATTATTTTTCCTTCTTGATTTTCCGCTTACACCAAGGAGAGTTTCACTGATAAACATATTCGGAATAGCGCTGCCGGCATTCATAATTACCCTTAAGAATTCACAACATAGAAAAGACGAGGAATTTCATGAATGACCTGGTTTCGTTTGTCCTGATCTCGGCTCTGATAATTGTCACAGCCGGATATCTCGGGATCTACTTCGTAAAAAAATCTTTTAATGTATCACAGTCGGATATTCAGATGGTGATGCTGACAATAATGGTAATTATAAATATTGCGAATTACTTTTCAATTGTCATCACTAAGGATGACAATAATAAGTTGACATACTTATTATACGGCTTTATGATTCTCATACTTTATATATTTCTTGCTGCAACAAATATTGACTCCGGTGTTATTTTGTTTCTCAAGATGTTTTATGAGATCGAGTATATAAGACCTGAACTATGGATCACTATTATGACTGTCAGCCTTATAGGCTCATTTGTATTATTTGCAGCCCAAAAGCTCAGGGAAAAAATTATTAATAAAAATTGATAAGACTCTATTGAAAAAATTCAAGCTTAAACTTCACACGCAGATAGTCTTGGGTGTTATTCTCGGTGCTGTATTCGGTTCAATATTTCACATGGACCAGAGCAAGCTCAAAATAATTACAGCTCAGGAAGTAATTCTAATTGAAGACTGGGGTGAAATAAATTTCTTAAAAAACGATTCACTGATAAAGTCATTCGATTCAAATTCACAGCTAGCAATAATAAGATATTTCAACTCGATCAAAGATAAGAAGCTTAAGGAGTCATTAAAGATCGAAGCCACATTCCCGGATAAAGATAAGCTGTTCATTGAAAATATAAAAGAAGTAAGTAAGGTTAAAACGATCGGAGTTCTGTTAAAACCGGTTGGGGATGTATTCATAAGACTTCTTACAATGATCGCTGTCCCGCTTGTACTGGCTTCTCTGATAGTCGGCGCGGCATCGCTGTCTGATCTGAAGCATATTGCAAAGATCGGGGGGAAGACTCTAGGATTCTATGCATTGACCGCGGTGATAGCGATTACAATAGGTCTGGTTTGTGCTAATATTATTCAGCCCGGAAAATTCATGCCGGAAGATACTAAACAAAGACTTCTCGAAACTTTCCAGGAAGATGCGCAAAGCAAGATCGAACAGAATGTTTCTCTGGACATTGTGGACTTCCTTGTAAACATTGTTCCAAAAAACCCTTTCCGCGCGATTGCTGACGGGGATTTTCTGCAGATAGTATTTTTTTCCATACTCACCGGAATATTTTTATCACAGATAAAGAGTGAAAAGGTAAAAACAGTTATTGATTTTTTTGACGGGGTGAGCAACGCAATGATACTTCTTGTCGAGAAAATAATGTACATTGCTCCTTACGCAGTATTTGCACTCATATCAGCTACTGTGTCCGAATTCGGATTCAATATTCTCCAGACTCTTCTGCTTTATTCGGTTACTGTAGTGCTTGGCTTGTTGATACTTACTTTTGTTGAGTATCCTGTTTTATTGAAGATCTTTACAAAAGTAAATTTGATTACCTTTTTCAAAGTTCAGAGACAGGTCATCGCCGTAGCTTTTTCCACAAGCTCATCTGCGGCAACATTGCCCGTAACGATGGACGTCTGTGAAAAAAAGCTGGGAGTTCCGAACAGGATAGCGAGCTTTGTGCTCCCTCTCGGGACAACTGTCAATATGGACGGAACTGCTCTCTACCAGGCTGTTGCGGCGATGTTTATTGCGCAGGTTTACGGAATGGATCTGAATCTTACACAGCAGCTTACGATTGTTATTACCGCCGTACTAGCTGCAATCGGAACTGCACCGGTTCCGGGAATCGGTCTTATCATGCTTATTATTGTTTTGAAGTCGGTAGGAATTCCGGAAGAAGGAATCGCTTTGATAATAGGAGTTGACAGGCTTCTCGATATGTGCAGGACAGTCCCGAACGTAATAGCAGATTCACTTGCATGTGTTGTAATTGCAAGCAGTGAAGGTGAGCTTGGAAAAATTAACACTGAAAAATAATTTCATAATTACTATTATGCATATGATGTTGATTGTAAATAAAACCTAAAGGAGAATTTGAAATGATAAACAGAATAATAATTGCAGCCGCGGTCATATCCTTTCAGCTGTTTGTGTGCGGATGTTCAAAATCAACCGGAGAAAATTCGGGTCAGATCCGGAAAAACCAAAATGAAGCGGAAGGAAATAAAAATTTGAACAAGAACATTTATGACCTGTCGGTAAAAACCATGGACGGAGAAACAAAGAAACTGTCCGACTATAAGGGAAAGGTCCTGCTCATAGTTAACGTTGCTTCAAAGTGCGGGTACACTCCGCAATATGAAGGGCTTGAAAATATTTATCTGAAATACAAAGAAAGGGGATTCGAGATACTTGCTTTTCCGTGTAATGATTTCGGCGAGCAGGAACCGGGAACCAACGATGAGATCAGAACATTCTGTGAATCCAAGTACGACGTGACCTTCACGCTGTTTGATAAGATCCGTGTTCTTGGAGATGAGAGAAGCTCACTCTATGAAAGGCTGATAAATAATTCCGAGCCGGCAGGAGATATTTCTTGGAACTTTGAAAAATTTATCATAGATAAAAACGGAGATATCGCGGCAAGATTCAAAAGCAAAGTCAAACCGGAATCTGAAGAAATAACATCGCTGATCGAAACGGATCTGTCTCAATAAATAATTTTCAAGGTAGAAAAATAATAAAGGCGCGGTTAACATTAACTGCGCCTTTTGTTTTTGAGTAAAAATTTTTAAAAACCGCTATCTAAGAACAACCAGCTTCTGAATCTGTGTCTCTGATTTGCTGTCATCTTCGGCCACCAGCTTATAGAGATAAGTTCCGTTAGCAACATAATCACCGTCAGCATCCTTTCCGTCCCATGGGATCTGATTAAATCCAATGTTTACCGGATATTCAAGTTCTTTGATGATTCTTCCGGACACTGTGTAGATCTTTATTTTAAACAAGCCAGGAGTAACAGAGCCTGCCAGATTAAACATGAAGCTTGTTTCCGTTTTCATAGGGTTTGGATAATTATACAGGTCTTTGATAAGAAGCTCGTCACTTACAATGACATCGAACGAAGACGTATCAAGATTATCGCTATCAATGTGATAAACCACCGCAAGCCTGTTAGGACCGTTACTCAAATTTGGATAGAAATAGAGAGAACCCGTTTCTCCGGATTTTGAGTTATCCTTCTCAAGTAATTTCAGTTTTGGATTCAGAATGCCGTTTACAAAATAAGGGATATAAGAATTATTAAGTCTTAGAGCAAGCTGTGTCGTATCGGAAATTAGGGACGAATTATTTTCAGAACCGGAAATGTCTATCTTTATTTCAGGGTTCTGTCTTACGAAATCACCGTTGTTTATCAGCTGCCCGTCACTGTAGACCTGCACAAACGGCTGATCCGAGGGGCGCGTGTAAATTACAGTAAAATCATAATTATTATTATAATTAAAGAACTCGTTGTTTAGACCTTTAGGTATGACATTGACTAAAAGTTTGGTCGGCTGTTTTAATTTGGGAAGCAGAAACTTGCCTTTGTAGGTCTTCATACTGTCAACATTTATCGCAAATGAGTTTGTATCCGTAAAAATCAGATTTGAAGGGACAGCAGAAAATTTATAAACATTAACAATCACTCCCGGCAAATTAAGATAACCCGGGTTATGGTTATTAAACTGGATCTTTAGTTCCGAACCGGGTGAATAGGATGAGGATAACTGAACAGAATTCATATCCATAACAAGTTCGGCAGGTGAAATATAATTTACCTTTAAAGAATTCAGCACACTTGACTGAATGCCGTTAACAGTATCTATGTTAAATTTTGCTACGAGGTTCAATTTCGGATATTGATATGCATTGACCGAACTCAGGTTTGTTGACTGATTGCTTTGTATATTTGAAAGCAATAATGTCTGCTGATTATTTGCATCTATTCCGTAAACATCAAACAAAATATTGCTGTTCGGATACAATGTCTGCGTCCATGAAAAGTCTGTCCACGACTGAGCAGGACCGACCGTAACGGATAATGTTCCCATTGTCTTTTTAAAAGTAACATCCATCGAACTTATGGATTCAGTCCAGTGCGAACAGTTAAAACAGGTTGGAATAGTTGGCCTGCAGCAGGGATCATACGATTCTGAAACCTGAGAGTGATTTGCACCCAGATAGCCAATAAAACTCCATGAATGAAAATAACCCAAATTCGTAATAGAATCACAATATGTACTTCCAAATTGTCTCAATTTGGCAATAGCATTATTTGATAATTTTTTCCCACCCGGAACATAAGCAGCATTTAACAACATCAGGTAATGTGTTGAATCGAAAGTATTAAGAAAAGTAATTAAAGAGTCAGAGGAAGGTGCATTAGTGGTCATTCGAAGATTCTTAAACTCCAAAATATTACCTGTCAGCTTTTTTACCTTTAGCAAATTAAGACCTGTATTCTTTCCGCCGTCAATAAATATGCTTTTATTTCCAACAGAAAAATAAGATGATTCCTCCGCATTGCTTCCAAAAGATCTTACAAAAAGATTTGCAGTATAGTCCGACAGCTCAACCCCATTTGATTTGTATACCGTATTGGAATAGTCTGAAGCTGAAAATTGGTTCTTGTTAAACTTGTAAATGGTTGTATTTGAATTTACAGGCTCATCCGAATCAGGATTTTTAGTTTTGTAACCCGATGAAGAAAAGGTGTTATTGAAAACGAATGTCTGAATGCCCGTCCACCCGGAGCTGTCATTATTGATCACCGAATTGGTTTTCCAGTAATACAGTCTGTTGTTTACCGGTACCGGAAGAGAGGTCTTGAATTTTGTGAATACGCCCGATGCGTGCTTAATTTCAAAAAATTTTTTGACCGGGGAATTGAAGAGCATATTAGTGTCCAGCTGTAACAGCACTGTAATATCATTACCGGCAGCTACTCTCGGATTAAGTCCGACAAATTCCACGCTGTCAGTGTTTACAACTGAATTTGCAACAGGTTTTAAAGGAACAAAGGAATTGTCTTTGACGGGTATTCTAATAGTAATAGAGTTATTTGTTTTATTTTCAAGCGGATGCCAATTATCGTAATCAAGAGTTACGGCAAGATCATAAATTCCCAGTGAATCTATCTGAAAGTTGTAGTTTATTGTGTCCTTCAATCCGAAGTTTCTTAAGATCGTATCCCTTAGTGAATAATTCTGATTATTTTTCTTCAGCTGAAATCTTACTTTGCAGGAGTCGCCGTTCAGTCCGAAATTATTAGGATATATGGCGACAGAAATATTATCCCCGACAATTGGAGAATTGTTTGACAATGAATAGTCAGCATCGGTAATGGAGAAATCCGGTCTTACCGGAAATCTGAGTTTAACGGCGGGATCACCAATCAATGAATAACAGTTAAGAGTATGCCTGATGCTGAATGACAAAGAATCCTGGCTCATCATTGTACTTGCATATTTTGTAAGGTTGCCAATTCTCCGCGTAGTGTCTGTTTTGAAGGTCTGAATCATGTGAGTCCCGAAGTTATTTCCGTATGTCGCATAGCTCCATCCTGTAGTACCCACAAAACCTATAGCACCCTTACCGCTGAGATATATAAACCTCTCGCCAAATCCCCTGAAATTTGCTAATGAATTTTCACCAGTAAAACAGGTCAGGCTCAAAACCAAGGGAAGTTTATTGCCGTTGCTCAGAGTGTTCGGATCATTCATTGCGACTTCCCAGTCGTGACTTCCTGCGTGACCTCTGTAATTAACAAACATACATCCTCTGCTGATGTCATTTTTAACGGAATCCTTTATATTAAATGTTGTTCCGCCCGAAGTATCCGAACGGTAGATTTTATGAGGATCACCGGATATAGGAACAGGTTTAATATATGTATCAATCTCAAAGTTAGACCAGAACTGATGAGAGTTTTGCTCGGAAACGGTTCCTCCTCCGGTAATGTAAAGAAAATCTTTATACCAGTCTGCTGGTCCTTCATTTTCATAAGCAATGATCTTATCAACCATGCTTTGTGCTTCAGATGTATAATAAGCCGGCAGTCTGCCGATAGCAATCTGATCATAATAGCAGAACGTCCCTATATTATAATTTGCAAAGTATCCGTCAGAAGGAGGATAGCCGTATGTTGGAATTAAATTTTGATAATAAGCAGATGTGGATAAATTCTTCTTCGGATCAAGAGATGCTCTGCCTAAAAGACAGATATATCCGAGTTTCGGCAATTGCCAGTTTTCATATACATGTTTTGAGAAATTACGGACTGCGACAGGATCTTCGAGCCCGTAATTGAATATATCATAGATGTCTTCGATCTCCGCTTTGACAGACCTGAAGCCGTCGTGCGTCTGTCTGTAAGCTCTCAGCTGCTCGGCCTGCGAAGCAAACAACTTATTATAAATCAAAAGATAATCTGCACCGTTCGAAGAAGAAACCAGATCAGGAACCTGTTTTTGCTTTATCCGCAAAGGCTTTTTAGTAATTGCATTATTTACAATTTCAATTTTTGCATTGCTCTTCCCCGTAAATTTTAATGTATCGAGATTAAAGGAAGTATTGCTGATCCTTATGTTGTTATTTACATCATAGACGTTGATCTGATTTGCCGAATTATAACCTGAGATCCTGAACAGTTTCGAAGTGGTATCTGTACCTCCGAGTTTAGCTGAGAGTTTTTCGTTACTGAGCTTAAAAATCCTCGGGTATTGAACTTCAAATAAATCGAAATTCATCAAACCGCTGAAACCCGGTATCGGAACATAAGTTATTGTAACATTATTCACGGTTGAGTTTGATAACAAAGAACTTGAAAATGTAACTGTGGTATCAAACCTGTTCATTCCATCGGCAATGAGTGTATTTATCAAAGTTCCGTTAACCCTGATCTGCATTGTATGTTCGTTAGACTGGACGTTGTCATTATTTACCGGATAAGCAAACAACCGCACTGAAGCAGTTTGCGGTGAGGGACTTAAGAAAGGTAGGGAAAAAGTATCGCTCACAGACTGATTGCCTGACAGAGTAAGCCAGTACCATCCCTCTCCTCTGAATTTTTCCGTGCTTAGAAATCTAAGATCACCAGAATTTAGATTTTCACCTTGTGAATAAAACAAATCTTTTTCAAAATGCAATAGATCACTGAAATAAAGATTTGTAAAACTATTCAGAGTTGTATATGAAGAAGTGGCAAATCTGAGACCGTTGGCTCCGCCCCATTCCGCCCAATAGACGTTAGTATCGGAATACTGGTTGAAATATTCATTTGTTGAATAATAAAATGTATTTACAGTTTCATAAGTAGTGGTGATCCCTCCATAGTTTCGCGTACCGTAAAAATCAAAATAGTCATTTACGTCGAACGTTCCGTCCTGTTCACCATTAAAGTAAATTGGGATTTGTGATCCCTTGTAAAATACTTTCACTGTCCTGGGATCAACTGTATTTGTATTGATTCCTGCATTCGTAAAATCTGTTTTGTTAATTCTGTAAATGCCGTCATCGGAGACATACATTTTTAAATATGTTTTGTTTGGAGTGATCCAGCTGTAATTCTGTGAATATGAATTACTAAAGAGACATAGAACGAAAAAAATTGCAATGAATTTTTTCATAAGTTTGGTTTATATAAAATTTGAAGTTTGGTTCCGGTTAAAATTTATAAGTATACTCCGGGGAAAATTTATTCCCGGATAGCGTGTCTGCATTACTTTAAAACTACTAATTTCTGAATCTGTGATTCGGTCTTATTTTCATCCTCGGCAATTAACTGATAAAGATAAGTTCCGTTTGCAACGTAATCGCCGTCATTATCTTTGCCATCCCAGGGAATTTGATTATATCCGATATTTACGGGAGCTTTTATTTCCTTAATCAGCCTTCCTGAAACGGTATACAGCTTTATCTTAAACCCTGTGGGAGGAAAAGAACCGGCAAGGTTGAAAATAAAATTCGTTTCTCCTTTCATCGGATTTGGATAGTTATAAAAATCTTTAACAAGTAATTCATCACTTACTAAAACTTCTACTGAAGCCGTGTCCGGATTATCACTTTCATTTTTGTAAGATATTAATAATTTATTTGTACCGGTTTCCAGTTCAGGGTAGAAATTCAAAGTCATGTTATCCCCGGCGGAATTGTTATCTCTGACGAGTGTCTGGATCTTTGGATTCTGTCTTCCATTTATGAAATAAGGAATATAGGAGTCGTTAAGCTTGATTGACAATTGTGTAGTATCGGATAATAACGGCACAGATATATCTTTTGATAAATTTATTTTTATATCCGGTGTCTTTCTTACATAATCTCCGTTATTTACAATTCTTCCGTCGCTGTAAATTTCCAATTTCGAAGACGCGAATGTTTCAGGAGATTTAATTGTGTAGCCGGCTGAATTATTATAAGTATAGAATTCACTGAAACTGCCTTTCGGTTTTATGGAAATAACTATATTGGTGCTGTCACGGAACTGGGGAAGATTAATACTGTTTGAATAATTCAACGTACTGTCAAGTTTTAAGACGGTATTGACAGTATCTGTCAATAACAAATTACTGCCTGAATTTATATTAACTATAATTCCGTAAAGAACCGAATATCCTGCATTATGATAATCGAAAGAAAAATCAGAAACGTTATTAACTTTAGTATTTGGATTGACCACCAGTGAATTATTTTCTAAAACAAGCTCTGCTGACGGCGAATAATTCACATTCAAAGCATTTAATACAGGTGAGTTTAAGCCTCCGGTGGTATCTATCGTAAATTTTGCCAAAAGATTAAGTCTCGGATACTGATATGCATTAATCGTATTTAGTGCATTAAATTTATTTGACTGGAGGTTCGACATTAAGACAGTCTGCTGTCCGCTGACATCAATTCCTATAACATCAAACACCAGACTGCTAAATGGTGAAGTAGTTTGATTCCATGAAAAATCAGTCCACTCCTGTGCAGGACCAACAATGTTTGAAACAGTACCGCTGGTTTTCTTAATTATGACATCCATCGAGCTTATCGACTCTGTCCAGTGAGAACATGAAAAACATCCTGGAGTCGGTCTGCAGCATGGATCAAATGATTCTGATATCTGGGAATGGGCAGCTCCTAAATATCCAATCAAACTCCAAGAGTGAAAATAGCCAAGCGTTCCGATAGAATCACAGTATATACTTCCGAATTGTCTCAACTTTGTTTTCGCTAAAGCAGTTAACAATTTACCCCCGGGAACATAAGCAGCATTTAATAACATCAGATAATGGGTTGAATCAAAAGTATTTAGAAACGATATAATTGAATCGGAAGAGCCCGGAGTAGTGCTCATTCTAATATTCTTAAACTGTAAAATATTACCGGTCAATTTACTGACCTTTAGCATATCGATACCCGTATTCAAACCTCCGTCAATATAAATATTCTTATCTCCTACGCTGAAAAAGGATGATTCCTCCGCATTGCTTCCGTACGATCTTATATACAGATTTGCAGTGTATTCACTCAGTTTAATTCCTTCGTTTCCGAATCCCGTATTGAAGAAATCCGATTGCTGAAACTGGTCGGGACCTGCTTTATACAAAACTGTCGGAGTAATGGAATTGACGTATCTGTCCGATTCGGAATTCTCCTTCGGAGCTCGTACCGTTAAAATAAGTAAAAACTTGTGTTTTGGACCATCCTGAAGTATCATTATTAATAATGGAATTTGTTCTCCAGTAATAAATAGTATTGTTGATATTCAACGGCACACTGGTTCTGAATTTTGTAACGCTTCCCGAAGGATTGCTGTTGACAAAAGTTTTCTTAACAGAAGAGTTGAATAATTTTGTCGTATCCAGTTCCAGTGAAATGCTTAAAGTCTTTTGATTAATTTCAAAGTTAGGATTTAGTCCGGTGAATTCCACGCTGTCACTGTATATTATTGAATTATCTACCGGTCCAATCGGAATAAATGAAGAATAGCTTACCGGGATATCTATTGTAATCGTATTATTGGATTTGTCTTCAAGCGGATACCAGTTGTTTTGATCCAAATTTATTACCATTTTATAAACTCCGACAGAGTCCAGCGTAAAGTCATATCTCAAAGTATCTTCGAATCTGAAAGCCCTGTAAACAGTATCTCTGATCGAATGATTTTGGTTATATCGTTTTAGCTGAAACCGTATCATGCAAGAGTCAGCATATGTCCCGAAATTTTTCGGAAAAATTGATAAAGTAACCGGTGTATTTAAATCTCCTGACTCGGTTGAAAGTTTATAATCAGAATTAGTGATCTGAAATTCCGGAATCCGGGGCATCCTCAGTTTTACTGCCGGATCTCCAAGCAGATTATAACAATTGACTGTGTGTCTTGTTGAGAATGATAAGGAATCCATAGCCATGCTTGCGCCGGCTGACTTTAAAAGATCTCCCATGCGTCTTGCCGAGTCAATCTTGAACGTCTGGATGATATACGTACCTAAATTGTTTCCGTCATAAAGGTAGCTCCAGCCGGTTGTGCCGACAAATCCAATTGACCCTTTATTATTCAGATACATAAACCTTTCTCCAAATCCCCTGTGATCAGTTTTGGCATTTTCACCTGTAAAACACGTAAGGCTTAATATTATTGGGAGCTTATTACCATTATTTAAAACATTAGGATCATGCATTCCGACTTCCCAATCCTGGCTGCCCGCATGACCCCTGAAATTTACAAAAAGTGTCCCGCGGTTTATGTAATTCTTAATTGAGTCAGCATAATTAAACGTAACGTAACCCGAAGAATCCGTTCTGTAAATCTTATGAGGTTCGCCGGATATAGGTGGTGGAATAATGTAAGTTCCGATCTCAAAATCTGACCTTTGCTGATGACTTTGCTGCTCCGGAAATGTACCTCCTCCTGTTATATAAGAAAAAGTCTTCCACCATTTTGCAGGAGGTTCATTTTCGTAAGCTATAATTTTGTCGACCATGGTCTGTGCCTCTGATGTATAATAAGCCGGTATCCTTCCGACAGAAATTTCATCATTATAATAAAATGTTCCGTATCTGAGATTTGCAAAATATCCATCCGAATTAGGATTGCCAAAGACCGGAACATAGTTTTGATAATATGCTGAGGAAGATGAATTTTTTTTAGGGTCAAGGGAACCTCGTCCGAAAAGACAAATGAATTTCAGCTTTGGCAGCTGCCAGCTTTCATAAATGTATTTCACAAAATTTCGTATTGCCACGGGATCCGCCAAACCATAATTAAAAATATCATAGATGTCTTCGACCTCAGCTTTGACTGATCTGAAATTATCATGCGATTGCCGGTATGCTCTAAGCTGCTCTGCCTGCGAATTAAACAAAGAATTATATACAACCAGATAATCCGCTCCGTTGGAAACCGAGACCAGGTCCGGAACCTGACGCTGTTTTATGCTCAGCGGCTTTTTTCTTATTGTGTCATTTACTATTTCAAATTTAGCATTGCTTTTTCCGGTAAATATCAACGTGTCCGAATTATTTGTGAAGTTCGTTATTCTGATGTTATTAATTACATCAAATAAATTTAACGGATTTGATGAGGAGTATCCCGATACTTTAAATACTTTTGATGTTGTATCCGAAGCGTTAAGATCTGCAGACAGCCTGTAGTTAGACAGTTTAAACATTCTCGGATAACTGAGTTCAAACAAATCTATATACATCGCCAATGAAGTATCACATAAATATTTTAATGCAATAGTATTTACTGACGTACCTGATAAAAGCGAGCTCGAAAAATTTACCGTTGTATCAATCCGGTTAAAATCATTTGATAATAAAGTACTGACAACTGTTCCGTTTACATTAACTTCTATCCTGTGTTCGTTAAATATTAAATTAGTGTACTTTTGAGGATATGCAAAAACTCTTATGGATGCGCTTTGGGGAGTAGTGCTTACGAAAGGTGTCGACAGTGTATCCGAAACAGTCTGGTTAGGAGAAAGTAAAGTCCAGTACCATGATTCTCCGCGGATCCTTTCGGTATTCAAAAATCTAAGGTCAGCTGAGCTAATATTTTCTCCAAGACTGTAAATATTGTCCTTCTCAAAGTGAACTTTGTCATAAAAATATCCGTCAGGAAACGGAACCGGCGATGTATAATTTGAGACAGGAAACCTTAAGCCGTTGGCTCCGTCCCAGCCAACCCAGTAATAATTTGTATCGGAATAAAGATTATAAAATTCATTAGTTGTATAAGCAACCGTATTGTTTGACTCATAAAAATTTGTCTGTCCCCCGTGATTTTTCGTTCCATAAAAGTCAAAATAATCACTGTTATCAAAAACCCCGTCCTGCTCGCCGAAAAAATAGATCGGGAGCTGATTGCCTTTATTAAATAACTTAATCGTTCGTGGATCAATAGCAGAGGTATTGATTCCGGCATTAACAAAATCAGTTTTAACTATTCTGTAAAGACCATCTTCAGCAACAGATATTTTCAAATAGGCCTTATTCGGAGTTATCCAGTTATAATTCTGTGCAAAAGAAAAATTTGAAATGAGAATTGCAATAAGAAAAATGATGCGGGTTTTTTGGGTATACATAAGTCTGATATTAATAGATTTAATTAATAATGGTTTCTTTAATTAATTAATAATTTACTCCATTTCCAAACACAATAAATTATTAAAAGGTTGTATAAAATTAAACCATAAAATTAAAAAAATTAAGAAAATTGTCTGATTTTTCTGAATACTTTAGAATTTATTTTTGGAGGAGAAATTGAAGTGAATGCATTGACAAAGCTAAGATTGTTATCCTTCCAATTATTGTACTCATTGAATAGGTTTCTAATCAATGGCCTGTTTGTTTTAAAATCAGAAAGGGTTGCACACGAAGTTAACAGATAATAAGTTACTCTTTTTTTTATTTCCATATCACTAAAAAATCTTGATTTTCTGAGATGTTTGGAAATATTCAAAATAGAGTTGGCCTTATCTACTATCATTTGCTTCGTATTTTTTATCAGGGAAATTTTTTCTTTTGAATCCATATTTACATAAAAAAGTATTTCCGGAACATGTATGATATTGTTGTTAACTATGGCTCCCCGGACATCATATTCATAATCTTCCCAGATCCTTGAAGTGGACCAGGGTCCGATCCTATTCACAACTTCACGCTTCCAGACGCAGGCTCCTGTAGCCCAGGGCCTTCCATGAACATCAAACAAAATCGGTATAATGCTGTTGAATGTCCTGTCATTTTTATTTCTTAAGAAATTGCCTGAATTTCTGATCAGCAGCGTCTTGCTGTATGCCATACCTACATCAGCATTCCGATCAAGACAGGATATTAACTTTTCCAAAAAATCCTTATGCCAGAAATCGTCTGAATCAAGATATGCAAAATAATCACCTTTTGAAATCAAACGACCCGTTTCACGAGACAAGCCCGGTCCCAGATTTTTGTCGTTCCTTACAACTTTGATTGAAAAATCCTGTGAAACATACGGTTCAACACTGCTGAGGTCAAATACTTCACTTGAATTATCGTCCACCAATATGAGTTCAACCGGCTTATACGTCTGTGCTACTACAGACAGAATGGATGCATTCAGCAAATCGATCCTGTTGTAAAATGGTATAATTACAGATACAAGCCTGTTTCTCTTAATCATTAATTTTTAATTCAATATGATGATATTTGAAATTTTTTAAAACAAAACTAACTTTAACTGATTATTCTTAATGAAAGATATTTCATTACCTAAAGACTGGTTCCCGACATTTTGTGAGTGTTAATGTAGAAAATTATAAATTTAATTACTACTAAAAAAAGATTCTTTATAGTAATAAGTCTTTATCGACAAATACAATGTAAGGTATTTCGGCTTTGAAATTATATTTCTTCTGCCAAGCCATCCTGACATTCTTTTCAGAGTGTTTAATACTTCCTTATTTTTCCCCTTCAGGTTTTTTCTTTTGAATGATTTTATTGTCTGAAAAATTAAGTTTACATCTTCATATAAAAACTCATGATTTATTCCTCTTGAGGACATCAGATCTATTATCCTGTTAATCTGAGGCTCTTCAATGTTAAATCCCAGTCTGTCAAGATTCTCTTTTACAATTACCGCACTGCCGCTTCTTACAATATCATAGTTTACAAAGCTGTTATTGTTGGGATGCTTCCTGTATTTAACAAGTACATCCTGAATATTGGAAATTTTTCCGTACCGGCTTATCAATGAAATTATCCTGAAATCCTCAGCATGAATAAAATCGTCTTCGTACTTCAGATTGTTATCTTCAATTACATTTCTGCGGAACATTATGCTCGGGTTTGCAAAGGTACATCTGAATAACAAACTGAACTTCGCTTCACGGTCATTTTCCGGTCTTACCGGTTTCGAAATAAAATTTCCGTTTTCATCCATTACAACAATATTTGTTCCCACCAAAACATGATCAGGATTATTCTCAAGAAATTCATACTGCTGTTCCAGTCTCTTCGGAAGTGAAACATCATCGGCATCCTGAAGCGCTATGTATTTGCAATGCGCGACTTCCAGTGCTTTATTTAGTGATTTGACTCTCCCCAGATTCGTCTCGTTATTTATAGCAATAATTCTGCTGTCCCTGGAAGCCAGCTCACTTATTATCTCCGGGGTTCTATCCGTTGACCCGTCATTTACAATAATGTATTCAATCTCACCAAAGGTCTGGTCTAAAATGCTGTTGATTGACTGAGAAACATACTTCTCGCAATTAAATACTGTGGTTATTACCGAAATTTTCTGATTCATTCTTTTAAAAAAATAATAATACATTTAAGTCTGTTTTTTTCCAGGCCGCATTCTTTATTGAATTGATCCTTTCATCATACTTTCCCCTGATCTTCAAAAGCTCTGTCAGTCTCCCGACTGATTTTTCAATACTTAAAATAACAGGGTCTCCTTCGGATGATGCATTGAACCGAATCAATTTTTTGAAACCATAACCGCGTATCTTCTTAAAAAGGCGTACTGTTTCACTCTGCCAATTTTGCTTCCCTGATTCCGTTGTCAGTGCCAATACATATGGATCAAAGTTGACCTTTTGGGCTCCGAATGCTCTGTTCAGCTTTCTTAAATATTTCCATTCAAGTCTTTCACGCGGGATATAATGTCTGAACTTCAGACGTGGTTCGTACCAGATCTTCCATCCGGCCAATCTTAAGGCATAGCAAAGTTCACTGTCTCCTCCGGATGTCAGGAGGCCTCCCTTTCTGTCTGATAACAAAGATCTGAATCCGCTGGATGAAAGCTCATCGAATGCCGATTTTCTTATTACCATTCCGGCACCCCATAATAATCCCGCTTCCCGGGTTATGTCGCCGGCTATTTCACTTTGCCTGCCGACAGAATAACTCTGTTCAAATTTATTAAACCATTCTGGTCTGATTCCTTCAATCACAGCCTCACTCTCACCTCCCAATGCTCCAACTTCAGCGTTATCCTCCATTACTTTAAAACTCAGCTCGACGTAATTATCATTAAGCCAGTTGTCATCATCACAAAACAATATGTACTCGTATTTTGCATTTTCAATTCCCATTTTACGTGCATAAGATAATCCCTGTAACGGCTGATGCAGTATTTTAAACGGCGCGGTAATATTATTTTCTGAAATTAACCTCCTGGCAATTTCCGAAGTGTTATCGCTTGATGCATTGTCAACCAATATTATTTCATAAGGAATATTTTCGGGGACTCTCATCAAACTCAAGTGCTTAAGAGTTTGCGGGAGAAGTAAAGAGCTGTTGTAACAACAAATAACTATTGATACTCCTTTATTCATCATTTAAAACATTCTGCAAGCTATTGACATATTAAAATTAACTCTTAAAATAATTTTATTTATATATGAAATTGAAGTGTCTTGTTTAAAAATTCCGGTTCTTATTTTTTCCCTGCAAAAGACTTGCCAATTATTGAATTGAACATAAGACCAATCTTATTTCTGTTAAATAATGAAACGGGATACAAAATAAATGAAGGGATCAGCAGCATTACGGCATTAAATCTCTTATCCGTTTTATAATATTCCTGCGCGCGCGAATACAGATCCTTGGACTGCGCTTTGAATTTTCTGTATCTGAAATAATAATAAACCAGCTTCATTTTAAATTTGGACATCTCATAAAAATATCTCAGTTTTGAAGAGATATCATATTCACCGTTCATAAACCTTCTTATGTTTCTCGTCGGGCCCCTTCCCGGGTTCAGAGGATTTGAAAACGTGCGGTTTTTTATTTCAATGTTATCTGACACATACACAATATTTGATTTCTTTATTTTTTCCCTCTTTGAAATATATTTGGGTGAAATAAGATATGTCAGGATCAATACAGCATTGCCTTTAAAAAAATTATTTTCTTTTCTGAGCTCATTACCGTAATAATTTAATTTGTGAGCAAACGAATTTTCGGGATTGTCCTTACACAGATGATAAACAAACCTGAACTTTTCCCTTGAGGTCCCGCTAAAGGCTGAATGAAACAGTAAATTCTGACGGGATTTCTTTTTTACTGAATGCGGATGAAACATAAGCGAGATCATCATACACAGAGCTGCCTGAAAGTTTTTATGGTAATAATATTTTACTCCAGCTTTTTCAAAGTAATTGTACGAGACTGTTTTGTATTTTTTATAACGGAAAAAATTAACAAATCCCTTTGCCCGGTTTACCGGGTTAAAATAGTTCAATCCCTTCCCCGTATCTGCGTCCCGGGATTTATCCTTTTTGAAAATGAATTTAGGAGAAATAATATATGTAAGTAACAACAACAGCCTGCCTTTTATAGGCTTTCCCGTGTTCCTGAATTCGTTCCCGAAATAAAACAACTTGTTGCCTAACGGCAAACCGGGAGGCGTAGTAAGAAAATTGTAAAATAATTTTGCTTTCTCTATCTTTTTAGCTCCAAGAACAGAGTATAAAAAAAAGCTTTGTCTCGATCTTTGATTTAATCCTTTCGGGTAAATGAAAAAGGAGGACAAAAGAATAGTTGCTGACCGGAACCTTTTCTTCAGATAATAACTGGTCCGGGCTTTCTGAAACAGCCTTTCGGCATAATATTTATTTTTCCTCAATGTAGCTAATGAGTAAGCTCTTCTGAGGTTTCTTGCTGCTTTCTGACGGAGAGACCTGATATTATAAGGCTGTCTTTCGTAATAGTAAAATTTGTAATAGTTATAGAGGTAGAATGATAGTTTCTTTCTGTCGTTTTCCCTGCAATGCTCAATTGCAATCAGATGAGTATTTTTTCTGTTGTCAGCGCCGGAAGTTTTGTTAAGCCCGTTCATCCAGAATGTCCCGAGATAATCTTCTATCTTCACCACTTTATGATTCTGATATGCCCTTAACAGGAACCAGTAGTCCATTGTAAAATGATTGTGAAGCGGGAAAGGCCCGACATCTTCCTGGACTTTCCTTTTATAAAAATAACAAACCGGGTTTATTGGAAAGATATATTTAAATGGAAGCATTATTTTTTCGTATTCAATCTCCGGCTTTCTGATAAATGTATGGTCATCATATTCGAAGAATAAATTTCCAACAACCATTTCAGCTTCCTGATTTTCCTCAAATGCTTTTGCTATTTTTCTGAATACTCCGCGCTGGAAATAATCATCCACATTAAGATACGCTATGATATCCCCCGTTGACATATTAAATGCCTTGTTCATTGCATCACATTGTCCTTTATCCGGCTCGGACACATACCTGACATGAGGATACTTCTTAATTATATTAACTGTGGCATCTTTAGATCCGCCGTCACATATTATATGTTCAAAATTGGAGTAACCCTGATTTAGTACGCTGAGTATAGCTTTCTCGATCGTATTTTCAGAATTAAAGGACGGTGATAATATGCTAATCTTTGGTGTATCTTTCCCGTTTTCGGAAAATGAAATCTCATTGTCTGAGCTGTCACTCCATGGCCATCCGTATCTGTGGTTGTTCTCCGTTTCAATAAATCTTCTATACTCATTCTTGAGTGCCATGGTATCTTTTTTCCATGAAGCGTTTCTTATGGTTTCTAAATTTTTGTCGTATTCCTTTCGGACCCTGATCAGCTCTTTTAGTCTGGATAGATGATATTCAATCATCGGTACCGATGTATTTCCGTCCTGAGGATTTCTCAGCGCGAGTAATTTTCTCAATCCGATTCTTCTTAATTCTTTGAGACTTCTCTTTATCTCATACCGCCAATCTTTCTCCAGTACTTTTTCTTCAGCGCGGTCCAGTCTTCCCAGTTTAATCGCTTTTTCATAATAATCCAGTCCTACAGACGTGATCCCGAATCCCTGAAACAATCTTATAAGATAATTCCATGACAGTCTTCCCGCAGGCATGCAATGTTTTAGCTTCAGTCTTGTATCATACCATACCTGCCATCCGGAAAGAACCAGCGCAAAACAAAGTTCCGAATCGCCGCCGGAGGAAAGATGATATCCTTTTCTGTCCGACATCACGGATGTAAATCCGTTTGAGTATAATTCTTTCAATGCTGTTTTTCTTATTACCATCCCGGCTCCCCATACAAATCCTCTCTTCCAGGTAATGTCATTCTCTGAAATTTTTCCACTATGCAGATCCGCCTGCTTACCTGATGCATATCCGTGCTGAAACCATTCAAACCATTCCGGCGGCTCCAGTTCACACAACGCTTCATTTGGACCTCCCAATACTCCTATCTTATCATTGCCGCTCATGATCTCATAAACATTCTGCACAAAATTTTCGTCAAGCCAGTTATCATCATCGCACAATACAATATATTCATATTTTGCAGTATCAAATCCTTTCTGACGCGCAGCGCTCAATCCCTGTGTAAACTCATCAGAAATTTTAAGCCTCGCATTGCTCTTATATTTTTTCCATTCTTTCGAAACTACATTCTTTGTATCGTCAGTAGATGCATTATCAACTACAATTAATTCCCAAAGCAGTCGTGGGTCTGTTTTCTGAAGCGCAATATGCCTGATGGTATCCGGTAATCTCCGGGCTCCGTTAAAAGTGCAGATGACAATGGAAACTCCGTTTAGTTTTTTTACTGTATTGTACCGCGGAAAAATTCCATAGTTATTAATAAATGCAGAAGACAGCAGCTTCAGATCGTGTTTGCGGGCCGCCCTTTTCAACTGCTTCACGCCGCGGTTATAGTTCTTTTGACTCTTGATAAATCCGTCTATTCTCCCCAGACAATATTCAACCATCGGGACATTCTGATTACCTTCCCCGGCTTCGTCATTTGTAATTAGCTTCCTGTACCATGGTTTACTCAGTGTCGAGAATAATTTATGAAGCTCTCTCCTCGATGATCCTGGAATACCTGCATTATCAATTTTCCCGGTTTTTTTGTATAAGATTTTTAGATATTTGTCTAAGCCAACCGATGCTTCACCGAATCCCCTGAACAGCTTTTTCAGGTAATTCCATTTCAGTCTTTCCTCCGTGAGTTCATGCTTGAATTTAAGCCGCGGGTCATACCAAATTTTCCAGCCTTCGTTTCTTAACGCATAACATATTTCGGTATCGCCTCCCGCTGAAAGCGAATTTCCTTTCCTGTCTGTTAAAGATGACCTGAACCCCTCTGAAATTAATTTCTTCCATGCTTTTTTTCTGACTGTCATTGCAGCTCCCCAGACAAATCCTCTTGTCAGCGTAACGTCTCCTTCTGAATCGGACTGACTGCCGACGGCGAAACTGCTTTTCCAGTCATTAAACCAACCGGGCAGCAAGAGATCATATTCAGCTTTACTCTGACCGCCTAATACCCCTATTTCTTCATTGCCGCTCATGATTTCATTAACTATGCTTACAAAATCCTTATCAAGCCTGTTGTCATCATCACAAAACAGTACATACTCATATTTAGCTGTATCAAATCCTTTCTGCCTAGCTGCTGTCAACCCGGGCTCAGGCTCGCTTACTATCTTGAATGGTGTAAGACAATTGTGATCATTCCAGAATGACTGAACGAAATCAGAAGTGTTGTCGGTTGATGCATTATCAACGACAATGACTTCCCAGGGAATATTTGCAGGGACTTTTTGATTAATAATGGATTTAAGTGTCTGTCTTATTACACCGGTGCTGTTGTAGCAGCAAATTACCAGAGATACGCCTTTTTCCATGTCAGCAGTTTTTAGAAAATCCTTCCCGTTAATCCTGATATCCGAATGCCCGTTTCTGTTTGTTTTGTTTATAAATTCTGTGGCAATTCTGTTATATTTTCCCTTTGTCTTTATTAGTTCACTAAATCTTCCTCTTAATCTTTCAATTTCCAGAATTTCATCATCTCCGATGAAATCGTTTTCACCTGCGAAAATTTTTTTAACCGGGTGCCTCCTCAATTTCCCGAAAGTCCTGTTTGCCTGGGTCAGCCAGGACATTTCTTTTCCAGCTCCGTTTGTCTCTCCGTTTTGTTCCGTTAACAATTTTAAATAAGTTTCTGCCCCTAAGGTTTCCGCGCCTTTTATTTTATTCAGCTGTCTGAGGTAATTCCAGTTGAATTCTTTCGGAGTTAAAAAAATCTTCAGCTTTAATCTAGGCTCATATTGAATTTTCCGGTCCGATAATTTGATCCTGTTTGAAAGATCTATATGATCAGACAGGATTAATCTGCCGCCCGAATCTTTGCCGGCAGATATCTGATATTTGGTTTGGCAGATTTCCCTGATCGCATCCTTTCGTGCAACAATGCCCGTGTTCCAGAGATAACCTCTTTGAAATGTTATATCGCCGGCTTCATCTGACTGCTTTCCTATTCCGTAAAATTCTTTATACTTGTCAAACCACCCCGGAGGCTTTACGTCGCTTGCAAGTTCAGTTTGGCCGCCTAAGATTCCCGTATCTTTATTTTTATGAATAACCTTAAAAGCTATCCTAACATAATCGGGATTGATGTAATTGTTTTCATTCAAAAAGATCAGATAGTCATAGCTGCTGTTATCTGCTGCGATCTGTCTGATCGTTTCCGGATTCAATGCGCCTTGCTCTATTATTCTTAATTGTGCTGTAGCGCCTGACTCTTTCCAGAACCGGCGGATCTTTTTCTTTATGTCGTCTTTAATAAAGTTACTGATAAGAATTACTTCCCATGGAAAGTCTTCCGGTAATTTTTGAAGAGATATTTTTTCTAAAGCTTTTAATAATACATAATAGGAATGACTATGGCTAAGAATTACGGAGACTCCCCTTTTATCATTTTGGGTCTTGTACTGGGGAAATCTGAAGTATGGTTTTGTAACGACGTATTTTAAAAATATAAAATCTTTTTTTCTTGCAATTCTTTTCAACAACCGGATTCTCTTGTTGTATGAACCCGCTTTATCCAAAAGCATTCTAAGCCTGCCAAAAAGATATTCAATCTGGAGAAAGTCATAGTCATTTTCATTTGTCTGAGTGTAAGAATTTAGTTTCCAATATTTATAGCTTCGAAGCTTTTTATATTTTCTCTTAATTGATGCCCTGTATCCTATTTTTTTTGGAAGATCATTGTAATCATTAATTTCTTTTTCAGGGTAAGTTATATACGGTTCGAGCAGCACAGAATTGATTCCGTCCTGTTTCCATATTTTTCTCAGGTGGCTCCACTTGAATTCACGTTCAGGAATAAACTGCGTGAGCTTCAGGTCAATACTGTATCTTATTGTCCACCCGCTTAATCTTAAAGCATAACACAGTTCAGAATCCATTCCGGTGCTCACTAATTTATCGTTATACCCTGCAAATACCGTCTTAAAATTTTTGTTTAATATTGAATTCCATGCTTCTTTTCGGATCGCCATTCCAGAGCCCCAGATATAGCCCCTTGACCAGGTAACATCATATGAATATTCAAACTGCTCTCCGACCTTGTAACTGTTATTGCTCCAGTCGTTAAACCACGTTGGTGGCTTAACCCTGGAAATAAATTCCGTATATGCTCCCAAAGCACCTAAGGTCATATCCTTCATCATGTCTTCCGAGACATACCTTACATAATTTTCACTTAACAGATTTCCCGGGTTGCAGAATACAACGAAGTTATATTTTGCATTTTCGACAGCTTCGTTTCTCAGATCAAAAACATTCCGTGATTTAGCGCGGAGAATTCTGAAAGGAGTGGCGCCCTTGTATTTATTCCAGGTCTGAGTTGCAGTTCTTATTGTATCATCTGTTAAGCCGTTATCAATGAGTATGACTTCCCAGGGAATGTATCTCGGTACCTTCTGGTTTACCAGATTCTTAACCGTATCTTCGACTAATGCCTTATCGTTATTTGTGAAAACCAAAACGGAAACACCCGTACTTTCAACCGGTGTTTTGAATTCCGAAATAAAGTCGATTTTGGAATAAACTAATTCTGAATTCAGCTTTATTGCTTCGCTTATCTGCGCTGATGCACCCTCTTCGTCGTTAAGCTCGTTTAATAATCTCCGTGCATTCCGAAATGAATAATCGGCATAGTGCTTTCTGGAAAACAGCTTTACTTCTTTTCTTTTATCTTCCGGCAGATATTCATTGAACATGTTAATTGCCTGCTGCAAATCCCTCATGTCTTTTCCCGTACGCATATTCTTTGAGGACATTGATAAGCTGTGCATTCTGTATTCGGCTAATGCCTTTGGCTCATACACGATAGGATAATGTGCTGCAATTCTCACCCACATTTCCCAGTCCTCGCACCCAATGTTGTTTACAAAGAATCCTCCGAGCTTTTCATAGACTTCCCTCTTTACCGCTATTCCGCAATATTGTATCCTTTGCTTTTCCGCAATTCTGATCAGCGCATCTTCCAGTATTCCCGTTTCCCTTCGGTCCGGGTTTGAAATCGTAATGTACTCACCCTTTTCATCAATGTATCTCTGCCTGCAGTATGCAGCTCCGATGTCTTTATAATTTTCAAAAATATCCTCAAAAGTTTTGTAAAAGTCCGGCATGATCCTGTCGTCCTGGTGAAGAAGATGAATTAACTTTCCGTTAGCCCTTCTGATGCAGTCAGTAAATATCCTTGAATGCCCGAGATTCTTGGGCTGTCTGTAAAATTTTACCCTGCTGTCTTCAACAGCGCTGATCAATTTTTCCACGTCAACCACTGTTGAACAGTCATCTACAATTTCAATCTGCATATTTTCAGGATCGGAATACTGTGAGATAACGCTCTCGATAGTTTCGAGTAAAAATTTTGTCGGATTGAACGTAGGTATCATCACAGACCACAGAGGTCTCTTTACGCCTTCGGGTACCGGTGTTATAGTATTTTCAGTTTCTTTATAATCGGAATTCATCTTAATTTACTTTCCATTTTACTTCTTCATTCAATAACCCGTTGAATTTGTTTTGAGCGGCTCCTTCATACAATATCTTATACAGGTCAATTATGTCCCTTCTGTGCAGATCATAAAATCATTGTCAGATAAGATCAGCTTTTTAAAAAATCTTTTTGCCTGAATAAAATTATCTTTGATAATGCACACCCTTACAAGATCAAAATATCTTTGTGCAAATATTTTTTTAATTTCAGCATCATACTTATGGTCAAGCTTTTCATTCATCACTCTGTAAAACTTCAGATCTTTCAGAAGATTATTATATACAGAATCCCCCTGCCAGTGCCCTTTAGAATGAATCCTGTAAACACACATGAGCTTATCAATGTACCTGATCTTTCCCAGTTGGGCAAGCATAAGGTATAACGGCATGTCACCGTAAGGCAAATCTGAAAACCAATCCGGTATGGGAAAGACATTTTTTATCATTACCGAAGGAGTCATGACCGGGTTGTATCCGTAAAGCAGGGATTCGACCGGCAATATATTATCCTTTTCCAGGTATACAGTTTTGAAGGAAGAACCATCGGTTTCATTTTCTACCAGCACCTGATGAAAACACATCACCGTATCCGGATTTTCTTCAAGAAAATCAAACTGAATCTGTAACTTATTTTCGTCCGTCCAGTAATCATCTCCGTTTAAGAGCGCCAGATAATTGCCTGTGCACATTTTCCATGTCGCAATGTCCATCTGCATCATGCCTATATTTCTTTCGGGTAAAAATAGTTTTATCTTTCCGGGATATTTATTTTTATATCCGTTCAGGATTTCCCGCGTCTTATCTGATGAGCAATCATCTCCTATTATAACTTCAAAATCAAAATTTGTCTTCTGCATAAATATGCTTTCGAGACATTGTGCTATGTACTTATCGTGATTATATGCCGACATCCAGACACTGACTTCCATCTTATTCAAAAATCATTTAATTAATTTCAGTTTTTGATTCCTATGTAAATACCTGTTCCGACACTGCTTCCGAATAAACCTTCAGAGTTATATTTAACTTCCAGTCCTGCCTTCACCATTGAGTCCCTGTATTCTGAATCACTGAAGAGTCCAAGTTCATGCCTTTCCTTAAAATATGTAACTTCTTCCGTTGTACCCACAAGATAATTTATATCAAGAACGGCAAAATCTTTCTCAAGCTTGCTTGTGTACATCCATGTTATTTTCAGATCCTTCTCATCATAATGATTTGCAGTGATCCTGTCAGACCAGTAATTTTCTTTGCTGAACCATCGCTCTAATATCAGCAATCCATCCGGATTCAAATGCTTCGACATTGTATCAATTGTTTTATACAGATTTTCCAGAGTCTTTACATAAGCAATTGAGCCGAACAGACAGGTAATAACATCATACTTCTTTTTCAGATCGAAATCAATCATGCTCTGTAAATGAACTTTGCTCCCCGGGCATCTCTCTTTTGCAATGTTTAAGAGATCTTCGCTTACATCAAGACCCTCCGTATCAAAATACTTCCTGATGTGCTCCATATGTTTGCCTGTCCCGCAGGCAGTATCCAGAACTGTCTTTGCGGAAGAATTATTACTCTTAATTATTTGGTAAAGTTTTTCCGAAGCCGATTTATAATCTCTGAAATGGTAAAGAGCGTCATAAAACCTCGCCGACTTATTATACAAGACTGTATTATCTTAATTTGGTAAATTAATTTTTTCTGTAAACAGGAAAATAACCTGTCCTGTCAAATGCATCAACGCCTTTTTCATTGCAGAGTTTTTCATATACTCCTGAATTGTAAACCTGCTTTAAGTTTATGAACGGCAGTCTGAACGAACCGAATCTTTGTTTTGATTTATCGATGCTGTCATCATTTTTACTTCCACCGCCGAGATTCATTACGGGAATTTTCTTTGATCGAAAAAATTTCAGGCCGCACCATAAAAGATATGGAGTGTATTCCCTTCCCTCGACAGTTGCTACGTTAAACAAACAATCACCGGCATATTCTGTATGGCCAAAAACATAAACCGCCTCGGTCTTATTGTTTTTCCTGACGCCGGCCATAAAGACATTTTCGAGCGAACAGATATACTCGAGAGTTTCCTTACTGAAATAATTTGCAGAAGAAGCATTGATCCTCTTTAGAAAATCATAATAATTATCAATAAAAAAGTCCAGCAGAATTTTTTTGTCATATTCAAACAATGCCTCAAACTTTCTGTAATTCTTAATTTGTCTTCTCCGGTTAGGATCAAGGTTCTCGAAAAGTTCAGTCAGACTTAAATTCAAATCGATAAAGTAAAGACTTGCAGAGCTGAATGAATCTTCATTTGAAAAGTAACTGTCGTTTTGAAGTACAGGGTTTATGCTGATATATCCGCAGACATAATTCCTTTCTTCTGCAAATTCTTTCCAGTAATTTTTGAAATCAGAATAGTCTCCGTTTCCGGTAAATCCGGAAATACCATATGGAGTAACAATGTCTGTATAACCCTTATATTCTCTCTCTGCAATCGGGCATAAAATTTTTATATTATCTTTTTCAAAGCAGTAAAGATATGTTTTATATCCCGTAGTGAGATTCATTGCGTAACAATTCTCCCATGTATGAGCAAATGAATGTCTAATCCCCTTCAGGGTCTCCTTCCATTCCAGAGGAGATTCCAAAACAATACAATTATGTTTTATCATGTAAACTCATATTCATTTAAATATTTTTTTTTGTCTTTTCCCCGTGGTCAAATACACGGTCAACGATTAATCAGGATTTTTCCAAAATGACCATGTGATTAAGACAAAGTTGAATCAATATCTGAATGAATTTATCGTATTTAGCGCTTTTATCAGTAAATAATAGTCAATATGTAAATTATATTAAACGTAAAAAATTCTTGCCCATCTTAAAAAGTCTGGATAGGTCACTTAAACCAATTCACGACTCCCTTTCAATTTTGTTTAATAATCATTAATTTTTGCCTTTCGTGATTTTAAATATAAGGGATCTACTATTCAATTTCTCAAAAAAAATCTTCGTTTCATCCTGCTGCTACTGCTTATTCTTGATACAGGTTTTTCCTTCAAACAGTATTTGAATACAGAACTTGACGGAGATATGGCTGATCATATTTTGCCTTCGCAATGGTTTCAAAAAGTGCTTGGTGATCCGCTGGGACTGAGCGTGCTGTTCAATAATGAAGTCTATGCCGGACCTAACCGGTTTTTTTCCCACTGGATATATTCAAAATATTTTAAAATTTTTCCCGGAATATTGCAAAGGATTGTCAATCCAATAGACAGCATTTACTTAGCCTGTGCAATTGCAAAAACCGTGATCCAGGTCTTTCTCATACTTCTCTTGTCATCTTGTATCAGCGATAAAAAAAATATTTTCTCAAAGGAATTTTTGCTTGCAGCAATATTAGTAGCTCCATTCTTTGTAGCTTATCGATATTACAGACTTGGCATAATAGACCAGTCCATAACACTTACATTTTTTTATGCAATGCCTCTTGGGTTGTTGTTACTTTTCTTTCTTCCCTTTTTCAAAAAATTTTTTTACGGCAAAGAAATAAGAACTGATTTCATTTACAGGGTTTATCTGATTGTATTAGCAATAATAGTTTCTTTAAGCGGTCCGTTAATCCCGGCTGTCGTATTGGTGGTTTGCCCCGGAGTCTTAGTAAATATGTGGTATCATAATTTCAGAGAATCATCTAAATCAATCTCTAAGAGATTTTTTTCCCCGATCACAAAAATTCCCGGTGACATTTTGGTATATTTCTTACTTATTACAGCATTAAGCATATATTCCTTATATATCGGAAAGAATAATATTGAAAACACAACTATTGAATTGTCCTTATCAGACCGATATTTACTTCTTCCGGCAGGTTTTATTAAGCTGTTTACTAAGATGACTTTAATCATTCCTCTTATGATTATGATTGCCATAAACACAATCATGATCAGGAAATATTTTTATACCGATAAAGGTAGAAAAATGCTGAGCTTTCTAAAATGGATAGGGGTTTGCAGTTTCATATATATTCTCTTGCTTCCATTAGGGGGATACCGGGGATACCGCCCCTTTATTCTCAGATATGACACTATGATGCCGGTCACTCTAGCTTTGATTTTATTTTTTGGCATTACAACATATTTTTTACTTTTCAGTCTGCGCGGTAAACTCAAATTGGCATTCTCATCTGTCATAATTATTTTCTTGCTGATGTATTGTTTTCTGGATAAGTCTACCGCCGGAAATAACCAGTGTGAAAAAGATGCGTTGTATGAAATATCGGAATCTAAGGATGATATAGTTTTAATAAGCAGCGACTGCACAGTAATGTCATGGGATAAAATAAGGGATTACAAGGATTCTGAATTAAATGCAGAGCTGTTGAAGTATTGGGGAGTTACTAAAGAAAAAAAATTATACTATCAAAAATAGTTATCAATAATATTTATTTCAGAACGAATGCGCCTTTGATTAATTTCCTTCCTCCCGGCTCTTTAGTAAAAAAAGCGTTTCTGCCGTGAAGCAACCTGTGATCGTGAAAGAATACTGCCTCCCCGGGCATCAGATGTACGCTCAGTGCAAGACCCGCCATCAAAATCCTGTTCTCCAGAAAATTATGAAATCTTTTTGCAACATACAGAGCTTCCGGTGTATTGTTCTTTTCCACACAATGCCAATTCCAGTTCCAGATCTTGCCTGCATTGTCCTCATTCAATATTGGCCGCACTTTTACACTATCGGATTTAGAGAATTTAATCGGGATTTTTTGAATGTCCTCCAGCAATTGAAACTCCTGATCAAACTTGAGCGCACCGATAATATCATCGGATTTAAGAAAGGTGGTTGCACCCCCTATGCTGGCTTGCGATTCGCAATAGAAAAAAGTAACCCGCCCTTCGGCACCGGTTATTTCTATATATGAATCATCAGTATGAAACGGCTGACGTGTGTTGCTGGAACGATACTTATTTGGTTCGGCAGGATCAAAGGTTATATCAATCCAGCGTTCACCTGTCAGCGAACCGGTTTGTTTATCTTCATCAATCGGTTGAGGTTCTCCAAGCCGGTCCGATACAGACCTGTAAAATTCATCAGTGCTGACATCAAATGTGAAGTCAGCCAGGTGTATTACCTGATAGTTTGGAATGTCATTCTGCAACTCTCCAAAAGCATTTGCAAAATTTTTATAATCAATCTTTTTAAAATAATTCATCAGCCGGATAATTTGATTTTTATATAGTAGTCATACAAGTTCATAATCATTCAAATATTCCCTTATTTTATCTTTCGGGTTAAACATCATTATGTCTATTATTGAAAGGGATTCGGTAAAATTGTCATTAAACTGTTTGTATATTATCGCATCAGGCTTTAGGAAAGAAAGCTTAACATGGTTCTTTTCAAACAGAGTTTTAGAGTATATCTCTTTTCCCCCTATCGGGTTTATGTATTCATTAGAATTTTCTGCTCTGCAAATGTCTATTATCCTTTCCTGATTTCTTAAATGTGAATTATTGTAAGCGAAAGATGATTCTGCAATAGCGGTTTTTATGTCAAGATATCGATTTATTTCAGTCAAGCTCCTGTAAACTAATTTAGACAAATTAACTTCGTTAACCGATACAATGTCCGAAATTAATCCGAATGTTTCATAAAAGTAAGGAGAATTTTTATAGCTCCGCTCCAATGTTTTTAGGAATTTGGGCTTCCATACATTATCAGCTGCGATCTCAATATCTTTAATTAGTTTATTGCGGCTGGCTCCCTGCAAAGGAATTGTGAAGAGATGCTCCTTATTGTTTACAAGGATCTTATTCCTGTTTATCCATCCTCTTACAATGAAGTTTACGTCATCAAAAATAATAAATTTATCAGCAGCATTTACTAACTGAAAATAGCCGATATACGGGAAAATATACGGCTGCATTATAGCTATTCGTTTATTCACTTATTCATTTGCATCAAATTACAAAAATGAAAATATTAAGTGAATACTAAATTTTATATTAAAAAGGATAAATAATGATAAACCTAATTAAGTGTGTGCAGAAGTAGGCGGTGAGTACATTTAAAAAATTTTAAACATAATCTGGAGAAATAATTTAATAATCTGATTTTCATTAAAGTTTATAAAACTTTTCAAGGCAATAATCATAAATCATATAGTCGAGTTCGTTTTCAGCTCTGAAATTATCAATAAAATTCTGATTAATTAAGTTAATTTGGTCATCTTTAACTGACTCATTCATAATAGGAATAGATATTCTCCGCTTCCTTAATGTATCTGCTAGCTTATTAAGTGACTCCTGCATTGATTCAACAATGCCGATAAAAAAATATCTATCGAGAACATCTTTAAAATTAGTTTCATCACAATTCAAAAAATAAGCTAATAAATTCTTGTTAGAGTTAATGTATTCTGCAAGTTTAACATTTTGCATGCGTCCCTGGTTAGCTGAATAAAAATAAAATGAAATAACAAACTTCAGCGGATCTCTGATGAACATAAAGGTTTTTATCTCATTGCCTCGGGTAAGTATTTCCGGATACCTCACATCTATATATATTTTCTCGTATTCAAAATGTCCGACTATACAAGTATCACAGCTTATATTATCAATGTTACGTCTGCATTTTACGAAATTATCTATATCGGCCGGATCCTTCAAATAATCGAATTCTATTGAAAACCAATTCCTTAATGCATGAACTACCGATGTGCCACCGCATTTTATCAGATGATGAAATATAAAAGCGGGGCTTGTTTTTAAATATTGAGAGGGCTTCGTTATTGTAAATTCGGGTATTTGCGGAAATACCGTACCGGGTTTATACATCAATGTTTTCTAAATATCAATTCATGTTTTGGTTTTCCAAACAGAATAAGAGTAGTGCATATTAAAATTTAAAAATTACGAATTATTGAATCTCTCAAGACAATAATCATAAATCATATAATCTAATTTATTATTCTCTTTAAATTTTTCAATTATTGTTGGATTAAGTTCGGAAATCTGTGAATCCTTTATGGATTTATTTGCCACTTTTACTTTAATTCTCTTTTTTCCAATAAGCAATGCAAGCTTATCCATCGATTCCTGCATATGTTCAACTATGCCTATAAAAAAATACTTATCCAACACTTCTTTGTAATTGCTTTCATTGCAGGGAATCATTCTGGAAATCAAATTGTCAGAACCTGAAAGAAAACTTTCAAGACTGTAATCAACCGGTTTTCCTTTTCTGGGATTTTTAGTTTTCAAATAATAATACAGAGAAATTCTAATCTGCAAAGGCTCTCTCATGAATACAAAAATTCTGAATTTCTCCAAATTCTCAAAGACTTCAGGATATCTCTGATGAGGAAAAATTCCCTCATAACCAAAATGCCCGCTTATACATGAATCTCCGACTAAGTTATGAACGTTGTATTTGAATTTAATAAAGTTATTTATTTCTTTTGGTCCTTTTAAATTATCAAAATAAATGTTAAACCATTTTTTCATAGTATGTGACAATGCCTGTCCGCCACATTTAATTATATGGTGAAATATGTAAACCGGATATTGTTTTGATATAAGGGATGATTTTGAAGTTATGGTAGGTGTAAGTTTTAGATAATCTTTTTTAAATAAAATCGAAGAAGAAATTAAGTTGTTTGACTTAAATAATTTATTTCTTAAAGAAAATGATTTTCCGCTCCTGTGCTTATGCCTTAGTAAGTATAAGACATCATTATCACTTTGCATCCTTTTTCTATTTTTAAACTTATTAACCGGTTTGTTGTCATAAAGAGAATTGTTAAAAAATATTGTCCGGATAGACTCAAAAGCTTTTTCTTTTCCGGCAGAGTTCAGGCTGAAATTATGAATAGAATATCCCCCGGGCTTCAACAAGCGGCTTAAGTTAAACAAGATCATACTATATTGAGATCCATTATTTCCTATCATATCAACCAAGGTAGTAGAAAAAATAAAATCGAAATAGTGATAAAAATTATTGTTAAAGCTGCTCGGAGTGCTATTAATATGTGAATCGCTTACATTTCCGTTTTTTATTTTACCGGTGAAATTATCCAGATTATTTACATGCCAATATTTAAAACTCATCTCCACCTTATTTGAAATTAGTGACTCCGAATTGTTTATTTCGAGAATCCTGGCTCCGTGTCTGAGGTTGGTCTTTATAAATGCATATATTAAAAGAATCTGATACTCATTATCTGTGCAGTCCTTTTCATTAATTTTTCTTCCAAAAAGTTCAGAATCATAGTTTTTCTGACTGAAAAATATTAGATGACTTTTCTTGGAATAAGTAAACTCATTAAAAGTCTCAGGTTTGAAGGTATAAACAGGAAATTTTTGTTCGTTATTTAGTGGGTTTACCGTATCTCTGTTTGATAATACTTCCATATCGGATATTATTTTTTTTTCAGCTTGATCCACATTTAATCTTAATACATTGATTACGTTTTTAGATACTTTTCCATACAATAATCATATATCATATAATCCAGTTTATTATTGTCTTTAAATTTTTCAATAAAGGCAGGGGAGAGATTTTCAAGCTGATGATCTCTACTGGAAGTATTAATTTTGGGGACACTGACTTTTTTCTTCCCTGTTAACTTTGCAAATTTATCAAGTGATTCCTGTAAAAATTCTGTGATGCCAATGAAAAAATATCTGTCCAGCATCTGTTTATAATTATATTGATCACATGGGATCATGGCTGAAATGAGATTATTTGATATTTGCAGCATCGGTTCAAGATTTAGTTTATTTTTTATAATGCCAGATTGTTTAAAATAGTAGTATCTTGATACCCTTTGGCTGAAGGGCTCCCTTACAAAAGTAAATAATCTGAACTTATCATTTTTTTGAACAAACTCCGGATAACGCTGATGCACAAAAAAACCCTCATGACTGTAATGACCCATCAGACAAACATCGCTCGATATTCGGTCAAGATTATACTTATATTTTACATAATCGTTATAATTAGTCGTGTCTTTCAGAAAATGATCCGGTTCTAAATCGAACCAATTTCTTAATGCTGCTGCGGTTGACTTGCCCCCGCATTTTGGAATATGATGAAATAAATAAGCCGGGTTTTTTTCCAGAAAGTGTGTTTGATTTGTCCGGGTAGTTGAAGGAATTCTATCCGCGTCCTTTTTAAGAATTATGCTGTAGGAAAAAATTCTGGAATTTTCGTTACTTTCCTTTTTAAAAAGCCGACTTATTTTATTGTCGGGTGAATTATAATTCTGAAAAAACAAATCGGTATCACCTATTATTTCTCTAGTCTTAATTGGTCCGGTTAAGCATTTACTCTTAGAAAACTTTGAGTAAGAATTAACAATTAAATAATCTAAAAATTTATTGTTCTTCAGAGAATTGTTCTTCAACAGTAATAAAAAATTGTGAATGGAGTATGCCCCCGGCTTTGTTATTCTGTTCAAATTGAATTCAATATTGTAAGAATTTATACTCTTCTCATTTAAATTATCGAAAGCAGTTAACGAGAATACAAAATCAAAATAATTATAATTATTCTTGAGTTTTGTCTCTTCATTTTCAAATCGTGTTATCGATATTGATTCGGAATTATCAGCATCAGTTGTTAAATCTGTGGGATTTTTTAATTCCCAGCATTCGTATTGATTTTCAACATGTTTTAATATTTCCGAATTATCCTTACCGATTTTAAGAATACGGGATCCCTTACTTATGTTTTCTTTAATAAAATAATAAATAAATAGATTTTGATATTCGTGAAGAGTAAGCTCCGGAGATTTTAATTTTCTCCCCAATAGTTTCATATCCCGGTTATTCCGACAAAACAACTCTAACTTAGATTTTCTTGAGTAATTGAAATTTGTTAAGGGGTTGACCGATAAATTTTGCGGCAATACTTTTTTCTGGCTGTAGGTATATTTCACTCTGATTTAATTAGTTATTTACTTAATAATCTTATATCATTAAAAATAATAATTTGAATTTTGTAATAAAACACTTTTTGACGGATTAAGGGCTCCTGTGGCTATAAGCAATAAAATATAAAATAACGGATTAATTACTTATCCATTGGGATTAAAAAACAAATGATATGTTAAAATTTAGGGTTTAATTGCATTAAATTTCTCGAGGCAATAATGATATACCTTATAATCTAATTTATTGTTCTCCTTAAATTCTTCTATTACTTCAGGGGTAACTTCGGAAATCTGTGAGTCTTTAATAGATTGATTCATAACCGGTACCTTAAACTTTTTCTTGCCTAACAATTTTGCAAGTTTGTCAAATGATTCCTGCATGTGTTCAACAATTCCGATAAAAAAATATCTGTCTAAAACTTCTTTGTAATTAGATTCATCACAAGGAATAAGCCCTGAAAGAAAATTTCGGTTATATTTAAGCTGATTTAATAAGGTTATGTTTTGAAATCTTCCCTGATTGCGAATGTAATAATAAAGTGAAATTAAAAATTTCATGGGATCTCTCACAAAAATAAAAGTTTTAATTATATTTTTTTTCGTATAGATTTCCGGATATCTCTGATGAATGTAAGCCCCTTGATGATCGAAATGGCTTACAAGGCACGTTTCGCTATTAATATTTTCGATATTATATCTGAACTTTACATATTCATTTATCTTATTTGAATCAACCAAATGATCAAATTCCAAATTAAACCAATTAAATAGCTCATTTACAACCGAAGAGCCTCCGCATTTTATTAAATGATGAAATATATATGCCGGTTGTTTATTTAGAAATTCAGAAGACCTTGTTTGAGTCATCCTCGGAAGCAAATTGATGTTTTTTCTCAATAGAATGTTACATGCGGCAGACTTAAGAATTTCAATGGTATTTCTTCTGTTTGATTTTACTTTATTTAAATCTTCTTGTGGTGTTTTGGTAAAAAACAAGCCAGGCAAAGATTTAATTTTTGATGGGTTTGTAAATTTATTCTGTATTTTATTTTCATTTTTACAATTGCTGTTTAAGAATAATACCAGCCGGTTTAGCACTGTTAAATTTGAGTCAAATATAAAATTAAAACTATGAATCGAATACGCTCCGGGTTTTGTCAGACGATTTAAATTAAAAAGAATATTATTATATCTTTCTTTATCCTGCTTTATTCCTTCAAACGCAGATATTGAAAATACAAAATCAAAATAAGTATAATAATTTTTGAGTTTAATATTATTATTTTTAATGCTTGAAATAGAAATAGTGTTCGATTCGGTTAATAAATCTTTTGTTAAATCTGTTGGGTCAGATAGACTCCAAAGCTCGTAATCATTAGATGACTTGTTGAAAACCTTCAAAAAAACATCTCCAATTTCAAGTATCCTTGCGCCTTTAGGTATGCTTTTTTTTATGAATGCGAATATCAATAGACTTTGGTAATCCTTCAATTTGAAATCTTCAGAATCTATTTCCTTGCCAAACAGTTCCTTATCATATCCCTTTTCTTTAAATAAACTAATATGGTGTTTTTTTGAATAAGTGAAATTTTGAAATGTTTTTGGAAGAATGGATATCTCGGTATTAAGCGGATTGTCATTATTATTAATATAATTCCTGGTTATCCGCTCGGTAACGTTTTCTGTGGTTTGCATAAATTTTATTGGTAATTTAATATTTTGAACTATATTATCATTCCCGCCGCGACAGTTTCCTTTGTTCCTTCATCAATTAAAATAAGACTGCCTGTGTTTCGGTTTTTGCTGTAGCTGTCATAAAACAAGGGCAGTGTAGTTCTTAATTTTACTCTTGCTATATCGTTCATCTTTAAATTTTTGTCATCTTCTATTCTATGCAAAGTATTTATGTCTATTTTGTAATTGATCTCTTTAATTATCGCCTTTACGTCTTTTGTAGTATGCATGAGTAAATATTTCGCATTTGAGTTGGGAGGATTATTATTGAGCCAGCAAATTATAACCTCTATATCCTGTCCGACTTCAGGGTGATTATTTTCTCTTACAATCATATCACCTCTGCTGATGTCAATATTATCTTCTAGTGTGATTGTAACCGACATTGGCGCAAATGCTTCATCTATTTCTCCATCATAGGTAACAATAGATTTAATTTTCGAAGTAAATCCGGATGGAAGTACCATTACTTCATCACCGGGTTTAAATACACCGCTCGCAATTCTTCCTGCATATCCCCTGTAATCATGATGGTTATTAGATTGCGGACGAATCACATATTGTATAGGAAAACGGCAATCAATGTGGTTGTTATCACTTCCCGTGTGAATATTTTCAAGCAGGTACAATAACGTTGGTCCTTCGTACCAATCCATATTTTCTGATCTATCAACAACGTTATCACCAACTAAAGCACTGATGGGTATAAAATGAATATCTTTTATTTCAAGTTTGGATGCAAAAGTTTTATAATATTCAACGATTTTATCATAAACATCTTTATCATAATTAACCAAATCCATTTTATTAATGCAGAGAACTATATGAGAAATTTTTAATAAAGATGCAATCAATGAATGCCTGCACGTTTGTTCCACTATACCGTGTCTTGCATCTACAAGAATCACAGCTAAGTTTGCAGTTGATGCTCCGGTTACCATATTACGTGTGTATTGTATATGACCCGGTGTATCGGCTATTATAAACTTTCTTTTAGGTGTCGTAAAATATCTGTAAGCAACGTCTATGGTAATGCTTTGCTCTCGCTCAGCTCTTAATCCGTCTGTAAATAAGGACAGGTCAACATAATCTAATCCTTTGAACTCACTTGATTTTTTTACTGCCTCTAGCTGGTCTTCGAAAATCGCCTTTGAATCATAAAGCAATCTTCCGATTAATGTACTCTTTCCGTCATCAACACTACCTGCAGTTGTAAATCTCAGCAGCTCATTTGATTTGTATTCAATCATTTACACTTTTAGTTAATAGTTAATCATGAAAAGTTATTTGTAAATCATAATTGTCACTGAAAATTTCCAAAACTCAAATCCAAAATCGTAAATTAAAAATAACCTTCTCTTTTTCTGTCTTCCATAGCAGAATCCGATCTCTTATCATCAGCCCGTGTCCCTCTTTCTGTTTGGCGGGACGATGCGACCTCAGCAATTATTTCTTCAATTGTATTGGCAGATGATAATACCGCGCCGGTACAAGTCATATCACCGATTGTTCTGAATCTCACTTGCATCAATTCGGCATTTTCAGTTTCACGAAGGTTTAGATGCTCCGAATGAGCAAGAATTGTCCCGTTTCTCCTTATACATAATCTTTGATGAGTGAAATATAATGAAGGTAATTCAATATTTTCCATATGCAGGTATTGCCAGACATCCATCTCTGTCCAGTTGCTTATAGGGAAGACTCGGAAATGTTCACCCGGATTTTTTTTGCCGTTGAAAATATTCCATAGTTCAGGTCTTTGATTTTTCGGATCCCATTGTCCAAACTCATCCCTGTGAGAAAAAAATCTTTCCTTTGCCCTGGCTTTTTCTTCATCCCGGCGGGCTCCTCCCATGGCAGCATCTATTTTACATCCTTCGAGTGTATCCAAAAGCGTGACTGTCTGTAACATATTTCTGCTTGCATTAAAACCACTTTCTTCCTTGACTTTGCCCTGATTTATAGATTCCTGAACATATCCAACTATTAATTTTGCTCCGATTTCCTTTACCAGATCATCTCGGTAGGTTAACGTGTCAGGAAAGTTATGTCCGGTATCTATATGTATTAACGGAAAAGGAATTTTTGCAGGATAAAAAGATTTTCTTGCAAGGTGTGTAAGAATTATCGAATCTTTTCCGCCGGAAAAAAGAAGTGCAGGTCTTTGAAACTGTGCTGCAACTTCCCTTATGACATATATAGATTCTGATTCAAGTTCTTTTAAATAATTTAAGTTGTAAGTTTCCATTTCATAATTTTGAACTTAACTTTGGCTTAATAAAAGTGTATAAACTATCAATCGATTCTTCAATTGAAGTTTTGTCTGAATTAATTATGTATTCCGAATTTTTGGGTTCTTCGAATGGCGAACTTATTCCTGTAAAATTTCTTATTTCCCCGGCACGAGCCTTTGAATACAGTCCTTTAACATCTCTTTTTTCGCAAACATCCAACGGGCATTTAATATATACTTCTATAAATTCTCCTTTGCCCAACAATTTCCTTACTGCATCACGGTCCTCTCTAAAAGGTGAAATGAATGCTGTTAATACAACAATACCAGCATCAACCATTAATTTAGCAACTTCACCGATTCTCCTTATATTCTCTTTCCTGTCCTCTTCACTAAAACTGAGATCTTTGTTTAAACCAAATCTTATATTATCCCCGTCCAAAATATATGTCAGAATTTGATTATCCGTTAGCTTCTTCTCAAGATGATTGGCCAGTGTTGATTTTCCTGAACCGGATAACCCTGTGAACCAAATAACAAATGACCTGTGTCGTAATAAATTATTTCTGTTATTTTTATTTACGCTATAATTTTGGGGGATTATGTTTAATTCGGTCATTAAAAAAAATTGAATTCTAAAGTCACTAACTTTAAAATCCAGGATGATTAATCCTTAACAATTCTTATAAATATATGTTAATTAACTTTTTATTACAATAGAAGTTTTTTTATACCAGAACGACTTTGACAACTTTCACTAATAGTTAGATACATGAATTTATTAAAATTTATGTTTCGGAGTTATCCTGTACCTTGTTCCATTGGTTATACATTTTTGCGTCATCGTTTAAACGGCTATAGAAAATTTTCTATTTCAAGATTACCTCGAAAATTGCTTCCTCATTTGAAGCACTGAAGAGTTTAATAAATTCAGGATTCTTAAAATGGTAAGTTTGTATCAATTCATTTTTAATGTCATCTAGAGTACTTGAATTGAGATCTCCTGTTAATCGAAGATTAAGTATCAATTTTCCATCAGAATTCAGCATTTCTTCCACATCATCGGTTCCGTTAATAGTGTGAATTTTTTTCACCCATGGTTCAAAGTAAAGATTATTTGGAAATTTCTTTTCCAGGATGCTCTGGTAATACGGCTTTTGACTTCCTAAAAAGGATAACGGAAAAGCAAGCGCATATCCCTGTGAAGAGCCTCCAAAACATAAAAGTATTTTTTCATTAATATGGTTATTTTTTATATATTCGTTAATCTGAACTGCGGCATTTTTATTCTCTTCAATATTCGGAATTACATTGAGCACTGTGCTAAACGCATTAATTGCAATATATACTGCTAATAATATACAGATTGCATTTCGAATAAAAATATTTTTCGGTATGCTAAAAGTTTTTAAAACAATAGTAAATATTAAATATAAAGATACCGGGCATAACAAAAGTGCAGGTATCATGTATTTTGGAGCGTAGTGCTTTGCAACCAACATGGTCATCAATGACATTGAAAGAAAAAGTGAAATCAATAATTTGTATTGTAACTTAGATAATGCCATGATCTTTTTTCTAAAATAACCGACAAGACTTATCAGGAGAAAAATCAGAATAAAGAAATATGTATAAAAGAAAAAACGTTCGGATTTAAAAATAGTGATTAAATTGTTCCCAAATGAATTAGTATCAACAACATCGGAATCCCCGTGTCCGTGTTTGCCGCTATGTAACAATAAATTTTTAGTCCAGACAATAAAGGCTGAAAAATTGGAGTATACCGGAAAAAGCAATATTAAAAATATAACACTCGTTAATCCTAAGAATAATAATTTCCTCTTTATTCCGGTAATCATAATCAAAGGTATAAGAAGAAGTGGTGAGAAGGTTAATTTTGTAGCGAGTCCAATTCCGCAAATCAACGCAAATAAAATTTCATAAGTAAATTTTCCTTTTACAGGCGGAGATTGGTATATAAATTTTATTGCTAATGCGACCAAAAATAAAGTAACCGGAACTATGAGATTATCAGGTTTTATCATAGATAATTCATAAGTTACTGTATAAGAAATAATTGCGGATAATTGTATAAGTACCGATAGGAAAATATTATTTGTAGCTTTGTAAATCATTAATCCTATAATATAAAATGAAATAGTGTTTATCAAAATTAATGTCACGAAAAATCCCTGTAAATATGTTTCGGGTTTAGAAAAGACATCCTCTGCAATATCTGGGTAATCCGCCTGTGAAAAGTGTATCGCTCTTATGACTATTGCACCTATAATTTGAACAGTAGTACCGGGATGCGTAAAAAACCTGTGACCATTCAGCTCTGATAAATTGAGGGAGGTCTCTAAGTATGCATATGTAGGATCATAATGGTTGTTGTAAAAAAACGGACCCGCGGCTTTCCTTAAAGAAAAACTCAGAAGTAATATTACAACAGGGACAATTGCGCAAAAGAAATATATATATATTTTTTTCATGAACGAATTTGTGTAATATGGATTTAAAATTTAAAATAGTGATATTATATCTAAAAATGAGTATAATTTAAATTGAAAAAATTAAGAACAAATAAGAACAAACTAAATATATGGAAGATATTTATATTAAGCGGTGCTTCGGGGTTTATGGGTAGACGTCTTATAAAAGAAATTATCAGCATTTCTCAGGAAAAAATATTCTTTGCTCATAAGGGATAAGATAGATGAACTTGAGATCTCAGGAAGGATTGATACTTGAAGAATTGAGTATCAAAACTAAAGAAATAAATCTGCCTTCAAGAAGGGACCGGAGCATCTTCCGAAGAATCCTAAATTGATTATACACCTGGGGGCAGTGCTGAATCCGGGGATGCAGATCATTCCTGTAATGATATGTAGACAAAAAATTTATTAGATGCTTTTTCCACTTCTCACGGGTAGATACAAATTTTATTTTAACTTCTACAGAGTTTATTCCGGAGAAAGGATGGGGCAAATTCTTATTGAAATCTTCTAAGGGGGCTGCTCCAAATAAATTTCATAAATGGACTCACCTCTAAAATTTGAAAACACTTTTTTATATGATGCATTTTGTTTGCCTGTCATCTGCTTCACTTTTTTCATAAAGTTATTTATCACATCTGTTTTATTGCATTGAAAAATAAATTTATCAGAACTTAGTAATTTAGCTTTTATTTCAGTAGTATCCATTATGTCATAAAACTGATTTCCAACCCTATCATAGTAAATCCAATCAGGAGATAATTCTTTTAAAACAGAGCTGTATTTACTTTTTTGTGTACCGCTCCAGAATATACCAAGATTTAAAGCATATTCTTTACTTGAAACACCTCGAGTGGTCACTTTAATTGCCTGTTGATAATTTTCTTCTAAATAACCCATTGCATTACGTGATTCATCTCTATTTCGGGAAAAATATGAATTTGATTTAATTATTGATTTTATTTGAGGGTAGGAAAAAATAACTATAACTAAAGATAAAACAAGTTTTTTCTTTATTAAATAAATCGGAAATATTTCTGCTAAAATAGAATTTACAGCAAACAGTCCTAATATAGATAAGATTACTGCGGGAATCATGTAATAAAGTTCAAAATGTTTTGCAACAATGAGAACTTGAATTGTCATGGCAATAAAAATTCCGGTTAATAATTTAAAGTATTTATTTTTATTTATTTTTTTAAACCGTGGGAAAAATTGCAGTATCAAAGTTGCAGTAATTAATACGTATGCAAAACTAAACGATAGTTCATTGAGAAATATAGTTTTTAAGTTTGGAACGAATGTGGATGTATCAATAATATTTTCCGAACCTCCTCCATATTTTCCACTATGTATAGTTAAACTTTCTATCCAGTTTAAAAAACTAACAGCGTTATTATACGAAATCGCAGGAAAAATAAATATAAAAAAAGCTGTTGCTGTAATTAATAGAAACAAAGCTTTAAAAGAGATTCGCTTCACTAATATTAATGGAATTACTAAAAGAGGAAAGAAAGTTATTTTAGAAGCTAAACCTAATCCACATATTATGCCAAATCCGATCGCATACTTTATAGAATTTTTAGAAGTTTCATTTTTTTTATTAACATTACTGATTGCAAGAGTTATCAAAATCAATACTGAAAATATCAAAAGGGCGTCACCCGTAACAATTGAAAGAACAAAAAAAATTGTTGATGAAAAAAAAGGCGTTAACTGTATAAAAATGGAATCATAAATGTTTCTTAATTTTTGATAAGTTACTAATCCCAATATATAAAGTGCAACAGTGTTCATTAAAACAAGAACGAAGTGAATTTTACTAAGATAAAATTCCGGTCTGGAGAATACATCCCGGACTATGTCTGCTTTTTCTCCGTTTAAGGTATATAACACCTTAATTGTAATTGCTCCGACTACTTGAATTGGCGTTCCCGGATGAAAAACAAATCCTACCCCATAACCATTTAATTGAGCAAGATTAAGGGAGTTTAACAAATAATTAAAAGAAGGGTCGTAAAACGAAGCTATGTAATATTCACCAATAGATGTTTTATACATAACAAGTAACATTAAAAACACAATCGGAAGGATAAGCAACAAAACATAGGGAATTAATTTTTTCATTATCAATATTTTTTTTCAATCATTATATAACATCTGAATGCCAGGATTGATTTAAACGGGGATAATAATTTTTCAAATCCCTTGAATAATGGGATAAACGACTCAGGAATCATTGCCTTGTTTTCAAATCCTCCTGATGCGGGATATAAAATAAAACTCAACTTTTCTTTTTTTAAAACTTGAAATCACTTCCGAATTGCTTCATAAATTTTTCTCATTCTTAAAAAAAATCAGATAAGGTATTGCCTGGTTTGAATCCCACGGATCTTTTTCCTGTAAATCATTTTTCGAAAAATAATCTACATCAAAAATAAACGGTTCGGGATGAAATTTTTTGTATATCATGAGTGAAAAAGGTGAAGGAAACGGCTCAAGCATTACAATTCTTCCCCCTTTTTTCAAAACTCTGTTCTGCTTCTTCTAAAAATTTTACGGGATTATAGAGGTGATGGAGAACATCTATCATTACAATGTTGGCAAGACTATCATTTTCAAAAGGCATTTCATGAGCATCAAAACACATATCAAGCCAGTCACATTTTTCTATATCGGCTGAAATTACTTCAGGCATATAATCCTTTAAAATTACCGCTGCCTGCTCCAAGCTCAACAGTCTTTCCCTCAACCTTGCTTAAATTGTCTATAATTTTTTTATACCATTCTTCATATATTACTCTTAGAATTTTTTTCTTTTCCCAGGTTTCCTTATGTTTCTCTAAAATATTTTCCATAGTTTTTTATCCAGTATAGATTATGTGAATTTAAATTTTCGCATTGCAAAAAAAGTAATCTTCAAGAAGCATCCATCCGTGTTTGAACCTGGAAATGTTTGTTTACCCGTAAATTCTTGCCTTGTACCTAACCGGAATCTCAGCAAACTTTAAATTTATTTTTGATGCACCGAATATGAGATCAAAATCTCCGAACGGATCAAAATCACCGAAAAATTTTTTTGTCGTTTTAAGATTTTCATAATTTTTTTTTGATAGGACTTTTGTTCCGCATAATGTATCCTTTATTCTCTGATTTAATATCCAGGTAAACATCATGGAAAAAAATTTATTTCCCATTATATTTAATGTCTCTCATAGCATCTTTTTCCATTGGATATACCAATCTCGAACCGTTAATGAATTCACCTTTTCCTGAGGAAATAGCTTCATAAAATTTCGGAAGTCTTCCGGAGGAACAGTCATATCCGCATCAAGAATCATTAAGATTTTACAACTTGCAATTTCAAATCCTTTTCGGACTGCATCCGCTTTACCTTTCCCTTCCTGTTTTGCATATTTTAGATCAAATTTGTTCGAATATTTTTCACAAATTAGTTTTATTTCTTCAAATGTATCGTCAGTGGAATTTCCTTCAACAAAAATTATTTCAGTTTGCTTACCCATTTGAGGAATGCGGTTTACGATTTGTTCAATGTTTCCTTTCTCATTTCTTGCTGGAACTATCACGCTTACTGTATCCAGAGAATTATCAAGTTATAGATACTTTTGAAATAATAAATTTAGTAAGACAAATCTGTTTATCAAAGGAAGGTTAGCGATAAACTTATTTATAAATCACCGAAAATAGAGGAATATAAACCGGCAGAAGAAATTTTCTTCCGGATTTTATTATGTCAAATCGCTCAAATCCAAAAGATTTGTAATATCTGTAATATCCAAGCCAGTTATTTCTTACCTGAGGCATTTTAAGTTTTAATGAACTTCGGCAAGGTTTAATACCGGAAGCCACAAAAAATTAAAATATGTAATGATTATCCGGGTATCGTCATCACATAATTTGCGGATTTGTTCCAATGATTGTTGAACATCTTCAAAATACCCTATTGTATCGGAGATTAATACAAAATCAAATTTTTCATCAGATTGTTATATTTTCAGCATCCATTACATAAAATTCAATGTCAGGATATTTTTTCTTTGCTGCATTGACCATTGCGGGGGAAATATCTATTCCGACCCCTTTTGATGGATGAAGCTCTTAAGAATGTAACCTGTGCCGCATCCGATTTCAATAATCTTACTGCCTTCAGGAATGTTAAACTTTAAAAACTCAATTAAATTTTTGTAATAATATTTATTTTTTTTAATCCACTTTTCCCGATTGCTGGCTAATTCATTCATTTTTTGAATGACTCTCATTTTTGATTGAGAAAGAGAATTATCCGGTGAGCATTTTTGAGTTGTATTAATAGTATTATAGAAAGTTGATTAATAAAAATTAACCCTTAAGTAGATCGGTATAAATAATATAATTTTTTATTTAACTAAAATAACAGATTCCATTATGAGTTTCAATTTAATTAGAATAAATAATTCATCTTCCCGTGTCTTCCCGTGCTTGCTGTGTGAATCGCGATACAGGTCGGAAATATGTCCAAGAAAAAACATGACTCTTACTTTTCCCCCGAGAGAACAAATAACCTTAAATAACCCTGTGAAAGCAAAAATATTTGAATTTATCACTTAATAAATTTATATTGTAATTTATTTTGTAATCAGTACGAAGAAGGATGAATTGTGATGTAAACTTTGTATTCATTTAAAAACGATTATTCCAGTAACGATTTCTTAAAAACCTCGAACGACTTACATTAGAATTTATTATTTTTGAAAAAAGGGTCAAAAAAACGAACACCGGAAAATATTTTTGAAGTTAATTCAGAAAAGTGATGCCGAATAAATGCGAAACGATTAATGTTGTTTGTTTCTAATCAAAATATGCAGACTGGATTTTAGAATAATAATGATGTTACCAAACTTGTTAAAAAGAGAATAATATGAATCATGCAAGAAGGTAAATATTATTATAAAAAAATACGATCTGTTTTTAGAGGAAAGACGAACAATACTTTATTACAATTAATCAGATATACTTTTGTAGGGGGATTAGCTTTTTTAGTCGACTTTGGAACTTTGTTCCTTTTGACTGAATATTTTGACATTCATTATTTGGTTTCTGCAGGAATCGCATTCCTATTTGGACTTATATTAAATTATTTTCTGAGTGTGAAATGGGTTTTCAATAGCAGAGCAATGGAAAACCGATTTTTAGAGTTTTTGTTGTTCATGTTTATTGGACTGGTCGGTTTAGTGCTAAATGAGCTTTTCATATGGATACTAACAGACATTATTTTAATTTATTATCTATATTCAAAGATAATTACTACTTTCTTAGTGTATTTTTGGAATTTCTTTGCACGAAAATTAATTCTTTTTAAAAAACATAATCTTAAATATGAGTAAAGTGGCTATAATTATTGGAGCAGGTCCTGCAGGATTAACAGCAGCTTACGAACTTATTACTAAGACAGATATAAAACCAATAATTATTGAGCGAACAAATGATATTGGCGGTATTTCTATGACTGTTGTTCATAATGGGAATCGTATGGACATAGGAGGACACCGATTCTTCTCGAAATCCGACACAGTAATGAAATGGTGGCAAAAAATTTTGCCTATTCAAGGTTCTGAATCCAAAGATGAAATTCTCAAAGATATTTATTACCATAAAAAGAGAACTTCGGTTAAACTTTCACCCGATGGTCCCAATCCTGAAGAGACCGATAGGGTAATGCTTATCAGAAGCAGGTTATCCCGCATTTTCTTTCTTGGGAAATTCTTTGATTATCCAATCACGCTTAACGGTAAAACACTATCTAACCTTGGGATCGTCAGAATTATTAAAATTGGATGGACATATTTATGGATTCAGATATTCCCTGTCAAAAATGTAAAAACACTTGAAGATTTTTTTATTAGTAGATTTGGGAAAGAACTCTATAAAACATTTTTCAAAGACTATACCGAGAAGGTATGGGGTGTACCGTGTAATGAAATTGCGGCCGATTGGGGAGCACAACGGATTAAGGAATTATCTGTTTCAAAAGCATTGCTTCACGCTATCAAATCTGTAATAAAAAAGGAGAAATCTATTGAGCAGAAAAATACAGAAACCAGCTTGATTGAACAGTTTATGTATCCAAAGTTGGGACCTGGTCAAATGTGGGAAACGGTTGCCAGGATTGTTGAAGAAAAAGGCGCAACAATTATTAAGAACTGTGAAGTTGTTGAATTGGATATCAAGGAAAATCAAGTTACAGAATTGAGCTATATTGATCGTTCAACTAACTTGAAACATACGGTTAAAGGTGATTATTTCTTTTCTACTATGCCCGTTAAAAACCTCATTGCTGCAATGCAAACTAAAGTACCTCCTACGGTAAAAACAATAAGTGACGGTTTACAATATCGTGATTTTATAACGGTAGGCTTACTCTTAAACAAACTAAAAATAAAAAATGAAACAAAAATTACCACCTTGTATGATTTGGTGCCGGATAATTGGATTTATATTCAGGAGAGCGAGGTGAAAGTTGGCAGATTGCAGATATTTAATAACTGGTCACCTTATATGGTTGCTGATATCGAAAAGGTTTGGATTGGTCTTGAATATTTCTGTAATGAAGGAGATTCATTATGGGAAATGACGGATAGTGATTTTATTAAATTTGCAATAAATGAATTACATAGTATCAACATTATTGATAAAGATGAAGTGATTGATAGCACTATTATTCGAATGCCCAAAACATATCCAGCTTATTTTGGCACATATTCTCAATTTAATGTAATCAGGGATTTTACCGATAAACTCGAGAACCTATTTTTAATTGGAAGGAACGGAATGCACAAATACAACAATCAGGATCATTCTATGCTTACTGCAATAATGTCGGTAAACAATATCATATCAGGAACAAAATCAAAAGACAATATTTGGAATATTAATACTGAAGAAGAATATCATGAAGAAAAGTAACTTTTAGTATAGATAGAGTATTGGTTTTATCACTTGGCATTAAATAACTATTTAGTTCATTCCGAATTCAGAGCAATAAATATTTTAATATTTTCAAATGTAAAGTGCTTAACAACGAAAATAAAAAACCTGCTGATTCAGATTTAAATTACAAATTAGTTCAAATCTGACTTTTGACGTTTTTGAAATATACGTCTACGGAGGTGTTATCTTGCTTACAAAATTATACACATTGTTATCAACAATAGCTAAATCCAATGCATTTGAAACATTATTGCCGTCAACATCCGAACTTACATAACCGGCTACAAAATTATAAACATCATTATCCACTAAACCCTGATCTGTTGCATTGATGCTTCCATTCTGATTGACATCACCGCTGTAAATACAGTATTTTGATCCTTTATGTACAAGATTATTTCCATAAGCTTGTGAATCTGAATTTGTAAAATCGTATTGATAAACCCCTTCGAACGTTAAAGACTCTCCTCCGGCCTTACTCCATGTTTCAAGACCGTTCCTGTGTCTGATTGAAATATAATAAGTTCCTGCAGGAGCATTATAGTATCTGAAATTTCCATTGAAGTTTACCGAATCAACAACTGATTGTGCAGAATCAACGACATTATATGGTGAATTTATATTTCTTAAATATGCTCTAACTGTGTCGTTCTTATTCAGTTTGTTAGTTTGAGTATTATAAAATCCTTCAATAGCAAGTTTTACATTTAATGTAATATGGACTTCGTCTCTAAAAACTCTGTATGAATTTACATCTCTGAGGCAGAGACATTTCTAAAGCAATATCTCCTGCGGGAGTTACTTCGGTCATTGTTGGATTTGTTCCTACCCCAGCATATCAATGTATTTCCATTTTGAAGTCTTTGAACCGAACCCATGGAAGGACCGTAAATAACCGGAGTATTTCTGTACTGCCATACTAAAGTAGCAATTTTATTTACTTCATCCAAATGATATTCTACTGCTCTTGAAAACAAGAGGTGGGTGAAAATTTCCATTATCGAACAAGTTATGTTTCCGTTTGCGATTCGTCTTATATGATGCTGATAATGAAACGGGAGTGTGTCATTTACAAAAGTGAATTGATTATGTACTCCGCCCAATCGCCAGATCATATCACCCGTTGCCCGATTTATCTTTGTTATTTCATTTAAATGTCTTGAAGATAATAGAATGGTTACCGTCATTATCAAGCTCTATGCGTTTCCGTGAACATAATCAACATTTGGTAAAGTAAGGTCTACATAGATTGCATCGATAATTTAAAATGATCCCAGCTTCGCCATTGAAATACTACGTTTTTATTTTCATCTAATTTCCTGTATGATTAATCCTATTACAATAGCATTAGGATCACCACCCGGGACGATCAAGCTCATATCTACAGTTTGAGGGTCATAACTCATTAATAAAGCATGTCCGTTATTCAAAACTCTTAATTCATGATGGTCTGTTGTATATCCGTTTCCGCAATCAAAACTGTCAACTATATTATACTGGGAATCTTCTGCATAAATATTTTCCGCCTCTGATAATATGTTAATAAGCCGTTTGGTTGTCTTTTGAAATCAAATGGACTCGCGGTATAGTTCTCTGGATATAATATGTGGTTCCGTCATTATTTGCTATAATAAGATGTGGAGTATAATGACGACACATTAGTGCTGGTTAAATATAAATGACCGGGAGAAGGATTATTGGAAATTGTAACTGTGAGCTGGGGTAAAGTAGAGTAATCATTTGAGAATACATTATTATTTTCTAATGAATATCCGGATTCTTCTGACATTATTTTGTTGTAATCCACCTCCGTTTACTGACCTGTGTTTGAAAAAAATATGTTAATCTGTTATTTGAAGTGATGAAGTTTTAAGACGATTCAGTTTAACTTCAACCTTTTCGTTAAATGCAAATGGCTGATAGGGTTTAAATATTAATTTTTTCTTATCTGCAGTAAGAATGATTTCACCTGAATGATTTCCGCTTAGAGTACCTGTCACACTTATCAGCGAACTAAGGTTAGAACTTTGAATCGTTTCATCAAATCCAATAATTATATTATTGTTTATACTGACATATTTCGCATTTTTGACCGGTTCAACATAAATGATTTTTGCATTTAAATCAAAAATAAAAAATAATAAAAATTTACGATTATTAAAATTTTCATATTTTAAAATTTCTAAAGTTTTTAAAAATTATTGTTTGATAAATGTATTCGAACGATGTGAAAAAATATTATTCAGAATCGCAATTAATTTCTGAAAAATTAAAAAAAAAAATAGGAATAAATTCTTTTTCTTATCCGGATTGTTTCAAATAAAAATCAATATTTTCTACTTTCATATGATCATATTTGAGCTAACAATCTCATAAGAATTGTAACTCTATCTGCAATCTATGGAGGTGTTATTTTGCTTACAAAATTATACACATTGTTATCTACAATACTTAAATCCAAAGCGTTTGAACATTATTGCCATCAACATCCGAACTCAAATAACCGGAAACAAAATTATAAACATCATTATCTACTAAACTCTGATCTGTTGCATTGATGCTTCCATTCTGATTTACATCACCGCTGTAAATACAATACTTTGATCCTTTAAGTATAAGATTATTTCCGTAAGCCTGTGAATTTGAATTTGTAAAATCGTAAAGATAAACTCCTTCTGATGTAAAAGACTCTCCTCCTGCTTTACTCCATGTTTCAAGTCCGTTCCTGTGTCTGATTGAAATATAGTAAGTTCCTGTTGAAACATTATAAAATCTGAAATTTCCGTTAAAGTTAACGAATCAACAACTGATTTTGCAGAATCAACAATACCGTAAGGTGAATTTACATTTCTTAAATATGCATTTAACAGTATCTTTTATATTAAGTTTATTGGTTTGAGAATTATAAAATCCTTCGATAGCAAGTTTTACATTTAAAGTAAGATTAACTTCATCTCTGAATACTCTGTATGAAATTACATTTTGAGGCAAAGTCATTTCCAAAGCTATATCTCCTGAGGGAGTTACTTCTGTCATTGTCGGATTTGTTCCTCCCCAGCCAATCAATGTATTTCCGTTTTTAAGTCTTTGAACCGAACCCATGAATAGGACCGTAAATATCAGGAGTATTTCTATACTGCCAAACTAAAGTAGCAATTTTATTTACTTCGTCCAGATTATATTCGACAGCTCTTGAAAACAGAGGTGTACGAAAATTTCCATTATCAAACAATAGTAATGTTTCCGTTTGAGATTCGTCTTATATGATGCTGATAATGAAACCGGATTGAGTCATTTATAAATAGTGAATTGATTGTGTACTCCTCCCATCGCCAGATTATTTCACCTGTTGTCCTGTTTATCTTTGTTATTTCACTTAAATGTCTTGAAGAGATCAAAAGATTGCCGTCATTATCAAGCTCAATTGCATTTCCGTGAACATAATCAACGGTTGGTGAATGTCAGATTTACATGGATTGCATCGGTAATTGAAAATGATCCCAGCTTCTCCATTGAAATACAACATTTTTATTTTCATCTATTTCCTGTATAATTAAACCTATTACTATAGCATTTGGATCACCACCCGGGACAATCAAGCTCATATCAACATTCTGAGGATCATAACTCATTAATAAAGCATGTCCGTTATTCAAAACTCTTAATTCGTGAGTGTCTGTTGAATATCCGTTTCCGCAATAGAAACTATCAACTATATTATACTGTGAATCTTCTGCATAATATTTTCCGGTTAAACAGTCAAAATATGTCATTAAACCATTTGGCTGTCTTTTGAAATCCGCAGAGTTTGCAGTTGTAATTCTCTGGTATAATATGGAGTTCCGTCATTATTTGCAATAATAAGATACGGAGTATAATGTGTGAGATTATGATAGTTGTTTAAAAATAAATGACCGGGAGAAGGATTATTTGAAATTGTAACTGTAAGCTGAGGTAAAACTGCATAATATCAGAGTGAACATAATTATTGTTTGATGAATTTTCGGATTCATCTGAAATAATATTTATTGTAATCCACTTCCAGTTTTCTTACCTGTGTTTGAAAAATATATGTTAATCTGTTATTTGAAGTCAGTGAAGTTTTAAGATGATTCAATTTAACTTCAACCTTTTCATTGAATGCAAATGGCTGATAGGTTTAAATATTAACTTTTTCCTATCCGCAGTAAGGATGATTTCACCTGTATGAATTCCGCTTTTAGTTCCTGTACACTTATTCAGTGAATTCAGATCAGAACTTTTAATCTTTTCATCAAATCCAATAATTATATTATTGTTTATACTGACATATTCCGCATTTTTAACCGGTTCAATATAAATGATTTTTGCATTTAAATTAAAAATAAAAATAATAATAATAAAACAAGTATTATATTTTTCATATTTTAAGATTTTTAGAATTTTATTGTCAGATAAATTTTACCTGAAACTGACGAAATAATTTAAATGGTTATTAATTTACAAAAAATTAAATATAGAAACAAAGTTATTTACTTATCAGACTCTAAATCTATTGAATTTTTGGAGGTGTTATCTTGCTCACAAATTATATACACGTTGTTATCTACTATACTTAAATCCAAGCGTTTGAAACATTATTGCCGTCAAATCCGAGCTCACATATCCTGAAACAAAATTATAAACATCATTATTACTAAACCCGATCTGTTGATTAATGCTTCCATTCTGATTTACATCACCGCTGTAAATACAATACTTTGATCCTTTAAGTACAAGATTATTACCATAAGCTTCCGAATCTGAATTTGTAAAATCGTAATGATAAACTCCTTCCGAATTAAAGACTCTCCTCCGGCTTTACTCCATGTTTCAAGACCGTTCCTGTGTCTGATCGAAATATAATAAGTTCCTGTAGTAACATTATAAAATCTGAAATTTCCGTTGAAGTTTACCGAATCAACAACTGATTTTGAAGAATCAATGATATCGTAAGGTGAATTTATATTTCTTAAATATGCTGTAACTGTGTCTTTATATTAAGTCTGTTGGTTTGAGTATTATAAAATCCTTCTATAGCAAGTTTTACATTTAAAGTAAGATGGACTTCATCTCTGAAAACTCTGTATGAAAATACATCTTGAGGAAGGGACATTTCTAAAGCAATATCTCCGGCGGGAGTTACTTCTGTCATTGTCGGATTTGTTCCTCCCCAGCAGATCAATGTATTTCCATTTTTAAGTCTTTGTACCGAACCCATGGAAGGACCATAAATATCAGGAGTATTTCTGTACTGCCACACTAAAGTTGCAATTTTATTTACTTCGTCCAAATGATATTCAACTGCTCTTGAAAAATAGGTGGTGACTGAAAATTTCCATTATCAAACAATAGTAATATTTCCGTTTGCGATTCGTCTTATATGATGCTGATAGTGAAACGGGATTGTATCATTTACAAAAGTAAATTGATTGTGAACTCCTCCCAATCGCCAGATTATATCACCTGTTGACCTGTTTATTTTTGTAATTTCACTTAAATGCCTTGAAGAGATCAGAAGATTGCCGTCGTTATCAAGCTCTATTGCATTTCCGTGAACATAATCAATAGTTGGCTAAAGTCAGATTTACATAGATTGCATCAGTAATTTAAAATGATCCCAGCTTCGCCATTGAAATACTACATTTTTGTTTTCATCAATTTCCTGTACTATTAAACCCGTTACTGTTGCATTAGGATTACCTCCCGGGACTATTTTGCTCATATCAACCATCTGTGGATCATAGCTCATTAATAATGCATGTCCGTTATTCAAAACTCTTAATTCGTGATGATCTGTTACATATCCGTTTCCGCAATAGAAACTGTCAACTATATTATACTGGAATCTTCTGCATAATATTTCTTTGTATCATAAGAAATAATATGTCAATAAGCCGTTTGGTTGTCTTTTGAAATCCACTACGTTGACTGATAATTCTCTTGTATAATATGGAGTACCCGTCATTATTTGCAATAATGTAATGTGGAGAATATAGCGGATCCTTGATAGTTATTCAAAAATAAATGTCCGGGAGAAGGATTATTGGAAATTGTAACTGTGAGCTGAGGTAAAAGACCATAATTATCAGAGTAAACAAAATTATTGTTTGATGAATTTTCGGATTCATCAGAACATAATTTGTTATAATCCACATCCGGTTTACTGATCTGAGTTTGAAAAGTGTATGTTAATCTGTTATTTGAATTAAATGAAGTTTTAAGACTGATTCAATTTTACTTCAACTTTTTCATTAAATACAAATGGCTGATAAGGTTTAAATATTAATTTTTTTCTATCTGCAGTAAGAATTATTTCACCTGTGAATTCCGCTTAAGTTCCGGTCACACTTATCAGTGAACTCAGATTAGAACTTTCAATCGTTTCATCAAATCCAATAATTATATTATTGTTTATACTGACATATTTCGCATTTTTAACCGGTTCAACATAAATGATTTTTGCATTTAAATCAAAAATAATAAGTAATAATAATAGAACAATATAAAAGTTTTCATAATTTAAGATTTTTAAAGTTTATTGTCAGATAAATTTATCTGAAAATTGTAAAAAATAATTTAAATGGAAATTCATTTAAAAAAATAAAATATTGAAACAAAGTTATTTACTTATCGGATTTCTTAATTTTGCTTAATAAAAAACACAAATGATTTTCTCATTGGGGTTTTCTTTTAAATAGCAAATTTTCTGATTCTCCTGCGGCTCTATATGAGCTAACAATTGTCACAAGAATTGCTAACTAATAGCTGCAACTTTATGGAGGTGTTATCTTGCTCACAAAATTATACACATTGTTATCTACAATTCCTAAATCCAATGCGTTTGAGACATTATTGCCATCAACATCCGAACTTGCATAACCGGTTACAAAATTCATAAACATCATTATCCACTAAACCCCGATCTATTGCATTGATGCTTCCATTCTGATTTACATCCCCGCTGTAAATGCAGTACTTTAGATCCTTTATGTACAAGATTATTTCCATAAGCTTGTGAATCTGAATTTGTAAAATCGTATTGATAAACGCCTTCGAACGTTAAAGACTCTCCTCCGGCCTTACTCCATGTTTCAAGACCGTTCCTGTGCTTGATTGAAATATAATAAGTTCCTGCAGGAGCATTGTAGTATCTGAAATTTCCATTGAAGTTTACCGAATCAACAACTGATTGTGAAGAATCAACAATATTATATGGTGAATTTATATTTCTTAAATATGCTATAACTGTGTCATTCATGTTCAGTTTATTAGTTTGAGTATTATAAAATCCTTCGATAGCAAGTTTAACATTTAATGTAATATGGACTTCGTCTCTGAAAGCTCTGTATGAAATTACATTTTGAGGCAGGGACATTTCTAAAGCAATATCTCCTGCGGGAGTCACTTCTGTCATTGTCGGATTTGTTCCGCCCCAGCAAATCAATGTATTTCCATTTTGAAGTCTTTGAACCGAACCGCGGGAAGAACCATAAATGACAGGAGTATTTCTGTACTCCCATACTAAAGTAGCAATTTTATTTACTTCGTCTAAATGATATTCTACAGCTCTTGAAAACAAAGGCGATGCGAAAATTTCCATTATCATACAATGTAATGTTTCCGTTTGCGATTCGTCTTATATCATGCTGATAATGGAACGGGATTGTGTCATTTACAATAGTAAATTGATTATGTACTCCGCCCATTCGCCAGATCATTTCACCTGTTACCCGGTCTATCTTGGTTATTTCGTTCAAATGTCTTGAAGATAATAGAATGTTACCATCATTATCAAGCTCTAGCGCGTTTCCGTGAACATAATCAACAATTGGTAAAGTAAGATCTATATAGATTGCATCGATAATATTAAAATGATCCCAGCTTCGCCATTGAAATACTACGTTTTTATTTTCATCTATTTCCTGTATGATTAATCCTATTACAATTGCATTAGGATTACCACCCGGGACGATTAAGCTCATATCTATATGTTGACGGTCATTGCCCATTAATAAAGCATGACCGTTATTTAATACTCTTAAGTCGTGGTTATTTGTTACATATCCGTTTCCGCAATAGAAACTGTCAACTTTATTATGTTGTGAATCTTCTCCATAATGTTTCGTTGCATCATAAGAAATAAATATGTCACCAAGCCGTTTGGTTGTCTTTTGAGACCCCCTACGTTGACGGAAAATTCTTTTGTATAATATGGAGTACCGGTATTTTCTGCAATAATGTAATGTGCAGAATACACGGCATCTTGATAGTTAGTCAAAAATAAATGCCCGGGAGAAGGATTATTGGAAATTGTAACAGTGAGCTGTGGTAAAAGACCATAATTATCCGAGTAAACATAATTATTGTTTGATGAATTTTCGGATTCATCGAACATAAATTTGTTATAATCCACTTCCGGTTTACTGATCTGAGTTTGAAAAGTGTATGTTAATCTGTTATTTGAATTAAATGAAGTTTTAAGGCTGTTCAATTTTACTTCAACCTTTTCGTTAAATGCAAATGGCAGATAGGGTTTAAATATTAATTTTTTCCTATCTGCCGTAAGAATGATTTCACCTGAATGATTTCCGCTTAGAGAGCCTGCCACGCTAACCAGCGAACTCAGATTAGAACTTTGAATCGTTTCATCAAATCCAATAATTATATTATTATTTATACTGACATATTTCGCATTTTTGACAGGGTCAACATAAATGATTCTTGCTTTTAAATCAAAAATAATGAGTATGAAAAATAGAAAAAGTATCAAAGTTTTCATAACTTAAGATTTTTAAAGTTTGTCAGATAAATTAATCTGAAAATTCTCCTGCAGCTTTATATGAGCTTACAATGTCACAAGAATTGCTAACTATTAGCTGCAATTTTATGGAGGTGTTTTCTTACTTATAAAATTGTACACATTGTTATCTACAATACCTAGATCCAATGCGTTTAAGACATTATTGCCGTCAACATCCGTACTTACATATCCGGAAGCAAAATTTAGAACATCATTATCGACTAAACCCTGATCTGCAGCATTGATAGTTCCATTCTGATTTACATCCCCGCTGTAAATGCAATACTTTGATCCTTTAAGCACAAGATTACTTCCATAAGCCTGTGTACTTGAACTTGTAAAGTCGTAAAGATAAACACCTTCGAATGTCATAGATTCACCTCCTGCTTTACTCCATGTTTCAAGACCGTTCCTATGCTTAATTGTAATGTAATAAGACCCCCCGGGTGCATTGTAAAATCTGAAATTTCCCGTGAAAGTTAACGAATCAATAATCGATTTTGAGGAATCCATAATAGTGTATGGTGAAATTGCGTTTCTTATATAAGCCCTGACCGTGTCCTTTTTATTTAGTCTGTTAGTTTGACTATTATAGTATCCTTCGATAGCAAGTTTAACATTTAATGTAATATGAACTTCGTCTCTAAATGCCCTGTATGAAATTATATTTGTAGGCAGAGACATTTCTAAAGCGATGGTTCCCGATGGAGTTACTTCTGTCATTGTCGGATTTGTTCCTCCCCAGCCTATCAATGTGTTTCCATTACGAAGTCTTTGAACCGACCCTCGGTTAGGACCGTAAATAACCGGTGTGTGTATGTACTGCCATACCAGAGTAGCAATTTTATTTACTTCATCTAAATTATATTCCACAGCTCTTGAAAACGAAGGTGTCCGAAAATTTCCATTATCAAAAAATGTAATGTTTCCGTTTGCGATTCGTCTTATATGATGCTGATAGCGATTGGGAATAGTATCATTCGGAAAAGTGAATTGATTGTGTACTCCGCCAAATCGCCATACTATGGCACCAGTTGCACGGTTTATCTTTGTTATTTCGCTCAAATGCCTTGAAGATAGCAGTATGTTTCCATCTGTATCATAAGTAGCCGCATTTCCGTGAACACAATCGATGGTTGATGCTGTAAGGTTCACAAAGATTGCATCAACAATATTAAAGTGATCCCAGCTGCGCCATTGAAATACCACATTTTTATTTTCATCTATTTCCTGTACAATCAAACCTGTTACTATTGCATATGGATCTCCTCCCGGAACTATCTGACTCATATCTATCTCTTCAGGATCATAGCTCATTAATAAAGCATGACCGTTATTCAAAACAGCTAAATCGTGGAAGTCTGTATCATATCCGTTTCCGCAATAGAAACTGTCAATTACATTATACTGAGGACCTTCTCCATAATATTTTGTGCCATTAAAATAGGTCATTAAGCCGCTTGGTTGCCGGTTGAAATCCTGTGCTTGCACTGTTAACTCTCTGGCATAATATGGACTTCCGTCATTATTTGCTATGATAAGATACGGTGCATAGGGACTCACTACAGTGCTTGTAAAAAATAAATGTCCCGGAGTAGGGTTATTGGAAATTGTCACTGTGAGTGGAGGTATAGCACTGGAATTATCAGAGTAAGCATAGTTATTTTCCGATAAATTTCCGGATTCTTCTGCCATAATTTTATTATAGTCAACCTTTTGTTTACTGACCTGTGTTTGAAATGTATACGTTAATTTGTTATTTGAAACGGATGAAGTTTTAAGACCAATTAGTTTTACTTCAATTTGTTCGTTAAATGCAAATGGCTGATTAGGTTTAAATATTAACTTTTTCCTGTCAGCAGTAAATATGATTTCACCCGAGTGAACTCCGCTTAATGCACCGGTCACACTTATCAGTGAATTCAGGTTTGAGCTTTGTATAATTTCATCAAATCCAATAATAATATTATTATTTATACTGACATATTTTGCATTTTGGACCGGTTCAACATAAATGATTTTTGCATTTAAATCAAAAATGAAAAGTAAAAATAATGCAGATAGTATTAATTTTTTCATACTTTGGTTTCCTTTCTATTTTTTTTTTGACAAAGTATGTTATTAAGAAGTAATAATCCAGTTATTTTTTGGGGAAAAAAAGGATACCCAATGAGTAATCTTAAATGTACCCATGAGTGAATACAAAACTAGGTCGGTGATTAATAATTAATGTAACAATCCATTTAAACATCGCTGAAAAAAATCCATTGGCCTGTTCCGCATCCGATTTCTATCATAGAGCTTTTTCTGTAGTGTTGAATTTCAAAAGTCAATAAGATATTCGTAATAATATTTGTTTTTTCTTACCCATTTATCTCGGTCTTTTGCGGACTTGTTAAGTTGTTTGATAATATTTTCCTTCTTCCTGTTCACAGAATTTCTAGTGGATTTTGAAATGAATAATGAAATAATATTTGACAAATTCTGAATTATATATCTTAAATTATTCCGGCAATGCAATTATATCCTGTGTGCTGTATTGAGGTATAAACTTAGTAAAATTCGAATAATTTATTTCCTGATTTTTTACCGATATGAGCCTGTAATTAATCATATTAAAAAAATCTATGTATTCTTTAAATGACCTTCCCCTTTCCTTAAGTAAATACAGTCCGGCTTCAAAAATTATTCCGGGTTTGAATTTTTTAATGGTTTCTTTCCCTCCCAGCAGCACTTCCATTTCATGACCATCGGTATCAATTTTTATTATGTTAACACTCTTTAACTTTTTTTCCCGGCAAAAATCATCAATGGATACTGAACCGACCCCTGCTGAAGGTTTTATGACACCTTTATGAAGCTTGTGGGAATTAGTTGTTTTGGAAAGAGGCCAGCTGCTGTATGCTGTTAAATCGGATACGGTTTTGGTTTTTGATGAAACAAAACATTGATATAATTCTATGCGATTTGCTAAACCCGGATTCAGTTCCAGATTTCTTTTAAGCTTTCCTAATGCATAATGTGTGGGTTCGAATGAATAGACAAAACCCTTCTTCGCTTTAGCTGCAAAAAATAAGCTCATAACCCCTGAGTTTGCCCCAACATCAAAAATTATTGAGTCTTCAAAAATTTGCAGAAACTTATTTTCGTAAACGTGTTTTTGATAGTCTCCGAATAAAAATAAGTTAAAGTCAATTGCTTCATTCAATTCTACCTCAAACTTTATCCCGTGTCTTGTAATTATTCTTTCGTTTTCACGGATGAATAATCTTGTAAGGTTATATAAATGCCTCGCACATACTATCTTAAAGTGCGTAACTTTAAAATTATTTGTCAAAAAACTCATATAAAATTAATTCACTCCTCTGAATACCCTTGGAAGAGATTTATAATGCTGCAAAATTTAACACAAAAAATATATTATTTTACTATCAAATGATATAACGATTAAAACATTTATTCCGGCTGAAGCTCATAAACTGATTCTCCATTTAAATTTGTGAAGACCTCCTTGATTTCCGGGTTTCTGTATTGAAATGCTTCCTTTAAATTGTCAATTAATTTTTCATTTGAGTCTTTGTATTTGTTCTGAAAAATAATCTTACGACCTGAATGCAAAATGTTCTTAACGTCTTTGGAACCCGTCAGTGAATATAACTTATTCTTCCAATATTCAAAAAATAATTTATCGGGATATAGTTTGTATAATATTTTCTGATATTCGGATTTCTGATTTCCAGCCCAGATTGTCGAGTATGCAATAGCATATTCGGAAGAAGAGCTCCCGTATGATGATATTAAAACCGGATTTTCATAATTATTGATTATGAAGTTATTTAACTTTAAAGCTTCGTCTCTGTCTCTGATACTATCTTTGATATTTATCCATGAACTTACCGATATAAAAATACAAAACATGAGAATTAAAAAAGTATAAATATTATTCAGGTTCAATAATTTATTACTCCTATAAAAATTGTTAATTAAAATATTAACTGATAAAAACAAACCCGGGATAACCATCATCAGCGCAGGAACCATATAATGTCCGGAATAATGTTTTGCAACAATTATCAGCTGAAGTGTCATTGAAACAAATATTCCTGTCAGAAATTTATACTCGGTTAATGATTTTAAATTTTCGAACCGTTTGTAATATTTAAATACCGGAAACAAAATAGTAAGAAAAATGAATAAATAAACCAAAGCAAAAAGATTCTCATTTATGAAAATTTCCTTTAAGTGCATACCGAAAGCGAAAGGATCAACAATATCGGGATTACCTTTTCCGTAAGTCCCGTCATAAATAAATAATTTTTTTATCCATTCCCAAAAATATTCATAATTATAAATTACCGGGCTTACGAAGACTAAGAAAAAGATAAGAGTAAAAAAAAGAAGCAGGGATTTTTGTTTTATACCTTTCAATAAAATAAAAGGGATAACAATCAAAGGAGTAAAAGTAATTTTCGTGGCAATACCTAATCCGCATACAACCGAAAATATGATTGCGAAGTAAAGCTTTCTTTCTTTTAAAGAATCGTTACAGTATAAATATTTAAATAAAACCGCAATGAAAATTATTATTACTGCAATTAAAAAATGTTCCGGATTTACTACTGCAAACTCGTATGAAATAGTGTATGATACAAAGGGAGAAAGTTGAATCAGCAAAGCAATCCAAATACTCTGAGTATATTTGTAAATTGTTTTTCCGAGAATAAACAGTGCAATGCTTACAATTATTATCAATACAAGATTGATATAAAAAAGATATTCCTCGGGTCTGTTCAATACATCTTCTACGATATCCGGTTTCTGTCCGGTTAACAAATAATACAATTTTATTACAATACCACCTATTACCTGTACCGGTGTTCCCGGATGATCCACCATAAACGACCTGGGAAAGGCTAATTAGATTCAGTGAACTTATTAAATAAGGATAAACCGGATCATATTGAGTATTAAGGAAATAGGGTCCCTGCGATTGTCTCAGTAAGATTGAAAATATTAAAGAAGCTATTGGTATGATTAATAATATAAGATATCCTGCTTTCCTGTCAAATTTTTTCAAGCTTAGGGAATTAGAGAGTGCGGACAAATTGTAATGTAATAATTTAATACGACACAGTTTAATCTGTTTTTAATTTACTTCTTTATTCCTTCTTTTAAAATAAATATTTTTTTGTATATCAGGCTAAATCGGTTTTATAAAAAGTATTTCTGAAGACTGAAATTATTCAGGTATACGCAAAATATTTCTTCAGATTATTTATCGGCTTTTCTATTACGAACCATGATATAGAGGCAATTATGATCAGTATCGAAGTATAAACTGAAAATCTCAGATAAAAACTTTGAATCGGAGGCATAAAATAAGTATACATATCCGGTATGAAATTATGATACAGATAAAGGCCGTAACTTATTTTTCCGAGATATATCAGGAGCCTGTTTTCAAATATGATCTTTAGAAAACCTGTGAAGCCGATGCTGACCTTCGATACAATAAAAAATGAAATAACCGAGATGGTGAATACTATAAAAAATTGTCTGAGGATCAATTGAACAAAATTACTCGGAAAAACTTTTAGTATCGGCTTATAAAAAAACAGAAGTATTATTAAAATAACTATGTTGGCAATTAAAAAAATTTTTGGCCAAAGGTTTTTTAAACTGAACATTTCATTTTGATTAATTCTGAGATAAGCGAGCAACGCTCCCAATCCCAGAGCATCCATGCATGATGGAGCCAGCTTGTTGATGAAGTTTGCCCCAAACTCTGTCGGATCAAAGAATGCAGACATTCCTGCCCTGAAAAATGGTCCGAGCAGAACTACTGCAAAGATTGTTTTGAGAAGATACTTTCTCGGAATGAAAAGAATTATTAACGGCCAGATGACATAAAACTGTTCTTCGACGCAAAGAGTCCAGAAATGTCCCGTAGTCCCGATCCAGTTACGGGTTTCGAAATAATAAATATTTATCGTGTAAGACAAATACCAGAGTATTCTTTCCCGGATAAACCTGGCATTTATTATGTACAAAATAAAAACCGTAAGGTAGTAGATCGGGAATATTCTCAAAAACCTTCTTATGTAGAATTGTTTTATTGAATAAAACCTGCTCTCATTTTTTTCCTCATCTACGATTCTGCTCTTAAGCAATATCCCGGTTATGAGAAAACCGCTAAGCACAAAAAATATTGTCACTCCGATCACTCCGTAAGGAAGAACTTTAAACCAGTGTCCTTCAACGATCCAGTGTTCGGTAAGCACCAAAAAAACAGCAATGGCTCTCAAAGAGTCAAGCTGCGGCATGTAAGCTGATTTAACTCTTGTTATGCTTTGGGATGTAAATGAATCAGGCATATTTGAGTGTCTGCTTTGATACTTGATTACAAAATAAAATGAATAACTTCTTCAGCAACGGTCATTGAATTAAGTATAAGCAAATTTACGTTTAAGGTTATTGAATGGCTTTTCAATCAGATACCATGAGAATGATGCGATCGCAACCAGCATTAAACCTTCAATTAATAATCTGAGATATAAATTCTGGATCACTGACAATCCCAGACTGTCATATATGTCCGGAATGAATTTATGGAATAAATATAATCCGTAACTTATTTTACCCAGATACATTAAAATTTTATTTTCAAAAATGATCTTCAGAAAGCCCGTGAATCCTTTAGCTGCCTTTGCAATGAGAAACAGAAAGAGCAGTGACATGTTGAAATTTACAAAGACGACTGTCGATAAGCCGGGGTTTAAAAAAGTAAATAATGTCATTGCCAGAAGATATATTATCATAAAAATCTTTATCCACTTGTTTTGAAATACGGGATCATTTTGCTTATACAGCGTGAAGTAAGCCAGCACAGCTCCCAGGCCAAACGAGTCCATACGCGCCGGGGTCAGCAATTCGGAAAAATCATAAAACACAGTATCCGACTGTGCTATGAAAAACATTACCGACCTGAATACAGGACCTACAAATACCATGGCGATGATTGACATGAACAGGTATTTCCTCGGCACAAATAATATTATGAACGGCCATATCAGATAAAACTGTTCTTCAACCGCTAATGTCCAGAAATGCGAAAGTGTGCCGCTCCAGTTCTGAATGTCAAAGAAGTATATATTGGATGCGTAGAACAAAAACCACAGGAATTTTTCCTTCATTCCGCTCACATTAAAGAAGTATAGAATAAAGATCGTAATATAATAGACCGGAAATATCCTGAGAGTCCTCCGGATATAAAACTGTTTTATGGAATGGAATTTACTTTCATGAAGCTCTTCATCTGCATCCTTGCTCTTAAGCAATATTCTTGTGATAAGGAATCCGCTCAGGACAAAAAAAAGTGTTACACCGAACATTCCGTAGGGCATTATTTGAATACCATGATGTTTGGGAAACCAGTGGCTGATCAAAACCAGTCCGACTGCAAATGTCCGGAGAGTATCAAGCTGGGGCATATATCCCGAAGCGGCAGATTTGCTCCCGGGTTTGATGATAGTCTTATCTGCCATTAACCGGTTTATTCATATTGTCTGAAAAGCTGTCTGCAATTAGTTTTGAAATTCTTTTTACATCTTCAATTTCTAATTCCTGATAAACAGGCAAACATAATACTCTTTTCGAAATATCTTCTGAAACAGGACAAGGAGATCCCTTTAAATAAGGCAGGGTATTGAGTGAAGGAAAGAAGTATCTTCTTGCATTTATTCCGTTATCAGAAAGAATTTTTTTTACCGCAAGCATCTTATCTTCGGACTGAAAAAAAACCGGGAAGTATGAATAATTATATCTGATATTTTCCGGAATTACCGGATAGCTTAACGTCAGGTCTTTTAAACAAGACTTGTAAAGTAAATTAATCTCTTTTCTTTTTTTTATGAATTCATCTACTCTCGGCAGATTGCACAAACCCATTGCGGCATTAAACTCAGAAGTTCGGGCATTAATTCCTAGTGAACGATAGTCGTCATCGAGATGTCCGAAAGCCCTGAAAAGCAACATTTTTTCCGCCAGCTTGTCATCATCTGTAATTACTGCTCCGCCTTCGATCGTATGGAATAATTTGGTCGCATGAAAGCTCAAAGTGGAAATGTCACCGAAGTTAAATATGGACTTGCCATTGATTCTGATTCCGAAAGCATGAGCGCCGTCATAAATAATTTTCAGCTTATGTTTGTCAGCAATGGATTGTAACTTCTCTACGTTGCAGGGAAGTCCGTAAATGTGTACCGGTAAAATTGCCCGGGTTTTTTCAGTGATGGCTTCTTCTATTTTACCGGGATCAATGCTCAGTGTATTTTTATCAATGTCACAGAATACAGGAGTGCAGTTTTCCCAGAGTATCGAAGTGGTAGTAGCAACATAAGAAAAAGGAGTTGTAATGATTTCCCCCTTCAGGTCGAGCGCTTTAATGGCAAGCTGTAATGCGATTGTTCCGTTTGAAACCAGTAAAAGATTTTTTACACCGAGGTATTCTTTCAGACCGGCTTCCAGTTCTTCGACTAAAGATCCCTGATTTGTAACCCAGTGAGTCTTCCAAACGGTTTTTAACTTCTCAAAGTATTCTTCTATGGGGGGCAGGAAAGTTTTAGTTACGTTTATCAATATCTTAACAAGTGATTAAAAAGATTTGAATTAATTTTTAAAAAACCTTCTCTGGTTAAAGTCATAAGAAATTGTTGCCGGGTAATTGAATATTTTTTCATAACGCCTCTTCAACAAAGGCAATCTTCTGATCAATGGAATTTTAAAAAGGTATTTTTGGAAAAATCTGATTTTCTTAATTGCATACTTGTCTTCCCGCGGCAGCGCATCCGTATTTGTAACCTGTGCAACTTCATACAAATAGGAATCGATTTTTTCAAGGGACAGCTGATCTTTGGTTCTTGACCTGAAGCCGGCGAAGACGGTTTCGGCTGAATACAGCTTTGCAAATCTGAAAAACCTTAGCCAGAGTTCATAATCCCCGGCATATCTCAGATTTGTATTTATATAAGCTCCGGATTTCAGCCACAGGTTCTTCCGCCAGAATACTGATTCCTGCTGGATCCACTTATAATCTCCGAGATAGTAATTGAATTTTGACCACTTTCTTACATCCTTTACATCTACCGTCGTTCCCTCGTCATTATAAAATGTTGCACGTCCAAGTATCCAGTCAACGTCATTGAGAGAAGAAAATATCATGGCAACGGAAAACAAAGTATTCGGATAATACTTATCGTCGGAATTTATATAAGCCATTATTTCACCGGTCGATTTGCTGAAGCCCTTTTGAATTGCATCATACATTCCGCTGTCGGGCTCACTTATCCAGTAGGAGATCCATGGCTCGTATTTTTTAATGATATCAACTGTCTTGTCCCGGCTTCCGCCGTCGATAACTATGTATTCCAGATTGGGATATTGCTGTCCTATTACGGAAAGTATTGTGTCCTCAATATAATTTTCCATGTTAAAGGACGGGGTTACTATTGAGATCCTGGGCCAGGGCTTTCCATTGGGTGCGGTCGGCGGGATAATTTTTTGTGTTATTCTTGAAGGCAAACCATTCTTTCTCAGCAAAACAGCATCTACATTTCCTTTTTTAACAGTAGATGAATCATTCATGTATTTGCATTTAAGAAATTTAAAAAGTTATAATTCTAAATATTTAAAAATTTAATCTAAGACTTCTTCTTCTTTCTCGACTTTAACTTCCCATTGTAACTTGGGTTTTAGCAATCCGTCTATCTTGCCAACCTTGCCCATTTTGTCTCTTATGGATTCTGCAATATTAAACGTAAGTAAATCTTTATGTTCATATAAAACTTTATTTTTTCCTTCCAATACCACCAACTTACTGATTGTAAATTTTCCGCCGTTCATCAGATTTTCCGGTATTCTGCAGCAGGCTTTAAAGTATCCTTTTGTTGCCTGGTAAACTTTTCCGGTTAATGATGTGCTTCCGATAAAAATCAAAAGCTCATTCTCATCCTGAAAGTAAAAGGTCACATTAATATTTTTTGTATCTTCGAAAAGAATATAAAACAAAAATTCAAATTCAAAAGCATCTCTGGGACGGATAATGGTTAAATCTTTATCAAGAGGATGAACTTCAGCTTTTAACAATTTAATCGAATCCGAACTCGGGGCATCTTCTAAACTCCAGGTTTGAGAGGAATTATCTTTAAATACATCACTCAAATAATAAGTTATGACCTCATCTGTATCTCCATCTTTTATTAACTGACCTTCTTTTAGCAATATAGCTCTTTTACAAATACTTTGCAGAGGAGTTAAATTATGACTGGTCAGAATAACCGAAATACCTCTGTTTGCCACCTGCGTTATCTTTTCCAGGCTCTTTCTTTTAAACGCAGCGTCACCAAGCATCAAGACTTCATCAATGATAATAATTTCCGATTCTATATGAGCGGCAACGGAAAACGCCAGACGCAATCTCATTCCGCTTGAATACTTTTTTACCTGTGTATCAATAAATTTTTCCACACCGGAAAATTCAACTATCTCATCAAACTTTCTGTCAACTTCCTTCTTTGTCATTCCGAGTATTGTTCCGTTAAGATAAACATTTTCTCTGCCGGTAAGATTATTATTAAAACCTGTTCCTATATCTAACAGACTCGAAACTCTCCCGTTAAGTTCTACTTTCCCGGAAGTAGGATTGGATATTCGTGATAAAATTCTTAACAATGTACTCTTCCCTGCTCCGTTCGCACCTATAAGTGCTATCGTTTCGCCATGATCCAAACTAAAAGAAATATTTTTTAAAGCCCAGAAAAGATCCGGATTATCTTCGTTAAACCTAAAAGTATTAAGTCTCTTCAGCCACTTATAATTTTTAACGGGTTTTTTTATCCATGAAAATATAGTCCCCGCAAGTGTATCTTGTTGTACTTCTTGTGTGGCGATTAAGAATGCCTTGCTTATGTCGCTAACTACGATAGCTTTGTCTGACATTTTTTCTATAAGAGTATTAATTTAATTTTGATATATCAAGCGACATCTGTGAATATCCTTTCGGTTTTTTTAAAATAATAAGCCCCGCTGATAAAAACTAAAATAGAGCTGACAGTTCCTATACTGATTAAATCCCAAGGCATCGGCGTAAATCCGAGAAGTGATGACCTGAATCCCGATATAACCCCTGCCATAGGATATATCCCGTACAATAAATAAACTGTGTATCCCGCTTTTTCAAGTATCAGAGAAGCTGGAAAAACAACCGGGGCAGCATACATCAGCAAAGTTGAAATGAATCCTATTGTGAATTTCACATCCCGGTATTGTATTGCCAGCGAAGAAAGCCACATCCCGACTCCTGTCGAAGTCAGTATCATCAGTATTATCAGCATTGGAAGAAATAAAATATTTATGTTTGGCACAATCTGATAATAAATCATCATCAAGATCAGGATCACAAAGGCAATCATAAAATCCAGTAATTTTGAAAAAACCGGAATCAGCGGAATAAGGGTGCGGGGAAAATATACCTTGGTAAAAATTGATGCAGTCCCGATCAGACTGTCACTTGCCGCTGTCAATGACTGGGAAAAATAATTGAACGGAAGTATGGCAGTAAATGAAAAAATGGGATACGGTATTCCGTCACTTTCAATTCTTGCAAGCCTTCCGAATATAATGGAGAAAAGCACCATTTGAAAAACCGGGTTTACAACAGCCCAAAGAATTCCAAGTACAGTTTGTTTGTATAAAACCGTTATATCTCTCAATACAAAAAAATAGAATAAGTCCTTATAGTAGAGCAGTTCTTTGAAATCCAGAACCTTCCATTTCCTGTTGGAGTCAATTATTATTTTTTGAGTTAATGGTTTATCCAATTTACTATAATATTTTTTTTATAAAGTCTTTTATCTTAGTATTGCAAGTTTTTGAATTGAAGTCTCAACCTGTGAGTTACCCTGTATTATGAATTTGTAAAGATAAGTTCCGTTTGCAATATAGTCTCCGTCATTGTCTTTACCGTCCCAGTATATTTGATTGTATCCTATGTTTGCCGGCGCATCGATTTCTTTTATTACCCTGCCGGCTACGGAATATATTTTAATCTTACATGATGTCGGATTAAGCTCACCGGATAAATTAAACATAAAGCTGGTCTCTGTCTGCATCGGATTAGGATAATTGGCCATTCCGGTTATTCTCAAATTGTTGTCTACGATGACTGAATTTATGACTGAATCGGCAAAGTTTCCCGTGAGATCGCTTGCCACATACCTGAATTTATAAGGACCGGGCTGCAGCACGGGTCTGTATGTTACCGTTGCCTGTAAAAATCTATTATCCGGAAAAGTTATGTCTATCTCTGGATTTTTTACTCCGTTAATGTAATACGGAACATACCTGAAGATATTATTATCGGCAATGTAAACTTTAATGTTTAGTGTATCGCTTATTACCATTCTGCTGTCATCAAGAAAATCCAGTACAATAGTTGGTTTTGCCTGTATGAAATCTCCGTTTAAAATTTTTACACCGTCATAGGTAATGTCCATTAACGGACTGAGTGTATCTCCAGTCAGAGTGAATTGTGTGATTGCCTTATTGTTAAATAAAAACAAATCGTTTTTATTACCGACCAGATTTATCTCAAAGAATAAGTCTATCGTATCACTTGCCTTCTTTGGATCTCTCAAACCTGCCGTCGAAAATGTTACGTGCGAAGTCCCCATACTGTCGATTTGAAGGGGAAAGTTTATAGTGTCCTGTTTGAAAACATGATCTCCGGACGGAGTTTCGACATACCATTTTGTATAATACTTCTGGGCATCTATGAATCCGGCATTATAATAATTTATTGAAAAGGATATGCTGTCTCCTTCAAGCACCGTTGTATCACTTCCGGTAAAAGAATAATTGTCCGGGACCAGCTCGGACGGCGGATAGTATTTGAAATTTGTTGATTTGAATACAGGTGATTCCAGTCCGGTCAATGAATCAATGGAAAGCTTTGCCTCAAGTTTTAATTTCGGATAAACGTATGAATCAATCGTGTCAATATCAATAAAAGAATTATTCGTAAGATCGCTGTATAGTATAACCGGGATCTTGTCCTCGCCTATTCCCATTACATCAAAAACAATTGAACTGTTAGGAGCGAGCACCTGGTCCCACGAAAAATTCTTCCATTTGTCTGCGGTTCCGTAAGTGTGAGATATTGTGCCGGATGACTTTTGAAAAACAGGATTTACGTGTATATCCAGTCTTTCCCAGATAAAGTCCGAAAAGAAGTCATGATATTTTTCAATGGTATTTGATGTATCCGCTCCGAGATACCCGAAAAAAGCCCACGTCGTAAATCTGCAAAAGTTGGTTATTGAATCTGCATACACACTTCCAAACTGTTTTAGTTTCATCTTTGCATTTGCTCTCAATGAATCACTGAGACAGTCAAAAGCGGGAGGAGGTCCGAAAACATCACCCGTCATATAGAGCATCATGTAATCCGAATTATCAAAAGTATTTAAGTAGTCAACTATTGAATCCGACGATGAAGCTGAGGTCATGTTAAAATTTTCTATCGATGAGACCGAGCCGGTCAGCTTCTTTATCTTTGCAATGTTCAATCCCTTGTTTGCACCTGCATCGCTGAAATAAGTTATGTTCTCTATTCCGTTGTTAATGATGAAATACGATGCCTGGTCTGCGTTACTGCCGTAAGATCTTATTTGCAAATCTCCGGTAAACTCACTCAATTTAAAGCCGCCGGACCCGTATGAAACGTTTACCAGATCAGGATCATTGTATTGTCCGGGCTTTAATGTATAAATCGTGTATGCCGAGTCTGAAGCTGTTTCTTTATTGTCCGAAATGTCCGGGTTATAAATAAATCTCTGAACTGCCGACCAGCCCGAACTGTCATTATTGATCAGTGCGTTGGTCCTTGTATAATATAATGTGTTTGTCTGCTGAACCGGAAGGTTGACATCAATGCTTGTTGAGATGCCGCTTATATCCGGGTTGAAAAAAGTCTGACTGACCGGGGAGTTAAAATCCTTTGACGTATCAACCTGAAGAAATACTTTTATCGTGTTTGTTGCGGGGTTTACATTTGGATTCAACCCCGTGAACTTGATGCTTGTTGTGTTTACCAGTGCATTGTCCAGCGGCTTTACCGGAACATATGACAGGTTCCTTAATGTGATCGGAATTATGATCGAATCATTGTTTGTAAATCTTTGCGGATATGTTCTGTCAGGGTCCATAGTAACAGTCATTGTGTAATTCCCTATGGTGTCAATTGTAAAAAAGTAATTCAATGTGTCAATGTAACCGAACATTTGGAGAGAATCAATGCCCTGAACCGTTGACCGTCCGTCTCTTCTTAGTTGAAATTTAATTTTTACATTGTTTACATATGTTCCGAGATTTTTTGGAAAAACCGAGAGCTTGATCATTTCACCAAGTGCCGGAAAAGAATTTGAAAGAGAATAATCATTTTGCTTTATGTCAAATTCCGGAGTGTTGCCAAGAAGAAGTTTGGTCGCAGGGTCACCGATCAGGTTATAGCTGTTGACCGTATTCCTGTAAGGAAAAGAATTCGAATCGGAACTTAATGTCTGTGATGCATATGATACCATTTCCCCTACTCTTCTGACACTGTCCATAGCAAAGCTTCTCAGCAAAGAATCATTATATGAATCACCAACTCCCGAATAGCTCCAGCCGGTTGTTCCCAGAAATGCAATTGCGCATTTGTTCGGCAGCAAGAAGAAATTTTCTCCGAAGCTTCTGAAATTTCGTTCTGAATTTTTACCGGTGAAACATGTAAAGCTTAACACAAAAGGCTGCCGGCTTCCGTTGTTGAGAGTGTTTGGATCTTCCAGTCCTATTTCCCAATCCTGGGATGCGGCGTGTCCAATGAAATTTACAATAAGCGCGCCCCTGTCCATTTCCTTCTTGATCGAATCTTTATAGTTATATGTAATGTATCCCAGAGAATCTCTTCTGTAAATTCTTGAAACCTGCATAGATATCGGAGGCGGTGCAATATATTTGCTTATTAAACTTTCTGATTTTTGCTGAAACAAAGCTTGCTGTGCCGGGTCAGGACCTCCTGTAATTGCGAGATAATTTTTCCACCATTTTTCAGGCTGTTGTAAATCATAATTTATGATCTTGTCAACTGCTATCTGCGCTTCGGTAGTTGTGTAAACCGGAAGTCTTCCAACTGAGATCTGATGATAATAGGTATATGTTCCTATATTAAAATTAACGAAATAACCGTCGGACGGCGGATTACCATATGTGGGTACAAAATTCTGTGAGTAAATTGTTGTCGGGTCGCTCTTCTTTGGATCGAGCGATGCTCTTCCGAATAAACATACATACTTTACACGCGGCTGCTGCCAGTTGTCATATGCATTCTTAACAAAATATCTAACGGCTGCAGGACTTTCCATTCCGTAATTAAATATGTCATAGATGTCTTCAATCTCCGCTTTAACAACTCTGAAATTGTCGAAGCTCTCTCTGTGATTTTTTAACTGTTCGGATTGTGATTCGAAAAGCTTGTTATATATAATCAAATAATCCGCTGCATTGACTGCGGATACCAGATCCCTTACCTGCCTGCTCTTTATTCTGAAAGGTTTCTTTGTTATGTTATCGTTTATTATCTCAAAAGCTGCATTACTTTTACCCGTGAATGTCAGGAGTATTTGCACTGCTCGTCTGGTTTTCTATTCTGATATAATTGCTGATGTCATAGATGTTTGTAGGGTTAGCCGGATTATACCCGGTAACATTGATCCTTTTTGAGGTTGAATCTGCATCTGTAAGCTTCAGTGAAAGCATATTATTTCTAAAAGCAAACTGTCTCGGGTATTTTAAAATAAAAAAATCCACGGAAACAACCGGAGAAAAATTTAAGAATTGTAGCGGAACATAATTCAATGTTATGTCATTGTTTGAATTGTTATTTAACAATGATGCAGGGAATGTGATCGAAGTATCGATCTTCCTTAAGCCGTCAGAGAAGAGCGTGGCAACTATGGTATTGTTTATTTTTACTTCAACCCTGTGTTCATTTAAAAGCGAATCGGAGCGGGAAAAAGGCTTGATAAATACTTTCAGGCTGCAGAGTCCGGAAGTGAAAGATCACTTATGAATGTACTTGTAGAAAGAGTCTGATCGCTGTTACTGAGTTTTTTCCAGTACCATCCTTCGCCTACAACTATTTCAGTGCTGAAATACCTGTAATCAGTATTTGCATTAATCGTTTCCCCAAGGTCATAAAAAAGATCCTGTTCGAAATGAACTTCCTGAAAATAAGAATCGGATGGGTAATTAGTCGGGGAAACATAAACTGACTTCTGCATCCTCAGTCCGTTTGATCCGTCCCAGCCAACCCAGTAAATGCTTGTATCCGAAAAAAGATTATAGTATTCATTTATTGAATAAACCGGGAAATTGCTGTTTGCATCCAAATGCGGAGTCGGACCTCCGTAATTTCTCTTACCGTAAAAATCAAAATAATCATTGTCATTAAATACGCCGTCATCCTCACCTTCAAAGTAAATCGGTATTTGGTTGCCTTTATATAAAACCTTTACAGTACGCGGGTCTATGGTGCTTACATTTACACCTGCATTGTCAAAATCATGTTTGTCAATCCGGTAAATTCCGTCATCAATAACAGAAAGCTTTAAATATTGTTTGTTGGGTGTTATCCAGTTAAAGTTTTGTGAAAAGGATTGATTGGCAAATAAAAAGAAAGCAATGAACAATAATATTAACTTTTTCATATATGGGAATTGACATTTATTAGTAAATAAAATATCGTAGCCTTAATTCATACTCTCCTTTTTATGGGTTATAAACATTTGATTTGTAAGGCACAATATACGACTTTTATACAAAAATTTCACGTTCTAATTTGTTTTTAACTTTTCTTTCTTTTCTTTAAATATCCTGAAAATGAATAACGGGATCCCGGTTATGTACCGTCTGAAATTTGAAACCGGGCTCTGAATGTATCTCACTGCCCACTCCAATCCGAGCTTTCTCATGAACATCGGTCCCCTGATTTTTTTACCGGCAAATATCCTTATCCCGTCCCCCACAGCGAGTATTATTCTGCAATTGATTCTGTGAACATTCTCAAACATCCATTTCTCCTGTATAGGACAGCTTAATCCGACAATTAGGATATCCGGATTTGAAGCGTTAATTTTTTCCACAACTTCCTTGTCCGTGTAATTATATCCTTCCTGTACCCCAGCAATATTTAACCTGGGATGTGTCTTGCTTATTTCGCCGAGTATGTCTGTCTTATGACCAAAAAAAAAGATGCTCCAGTTGTTCTCGACAGATCCCTTAATTAAAGTATCATAAAAATCCGAGCCGTTAAATCTTTTTTCCAAACCATTGTCCGGAAACAAGAACCCTGATGCAAGATATACACCTATGCCATCGGGATGAATAATATCAAATGAACAGTAAATGTCACTAAGATCAGGACTGTCATAAATTTTATTTAATGTATCTGCATTCGCGTAGGCAATTGTGCGTTTCTCTCCTCTGTTTATTGAAGCTCCGATATACTCCAAAAATGTTTCTTCATCGAGCTTGCTTATCTTTACTCCGAATATATTTATTGAATTGAGCTTATTTGGCAGCATGCTCTAAAACTTATATTGTATCAAATAGGTTCATATATAATTTTTCAATCTGAGGGATCACACTCTTTTCTGTAAACTTTTCTTTAACCAATTCGTGCAGCCGTTCAGCACATTTTCCGGCTAATGCAGTGTCCTCAAGGTAAATTTTTATCTTATCCGCAAGATCCTGCGGGTCATTTCTCCGGAATGTTAATCCATTTTCATTATTTATTATGAGTTCGGAAATACCGTCTACATCAGAACCGATGAACGGCTTTCCTTGTAATCCGCTTTGCAGCATAAATCCGGGCAGCGGGTCTCTGAGGGAAGTCAAAATACAAATGTCTGCTTTCTCATAAAATTCCTTTAGATTTCTTTGCGGCGGGAATATTTCAGCGTTAATAGAATTCTCCGATATGAATCTTTCATATGCGTTTCTTTCTTCACCCTCGCCGATCATTATTAGTTTCAATTTATAATTTTTTAACAATGACATTGCCTCGAGCAAAGTCATGAAATCTTTTTCCTTGTGAAATCTTCCGACTGCCAATAAACATGTTTCTTTGCTTTTCTTAAAATTAAAATCTATAGCGCTGTCCGATTCTTCGCTGTCAACAAAATTAGGGATCAGATCTATCCTTTTCTCATCCACATTAAATTTCCCGGTAAGCATTTCCTTAACTGTATTGCTGACCGCTATGATTCTGTCAGACCTGTATTCGACAAAAAACCTTCTGTCCACCAAACTTAATGACGTAAAAACTGTATGAACATTTTTTTCTTTCCTTAAACTATTTGCAATCATCTCATAATACCTGTGATGTGTATGGACAATATTAATATCATGTTTTTCTATGATCCCGGAAATAAACTTTGCCGACTTTAAAAATGCTGATTTCTTTGAAAGTGAATCCGATTTGAAAACAGGAACCGAAAGCTCATCAATTCTGTCAAAAGAATTTCCTCCGTTTGTCCCGAGAAAAACTTTATGCCCTCTTCTGCCGAGATATTTTAGCAGCAGATAAACATAATACGAACGGCCGTCTGCATAATTAAAATCAGGAGTAAGGTGAAGTATATTAAATTTCATTTAGTTCAGTAATATTAGTTTATCTTTGCTGAAGTAGTAAACATCCACATTTTCAGACACTACTCTTACCTTCATCCTCGAGTATTTATCAAATGAGTTTTCATCACCGAGCTCAATTTCAATATGTTCATCTTTAAATTCGTTTGTATTTGAAACAGCCATCTGAAAAAATTGAGTTGGTCCCGTAGTTTCAATTTCAAATTCATTTTCGCTCAGCTGCTTTAAGCTTAACTCAGAATTCAATGACGCAGAATCCAGCGCGCCTGTATGAACAAAATCGTAGATCTCATCCCGTATCGACAGGTCGTTGTATTTCCAGTAATTGTACTGGGCGAATGTGTTGTCAAGCAGGTATGACTGCCGGTATCTCGAAGGCAAACCCAAAATTATATTTCTTTTATTAAAATCAATTCCGGAGTCTATCAGATCATTAACGACGTTCACGGATTTTTCATAGGCATACTTCCAGTCTTTTATAAGATAATGATCCTGAATCAACCAAAAAATAATAATAAAATAAAACAACAATTTAATTAACACCGGTGTAACTGGAATTTTGCTCAGCAATATCAGTAGTGAAAGATAAAAAATCAGGAATGGTATCAAAGAAAGCTGTGGTCTGAAATAACCCGCCATTAAATTGGGTGAAATGGCTGCAATAAAAATAAGAGCCAACAGAAATAATTTACCCGAATTCCCCGATCTCAAAATTAACCGCACAATAAAAAAAACCAATATCAAAACCGGCAAAAGATACAACAGAAAGAAAAAATTAAGATCAAAAAAATCATTTTGAATTGAGAGATAATCAAGCGGCAATACCATAGAAACTAATGCACGAGAGAATACGCCAAATGTATTTAGAATGCCCGGCTCCGATAATCCTGTCAGCGTTCCGGGCAAAATTAGAATTCTGTATGCCGTGTATAAAAACAGGATAATAAGCTCGCATATGATCAGATTCTTTATTTCAGAAAGTTTTGATTTTCCGAAAGTAATTAAAACCAGAAGTACTATGATAAAGGGAAGCATTATTGCTGATTCTTTTGTCAACAATGCTAAAACAAAGAAAAGCAATGTCAACAATATTTTTGAAACTGATTTTCTTTCAATGTATGAGAATGAAAAGTATAATGAAGAGAATAAAAAAATACCGCAGAGAATTCCTGCCTTCCCGACTGTCCAGCAAATGTCATTTACAATATTTGGATACAGTATGATCATCAAAAGAAAAACAATTGATATTGATACACGACGCGTAATTTTAAAAAGCAAAAATGAAGATATGAAAGACAATAAACACAGACAAAAAAGATTGTCAATTCTGTATAATAAGAAATTATCCGGAGAAGATCCTAATAAATTATTTATCGCAATCATTACATTTATAGATAAAAACCATAACGGTCTGAAATGAAGATTGCTTTCATAGGGAATTGAGCTCGTAAATTTTTGTGTCAGGGATGAATTCTTTGCCGAAATAAAATTCAAATAGTCATCAGATAGAAAACCAATTTCAAAATAGCCCGAAAAAAATAAGTATATTGAAAAAAGAGAAAATATCAGTAAGGAGAGTTTTATGAATTTGATAGTGCGCTTATTGTCAGGTGTACCGGTCATTTTTCCGCCTCTACTTTAACAGCTTTTTTAATTCAGACCTGTACTTCTCCTTCCCTTCAAACATCAGCTCAATTCTGTGCCGCAGTCTGTACTCAACGGATTCCTTAAATATTTTATCCGGGAGAAATGTATTCATGTAAGCCAGAGAGTTTTTGAATGTCACATCCGGCGGCAGATAATTCCTGGCGTTTTTCTTATCTCCGTAAAAATAATTGATCCAGAATAAGATGCTGTCCCAGTATTTTTTTTCATTTGCTGATCCGGATAATTCCCTTTTTTGTAAAGCATTGGGTAAGAGTAACTTCAGTATTTGATTTCCCGATGATGTTTTTGTCAGCGAGTTCTTTCGCAGTCGTGTATAAACCAGCACCTCAGGTATTATCCTGTAAATTAATTTATCCTTAAGCCGGAACCATAACTCAAAATCTTCATAGCATGCAAAGCTTTCATTGTATCCACCTTCGTTAAGAATTTTTTTTCTGTCGAATAAAACTGATGAATGATTTATGGGATTATGCAGGTTCAGGAAGTCCTTAATATCTTTGTCATCCGAAGGTGGTTTTATTAAAAACAATATTTTTCCCTGCTCATTGAAATACGCTGAATGGCTACCGATTACATCATAGTGAGAATCTGGATTCAGAAACTCAATTTGCCTCTCCAGCCTCTTTAAAGTATTAACATCATCCGCATCTATTCTTGCTATGTAGTCACCGCTTGAATTTTTTAATCCGTAATTCAGGGCTCCTGCCAGTCCAGTATGCGGGATCTTCTTATAAATAATTCTTGAATCCCTGAAACTATTAATCACTTCTTCCGAGTTGTCTTCCGATCCGTCATCAATTATAAGAAATTCAAAATCCCTGTATGTCTGATTCAAAATGCTTTTAACAGAACTCTGCAAATATTCACCGGCGTTATATACCGACATTAAGACTGTAATATGCATCAGGTTGTTTTACATTCATTATATAATTCCAGGTGCTTCTTAACCGCTGTACCAATGCTGAAGATCTTTTGCGATTTCACATAAAAATTTTCCGCCATCTGATCTGCTGATTCCCGGTTTTCCAGTGCAAAGATTATTTTTTCAGATAATTCCCTCGAATCATCAATTGTAAACATAAGCCCGTCAATCCCTTCTTTAAAAATACTTTCCAGCCAGTCAAATTTCGACGCGATGATGAGATTCTTTACTGACGCAGCTTCAGCGATTGTCATTGGAAATCCCTCGGATCCTGAACGCGTCGGCATCACGAAAATATCCGATTTGCTGAATAAGTCAGTCATGTTTTTTACATTTCCAAGAAATGTTATGTCAACATTAAGATCTGCGCATAATTTTTTCAAATCCCTTTCAGCTTCGCCGATTCCCGCTATATAAAATTTAACTCCGTTTTTATATATCTCACTGACTGACCTCGCCGCTTTGATAAACACATCAATTCCCTTTTCGTGTACCAGCCTTGAAGCGCTGATAATTTTAATTTCCCCGTTATGATCTTTATGAACATCGTTAAATTCAGGCACCCCCTGTCTTATCAGCCTGATATTTTTTTTTGAAGCGATTTTGTTGCTGAGGAGATAGCTAACTACCGGCTCGCTGACCGCCACATATTTATCTGCTTTGAAATGATTTAACCTTCCCGTTTCGGGTAATATCCCATGAATGGTCTGCACGGTTTGTATTTCCAAAAACTTTGATGCATGATTCGCAATATTGGCTGCGTAGTGATTATGTGAATGAATAATGTCAACATCATTCTGCCGGGAAAACCTTACAACACTAATGATTGCCTTCGTAAAGTTTTTCAGATTCCTGTTTTGATGATCAAGATTTTCGTCAGCATGAACCTCAATTCCAATATTCTTAAATCTTTCAATTGAATCTCCGCCGGAACATATCAGAAATATTCTGAGCTGATTTGTTTTTCGTAATCCGCTTAGCAGGTAATATAAGTGACTCGAGACTCCATCGGTATAATTTATTTTATTGGTAAGGATTAATAAATTTGTCATGTCATTTGCCTGTAAGATAACTGCCGCTTTGCGTTACGTCGACCGGCAGCTCGTTGGAAAATGATCTTAAGTTGGCTTTAAGTTTTTCAGATTCACCCGGGTTAACCGCATAAAACGAAACCGAATCACTGCCGCATATATAGTTATCCTTTATTTTCCACTGACCTGCCTTTATCCAGTCTTCGGGTATGCCGCCATTCTCCTGAAACCATTCTTCATAAATAATAGCAATATCAATTTTCTTATCTACTGCAATTCTGTTCATACTTTCCGGGTCAAAAGTATTATTTAATCTTGACCTTAAGATCTCATCGTCTGCAAGCCCCATCAGATCAAGACAGTTTATTTCAGAATAATAATTCACTGCGCCGATATCGTTTAAACCGACTCCTTTGCCGCTGTAATATTTGTTTACGAACCGTGACATCTGGTACTGCTGCTCAAAAATATTTTTCACTGCAATAACCGTCTTCTCGAAGTCATAGCTTTTGTAAATTAAACATAATGAGTAAATTATAAAAATGACTAAAGCAATCTTACTTTTTTTAAGCAGGCTCAGGTTTATTTCAGTATCGAATTTCCTTTTAAAGTAATCATAGACAGCAAGGGAATCAACTGTAATAGCAGCAATTATCAGGTATGCATCATATCTGAAGTAAGCAACCGCAGTTAGTGATTTTTGAATAAATATCACTGAGATCAGAATAAAAAGCATCAGTGATATCTCCGTCCAGAAATTTTTTCTTAATTTTATCTGCAAATAAAATAATATGAGAGATATGAAAAAAAGCGCGATTATCTTTTTACTCAGGCTCAGATATTCCAAAAGATTGGCGGGTATCACTCCTGCTTGCGCATTACCAAACCAGGTGTAAAGACTGCTTTTCAATATGACCGGATTAGGGAAAAAATTTCCCCCGCGATAAATTGAATACAGTCCGAATAAAACAGGAATCATAAAGCCTGACGCAAACAGCAAGACGGCAAACCAATATCTTTTTCTGATCAAAAATAAAATTGATACAATTCCCAGAAGAATAATACCCTCATACCTTATCCCGCCTAAAATAAACGAGGTTGCAAGTAAATACTTTTCATTTTTTGTAAACTTATTGCCGGCTGAATTCTGACTGAGCAATTGCCCGGAATATTTTAAAAATAAAATTGTAAGAATGGCATGGAGTATATGTTCCATTCCGGAAAAAATAAAAAACGAAAGAGGGATAAAGATGATCAATGTAACTAATACTGTTCCAATATATAAGTTTGAGACAGACCGGCTTTTTACAAAATCAAATACTGTATACAGCAACAGGGATGCAAGGATGAGGTTCAGAAAAAACGGTATAAGGTCATTTACACCGAACAGAAAAAATAAAAGCGCAATGAAAGCTGTCCAAACCGGGGACGTCGTAACGGATGAAAAATGTTCCTGGCGTAAGCCCCCACACATTGTGAACGGCAATGTTTTTAGAACAGGCGAAATAAATATATGCATCGTCTAAAGTATAAATTAGTTTTCCTCCGGTGACGGATGTAATTTTAAAATATATTACAGTGATGATCGTGAATAACACCGTCAGGGCAATCAGCAAGGGGAAATAATTTTTTACAAATCTCAAAATTTAATGTTGGCTAAGATTTTATAAGTCTCAGATAAAGTCCATGATATTTTTCATATACTTTTTCCCAGCTTAATTTTTCATAAATGAGTTTTGCATTCTTTGATATCTGCAAGAGAAGCTCACGGTCATCGTTCAGTTCATTTAAGATGGCTGCCAGATTTTCCACGTTGCCGTAACCAGTTACAATTCCATTGCTGTAGCTTTTTATGAACCGTGACATTCCGGTCTGATTCGTAACGACCGGGACCAGCCCTGCTGCCATTGATTCGACAGCTGAAATTGAAAACGGCTCGTATTCACTCGGGGAAACAAAAACGTCTTTATCAATTAAAAAGTCTGCATAATTTTTTGTATCCATTTTTGAAACGAAACTGTAATTCTTATTTTCAATATTTTTGTTGTCGCTCAGAATATAAAGCCGGAAAGGAAATCTTATATTTAGCAAGGTCTTGTTCAGTAATTCAAATCCCTTTTCTTTTCTGTCAACATTTCCGGTAAATAATATTTTAAGCTCATCACTTTTATTATGAATTTTATTTTTACCTGCAGCATGAAATATCTCATCTATGCCGTTGGGGAATATCCCAACTTTACTTCTGTCGATCTTGAAATCTTGCGAAGCTATGTTTACCGATTCTTCAGAAAGAAAAGCGAGCTTGTCCGAATACCGGAAAAAAATATATTCACAGATTTTGTCCCTGAATTTATAAAATGTTGTTGCATTTTTATATTTATAATTTTCATAACAGATAATTCCGTGAACAGTATAAATAATTTTTGTCCTGCTCAACAATTTATAAAAAAAAGCCACGGCAGCAAATCTTTCATAGTTTATGATGTGGATCAGGTCGGGCTTTTCTTTAAGCATATAAAAAAACAAAGTGACCGCACCAAGTCTGAGAATGTTCAAATTATCATGACTGATAGTATCTTTCCCGAAAAGTTTTTTAATGAAGCTGAATTTCCTTCCGTCAAAAAAGTATTCTATGAAGACAGTTGTATTTTTTTTTGAAGACTCATTGAAAATTCTTTTTGCCACTTTTTCGGGACCAGTAAGGTTTTCCGATTCATTATATCTGCCTAAATAAAATATCTTCAATTTGCTTTTTCTTTTAGCTTATATAATTCAATTCTCGAATCGTCGTAAACATCATAAGTCTTTACGAAGATCATACTTTCCGAAGGACTGCATCAACTGACATATCATAATAGCACGGCGCGTGCGCTCATGAAATCATAGATCCCGTCCTTATCTTTTCTTTTCCACATGTATCAGCATATTAGGGTTTTTACTGTAAACGTAACTCCGGCAGAGACCTTTCAAACCATGTCCCGTGTCTGAAGCCAGTCTTTGCGATTTGAGTGTTGGTGAGTCCTACTATGTCCAGAAATGTTACTTCATTAAGATAATACGGAATAATTCCCGATGCACCGTTTGCAACCAATGCGTTTGGAGGGATTTCTGTTTTAATCTCCCGGGATAAATTCTTTACATTGTTCCATAATACAGTTTCCTTTTTTATGAGACCGTAATTCTGAATTAGAAGGCTAAGCAATATAACAACTACTAAAAATGCTGAAGCTAATAATAAAATGTCTTACTAAAATTGTAACGTGTGTTTAAACTTTAATACAGATAGCTGCCGATATGGATAAAAACGGTATGAGAGGAACTGCAAACCTGTACTGAACCATCCAGTCTCCGCCGGCAAAAATTATGAATACTGTCTGGACCAGAATTAAGATTATTGTGAGGAGAAAAAATTTATTTCCGGATTCAGTATTTCGAATTGAGAAGATTATGAGAAACAGAATGATCAAAAACTGAGGGTTGTCTTTCAAAAAATACAGGATGTAAAACAATCCGTTCTTATAAGATCTTATTTCATAATAACCGATTATATCGTGACCGATCTTTGCATAATATGTATTCGGAAGGATCTCACCGAAATAAAAATATCTGAATGTCAGAAACGAGCCGAATAGAATTCCATAGACAATGACGATCTTTAAGGTAAAGGATCTGTCTTTTGATATGAAGTAAATGAACACGGCAAAAGAAACAGAAAACAAAATGCCTTCGGGTCTGGTGAGTGAAATCAGAAAAAGAAGCAGTGAAAGCATTATCAGATCGGTCATGTTGATCTTTAATTTCATCACTTTGTAAAACAGCTCAACAGCAGAAAAATATAAGAACATTATTTCAAAACCCGATACTGACCAGAGTATGAAAGGCAGATTGATCATCATCAGACAGCAAGCTGCAAGAGATAGTTTTCCTAAGTTCAGGGAAATGCAGATCTTATACAGTAAAATCAAATTGATCAAAGCGAAGAATAATCCTGCTGTCTTTGAGCTTAATTCCAAGCGGAAACCGGCAAGCTTAAACAATGAGAGAATCAAGAACCAGCTGAAGCTTGAAAATCCCTCAACGAATTCACCGGGTTATAAGCAATTCCGTTTCCGGAAACAAAGTTATTTACATATCTGAAATAAATGTAAAGATCATCTATTACCCAGTCAAACAATCTTAAGGCAATACAAAGATAAGTCAGGTAAATAAGCGAAAGATAAAAGTAATCATTTTCAAAAAGCTTTTTAATCATTTCTTCTTTCGAGAGTTTTTACAACAGATCCAAGCTTCAGCTTATTTTTTAAAATATTCTTTTCAGTAAAATATTTTCCGTATGTTTTCTTAAGATCAATTTTATCTATCGAGATCAATATGACACTGAAATTTCTTAATTCAACATCCCTGAATTTTTTGATCAGGACATTGCCGTATTTTTTAAAATCCGCGTTGCTCCAGGCGCTTCTGTGTATCTCGTATTCATTGTCATTTATGGCACCCTGCTTCCAGTTATCTCCGATTGGAATATTGATAAGAAGATATTTTGACTTACTCAGACAAATGTCTATGAACTCCAGCGCCTCTTTCTTTTCGAAGTGCTCTATTACGTCCCCGCAATTTATCAGGTCATATTTATTCTTCATACGCCTGACCAGATCTCGAGCATTTTCAATATAAATGTTATCGTAAAAGTAATTATGATACGGCTTTATGTAATCCGGGAAGATCTCTACTCCGTCTATTTGACGTTTCCATTTGCCGGAATAATTTCTGTCTCCCCATATTTCAAGAAATTCCCTGAACAAAATTCCCCATCTGCCGAAGCCGATTCCTACATCGAGTATTGTCGACGGATCAAGTTTTTTTACGAGATCAATATTGTATGAAATGTTCTGCCAGTTAGATGTTCCCAAAAGTATGATTTATATATTCAAAAATTTGTTGATGCAGAATAACAAACTCATGCTGACTGTCTTCAATATTGAAATAAAAGACTGCCACTAATTTCACAAATTAACACGAATTAAATAATTATTTATTAAAACTAATTAGTGTGAATTCGTGTAATTCGTGGCAGAAACAAACTATCAATATTCGAAGCTTAGCAAATTAAATAATATTCAATATTACATTAATTAACAGACCGAATAAAGTTACAATCATATTCACTTTGCCTATTCCGAACAAAGAAAGATATATTTAAAAATAAAAAAACCTAAATCAGATGATTTCAATTTAATAAAAGACTCCACTAATTTCACAAATTAACAGAATTTAACAATATTGTTTTAAACTAATTAGTGTGAATTTGTAATGCAGAAAGTTGCTTCAATAATCTTTTTTAAAGTCTCTTAATGATCTTTGCTGGAACACCCCCTACGACAGCGTTTGGCTCAACATCTCTGGTAACGACAGCTCCGGCGCCCACTACAGCATTCTCCCCGATCGTAACTCCGCACATTATAGTTGCCGAAGAGCCAATGGATGCTCCGGATTTTACAAATGTATTAATTACTTTCCAGTCATCTTCATTCTGAAGCTCGCCGTTTTCATTTGTAGCCGAAGGATATTTATCATTAATAAAAGTTACATTGTGTCCGATAAAAACATTGTCTTCAACAGTAACACCTTCGCATATAAATGTATGAGAAGAGATCTTACAGTTCTTTCCTATAAAAGCATTTTTCTGGATCTCAACGAATGCTCCGATCTTGGAATTATCGCCGATAGTGCAGCCGTATAAATTTACAAAATCAAATATCTTGACATCCTTTCCAAGCTTTACGTTGACAATATTTTTTTTATCCATCTATTTTGCACCTCTCCCCAGGAGCATGACAGGGAATGTTTTAAAGATCAGCTGCAGGTCGAGCCATGGAGTCATGTTGTTTATGTAATATAAATCAAGAACAACCGAATCCTTGAATGAGACCGAGCTTCTTCCGGAAACCTGCCACACGCCTGTGCATCCCGGCAAAACATAATGTCTTCTTTTATGCCATTCATCAAAAGCCTCATATTCGTAAGGCAGGCACGGACGCGGACCGACAAGGCTCATATCTCCTTTTAAGACATTCAGTAGTTGAGGGAGTTCGTCAAAAGAAGTTTTTCTCAAAAACTTTCCAACGGGAGTTACACGTTTTTCAGCTATTATTTTTGTTGAGCCGTTTAAATTTGAATTATCATTCTTCATGAATTCCTTCATATCGGTTTCCCTTTCCTTATCGTTGCTGTCACTGTCATCTGAATACATCGATCTGAATTTATAAAACTCAAAGGGTTTTCCGTCTTTGCCTATGCGTATTTGCTTAAAAAATATTTTTCCGGGTGATGATAATTTTACAAAAATTGAAATTACAAAAAACAAAGGCAGAAGGAGAATTATTCCGGTAAACGAAACGGCATAATCGAATACTCTCTTGTAAATATAGTTCAGATTCTTATTAACTTTCGGCGACAGATCGACAACGGGTATTCCGGAATAAGATTCTGTGACAATTTTTTCGGGAACGATATTAAACAGTTCAGATGTAAGCTTTACTCTTTTATCAAGCACGGTACATTTATCAATCAGTGTCATTAAGCCGTCATAGCTGATATTATCAATCGCAATAATAATTTCATCAATATTCAGCCTGCGCACAGCATCATTCAGATCACTGATATTCCCAAAACAAATTATATCCTTAAACACGATATCTCCTTTTTTGAGATTATCATCGAGGAAGCCGGTAATTTTTATTCCGTAATAATTTTCAAATATCAGTTTTTCAGCCAGAAGTCTTCCGGACTTTCCGCCGCCTATGATCAGTACATTGGAGTTGCTTAAAATTTTTGTGAAGTTCATGTAAAAGGGCTTGAGAATAAGCAATCTCACAAAAGATACGCCGGCAATGGCAATCACAAAAAAGCATAACACAAAAACTCTTGACGAAAGCAGGAGATTAAATTTTATGATGAACGAAAATATTATCAGCAATAATGTCCCGAACAAAAATGATTTTATGATCCCCGTAATGTGTGATGCGCGCGTTAGAAGAATATTTATCTTGTATAAATAGTTGTTCTGAAACAGAAAAATAAATACCAACGTGAATACAAAAAAAGTAAGATAAGTCAAAAATTTATTTTCACCGATAATAACATTCTTGTTCAACACTTCAGCTGTTATATATTCAGACAGCTTGAATGAAAAGAAGATTATTATAAAATCAAATAAGGCAAAAACGTATTTGTATCTGGGATACTTCATAGAATATTGTTTAAGAAATTCTGATACTCTTTTACAAGGATAGCTTAAATTATTTTTTGAAAAAATGTTTAATTTTATCACAAACATATTCCATCTGATCATCGGTAATATCCGGAAACATCGGAAGTGACAAACATTCTTCAGCTAATTTTTCGGTAACAGGAAAATCACCTTTCTTATATCCCAGATGTTTAAAGCATTTCTGCAAATGCAGCGGGACCGGATAATGAAGTCCGGTTGATATTCCGTTGTCCATTAAGATATTTCTGAAGCTCATCTCTTTGTTTGGTTTGAATTACAAATAAATGATAAACATGTTTTGCATAATTCATTTCTTCCGGTAAGTTGATTTCTTCAACATCTTTCAAAAGTTCTTTATATTTTTTTGCAGCTGCTCTTCTCATTTCTCGTCCATTCATCAAGATATTTCAGTTTAACTCCAAGCACAGCTCCCTGTATTCCTTCCATCCTGTAATTATGTCCGTAAATCTCATGATAATATTTTTTATCCGAACCGTGATCCCGCAGCATTCTTATTTTCACGCGAAGCTCTTCATTATTTGTCAATACAGCTCCGCCTTCACCGAATGCACCAAGATTTTTTCCGGGATAAAAACTAAATGAAGAAACCTCGGACAGTCCGCCGACTTTTTTATTTTTATATTCAGCTATGTGCGACTGCGCAGCATCTTCTGTTAAGTAATAATTTTATGCTTGTCTGTTATTTCCTTAATTCAGTCCAAGATCTGCCGGCTGTCCGTAAAGATGAACCGCAACAACTGCTTTTGTATTCCTTGAAATTTTTTCTTCGATCTTTTTCGGATCAATATTATAACTGTCAGTTTCGCAGTCAACAAACACAGGCGTTGCCCCGCAGAGGACTGCTCCCCAAGCAGTTGCAATAAATGTATTTGCCGGGATAATTACTTCATCACCTGCCTTTATTCCGTTTGACCATAATGCGAGATGATTTGCATCTGTTCCTGAACTCACTCCGATACAATGTTTTACTTCGTGAGCTTTTGCAAATTCTTTTTCAAAATCAGAAACAGCTTTGCCTAAAACAAAAGCCGAATTGTCTATTACATTTTGAATGGCTGAATTAATTTCAGGCATTATATCAGAGTGAAGACGTTTCAGGTCTGCAAACGGTACTTTCATCCGGCTCTCAAATTTGATTTGCTTTTAAATGCTTCCTGCACGGAGTATAATACAAAAAAAGGAAATGTTGTTGAATAACGCTTGAACATTTTACGCGGCTGCTGCACCAGTCTGAAAAACCATTCAAGACCTGCAGCCTGAAAAAACAGGGGAGCCCTTCGGATCTGCCCTGTGTAAAATCTGAATGCTGCTCCGACTCCGACCATTATTCCCTTGTTCAATTTTCTAAAATTATTTTTCATCCAGACTTCCTGTTTGCCGCCTCCCAGACTTACCCAGATAATATCAGCATCCGACTTATTGATGCTGTTCAATTATTTCATTATCGGTTTCATCATTCCACTTATCAAACCCCGGTTCGTAAAATCCCGCAATCTTTAGATCATATTTTTCGTTAATTTTATTCATAAGAAGATTATGAACTTCTTCTGTATCCCCGAGAAAAAAATGTTTTATATCCGTGCCCGAAGTTCTTCTGAAAACTTCCGACATAAAATCCGGTCCGGCCACTCTGTCAATATTCACTATCCCTTTAACTTTTGCAAACACGGATATCGGTCTGCCATCCGGCAGAGATAATAAAGATCCGTTGATCGCTTCTTTTAGTTCGGGAGATTTTCTGATTGCATTTACAATATTTCCTGCATCGGTTACACAGATATAATCGGGTTTGCCGGAATTAACCTTGTCCAAAGTTTCAGTTACAGAATTCTCAAGATCACAGCAGGATACCTTTATATTTTTAAAATAAAAATTTTCCAATAAGAAACTTGTTGGTATATCCGAAATCCTTGAATGTAAATTTGTTTTTTTAATAATTCCTGAGTCTGGTTGGGATTTTATTTTTACATTCCAATCCTAAATTAATCATTTGAACTTCTTATTACGATAATAATATTTAACACAAAAAAAAAGCCGGAAGAATTTTCTCTCCCGGTTCTTACAAGACCCTCACAGGTTTTTGAAACTTATTCATGATATTGTTTTTAAGTTTTATAATTCAGAAGTAAGAATTTTACTTTGAATAAACTTGAAGAAAAAGTTTTTTAAACCCCCGTCAGAGTCTCCCCATTTATCGGGGACTCTGACGCTTAACTGTCAGTAAATTAACTCAACATCATAGACGCCGTGCCAAGTTTATAATTCGAAGCGCTCGAATGTTTATAATATTTCTAACCCCCGTCAGAGTCTCCCGATTTATCGGGGACTCTGACGCTCAACTGTCAGTACATTAACTCAACATCATAGACGCCTGTGCCAAGTATATAATTCGAAGCGCTCGAATGTTTATAATATTTCAACCCCCCGTCAGAGTCTCCCCGATTTATCGGGGACTCTGACGCTCAACTGTCAGTACATTAACTCAACATCATAGACGCCTGCGCCAAGTATGTAATTCGAAGCGCTCGAATGTTTATAATCCTCCGGTTTCTCGGCAAGTCTCCATTTCGGTGTACAGGGATTATTGTGAATATAGTTTAACTTTTCTCTGTACAAAGCTGCGTTTGACATCTCTTTACAATCGAATCTGTCTTTGAAAACTTTATGTAATGCTCCTTTCTTTGTTTCGGCAGCATCCGAAAATATTTTTAATATTTCTGTTTGATTGTCCTCCTTTAGATAATCTACTATGTCATACGCCTGAAATCTTTTTGCATTTTGGATTATCTTTGAATAATTCGGCGAATACTCTGAAATGTATAATAGCAAATGAAGATGATTTGGCATGATCACATAACCGTGAATCACATTGCCATAATTGTTCTTCATAATGTCAAACCATTTATACATAAGATTAAAATATTTTTCATCAGTAAAAACTTTAATCCATCTGAATATTGTGTAAGTTATAAAATAAATTCTTCCCGGGACAAACTCTCTCACTCTTGTAGCCATCGGATCCTCCTTTAGATAAAATTTAAGAACCAAAATATTCGATGAAATCGGGTTTTTCAATTGACATATACGTCAGAGTCCCCCGATAAATCGGGGAGACTCTGACGGGGGTTAAAATTAATTTTTTTTTATTTTAATAAAATCATTCGCTTTGTTTCTTTAAAATCTTCTGCTTCGAATTTATAAAAATAAATTCCGCTCGATAAATTATCTGCGGTAAATTCTACATCATAACTTCCGGCATGTTTAAACTCATCTGCAAGTTTTTCAACTTCTTTTCCGGTAATATCAAAAACTGTAATCCTTATCAGTCCTGATCTTGGCAGCGAGTAAGATATTGTTGTAGACGGATTGAAGGGGTTAGGAAAATTCTGGTATAGAATAAAATTCTTCGGTAATGAATTATTTAATTGTTGAATTCCAACAATACCATTCTCATTATAAATTGCCAAACCTCCGCTGCATCCAAACCATTTATTATTATAGGAATCTACAGTTACACCATAGACCGAACCTGCGGGAAGCGGTGAATTTGATTGATTATATGTTATCCAGCTGCTATCATTATATCTTCCCAATCCAAAATCTGAAGTCCCAATCCATTTAATGTTTTTTAAATCAATTCCAAAACCTCTGATGAAATTTCCGGGAATACCGGAATTAGCAGTATTAAAGACACCCCAAGTATTAAGTTCGCTGTTGAATTTTCCAACTCCACCAAAATCAGTTCCTATCCATTTATTTTTTAAGGAATCTATCGAAATTGTCCAAATGTAATCTGATGGGATTCCTGAATTTCCTGTTTGATAAATAATCCAATTTGTATCGTTATACCTTGCCAATCCACTATTGTATGTTCCAGTCCATTTAAAACCATTTTCTATTTCAATACACATAACATCATTGCTCGGAATCCCTGAGTTTGTTGTGTTATAAATAACCCAAGATGTATCGTTAAATTTTACAAGACCGTTACCTGTTCCAATCCATTTTACATTATTTTCATCTATTTCTATGCTTTGAACAAAATTTGATGGCAAACCCGAATTGGTTGTATTATATATTGTCCAATTATTCTTTCCATCAAATTTAAATAGCGCCCCGGGTGTACCTCCCATCCATAAATTATTATATTTATCAATGGTAATACAAGAAGGGGAATATAGAGTCAGAGGAGAATTACTAGTATCGAATACTGTCCAATTTATTCCATCAAATTTGACCAAACCATGGTAAGGAACGCCAATCCATTTTATATTATTGTTCTTCCTGTCAATGGCAATGTTTGCAACTGCATTCCCTGGTAATCCCGAATTACCTGTATTATACACTCTCCACTGCGGATTCTGCCCTTCGCACACCGAAGCAAGAACTATAAATACTAAAACAAAAATATTTCTTAGATAAGCTGACTTATTCATGATATTGTTTTTATGTTTAATAATTCAGAGGTAAGGAATTTACTTTTGTATAACTTATCAGGTACAGTAAAATTTACAATGCAAATTTTTAAACGACTTTCTCCAAATCATCCATTTAACCGATAAACAAATCAACCGGCATCATCTCTTCAGCTTCGGATCAAATGCATCTCTCAGTCCGTCACCGAGAAGATTAACCGCAAAAACCGTAAACATTATAGCAAGCGAAGGAAAACCCGTGCCGGCTACAATATACTTATATCCGTATAAAAAAAAATTAATTCCATTATTGATTAATTTTTCGGGTTGTTATGCTTTCAGCGTTTCATACTCTGACGGGGGTTTAAAAGCGGAGATGGTAGAAGAATTTTTCGTAATTTAGTTGAATGAAATCCGGAACTATTCCTTTCTCAAAATTTACTTTTCCCGGGGTCTTGTCTTGTATCAAAGAAGTTTAATAGTAAAATTGTATTTTTTTCCAAACCATAGTATAATGCATTTTGCTTTGTTATCAAAAATTTTCTGACGTTTTTATCTTTTTCGGATTGTATGCCTATTGAAGGGAACTTTGAAATTAGCTCTATAGATAAGAAGCATTTCTCTAAAAATTCATACGAAACTTTGGAAGACCAATTGTCTTCTAAATAGAAAATTATTTCTCTTAAATCTTCAAATGCATTTTCGGTCCATACTATTTCATATTCCATTTTCTAATTTCATCCTTTACCTTTTCGTGACTCATCGTTTTTCCTTCTCTAACTTGTTCAATAGAATTCATTAACCTTTGTTTTTGCTTTTCGGAAAGTTCATCAATGATGTCAATACTCTTGTCTCTCTTGCTGTATTCAAGTATTGCTTCGTAAAAATTATTCAGAGCTTTCTCATCGTCAAAGTTGTCTATTAACTTATGAAATTCGGTTTTTAATTCCTGAACACTCATATTTTATTTATTAATTACATTTTAAAATTAGAGATTTCTTGTTTGATTGTAAATACAAAAGATGTCAAGCGACTGGACTCTATAAAGAATAAGAAAAAAAATTCTATACTCGCAGAGTCGTCCATCCAAAGTCTTCTTGCTTGATAGAGCAGCCTGATTCGTAATGATATTATTACGTTCCGAAGACTATGAAAGCTTGGAAAACATTTTAACTAAATTATCTTAACATTTTTTTATTTTAGAGTTTCTACAAATTGTGTTCTTAAAATAAAAAAAAACGTACACTAAAAATTTACAAAAGATTTACTGCAAAAACCGTAAACATTATAGCAAGCGAAGGGAAACCCGTGCCGGCTACAATATACTTATATCCGTATAAAAAAAAATTAATTTCGTTATTGATTAATTTTTCGGGGTTGTTATGCTTTCACTTCGTGATCATTAAATATGCTTGTCATACTGTTAACGTTAATGTCCAGAGTATAGAGCCGCTCAAACTTCGCTCTGCCCGCTTTCCCCATCTTCAGTCTCAGATCTGCATCTTCAATCAATTTAATGATTGCATCCGATATTTGAACAGGATTTTTTTTATCAACTAAAATTCCTGTTTCACCGTCATCAACCATGTCTCCGATTGCTCCGACATTCTTTGTAGAAACCACCGGACATTGCGCCTGCATCGCCTCAAGTATCACAAGCGGAAATCCCTCAAAAGGATAGCTTGTCGGAAAAACAAATATGTCTGTCTGCATTAAAAATTTTTCCTTTGCTTTCCCGTTTACTGTTCCCAAAAATTTTATTTTATCTTTTAGATTATTTTCGGAAATGATTTTTTCAGCTTCGGCTTTTGTATGCCTCTCCCTGTCAATCCACGGTACCGGCAATCCGGAATTCAACTTTGCATGTTTTTGTAATACTATTACGGCAGCATTTAATAAGTCAAGCACTCCTTTGCTTTCAAACAGATTGCCCAGGTATCCGGCTATGATCTTATCATCGGGTCGTTTTTCTTTTATCAGATTATTAAATGAACGGATTAACTTCAATTCCGTTTGGACATACTTTTACATCAGCAACAAATCCTTCAAAAACATATTTTAACTTTTCACCTAAAACAATTGCCGTATCAACTTTGCTTAGTGTTTTTTTAATAAAATATTTAACAAGTAAATTTGAATTGTTAAAAAACTCTTCTCGGAAATATTTACCTTCATGTAAATGAATGACAATCTTTGCTTTCGAAAACATCGATGCCGAGAGTATGAACTTCCCGTCCCTCAGATACGGAAGGAAATTCGAAGCAACAGGGATATATACCAGATCAGGTTTATGTTTCCTGAGTTTTGCAATCAGCTCAAAAATATTTTTCACTGCCAGATATGCATTGGTAAAATCCAGTCTCGAAAGATTATCTAAATTCCTGTGATCGGAAATATCCAGATGAATCACGTCAAATTCATCTTTGATCTTTGAATTCAAGAGATTTTGAAAATAAATGCCCGAGCCGTGATAAGGAGGGGGAATGCTGCCAACCAGTATTATTTTTTTTTTATCCGCCATTTACATATTCAATTGCTTTCTCAAATCCTGTCAGCATCTTTTCTACAGATGCTTCGTTCTTTACGGTATCATATGAATTTTTCCTTAAGCTTTCTGATAACTCCTGATTCGAAATTATTTCAATCATTCTTTCTTCAAGTTGTCTAATATTTCCGTCTTCAACGAGAAAACCGTTTACTCCGTCCTTTAGATATCCAATGCCTTCACTGTGAAAGTCTGATTTTTTATTCATAGATATTACAGGAGTCCCGAAACAGAATGTATGAACAACCGAGAGTCCAAGTCTTCCGGGCATTACAAAAGCATCACTGATGTAAATCCATTTGCCGGTGATTTCTTCGTCAAGAATTTCACCTTTGAATTCTATTTTTTTTAATTCAAGTTCTGAAGATAATTTTTTTAAATTGCTTTCTTCAGGTCCTTTACCGATGATTGTCAGACGGCAATCATTTCTTTCCGTCTCTATTAATTTAAACGCTTTCAGAAGTAAATCAATTTGTTTGATGTCAAGTAATCTTCCGACATAAACGAAGTGATAAGTTTCATCTACACCGAGTTCTTCTTTTAGTTTGTTCTTACCAATATTGTCAAAGCGCTCTTTTAAAAGTAATTGCTTCTCCGTATCAAGAGTATTCGGAGCAACAAAATAATGTTCTGTCTTCTTTGAATATTTTGCTACAATGTCTCTTCCTTTTTCCCAGTAGAATATCACCGCGTCGGCTTTCTGTGAAAGAAACAATCTGATCTTATCTTTAATTTTACTTTTCGGATCAAAACCTGTAAAAGGATCATACCCGAAGCTCCATAAAATAAGCTTATATCCGAGTAAAAATTTTAAGACATAAAGTATATAGATATTTATGTTGCCTGTATTAAAAACTGTTATAATCACGTCCGGTCTGTATTTCAAAACATAAGAATAAATTCCGGATACAAATATCTTCTCGTCTCTGTCTAAATAATAATTCTTTATCTTAAAATAAAAATCATCAGTAAGATCATCCGCATTATAAAGCGGTTCCGATTTATACGGCTGACCATAAGCTATTTTTGTATCAGGAAATCTTTCCATAAATTTTTTAAAAAATCCTGTCCTGTAATGAGGAAGTATCCTCTGAAATATTAATATTTTTTTATCCAATTACTCTACAGGTTATTAATTTTATATGCCTGAGACCACAGTTCCAGATTTATAACTCTCCAGTAAGGAAACTGACTATTCCCGTTTTTATTCTTAAAGATGTCTTGAATTTTAACAGGATCCAGAATTGATTTATTTCTGAACGAATCCGAATTAATTAATTCATCAATAAATGATTTTGCTTTTTTCTCATTCATCCAGTTCTCAAATGGTGTCACAAAGCCGATCTTCCGGCTATTGTTTACAATCGAATCCGGCAGCTTGTCTTTAAACATCTCTCTCAGAATTTTCTTCGTAATCCCATTATTCAATTTATATTCGGTTGGGATCCAAAAAGCGAACTCCATTAACCTGTAATCTATGAACGGAGACCTTATCTCAATTGAATTCTGCATTGAAGAGTGATCTTCATAATGAAGGATCTGATTGAATCCCTGATAGCGGATATTGTATTTTAAATAACCGGATAAATTGTTTTGTGACAGTTTGTTATATTCCGGATTCTTGAAGTAATGATAATTTTTTTTGACGAAATCTTCATTCAGGCAGGGTAAAATTTTCTCCTGATATTTTGAACGCAAATAAGATACGTATCTCCTTGTAAGGACAGCTTTGAGTGTCTGCAATAAAATAAATTTATATGAATATTTTTTCTTTTGAGAAAAGGATTTAAACTGTGAAAAAAACTTTACCGGATTGGATAATAATATGTCGAGAAGAAAATATCCGAGAATGTATTTATCGTATCCGCACCATGCTTCGTCGGAGCCCTGACCGTTCAGTACAACTTTCACATTCCGTTTCTTTATTTCTTTCATCAAAGTATAATGCGCGAAGCTCGTCGTACTGAATACAGGTTCACCCATTCCGTAAACAAAATCATTGACTGAGCTGACAAGACTTTCACTGTTCGGAATTATCTCTGCAGATTTTATATGGCTGCAAGTTTGCACAAATTCCCGTATCAATTCTGACTCGTCATATTTAAAGCCGGGAAATATTGCCGAATAAGCAGTTACACTTTCATTCTTCAGTTCGCCGGATCCAATCAGCTCATCTGTTATCTTTGTAATTATGGTCGAATCCAGACCGCCGCTGAGAAGTATGGAAACAGGAACATCGCTCCGGAATCTTAACCGGACCGAATCGTACAGTAAAAATTTCAGCGTTCTCAATTCCGGAGTCTTCAATATTCTCTTTCCTGAAATTCCAGTATTTTTTAAAAACCGATTTTCCGTTTTCAATGATAAGGTTGTGAGCAGGTCTGAGCTCACATATGTTTTTGAAAAATGTTTCCCCGTTGTTTGTCCTGTATCCGTAAGCCAGATAATCAAAAACCTTTCCGTGATTTGCATCCCTGATATTCTTAATTTTCAGAATAGCTTTAATCTCACTTGAAAATATGAAAGTGTCTTTATCTGAATAGTAATAAAACGGCTTGACCCCAAACCTGTCCCTTGATGCAAAGAACATTTTCTTTCTGAAATCATAAATTGCAAAAGCCCACATTCCGTTAAAGTAATTTACACAATCAGTTCCGTATTCTTCATAAGAATGTATTATTACTTCAGTATCGCTTTTTGTTTTAAACTGATATCCTTCGTTCTTTAAGTCATCTGTAAGCTCGGAATAATTATAAATCTCTCCGTTGAAAACTATAACAACGCTCTTGTCAGCATTGAACATCGGCTGATTGGCTTCTTTGGATAAATCAATAATACTAAGTCGCCTGAATCCAAGACTAACAGGATAATCTATAAATTTACCCTCATCATCCGGACCTCTGTGTGCAATCTCATCATTCATTTTTTGAATATTGTCTTCAAAAAATTCCGGCGGCTTGTCTGAGTTGTATGAATTAAAATATAATATTCCGTTTATTCCGCACATTAATTTTTCGGAATTAAATTCGTTTAAAGTATCCTCTAACAATTTATAAGAATTAAATCCATTCCTGTCCCATGTAAAATTATTTTTAACAATCTCTTTGCCTTTCTCTGACATATGCCGCATCTTATCCTTATCATTCGACAAATTTAATATTGCTTCAGACAGCTGAGCCGGTGAATTCGGCTTTACGGTAATAACCGGATAACCCAGCCTTTTCAGCTCTTCCCCGCCGCCAATTCCTTCGCATGTAATTACCGGCAGACCTTTTGCCAGCGCTTCGATGAACACAATTCCAAATGCTTCAGGAAAACTGGGAAGAACAAAAATATGCGATTCATTTAACAAAGATTCAATTTCTTTTTGCGTTTTCATTCCGGTAAAACATATTTCATTATTCAGATTGAGTTCCCGTGAAAGTTTAATATAATTTTCTTTCAATACTCCGTTACCAATTATCATCAATTCAACATCTATACTTGATTTTAAATCTGAAACAGCTTTTATCAAATCATCTATGTTTTTTCTTGGCTCGTTAAGATGGCTAACACAAATTAATTTTAACTTCTTAAAATTAAAATCTTTTAATTCCGGATTCACCGTGAAATTTTGCCCGTAATAAATAATTTTTACTTCGGGTAATCTTAACTTCTCATTGAGTAAATCATCTTTATTCAGAGTACTGTGAACAACGATCTTATCCGCTTTCTCAAACACTTTAATGAAATGTTCATGTCTCTCAGGAAATAATTTTTTGAGTGTCGGCATATCTTCATGATGATCGATTACCAACGGAATGTTGAATTCAGAGGAAAGTTTCTCTGTAACTTCAGCCCACGGTCTGAGCCAGTTGCAGTATATAATATCCGGTTTTAGTTCTTCGACTAATTTCTTAAGCCGGTTATAAAAAAAAAAATAATTACTTTGCTGTCTATAGATTCGAAGACAGGTCTGGGGAGTGAAAAATATTTGAAGTAGATTACTTTTAAATTTCCTTCGGTAAAAGTTTTAGTGTTACTTAATTTTGAATACCAGTCTGATAAATTTGAGAATAGTTTAACCGGGTTATATGAAAATAATTCTTTCGAAGGAACCATTCTCAGTGGCGCTGCAATAATCACGTTGCAGTGTTTTGATAAAGACCTTCCATGCTGTAAAATAAACTCACCTGTTACCGGTTTGAAATTATTAGGAAAACATTCCGATATCTCCAGCACTGTCATACCTTATATATCATTAATTTTTTTTGCAACAATAAAATATCCAAGCGAAGAGAACATCTCATTTTTTGAAGGGAATTTATTTGTCTTCAGTTTTTTCCTGAACTGGTAAATATTAAAAACATAAAACAGCCATTCGGGAAAATCAACTATTGCATTGATAAGCTTGCTGTTTCTCAAATTCCATCCGATCATTTTGAAATGAGTAAAAAAATATTCTGGTAATCGAATAATAAAGAATATAAAATCCCTGATGAGAAACTTGCTCCCGTTGAAAATATTGATTTTATCTCAAAGTTATTCTTTTCTAAAATACCGGACAAACCGAAAAGTGTATATCTTCTGTAATCATGCGGAGCTTCATGCAATACATAAGTAAAAGGCGCTGAGATAATCAGATTGCCGTCTTTCTTCAGAATTTTATTTATGTTTTTAACAACTTTGTAATCGTTCACGGTATGTTCGAGAACCTCCGTACAAATTACACAATCAAAAAAATCCGGTTCAAAATGTTTATCAATATCTTCTGCAAAGCATAAGACTTCTACATTGATATCTTGATGCAGGGAAAACGGAACATCGCATCCAATCGATGATTCGCAGACTTCATTGTAAATCATAGAATATGGTTTATTACCGCATCCGAGATCGAGAAGTTTTCCTTTCATTAAATTCCGGAAATATTCCATGCATTCAAGCAGCAAGCCATTCTTATAAAAACTTTGAGAGCCGAGATATTTCAGATAGTATCTTCCGTTTTTCTTTTTAAAATTAGTCGGGTCCACAATAATCTATATTTGTTCCAGAATATTTTTCACAAGTGTACCGAGCGTATACTTTTTTTTCACAGTGTCAAGCGCCTTTGTAACATGGTCTTTCCTTTCATTCTCATTCTCTTTAAGATAATACTCTGCCATTTTCCGCAGCTCACTTTTGGATTTAAAGTAAACAACCTCTCCGTCAGGGAAAATCATATCTAAATCTTTTTTATATTCGGCAAGTACAAATACTCCCGAAGCAATGCAGTCGAAAACCCTGGTAGATACTCCGTTTACAACACCTGAATTTACAGTAACCGGATAGATCTTTGCGCAATTGCATGCAGCATTTAATTCCGAAACAGTCAGAGATTCATTTATGAAATGATTTTTGATACCGGGAAAATACGGAAACATGTCATACCATTGACTGTCTCCGAAAATTTTCATATTTAATCCGCAAAGCTCATTTAAAATGGCAGATCGTTTTATCCCCCATGCATTGAGATAATATCCTGTTCCTACGAATAAAATGTCTGTGGAGTATTTCTCGATCTGACCTGCATCAGGAACCATCGGATGAAAGACATCTGTATCAGTCCCGATCGGCGAATAAATAATATCTTTTATATCCAGCATTTTCAAACCGGCAATCCATCCGGTGTCAAACGTTATGACCTTATCTGCATTCATTACTGTCATCAGAAAAGTTTTCTTCAGGGAGAAGAGATAATTCGGATCATCGCCAAGAAAGACAATTACCTTCGTTCCGTTTTTCTTAAAAAACTCAAGCGTTTCGGGTAATATTCTGCAGTCATTATAAACAAAAATATGAGATGGTTTTTCATTTTTATATCTTGAAAGCAACGCATCATTTATTATGACTGAATATTTTTTCTGAACAAGATTGTCATATTTCCTCGGCAGCCTGTGTGAATAGCCGCTAAGCTTCTTCCAGTTTGGAGAATATAAAGAATGAATGTTAATGTAGTTTACATTTTTCCCGTTTTCTCTCAAGGCTTTTGCGAAATAGGATTCCATCGGTCCCAGAACCTGCTCACCCAGAACCCAGTATAGATTTTCCAATGTAATAATATTATTCAGGAAGTCCTTTCCTTTCCTATATTAAGCAAGACATTCCCTAAGGCAAGAAGAATTGCTCCGGTCGCATTGAAATAAAACATATCAATACTGAAGATGCTCATGAAAGTTATCATCATCATAACAGAAAATAAAGAAACAAAAAGTATATAGTAATTTTGGATAAACGGTTTAATGTTATTGTAGAATTCTTTAATAAATGAAAAAAGCATTACAAGACCTGCGGCTCCGAATATTGTGACAAGATTCGACAATCCCAGGTCATTTGTAATAAGCTTTCTTGTTATTACCGAAAAGCCTGCGCCGAATACCGGATATTCCTTCCAGACAGTAATCATCTGAAGAAGCGTATATTCCCTGCTCAGATAGGAAGAGTCTGTTTTATCAGCAAGGTCATTGATTGAATTTATCCTTAATAAAAAAATATCGAATACCTGTTTGAATATTGACGAAGTAAAAATTAATATTAGTCCGACAACTACGAAAGAACCTAATCAGTAAAAATAACTTTGTTAACAAATGCTTCTCCTTATCCTTCTCAAAAATTATCATTAATGTAATGAAGAAAAGAAAAAATCCAAATCCTACAATCCATATTCTGCTTAGTGAAATCATTAGTGACAAGATATAGATTGCGATCAGATACAGACCATAATTTCTTTTTTCATAAAAATAATAATAACATCCGAAAAATAAATTAAATGGTAAGAGATACCCGATTCTCGACCAGATGTAGCCGGTTGTTATTCCGCCGACTTCAAGCGCATACGGATCTTCGCCAAAATATATACTGTTCTTTTCAAATAACCTTACCGGTATTCTTTTTTGAAATAAATATTCATAACACTGAATGCAAATGAAAATGGTTGCTGCGACTACAATTGTCTTCTCGAAAAAATTAAGAGTTTTAATATTTGTAATTGTTACAACGAAATACGGAAGGAATAAAAAATTTCCCAGTGGTCTTATGACGCTTATTGAATCTTTGATGGCAAATGATGAAATTAAAAAAGGAATGATAAGGGCTATTATAAACAAAGAGAATAGTAATATAAATGATATTTTGTAATTGAGAAAATACAGCTTATCTTTTTTCAAAAAGATCACTATCATCATTGCGATCCAGAATAGATCCATGAAAAATATTGTTCCGACCCCGCCGAAATCACCCAATTCCAGATTTGGATTTACATAAATAAACTCTCCGAAATTTGTGATCACCATCAGGGAAGTGATTATTCCGGACCGGTAATCATATAATAAAATTACCAGTGCGAAAATAATTGCCAGACAAACAAAAAGCTCCTGCATTTCTTTATTTCGATTATATGTTTTTCTGAAGAATCATTGACTGATTTTACAGAAATAAAATGGATACATTTTAGAAAAGTTCTCTTTGTATTCAATAAAATGTATAGAGCAAAATATAGAAATATTGAAAAGCAAAAAAGATATAAAATACCTTACCTGATATGGCTTGAGCGGTAATGAATTTTCCTGATCATCTTTTCAGAATATCTTTTAATTCCGATACAGCATTTCCAAATGAAAACAAATCAAGGACATTGAATTTTTCTTCAATGGAAATTCTCTTAAGAAGAGTTAAGCTCAATACAATTGTCCCAACAGCTACAACCGGCAGCACCAGACCTGTACCTGCCACGCCAAACGCATTAATAAATATCAATGAAAAGAGAATTGAAAGACACATTGATGAGACGGAAATAATTAATAAATAATTGTATCTGTTGAATGCAAGGATTATCAGAGAGATGAACATTACACCGGGCCATAATAAAATTGTCAATGAAAAGTCTTTTAAAATTAAAACCGATTCAGTAAACCTTTCCCCGAACATCACTGAAATTATTTTATCTGCAAAAATAAATGTCGCAATGCTCAACAGTATCCCGATAAGAACATATAAATAAAATATCAGACTGATTTTTCTGATGTAGTTCACTTCCGGCTTCTTCGCATATCTTAGAAGCAAAGGCATTAATGTATAACTCACACCCTGTACAATTGTCAGCAGTATCAGATAGATTTTATTGGAAGCGTTATAAAGTCCGACTGCCTGCTCATTAAGAAAAATCCCTGTGGAAAGTATTATGAATGAAGAAGTAACTCCTTCGGCTTTGGTTGCAAGCCCGAGCTTGTAAGCTTCCTGAAGTGTCTTCAAATTATTTTTCAGATTCAGATTAATTTTGATACTGTTATTTTTAATATAGGGAATGAACAGAAAGACGGCAGTAACAATGGTCTGAATTACCGAGAAGATTATTAAAACAGTAACGGAATGAAATTTAACAAATACAAGAAATATCAATCCGGCATAAATAAGCTGTCCTGCTAATTCCGATATAGAGTTATAGTATAATTTATTATTTGCCAGATAATAATATCTGATTGCAAAGACCTGTGAAATAAAAGTAACGGAAAAAATAAGTATCAGAATATATTTGTCAAAATCAAAAATAAAATATCCTGCAATTATCAGAACGATATATGTAAATATTAATGTAAGAAGCTGAAGGGAAATTATGTTGCCTATTACAATTCTGCTGTCTGTCTTTTCACAAAGTTTGTTCGTTCCGTAGTTTAAATATCCGAAGTCTATAAAGAATCCGAAGTAAGATACAATTACAAAAAGATATGAAAACAAACCATAACCTTCAGGACCCAAAGCCCTTGTTATCAATGGCAGCGTCAGGAATCCGATCAGTCTCGCGATCGAATCCACGCTTATCTTTGAAATGAAGTTTATGATTAATTTCAAGATTCTTCCTGTTTGTTTTTACTTTATGAAAGAAATTATTTATTGTCACGGATTTTTTTTGCGGGTAAACCTGCGCAAAAAATATCTAGGAGGGATACTAGAGTTAACTACTGAGCTTGCACCAATCGCTGAATGTCTTCCGATGGTCACTCCCGGCGAGATTATAACCCCTGAATAACAAATCACTCCGTATTCCAGTCTCACAGGTGCGCTTACTTCAGGACTCGGCGGAAATAAAGATGTTGTCTGGTGTGTCCAGATCTGGCAATAACCGCCAATTCCGGAATAATCTTCAAAAATAACTTTATCCGTCAGATCTATTATTGATCTGTGACCTATGAATGCTCCCTTTCCAAGAACAAGATTTTTAAAAGGAATTTCTTTGTCTGGTCTGTGAAGAATTATGCCGGTTTCTATCCTGCAGTCTGTTCCTATGTCAGCTCCGTATTTTCTCATGAACTTTATGATCAAACGAAAGGGCATTCGCTCAATGCAGTTTGAAACGCCGTAAGGACCGTGTAAATAAAAATAAAATTTGCATCTTATGCTCCAGATAAGTTCTTCAATACCGGATAATATTTTTCTCACTTTAATTAAAAATGAATTATATAGTTAGAGTTTAATTATGTTAACTATTTAATTATTTAAGATGATCGCTTCTTAAACTAAGTTGTAATTTCGCCACGAACCTCACAAATTCGCACTAATTATTTTTACAATTAATTTTTTGAATTCGTGCTAATTCGTGAAATTTGTGGCAAATCTTTTGTTTTCAATTTTAAAGCGGTCAACTTAAGTTAATTATAAAGATGATTTAATCTTTAAAAACTTTTTGTATCACTTTAATAATTGTTTCCACCTCGTCATCCGTCAGTGAAGGATACATCGGGATTCTCAACAGCCTTTTAAAAAATTCTACGGAGCCGTTTAGATTGTTCCTGTCAAATTCACAAACCCGGTTATAGTAAGAGTTGATATGCAAAGGACTGTAATGGACATTTACACCAATTCCTTCAGCATCTATAGCTTCAAGCAAAAATGCTTTGTCTTCGGGCTCGACAAGAATATTAAATAAGTGCCAGTTGCTTTCAATCTCCTTTACTTCAGGTCTCAAATCAATTGCTTTAATATCTTTAAATGCATTTAAATATTTATCTCGCGATTTCTTTTCTTCTTGAATTCAGCCGGTCCAGTTTTTTTAGTTGTGTTCTTGCGATCGCACCGAGAATATTTGATTGTACATAACTGTTACCCTTATCAACATATTCATAATATCCTTTTTTAAGCGGGTCTGTTAAATATGTGTGTTTGTCTGTTCCTTTTTCCCGCATGATTATTATTCTCTCTTGCAAGGTCGTCATCGTCTGTAACTATAGCACCGCCTTCGCCTACTGCCAGGTTCTTTGTTCCGTGAAAACTGAAGCAGGTAACATCTGCAAGTGGTCCTGTTTTTTTCCCTTTGTAAACTGCACCTATCGACTGAGCTGAATCCTGAACCGTATAAAGATCGTGTTTTTTTGCAATCGCATTTATCCCGTCCATATCACAGGGATATCCGGCGTAATCCACTGGCACAATTGCAACCGTCTTGCCTGTAATTGCTTCTTCAATTTTATCTAAATTAATATTACCGCTCAGAGGGTCAACGTCAACGAGCTTTACTTTTAGATTATTTAGAATCGGCGCAAGTGCGGTAGATGTAAAAGTAAAATTTGGAACAATGACTTCGCTTCCGGCGGGAAAGTCTTTGATCATAAATGCAAGGTCGAGTGCTGCGGTGCAGTTGGTTGTGAAGAATGCGTGTTTGACTCCGAGATATTCTGCGAGCTCTTTTTCAAAGGCGCGGCATTCCGGTCCGTCACCGCTGACGAATGTTGATGTAACTGCATTCTTGACCGCTTCAATGTCATCTTCCTCAATGGTCGGTTTGTAAAGCAGTATCTTTGTTGCGGAAACAGGTTTACCCCCGTTGATTGCAAGCTGTTTGTTTGAGTAATTCACCGGTTAAATTGTATTAGAAAAAATGTCATAGAGAAAAAAAATGTAACCAGCATTGTACAACCCCACCCTGCCCTCCCCTTTGAAAAAGGGGAGGGTTTGGGAGGGGTTTATAAATGGAGATCATGAACTGATAAAATAATGAACATATCATTTTTAATATCCTTTTTTCTGTACCATATCACATCTGCTTTGACCATGATCTTTACAAGTTCATCAAAAGTTACCTTTGGTTTCCAGCCCAGTATTTCTTCGGCCTTGGCCGGATCACCGATCAATAAGTCAACTTCTGTCGGTCTGAAATAACCCTTGTCCACTTCAACAAACACTTTTCCTGTCTTCGCATCTTTTCCGACTTCATCTTCATCTTTTCCTTTCCATTCTATGTCAATTCCTATCTCTTTGAAAGCTAGCTCTACAAACTCTCTTATCGAATGAGTTTCTCCGGTTGCAAGAACAAAGTCCTCCGGTTCATCCTGCTGAAGCATTCTCCACATTCCTTCGCAGAATTCCGGAGCATATCCCCAGTCACGTTTTGAATTAAGATTTCCCAGTGATATGTTTTCCTGTATGCCCTGATTTATCCTCGCAACTGCTCGCGTGATCTTTCTCGTTACAAATGTCTCGCCTCTTCGCGGTGATTCGTGATTGAACAAAATTCCGTTGCATGCAAATATATTATATGCTTCTCTGTAATTTACGACTATCCAGTAACCGTAAATCTTTGCAACTCCGTATGGACTTCTCGGATAAAAAGGTGTATTCTCTGTCTGAGGAACTTCCTGAACTTTACCGTAAAGTTCACTTGTAGACGCCTGATAAAATTTTACTTTTCTCAAACCTGTCTCCCTGATCGCATCGAGAAATCTCAATGTTCCCAAGTGCATCCACCTGTGCTGTATAATCAGGAACTTCAAATGAAACTTTCACGTGACTCTGAGCCGCAAGATTATAAATTTCATCCGGCTCGATTTTTTCAAGCAGCCTGTTGAGACTGCTTGTATCAACAAGGTCACCGAAATGCAGAAATAATTTGTTGTCAAGTAATTTTGCATCTGAATATAAGATGATCTATTCTCTTTGTATTAAAAGAACTGCTTCGCCTGATTATCCCGTGAACTTCATAACCTTTTTCCAGCAGCATCTCTGTAAGATAACTTCCATCCTGTCCTGTAATTCCTGATATTAAAGCTTTTTTCATTTAACTATTTTTAGATTTTTAAAACTGATTAATATTATTTCTTAATAAATTTTCTAATTGTCTGTACAATAAATTCTATTTGTTCTTTTGTAAGCTCAGGATATATCGGCAATGCAATTGAATCTTCAGCACACCATTCCGAAACAGGGAAGTCTCCTTTCTTATAGCCAAGATCATGCAAAACATTCCTGCAAATGAAAAGGAACAGGATAATAAATTTCCGTACCTATCTCCTTTTCAGTTAAAAATTTTCTCATCTTCATCCCTGTTTTAACTCTGTATTATATACTGATTATAAATGTGATAATATTTTAGAGTCTATATTTTTTATAAACAGGTTCAGGCAGAAGAACTTTATTCTTATCATCATATTCAATTTTACCTTCTGCTTCAGCCAATCCGTTTTCAATAAAAAGCTTTGTATAAAGCTCTGCATTTTCCTGTCTTCTCTTTGTCCACGAATCAAGATGCGGAAGCTTTACATTGAGTACAGCTGCCTGTATCGCATCCAGTCGGAAATTACCGCCGATGATCTTATGATAATACTTCGGCATTCCTCCGTGAACCCTTAGTATTCTTAATTTCTCTGCAAGCATATCATCATTGGTTGTCACAAGCCCGCCGTCACCGAAGCATCCTAAATTCTTGCTCGGATAAAATGAAAAGCATCCTATGTGACCGATGTTCCCGACCTTTCTTCCGTCTTTGTATTGAGTTCCGATTGACTGAGCTGCATCCTCAATTACTTTCAAACCAAATTCATCTGCAATTTCCATTATTTTATCCATCTCACAGCTCTGACCGTAAAGATGGACCGGAACAATTGCTTTTGTCTTTTTTGTAATCAAGAGCTTTTAATTTTTCCGGATCAAGATTAAATGTTACCGGATCGCAGTCAATGAATACCGGTTTTGCATTTAGTCTGCTGACAACTCCGGCTGTTGCAAAAAATGAATATGTCGGAATGATAACTTCATCATCCGGTTTCAGATCAATTGCCATTAAAGCAATCAAGCAATGCATCCGTTCCCGATGAAACACCGATTGCGTGTTTACATTCAAGATATTCGCAAGATTCTTTTCCAGCAATTCCACTTCAGCGTCCCAATATCAGACTTTGGATTCAGCCATTCTTATCAATGCTTCATCTATTTCCGGCTTAATGGATTTGTATTGTGCTTTAAGGTCGAGTAACGGTACTTTCATTTTCTTTTGAGTAGTTTAAATTCTTAATCAACTAATTGAATATTTAAAATTGATCAATCCAGTGCTATTTACTAATTTTCTTCCGATGCTGCTGTAATAAAATCCCAGTTTCTCCATTTGCTTCAGATCATATAAATTTCTTCCGTCAAAAATAACTTTTGATTTTAAATTTGCAGCACCTTATCGAAGTCAGGAGTTCTGAATACAGACCATTCGGTTGCGATTACAAGAGCATCAGCTCTTTCAGCGCTTCATAATGATCATTAACGAATTCTATCTTATCTCCCAATCAATTTTTTTAACATTTTCCATTGCTTCAGGATCATAAGCGGTGATCTTTGCGCCTTCATTCAAGAAGTTTATTTATTATATAAAGTGCCGGTGCTTCTCTTATATCATCTGTATCAGGCTTGAATGCAAGTCCCCAGAGCGCAATCTTTTTTCCTTTAAGATTATTCTTGAAAAAACTTTTTATCTTCGGGAACAATGATGGTTTTCTGTGTTTCATTAACTCTGCATTACAGAATCAAGTATGTTCGAAATCATATCCGTATTTCCTTTGCAGTTTTGTGAAGCGCGCTTACATCTTTTGGAAAACAGCTTCCGCCGTATCCTATTCCCGGGAAATAAAAATCTTTTTCCGATCCTTGTGTCATTTCCCATTCCGATCCTTACCATATCCACATCAGCTCCGATTTTTTCACATATGTTTGCAATCTCATTCATGAAAGTAATTCTCGTTGCCAGATATGAATTTGATGCATACTTTGTCAGCTCGGACGAACGCTCATCCATGAATATTATCGGATTTCCCTGTCTTACAAACGGAGCGAAAAGCTCTTCCATCATTTTCTTTGCCTTCTCGGATCTCGTTCCTATCACTATCCTGTCAGGCTTCATAAAATCATCAACTGCAAGTCCTTCTCTCAGAAATTCCGGATTTGAAACGACATCAAATTCAATCCCTGTATTTTTTGATACAGCAGCTCTTACCTTCTCTGCAGTTCCGACAGGCACAGTACTTTTATTTACTATTATTTTGTATTCTTTTATGATTTTCCCCAGCTCATCAGCAACTCCGAGTATATATGAAAGATCAGCAGATCCGTCTTCGCCCGGCGGAGTTGGCAATGCAAGAAAAATTATGTCCGCATGATTTACCGCTTCTTTCCAGATCCGTTGTGAATTTTAATCTTCCGTCATTCAACATTTCTTTCGAAAATGGTGTCAAGGTCAGGCTCATAGATCGGCATATTATTATTTTTCAGCTTGTTAATTTTCTCTTTATCAATGTCCACGCATATTACATTATTTCCTGTATCAGCCAGACATGTTCCGGTAACTAATCCAACATATCCTGTTCCTACAATTGTAAGTTTCATTTATTAAATTTCCTTTCTTTTAAAATTGATAGATTTATTAATAATTGATTTCACTGACCCCTCACTCACCATACTCACTCAACTCACCTTACTCACCTTACTTAAATTCCCTAACTGTTCCATTCTCAAGTTTATATTTCTTCTTCGACTTCTCACAATATGCAATTCCGTCCTTATCAAATTCAAGTCTGGCACCTGCTTCACTTACCCATCCTATCACTTTACCGGGATTGCCGACAACAAGTGCATAATCCGGAACATCTTTTGTTACAACTGCTCCTGCTCCGATCAGACAATGCTTGCCAAGTGTTATTCCGCATACTATTGTCGCATTGGCTCCGATTGAGGCTCCTTCTTTTACGAGTGTCTTTAGTATAAAACTCAGCTCCTCTCTGCGGATATTTGCATCTTGGGAAGAAGTATATTTGTAAAAACCATTGAAGGTCCGCAGAACACATAATCTTCAAGAGTTACTCCTTCATAAACTGAAACATTGTTCTGTATCTTGCAGAAATTTCCGATGGAAACATTATTTGCCACATTTACATTTTGTCCCAGTGTACATTTTTCGCCGATCTTTGCGCCCGACTGAATATGGGAGAAATGCCATATTGATGTTCCTTTCCCGATCTCGACATTGTCATCAATTACCGCAGAAGGATGTAATTTATAATCCAGACATATCAATTTTAAACTTTTAATAATTCGTTTTGCGCTCTTTCAAGGGTTTCAAGAACTTCAATGGCATTTTTTCCGTCCGAACGCGGTGTCTTTTCTGTTTTAATGCAGTCAATAAAATGTATCTGCTCCATTTCCAGCGGAGAAGTCAGATCGAATTCTATATTTTCAAAATCCGAATCCTCTTTACCGGAAGACCGTCAACCATTTCAAATCCCTTTTCTGTAAAACTTCAATTTGTTTTCTTTTAATGTGTCTTCAAATACCATCATTGATTTATCTCCGATCACAACAAGTCTTTGCTCTTTAAAAGGATGAAGCCAGCTCACATATATATGCGCGTGAACATTGTTGTCTTGAATTTCAGATATGTCAGAGTTGTATCCTGGATATTCTTCCTGAACGAAGATTGCGCCGGTTGCATTTACCTTCTTCCGGAATTCATTGCCGATGAAAAACTGGATCACCGAAATATCATGCGGCGCAAAGCTCCATAAAATATTTTCTTCCGTTCTGTATCGTTCCGAGATTCAAACGGTTGCTGTAAATATACTGAAGCTTTCCCAGTTTACCATTATCCAGAAATTCCTTTATCATTCAAGATTGCCGGATGAAATAAAAGCAGATGTCCCACCATCAGTATCAGATCTTTTTCTTTTGCCAGTGCATCTAATATCTCCGCTTCATCTGAATTCAGTGTAATGGGCTTTTCAACCAAAACATTCTTTCCGCTAGTCAAGCAGCTCTCTGCGTGATTTCAAAATGAGTTTCAGCAGGAGTTGATACGATCACTGCTTTTACACTGTCATCTTAATTATATCATTAATGTCCGGAGTAAAATATTATTTTCTCCGAAACTTCTCTCACCTTTTTATCGCTTCCGGGAAATGTGTCACGAGCAGTATTTCAGCCTACTGCCGAATAATTTGTAAGCGGTTCTGATATGGTTCATTCCCCAGCTGCCGCATCCGATCAACTGCTATGTTTATTTCACTCATCCTGTTATTTCGATTTTACGCCTTGAATAATTTTTTCCCTTTGAAATTTTTAAATGCATTTCTGGAATCAACAATTATCTTTGCATTCTCAAATATGAATTTATAATCGTAATACGAATGGTCGGTTGAAAGAAGTACAAGGTCATACCGCGCAATATTTCTCTTTAGTAAGTGCGAACGGATTTCTTTTTGAATTCATATTTCCTCAGTCTTGGGTATTGTTGTAACATAATCATCGCTGTAATCAACAATTGCGCCTTCATCCTGAAGCAGCTCGATCAGCTTTAATGAAGGTGACTCACGGAGATCATCTATATCTTTTTTATATGATAAACCGAGCAGAAGTATCTTAGAACCTTTAAGACATTTCCTGTTTTCATTCAAAGCATGATTAACTTTGCTTACCACATATTCCGGCATTGCAGTATTTATTTCACCCGCAAGCTCTATGAACTTGGTTGAGATCTCATATTCCCTGGCTTTCCATGTAAGATAAAACGGATCTATCGGAATGCAATGTCCGCCGAGTCCCGGTCCGGGATAAAAAGGAGTATATCCGAAGGGCTTGGTAGACGCCGCTTCAATCACTTCCCACACGTCAATTCCCATTTTATCAAAGACTATTTTAAGCTCGTTCACCAGAGCTATGTTAATTGAACTGAAAATATTCTCCAGCAGCTTTGTTGATTCCGCTGCCTTTGTAGAAGACACGGGAATGACTTTCACTATTACTTTTTCATAGATCAGCTTTCCAATCTCCAGTGCATTCTTTGGTGACTCCGCCCAGAACTTTCGGAATGGTGGAAGTTGAATATTTTTCATTATTCGGATCTTCCCTTTCCGGAGAGAAGCACAGATAAAAATCTTTGCCGACTTTCAACCCATTGCTTTCAAATATCTTCAAAAGTATTTCGTCTGTTGTGCCGGGATAAGTTGTGCTTTCCAGTGAAATGAACTGTCCTTTGCGCAAATACTTTCCGATTGCTTCGTGCAGTATCGACGACATAGCTCATATCAGGTTCACGGTTGTGATTTAAACGGCGTCGGAACACAGATGATAACCGCATCTGCCTCGGGAAGCCGGGCGAAATCTGTTGTGGCGGTAAGAGTTTTCTTTCAGACGGCTGCTTTTAATTTTCTCAGACGGAATGTGTTTTATGTAAGATTTTTTTTCTTTTAAAATCTTGTCTGATCTTGAACTCATCAAGATCAAATCCAATTACCTTAATTCCTTTTTGAGCAAATTCGAGAGCCAGCGGTAATCCTACATATCCTAATCCTATTATTCCGACAGTAAATTTGTTTTCAATTACTTTATCTTTTAAATTCAAATAATTTCCTTCTGATGATTATTAAATTTGTTTTTTTGATAATATAAGTTTTATAGTTTAAATTATTTTTTATCCAGCTTAAAAATGTCCATTTCTAAGACCGACACCGTTTGACTTCGTTCTTTCTTCAGGTCTTGAATAATAATAATAATAATTGTAATAATATCCGTAAGCACTCTTGAAGCTGAAATTGTTAAACACTACTCCGAGAAAATTTCTCGAATCCAGATGCATTAATTTTTCACATGTCCTGGAAGAATGCTTCTGCCGGAGTTTTATTGGCTCTCAATACAAGTATCGTACCGTCAGTTATCCTGAACAATATCTCGGCATCCGTGACCGAGATGTATGGAGGAGAATCTATGATAATGAAATCATATTGTTTCTTCATCTTTTCGAGAAACTCCTTCATCTGCTTTGAGCCCAGCAGTTCTGACGGATTCGGGGGAATGGTGCCGCTTGGAACTATATCCAGATTTTCGAACTTTGTCTTCCGTATGATCTCCTCCAGTGACGCATTTGAAAATAAATAATCGCTTAATCCCGGATACCTGTCAATTTCAAAAACATTGTGTATTCTTGGTTTCCTCAGATCACAATCAATCAATAAAACCTTCTTGTCCATTTGAGCAAGACTGCCTGCCAGATTAACTGAAATGGTTGTTTTCCCTTCCCCCGGAACCGAGCTTGTCAATAAGATAGTTCGTATTGGAACTTCCTCCAGCTTCGCATACTGAATCCGTGTTCGAAGCGCCTTAAATGCTTCCGACGACGGAGACTTTGGGCGGTTAGCCACGATGAACTCGATTTTTTGGTCCTGTGATCTTACTTCTTCGATGGCAGGGATCCATGACAAAACGCTGATGCCTTTGTTTTCGATTTCATCCGGACTCTTGACCGAATGGTCAAAATAATTTCTTGCAAATGCATAACCTACGCTTAAGGCAAGTCCGAATACAACTCCAAGAAAAATTATGAGCATCTTGTTCGGCTTGGAAGGCTTGGTTGCCAGAATTCCCGGGGCTATTATTAATACCGTTCCTAATTTTATTCTTTCGTTTATCTTTGCTTCCTGATATTTCTCTTCGAGTATCAGATAAAGTTTCTCAGTTGCCTTGCGGTTTCGTTCAAGCTTGGCAAATTCTATGCTTTGAGTCGGCAGTTTTGAAAACTGGTCTTCATATTTTGCCAGAACTTCCGAAAGTGTATTTACCTTTGTCCTGTAAGACTGCATACCGACATTCGCCTCAAGAAGCTTTTGTGCAACGTTTCTTCTCTCTTCGGGAGTACTGGAATATAAACTGGCCTGTAATACCCGGATCTTCTCTTCAATGGTTTTTTTCAACGGTTCGATCTTTTGGTTATATTCATTGATGACTTTATTCCTGAGAACTTCATCCTGAGCAATTGAAGCATTCTATGTCACGTTTCGATTCAAGTTCGGCAATCTTTGTCTGTACTTCGTTAATGTATGATTCATCAATTTTCCCTTTAAGATAATCTACCAGTGTCGGATCAATTCTTTGCATTTCCGTACTTAAGCTGTTGTATTCTTTTTCTTTTGAGCTAAGCTCTATTCGTGCGGCATTTTTCTGAGCTTCAAGCTGGGAGATGTTCTCAACAAGATTCTTAACCTGTGCATCAAGTAATATTATGCCGCCCTTTTGCTGATATGCTTCGAGTTCGGTTTCCGCTTTTGCAAGATCTTTGAATTTATTTTCCTTCTCTTCTTTTAGATAACCGGTCAGTGTCGTTAATTCCTCACGCGAAAGCTCAAGACTGAAATTCTGATATACTTTCGAATAAAGGTTTGCAATAAGCATTGCTTCATATTTGGCCGGACTTTCCGCAGATATGTCAACTACATCCAATCCTCTTTTCTGATCTATTTTGACTATACTGCTGAGGATCTCAGCTAACGCGGAACTTGTTAATAGCCGGCTGTTATCTATCGAACTGTAATCAAAAATGTAATAAAATTTTTCCCTGTCCTGCGTTACTTTGAAAGTGTCCAGCAGATTTTCTGCAACTGTTTCCCGGATTTTGTAACTCTTTAAAACTTCAATCTCATTTGAAATGTAACGGTCGGTAATAAAGTCCTGAAATTCCGGGATTAAGCTTGAACTCAATACACTTCCCTGCGGACGGTTTATTTTGATTGTCGTTGACGATCTGTAAATGTCCTTTGCATTTATGACATATACGATTGTAATTACTATACTTATTAAGGTTATCAGTAATATCGGAATGAGATTAACCCTTAAGATGCTAATATAATTTTTAAAATTATCCTTAGAGTCTTTGATATCCGAAATCCCGATCTTAGAGAATTGACTTGCTCCGTTTAAACTTGGTTTGTTCACTATTTCAAAAAAACATTAGTAGAAATTCTGTAACTTTTTTAAGATTACTTAAAATAGTTATCATAAGCATTAAGGATCTTCATCGGAATGCAGAGGTTTGGAAAATAAAATTAAAAATCTCCTGAAATTATTTAGTTAACGGAAGGAAATTCCTTAATTTTTTGAGGTTAAAAATAAAACCTTTTATCCATTATTTCAACGTAATTAATACTTCTTGAGAGCGTCAATTCAGCTAAAATCAGGCTTCCGGGTTTTCCATGATTCATTAACTCTTTAAAGAGATTAAATAATGTTTAATCTAACGCAGGAAGTAAATCTCCATTATCATCCAACTCTCACTTGCAATTTCCAAATATCACCATTATCTTTGCAAAGATTTTTTTTAACTACCCCGAAAGGAGGGATGTCATCATGAGAAAAAATAAAATAAGAATTTACATATCAGACATCCGTCGCTTTAATTATTCATTCCGTTCACCATAATGTAGAATTTCAATTACAGCAGAATTTTTAAGCTGCGGATGCCTGATAAAGCACCACAGCTTTTTTTATATGCATTTTTAAAAATTAAACTAAAAAAAAATTGAAAATCACATTACAAAACATCCATGAAGTATCAGAATCAGCCGATACTTTTGAAAAATTCAAATCAAGAAAGAGAAAGTTATCTGCGAATAAAAACATTAATAAATTAATTTCCGACGAAAGCACGGATTATTCATTCACTACTGCTGACCTGGAAGAGCTCCGCGGTAAGGGGATGTTAGATGAACTAATCTGCATCATCAAAAGCGGGAAGGAAGCATCTGTGTATCTCGGCAAAGCTTCTGAAGAATACTTTGCCGTAAAGATTTATACAGACCTCAGAGTCCGATCGTTCAGAAGGGATGATATTTACAGGCAAGGTCGGTTTATCGGCAGTGCAAGAATTGAAAAAGCAATTGATCAGGGTTCAGCTTTTGGATTAAACGCTCATCAGATACTTTGGGTTAGTGAAGAATTCCGGCAGATGAATTTTCTTTATAATGCCGGCATACCTGTGCCAAAGCCAATTGCCAATTCCGGGCTTGTGGTAATGATGGAATTCATAGGCACTGGCGGAGAACCCGCCGAACGCCTTTCCGACATTCATCTTGAAAGAGATGAAGCGCAGGAAGCATTCACGCAGTCGGTCAGGATACTCGAAGCCATAGTTTCGTGCGGAAGGATACACGGTGATTTTTCCGCTTTCAATCTTCTTTGGCACGAAGGAAAGGCAATTGTCATAGACTTTCCGCAGGTGGTCGGGATCAGAAGCAATTCAATGGCGAGAGAAATTCTCTTGAGAGATGTAAATTCACTTTGCAAGTCTTTCAAAAGACATAAGATCGAACCGGATGCCGAAAGGATATTCAGCAGACTGGTAAGGACGATTGACTTCTGAACGTTGAGTGGTTTTACAATTCAATGACGATAGTATTTTTACAACTCTAAAAATATTTCGATTATCCGTTCACTGAACAAGCCAATCTATATCGGAGAGATCAGCTTTAAGAAAAGTCTGAAAGAACACAGAGAGATCATACTCGAAAGAAAATTAAAAAGATATTTCAATGAAGGAGTATCCGGAATTCTTCTCTGGTCATTCGAGTCGCAGGTAAAGTCTCTCGACGGGCATGATTACGGGTTTGACGCAGAGGATAAGTTTGGGGAGGTTATCAAAAAACTATAATCAGATTTTTACCACTAAGGCACATAGGACACTAAGAATATTTTTACTTATTTTTCCTTTAATTTACCCTTTGTTATTTGAATCGCAAGATCAGTCGAGGCAAGCAATTCCCTGTCGCCTTTTGATAACCTTAGCTCTCTTGCTCTTTCAAAATTTGAAAGCGCTGCTTTATATTTCTTTTGATCAAAATTTAGTTTACCAATGTGCTGAAAGAGAAAATCAGAATAGCCATTTAATCCCTCTTCTTCATCGCATAAAATTTTCAGTTCATTGAACAGCTGTAATGAAAGGTCAAACTTCTTTTGTTTTTGAAATGTATGTGCAAGTCTTAAAGTTGCAACAAAGTATTCAGATTTGTTTTTGGATTTGTCAATCAAACTCAAAGCTCTTAACAAATATTTTTCTGACATTGAATTGTCACCGCAAATTCTGTAATGGGACCCGATCAATGAAAACAACTTGCCTTTTTTTAGTTTATCTTTTTCTTTCGTTGCTACTTTTTCCAGATGTAAAATTCCCTCATGGAAACTTTTGGGATCATTTGGCTTTTCAGTTAAGTCGTTACCATACGAGAAGCTAAGGTCAAAGTCTGAAGATTTGATTGTCATTTATGAGATAACTCTATTTTTGAATCCAATTAACGAATTAACAAAATTAACCAATCAACAAATCACCCCATCTCCTTACACGCCTTTACAAACTCCCTGAACAGCGGATGCGGCTCGATGAGTCTCGATTTTAATTCAGGATGGAACTGACTTCCGATAAAAAAAGGATGCATGCTCTTTGGTAATTCAATTATTTCAACAAGCGTACTGTCCGGTGATAAGCCTGATAATTTCATTCCGTTATCCGTTAGAATTTTCCTGTAATTATTATTTACTTCATAACGGTGTCTGTGCCTCTCGTTTACAAATTCTTTTTTATAACATTTGAATGCCAGTGAATTTTTTTCAATGATACACGGATATGATCCAAGCCGCATCGAGCCGCCTTTTATTTTTACGGACTTCTGATATTCCATAATGTCTATTACACTATGATCGGGAATTTTTAAACTCTGTAGAATTTGCATTCTTTAAGACCGCAGACGTTTCTCGCAAAATCAATCACGGCGCATTGAAGACCGAGACATATTCCCAGGAACGGTATTTTGTTTTCCCTCACATATTTTATCGCTGAAATTTTTCCTTCGATCCCTCTCTCTCCGAATCCCGGACAAACCAGCAGCCCGCTGATACCGCTGAGAATGGATTTGATACTATTCTTATCTTTTTCTATGTCCTCGGAATTTATCCATTTTAGATTTACTTTTACTTCGTTGTAAGCGCCGGCATGAACAAACGATTCAAGTATGCTTTTGTATGCATCGGGAATTATGTTATACTTACCGCAGATCCCGATTGTAACTTCTTTTTTCGGATTCTTGATTTTGTTTACGATCTGATTCCAGTCCTTTAAATTCGGTTTATGCGCTTTCAGGTTCAGCTTCTTCAAAACCACTTCATCGAACTTTTCTTCTCTCAGAAATAACGGAACTTCATATATTGAATCCGCGTCAAGCGCCTGCATTACTGATTCCGGCTCAACATTACAGAATAATCCTATCTTCGCTCTTAGCTCTTTGGAAAGTTCCTCTTCACTGCGGCACAATAGTATGTCCGGCTGTATTCCGATCTCAAGCAATGTCTTTACGGAATGCTGTGTTGGTTTAGTTTTAAGTTCGCCGGCAGATTTAATATATGGAACAAGTGTCAGATGAACGCTCAGCGAATTGTTTTTCCCGACATCAAACATAAGCTGTCTCATCGCTTCGAGGAACGGAAGAGATTCAATGTCCCCGACTGTGCCTCCGATCTCTGAAATTATCACATCATACTTCCTATCATCTTCAAGCAGCCGTATTCTTCTTTTGATTTCATCAGTAATATGCGGAATGACCTGCACAGTCGCTCCGAGATAATCGCCGCGTCTTTCTTTGGTGATGACTTCATTATATATCTGACCCGTCGTCATGTTGTTTGCCTTCGACATGTTCTCATCGAGAAATCTTTCGTAATGTCCCAGATCCAGATCGGTCTCAGCCCCGTCATCGGTTACAAATACTTCACCGTGCTGTGTAGGTGACATCGTTCCCGGATCAACATTGATGTAGGGATCAAGCTTCTGTATCGTAACCTTCAAACCTCTTGACTTGAGCAGCATCCCCAGAGATGCAGCCGCTATGCCTTTTCCCAGTGATGATACAACTCCTCCGGTAAGAAATATATACTTTGGCTGTTTCATTTATTTATATTATCCTTAAAAAAATATTTTGAATTATGGGATTTCCCGTTCTTAGTAAAGACTTTCGGATTTAGCTTTTCCGTGAAGCCTACTTTCAGCAAAAGATTATTAGACGCTGTATTATCTTCATATGTAAAGGCATAAACCATTCTCAAATTCAGTTCATTAAATGCGAGATGAAGTATTTTGTTAATGGCTTGTAATCCGTATCCTTTCCGCCAGTAAAGATTGTCAATATAATATCCGATCCATCCTGCATTGTCAGAAGTTGTATGAAGTCCGATTCCGCCGATGTGCACACCTTCCAGCTCTATTGCAAATATATATTCTAGAGGGTTTCTTTCCGTTTTGCAGTGCTCAATAAATTCATCAGCATCTTTCTCTGTGTATGGAAAAGGCGGACCGGCAAGCCACTGTTCTACCTCTTTCATGTTTAATATTCTCATTAAGCTCTTCTTATGCTTATCCGATATTTTTACAAGCTCAATCATATTTCATTTTACCAAAAGTTGTTCTTTAAAAATCTAAGTTACTTTGGAAAATATCTTCTCATTAATCAAATCATCTCCTTTCTTAAGACTCTTTCTCAAAAGACCTTCATATTCAAATCCGCATTTCAATAATAATTTTTCCGATGCAATGTTATTTTCAAATATCCCGGCGTATAGTCTCTTCAGATTTAATTTATTAAAGGCAAAATCTGACATCTTACTTATTGCTTGTGTCATATATCCCTTGTGCCAGTATTGTTCGCCGAGCCAGTATCCAAGCTCTCCCTTATGATGACTTCCTTTTAAATGAATCCCGATACCGCCAATGTGCACTCCGTCATTTTCAATTGCAAATAAATAATCCTGACCAGTATTTCTGTATTCAGCACACCTTTGGATAAAGTCTTCCGCATCTTTTACTGTGTATGGAAACGGAATTACAAGCAGCCACTTTGTCACATTTTCATTATTCAACAATTTCACAAAACTTTCTCTGTGATTTGAAGTTATCTCTTCGAGCGTAATCATAGTTTATTGATCAGTTTGACATCCTCAGAAGTGTCAACCGATATTGAATCGTTTTTCGTGATCACCACTTTGATCTTATCTCCGTTTTCAAGGATCCGCAGCTGCTCAAGCTTCTCTGCATTTTCAAGCGGGCTTGTCTTCATTTTTGAAAACTTCATAAGAAAATCTTTTCTGTAAACATAAAGTCCGATATGCTTGTAGTATTTAACGTCCTTCAAAGTCCACGTTCTTGCCGGGTTATGCTTTAAGTCATAGGGGATGAAGCTTCGCGAAAAATACAACGCAAAGTTTTCACTGTCCATTACAACCTTTACCTTATTTTCATCAAGCAGATCTGAAAGATCGTTGATCCTGTATGCAAGCGTTGATACGCAGATTTTCTTATCTTCTTTCAAAGGACGAATGGCATTATCAATGTTCTTCGGATCGATGAACGGCTCATCTCCCTGTATGTTAACAACCATATCGCATTTTATTTTTTTTGCAATTTCAAAGACCCTGTCCGTTCCCGATGCATGTTTTGAAGAAGTCATCATTACTTCACCTCCAAAATACTTAACGCATTCAAAAATCCTTTTGTCATCAGTCGCAACTATAACCCTGTCAATAAATTCAGATTTCATCGACTGTTCATAAACCCTCTGAATCATGGGCTTTCCCTTTATAAGGATCAGGGGTTTGCCGGGAAGGCGTGTTGATTCATATCTCGCCGGTATTATTCCTGCAACTTTCATTTACAAGTTTTCATTTGTCAAGCACCTTTGGAACCTTAAAAAATTTTCCTGTCTTTGCCGGCGCATTCTTCAACGCTTCTTTCGTTGTAAGCCATTTTTCCACATCATCTTCTCGAAGTACATTTTCTGTTTCATTAATATTCTCAAGCGGCTCAACGTTATCCAGATTTAATTCATTAAGCTCATCTATATATTCGAGAATTTGATTTAAATCTTTTTGAAGCTTTATCTTTTCAGTTTCTGAAAATTTAAGTTTTGCAAGCTTTGCAATTTTATCTACATCAGTTATTGTTACCATTTCAGTTTGTAAAGTTTGTAAAGTTTGTAAAGTTTGTAAAGTTATAAAATAATTGTCATCCGCGCCTGCTTTTAGCCGAGATCCAATCAAGATGTCAGCTTGCTAACAATTATTTCCTTTATCTCATTTAAGAAATCCTTATCCTTTTTATAGTTCAACGGCTTGCTAAAAACCACTTTCACATTACCCGGTGTTATTTTAAATTTACCTTTGGGCATGATTTTATCCGAGCCGATTATTGTTGTCGGGACAAGCGGTACTTTAGCTTCATCTGCTAGCACAAACATTCCCCTCTTAAAATCACCGGTAATCCCGTCGGGACTTCTTGTTCCTTCCGGAAATATGACAACTGAAATTCCGGTGATCACTCTTTGAGCTGCTTTTTTCAAGGACTTCATGGCTTCCCTTGCATTGTCCCTATTGATCGGAATGTATTTTCCCAGATACATTCCCCATCCCAATATTGGAATCTTTGTTAAATTTTCTCTGTAAATAAATCTTACATTGTTCGGAATTGCATTCATTAAAATAGGTATGTCAAAGTAACTTAAATGATTGGAGATGAATACATAATTCTCGCTTGCATCGAGTAGCGCTTTTCCTTCCGTCTTGACTCTTACTCCTGCAATAAATAAAATTCCTCCTCCGAAAGCTTTCGAAAGATAATGTGTTATCTTCCCCTTCCTGTCAACCGGGGAAACAAGTATAGTCAGGATTGCAATTATTACACAATAAATAGAAATGAAAAATGCTTTGATATAAGATATCACGGGTTATAAAATAAATATTTGAATAAACTATTAAAAGCTAAATAATAATTTTGGTATACTTTTATTATATTATCCGATGAAAAATTTCAGAAAGGGGAAGTATCTTATCAGCACAGAAAAAGAAAAGCTTAGCCTCAAAGTTATTCATAGTTATCTCAAAAATTCTTACTGGGCAAAGAACCGCACGTTGAAAACCACAAAACTTGCAATCAAGAATTCTTTATGTTTCGGTGTTTACTTCAAAAACCGTCAGATAGGTTTTGCAAGAGTGGTGACTGACTATGCAACCTTTGCATATTTAGCAGATGTATTCATACTTGAAGAACATCAGGGAAAAGGTTTATCCAAATCGCTGATGAAAGTTATCCTGAACCATAAGAAATTGCAAAATCTCCGCAGATGGATTCTGGCGACAAAAGATGCTCATAAGCTTTATGAGAAATTCGGGTTTACGAGTTTAAACGAGCCGGAGAAATTTATGGAGCTGTTTTCTGAACTAAGATGATTATGGTTCTTGAACTATGATTAAATGATTGTATGAGCACAATGACTTTGGTCAAATGTTAACTAACGAATTACCAACAAATTTTATTTCTATTATTTTATTATTTATTATTTAATTATTTTATTATTTATTATTTATTATTTATTATTTATTATTTATTATTTATTATTTGATAATCATAGTATTCATTCAATCATTTAATCATGGTTCAAAAATCACAGTTCAAAGCCATCTCGATATCATTTCCCCGATAAAATATCCGATCACTGCTATACCCATTCCTACAACGAACATATCAAACCCGCTTCTGAATATGCTTCTTCCGGTAAATGTGCTCCTTGCAGCGCCGACAATGAAATGCGCTATCATTGAGATTGTAAATGAAGTCCACATTGCAGCCGCGCCTTCGAGAAAGAAAAAAGGAGAGACAGGAATCAATGCGCCGATTGCCGTTGCTACTCCGGTTATCCATCCCTCTTTCAACGGGCTGGTTTCGTTTTCACTGATTCCCAGCTCTTCCCTCACACTTTCTTTTAACGCAAGCTCCGGATCCTGAATTATTTCATTAGCTAAATTTTGTGCATCTTCCTTATTCATTCCCTTTGCCTGATAAATCAACGAAAGCTCTTCCGCCTCAAGCTCCGGCATTAATCTGATTTCATCAGCTTCCATTTCTTTCTCGTGTTCGTAAACTTCCTTCTCACTTATGGCTGCCAGATATCCCGAAGACGCCATTGACAGAGCATCAGCAAACATCCCTGAAATTCCGGAAATCAAAATAATGTGATGCTGAACATCTGCTCCGATTACACCGGCTATCAGTCCGAAGTTCGCAGTGAGCCCGTCATTGAATCCGTAAATAATATTTCTTAACAATCCCCCGGATTCAATCTGATGCCAGGATTCCCCTTCCGAATCCAAGAGCGTCGTAAGCTTCCCGGAGTGCTCTGCAGAATCTTTAGCAAGCTGTAGTGCAATATCTTTTGTCTGTGATGAATTGCTTGAGTTGTAAAGCCCGAGATATGATTTGACTTCAAGCCCTTCTTCCCTCAGCATCATCTTTGACAAAAGCCCGGGACCGAATTTATTGGCGACCCATCCGAAAAATTTCGCCCTGCTCGATGGCTTTAATTTTTTTGATTTGATCTTATTCTTCAATAACAAATCCAGCCATGCTTCCTTGTGCTTATCCTCCACGTCTGCTAACTGCAGGTAAATATCTTTTTTCTTCTCGTTCTTTTCCAGTCTTCCCAGGATTCTGTAAAGATATGCTGCATCAGCTTCGTCCTGAAGATGATGATTCCATATGGCAAGTGTACTTTTGTCTATCATAATAAATTAAAAATGAGATATCCTTTACAAAAAAACTTTTCTATATTAGGCTCAATATATTTAGCAAAAATCGAAATGACTAAATTGATATTAGCTTTATTACTTTGTTCATTTGTCACTCTTATCAGTTGTTCTGATGATGATAATAACGTCACACCTAATAACCCTCCATCAGGCGAAGTTTTTCTCGCCACGGTCGCAAAAGATTCTGTCGGTGTAACCTCCGGAGGAAGCGAAAAATCCTCAACTGTAGCATCAGCCACACTAAACTTTACTGATAGAGACAGTGCAAGAATAAGTTTTTATTATACTGAATCAAATAATATATCGTCCGTTCCCCTTATTATTTATTTTCTCGGTGGACAGTCGGATACAATACTATATCAACTGGATAACCTGGTAATTTCAACCAGTGAACAGTTTGTGAATATTACAGTCCCTTCTCCCAGAGTGGATGCATTTTTTAAATATAAAATATCTACAAACAGTACACCCGGTTTTTCATATTTTAAATTCAGGGATCTAAATATTTATAAAAAATAGAGTCTTATTTTTTTAAGTATACCATTCTCTGAATGTTTCGTAAAGCAGATAAACATTAAAGATAATTATTATCACGGTAATCAAGTAAGCAGTTATCTTCAGCCAGGCTTTGTTGACGAACTTTCCCATCTTCTTTTTATCACTTGTAAACTGGACCAGAGGAACTACAGCGAAGCTCAGCTGCATTGATAATATTACCTGGCTAAGAATAAGCAGGCTTGTCGTTCCCTTCTCGCCGTAAATGAGCGTAACAATAAAAGCCGGAACTATCGCAATCAATCTTGTGATCAGTCTTCTCAGCCACGGCTTTAATCTGATATTTAAAAATCCTTCCATTACGATCTGCCCTGCAAGCGTCCCTGTTAAAGTTGAATTTTGTCCGGAAGCCAAAAGTGCAATTGCAAATACAGTGCTTGCAAGGCTCACTCCCAGAAGCGGTGTCAGCAGTTTATATGCATCTGTTATGTCCGCAACGTCCTGATATCCGGTCGAATAAAAAGTTGCTGCTGCCACAATCAGTATGGCAGCATTTATGAAGAAAGCCAAAAAAAGCGAAACACTTGAGTCAATAGTTGCAAACTTAACCGCCATTTTTTTGCCTTCATTGTTTCTCTTAAAGTTTCTGGTCTGTACAATGCTCGAATGTAAGATAAAGATTATGCGGCATTACCGTTGCTCCGAGAATTCCTATAGCAATGTAAAGCATTTCCGGATTGTATACTATTTGTGCCGTACGGGATCAATCCTGCTATTATCGGAAACACATCAGGATTTGAAATTATAATTTCATATGTAAAGCAAGAAAGTATTACGGCAATTAATCCTGCAACTATGCTTTCTAAATATCTGAATCCTTTCATGCTGAAAGATCAGGATCACAAGTACATCTACAACTGTAATTACAACTCCAACTAATAAAGGAATTCCGAAAAGTAAATTTATTGCTATGGCGGAGCCTATAACTTCCGCCAGGTCGCAGGCAGCAATTGCAATTTCACATAAAATCCATAAAATAAATGAGACCGGTTTTGAATAATGATCACGGCATGCCTGCGCAAGATCTCTTCCCGTTACAATCCCGAGCTTTAATGAAAGGTGCTGTAAAAATATTGCGAAGATGTTTGAAATTAATATTACGCTGATCAAAGTATATCCGAATCTGGCACCGCCTGCAAGGTCTGTAGCCCAGTTACCGGGATCCATATATCCTACCGCAACCATTAATCCCGGTCCTGCAAAAGCAAAAAGCTTTTTCCAGAATGAACCTGACACAGGAACGTTAATAGATGAAAAAACTTCCGGCAAGGAATGAGAAGTTTGGGGTCTTCTCCATCCGTTTTGCGAAGCTAATGAAGTATCATGAGTAATTGTTTCTGTCTTATGATTGAGTTGCTTCATATGGTTAATTTCTTTACAAAAATATTATTTGCCAGTTTTTCACTCAGGAAAATATTTCCGGATCTGGAACGTATCTGAATGGAGTTGTCAAAATTAATTTTATCCACTACCTTTATCTGATCGTTAAGCTTTAAGTCCGACTTTTGTCAGATAAATTAATACCTCCGAGCTTTCATCCGAGACTTGTTTTATGACCGCCGAATCACCCGTGCTTAGATCCGACAGCGGGTATTGTCTTTTCCACAGGAACTTTCCCTTCTTCATCCGGGATCGGATGACCGTGAGGATCGAACTTCGGATAACTGAGAAATTTTTCCAGACGCGATATAAGCTCATCGGAAGATGCGTGTTCAAGATTTTCGGCTTCCTTATGAACATTCTCCCACGGATATTTGAGCTGCTCGAGAAGAAAGACTTCCCATAATCTGTGCTTTCGCACAAGGTTCAGTGCTATAGACTCACCTTTTTTGGTCAGCTCAAATCCTCTGTAAGGAATATTTTTTATGTACCCGGACTTCGATATCTTTGAGATCATTTCGCTTACCGCCGCTGGTGAGATATTCAGTCTGTCTGCAAGGATTGTAGTTGTTACCTTTCCTGAAGTATTTTTGATGGAATAAATGTTTTTTAAATAATCTTCTAAACTCTTATTCAAAATTTTAGGTTAAGTTCGAAACAAAATTAAGCAAACTTAACTTTTATTTCAAGTTGATTTAACATCTTTTTTAGATTACCCATTTGTTGCATTTCATGCTTTTCAACTATTAAGTAAATTACCTGTAGAGAATTTTAAAAATTAAATTTTCATTTATCATGAAATCATTTATCTTAAAGATTTTTTTATTTTTAATTATTATTTTGAACTCATCTTTGAAAAGTCAGACAGCAAATCAAATTCCTATGAAAGATTTCTTTAAGAACCCCGAGAAGGTTGCATACAGAATCTCTCCGAACGGGGAATATTTTTCATATCTAGGTCCGTACGAAAATCGTCTCAACATATTTGTTGAAAATCTTAAGACAGGAGATTCCAAAAGAATCACCTCTGACACCAGCCGGGACATCACTCAGTATTTCTGGGGAAATGATAATACAATATTATTTTTGAAAGATGATAAGGGTGATGAAAATTTCAAACTGTTTTCAGTAGATAAGAACGGAAATAATCTGAAGAACCTTACTCCGTTTGATAGTGTAACAACGCAGATTATAGATGACCTTGAAGATTTAGATTCCTATTTTCTTATTGGTCTGAATAAACGCAATAAGGAAATTTTTGACGTCTATAAGATTAATATTGAGACAGGCGAGATGACTCTTGAAGCTGAAAATCCCGGCAACATATCCGGATGGGTAGCTGACCATGAAGGCAAAATCCGCATCGCAACTACTACTGACGGAGTAAATACAAGCCTGCTTTACAGAGACAATGAAGATGATCAGTTTAAAACAATTATAACTACAAATTTTAAAGAGCAGATAGCTCCGTTATTTTTTGATTTTGATAATAAAAATATCTACGCTGCTTCCAATATTGGAAGAGATAAAAGTCGCCATAGTTAAATATGACATAAAAAACGGAAAAGAGCTTGAGGTAATTTACGAGCATCCGGAAGTTGATGTTGACAATTTAAATTATTCGAAGAAAAGAAAAGTTCTGACTTCGGTTCCTTTCACCACATGGAAGAGGGAAAGGAAATTTCTTGACAAAGAAATGGAGAAGATATTCAACCGCATTTCAAAAGAGATGGGCAACTATGAAGTTGTGATCACCGGATGTTAATAAGAATGAGGACAAATTTCTGGTCAGAACTTACAGTGACCGCTCATGGGGGCCAATTATTTTTATGATCTGAATTCTGATAAGCTTACTAAATTGTCCGATGTAAGTCCCTGGCTTAATGAAGATGACATGGCGGAAATGAAACCTATTTCTTATACCTCAAGGGACGGTTTGAAGATTAACGGATATCTCACCCTGCCCAAAGGAAAAGATCCGGAAAATCTTCCGGTTGTAATTAATCCTCACGGAGGTCCATGGTACAGGGATATATGGGGATTTGATCCTGAAGTTCAGTTTCTTGCAAACCGGGGCTATGCAGTTTTACAAATGAACTTTAGAGGTTCTACCGGTTACGGAAAGGAATTCTGGGAAAAGTCATTCAAGGAATGGGGAAAGACAATGCAAAATGATATTTCTGACGGTGTTATGTGGCTGATTCAGAAGGGATCGCAGATCCGAAACAAGTTGCGATTTATGGCGCAAGTTATGGCGGCTATGCAATTTTAGCAGGTGTTACATTTACTCCTGAGTTATATGCAGCAGGTGTGGATTACGTTGGTGTTTCCAATTTATTTACATTTATGAAATCCATTCCTCCGTACTGGAAGCCGTATCTTGATATGATGCATGAAATGGTAGGTGATCCGGTCAAAGACAGCGCTTGCTGCAAGCGAATCGCCCGTATTTCATGTTGATAATATTGTTGCCCCATTGTTTGTTGCACAGGGAAAAATGGACCCGAGAGTAAACATAGATGAATCCAACCAGATTGTAGCTGCATTGCAAAAAAGAGGAATTGATGTCCCCTATATGGTAAAGGAAAATGAAGGTCACGGATTTATGAATGAAGAAAACAGGTTCGATTTTTATGAAGCGATGGAAAAATTTTTAGCCAATCATATATTAAATACAGTAAATTAAATGCCGGATCGTTTTTATTTTCCAACTCACCCCGGTTGTATTTTTGCCGGGGTTTTTTTACATTGAAACGTAATTCAATTTCAATTCCGTTATTTCAAACGTATGACAATCTTAAACAGAATTATATTTTTTCTATATTTTTTCTCAATTATCTTCGGAATACAGTTTCTGGTCTTTAGGACATTCAGAAAATTTGTGAAATCAAAATTCAAGTACTCAAAATTCCTGGAAATAATTTCTATTTATCCGTTTATTATTTTTAATCTTCCTTTTGTCTATATAATTGTTAACAGGTTCAGCTCCGGCCAGATTCCGGAATGGGTTTACAATTCTTTGTTCATTCCGTTTTATGTTTTCCAGGGTGCGGTCATATTCATAGGTCTGTATCTTCTCATCGGTAAAATTATTAAAGCTCCTTTTTCAATTACTCTACTGGATTCTCAACAGGTTCAAAAAAATAAAATTTGCTTTAAATAAATTTTATGACAGGAAGCCTGTAAAGTCAAAATATGATAATTCGCAGAAGGACTTTTATAAAAGGATCTACAGCATTTGGTTCGGGATATGCATTTATAGGAGCTACAGCCGGGGTCCTCGGCAGCGATGATTATGAAATTGTTCATAATGAAATCTGAAAATTGATAACCTGCCGCCTGAATTAAAAGGAACCACCATTACTTTGATCATGTGATATCCATTCCGGTCCTTATATGAATGAGGATCTGATGAAAGAATATACAGATACGATAAATGATCTTCATTCAGATTTCATTTTTATTCCCGGTGATTTTACCAATACGGATAAGATGGAAGTTCATCCTTTTGTCAATGCTTTCAAAAACTTGAATGCGCCTATGGGAATTTTCGGAACGCTGGGCAATCATGATTATTTTTCCGATGCTGATTATGTTGCCAAAGTCATTTCAAATGAATCACCCGTTGAATTGCTCAGAAATGATTCCGTATCATAAATGTCAAAGGCAAATACCTGTGCATCATCGGCTGCGAGGATACAAGACAAAGCGGCGCGGCATATGATGAGATCTTAATGAAATACATGAGTGCTACGATTCGAGGACACAAAAAATAAACTCGCAGACAGAAATTTAAATTATGACGACATTACAAAAATTGCCATGTTCCATAAGCCTTATTTCTTCAAAAATCTGGCAGATGAAAATCTTGATCTGATACTTAGCGGACATACTCACGGCGGACAGGTTGTTCTCGCAAAATTCGGCAACGTAAATATTTCCTTTGCAGGAGCAATTAGCAAATATATCAGCGGGTTGTATGAATCGGGAAAATCCAAAATGTATATCTCCCGCGGCATCGGAAGTGTAGCTCTGCCCATCAGATTTAATTGTCCGCCTGAAATCACAAAAATAACGTTGATCTGATAATAACTGCCAATGAAAAAGATTCTGATTGCTTCAAATAACCCGCATAAAATCACAGAAATAAAAAGCGTGTTGAAAGATGTAAATGACATTCAGATACTTTCACCAAAGGATCTCGGAATAGACGCCGATGTCGTCGAAGACGGGAATTCGCTTGAAGAGAATGCTTTGATCAAGGCGAAAGCCATTCACAAAATATCAAACCTTCCGTGTGTTTCTGATGATACGGGATTGTTTGTTGATGCACTAAACGGTGAGCCCGGGATTTATTCGGCGAGATATTCCGGCGAATCGGCAACATATGCAGACAACTGTAACAAGCTTTTAACAAATCTAAAGAATACTCCGGATGAAAATAGAACCGCCAGGTTCGAGTCTGTGATTTGCTTTTATGAAAATGAAAATAAAAACCATTTCTTCAAAGGAATATGTAAAGGTAAGATAATAAAAGAGCCAAGAGGTGAAAATGGTTTTGGATATGATCCTTTATTTATGCCGGATGGTTTTGACAGGACTTTTGCTGAAATGCCTGATGATGACAAGAATAAAATTTCACACAGGGGAAAAGCGCTTGAAGGATTCAGAAAGTTTATGAAATCATCTTAAAAAAAAATTCAGACAGCTGTTGAATCAAACAAACGATTGCTATTCTGATTTTCTTTCTTTTACATCCTCAATTATATCAAATCTTAATCCGCTCGAGCCCTGTCCCCTTCCCGTTTCTTTCCTTCTCCCGAGCCACAGATAAGTTTTACCGTTAAACCAGCGGGTTCGCTGAAATGTCCGTTTTACAATTGTCCCTGAATACGGGATCTCTTCTTCATTGATAAAATATTTATCCTTCACTTCAGTAAGAATTATTCCGTTGGGTTTGATCCCGCCTCCGTTTTCAAAGTCCGGCATTTGCGCTCTCTGCAATTGAATTTCACTCTCACTTCCCGGAACATGAACAGGTATGAACGGAATCCAGTTGCCGGGCACAGAAGTTCCGAGAGTGTACTTAATCTTTGCGGTGCTGTCATGAATTGCCTCTCTTACAGGGTCCGTAGCTGTCGCGTATTCTTTACCGCTTATTCCGTTTCCTAATTGTGAAGGAAAAGTATCTTCAACTGCCCAAACCATGTTTGACATTTCATCTCTTATAAAATTAACTTTTTCTACAGGCTCACTTTCAAGAAACTTTACAAGCGAAGGCGGAAGGAAAAGTGCATTATTGAAATTGCCGTTATTGACTTCCTGGCTTAATGAAAACATAGACCATTGCTGCCAACTGTTATCGTCTCCTCCGTTGGAAGATTTTATATGCATTCTGTCTCCGAAAACATCTCTAATGACAATCCCTTTGACCTCGCTGATTGTGTTTATGTTTGTCGTGTGGGGAATCACGATCCAGTCATTGGCATAAATTAATCCAAACTCTGCAAGCAGCAGGTTCAATAATCCCGTTGCCGGTGCATTGATGGCGCCGAAATTAATTTGTCTCTCCTCCATTTCCCAGAATCTCGGATTCGGCATTCCCTTAAAAGTAACGGGGGCAGGCAAATATGTATTAAGCTCGCGAACCGGAACCCGGACTTCTATATTCCCGGTTCTTTCTCCGTTCAAAGCTGATCCGAGCCCGCGGTCAAATGCATACCAGTCAAGGTTTCCCTGATAATACTGGTCTGCAGTCAGTGTTATCTGATCATTGTCATTGAGAGGCGCAGAGACGGAAAACTGATATTCGAGCTGACGTGGTATCCAGGCTTTGTCGCTGTCATCTTCAGGCTGTGAGTACAGCCTGTTAAACCAAAGCATAAAATCAGAAACAACATTTTGCATTTCAGTTTTATCTGCAGCATTAATTGTTGGCTCCGTATTTAACCAAGCCGAAAAATCACCCGATATGATTTCCAACTGAATCTTATATCCGTCAATGTCACGTTTTTTAACTGCTTCATAAACCGGGAAACTGTCTTTTTCTCTTTCGATCCTTTCTCTTTCATTTTGAATTTCAGGAGATGGGTCGGAGTATGTATTTTCAAGATTATACTTTTTTAGAAGAGCTTCCTTGATTATTTTAAATGAAGCATCCGAAAATCTGTCTTTTAATAGCTTCAAAAAGTATGATCCCATTTGTCTGCGCAGAGAAAAACTTACCGGGATTGTTTCTCGTTCAACCTTCGTCTCTAAAGGAATATTCTTGTCATAAGGAAATGGAGGCTGCCCCCTCAATGAAATTCTGTCAATTGATGTGTCTTCCGTTAACAATTGTACTTTTGCTATCGACCCTGCATCGTCTCCGATGAATTCTCCCGTCTGCCACTGCCGGGTAAGCATCCATAATGCATCACGTATTTCGGCTCTCAGACTCCTTTCAAAATTTACATCCCGCGGTCGCGGCTCCAGCCTGTTATAAGCGGTGATGGAAGGGATCCTGTATTCAGCTTTGAGTATGTCTTTATAATTGAACGCCATATTACTTTGCTTTAAAATTTAAATTAACTGCTTCATTCACTTTTGAAATATTTAATGCGTAATCAAGCGATATATTATTCTGTTGCGCTGAAAATTCCGAGACGAGTGCAGGAAACAGAACTGCAAGATTTGTCTGATCAATCATGTCAGGCTCGACTGCGCGCAGCTTAGCCCGGGTCAGCGTGTCGTCTAATATTTCAACCAGGTCATTCCAGCTCCAGTGTCCTTTTTCTTCGGGAGTTATTGCCAGCAATATTGCCTGAGGAGGTGCAGCATTCGGCTGATTGCAATTTATTGAAACACCTGTTACTTCACTCCTGTTCGGGATCACTTCGGTCCAGTCATCTATCAGAATTCCGGACTGCGAGAGTGCAGGCTCAAATCCTTCAGGGAAGTTCATGACAACTGAAACTGTATTGTGCAGAATTTCTCCGATGGTGTCCGGATATTCTGCTGCAAGCCACGTGTCATTGGCTTTATAAGGAAGCTGAATTGCATCAAGACTTATTTCTCCGTGCTCAAATGACCGTGACATCATTCTTATATTCTCAAACAGTCCAACCCTGGCTTCTGACCCTTACAAGTCCTTCGATCCATTCTTCGACGGGGATTTTTATATTCAATGTGTCCTTTGCATAATTCAACAGCACCGAATCCCTGTCATTATAGGCATTGGCAACATCCGGCGGATTGTTATAACTGAATAACGGCAACACATTAAACACTTCTCCCAATAGAATTTTTGCTGCTGATGTTAATAGCTGAACTTTGCTATCAGTGCTCTTATCAGGCTGTCCCGCAAGAGTAATTAAATCTCCGGCGTCAGTCATGTTTTTCTCAAGTCTTGAAATTATTGTTTCAGCCTGTGAAATTAATATGTCTTTTATGGTGCCGCTGTTCCCGGACTTACTGAATGGGATTGCTTTCGGAAGATTGAATAAAGATGCATTGACAAGATTCTCACGCAATGCATCAGCAAAAGTTAAAACCGCAGGATTGTTCTTATAATCTTCAAAAGCATTCTTTAAATTCTGCAAAGTATCGTTCATTTGATCTTTGATTCTGTCAATGCGGGATTCAAGTTCGGTAACATCATAACCTTTCTTGTTGTCAGGATTCAGATATGGATCCTTGGAGAATATATGAAAGTCTTCCGAATGCAAATGCCTGCCGTCTGTGATTAATTTCTTGAGGTACATTGCCAGCGGAAAAATTTCCTTGAATGATTTAACGGACTTGTCAGCAGCATTGTCTGTCTGTCCGAATTCGATCTTAACTGTCAGACTGTCATCAATGTTTTTTGATTTTCTGTAAAAATAATTTATTCTTTCTTCAAGCTCTGTTGCACCTGCCTGCAGCTCATTGCCGATCATATAAATGAAATCAATAGGGTGAACGCCGAGATCCGAAAGCTTTATTTCCGTGAACGGGCTTTCGGAATTATTTATCTCGTCAATATCCTGCACAAGACACCTGATATTTTCCGAGTCTCCCAGAACTTTACCGAGCCATTTATTGATTCCCGGTTCAGTCTGCGCCCGCGGACTGAACGTTGAGACATTCCAGGGATTATTTACAGGCAATGTCAGATCAAGACCATTTTCAAACTGAATGCCGATCCTGTTTGTGATCGAGATCTCATTGCTTCTTTGTGAATTGATGACTTCTATTTCTGCCGGAGCTGTCATGTCTGAAACGGATTTGATTGCAGCACCGGCTCTTTCAAAATTTCCCAGTGCCAGCTGATATGCGCTTTCCGAAACAAGTATATCCTTAACAGAATCCAAAGAATCTTTGAGCTTATCTATCTCATTGAGAATGGAATTTTTCACTTCCGGCGTAACTGAATTCAATGAAGTTATCCCGTAAGGAAATGCAGCTGTAGTTTGAGCAATGTCCAGACCGTTCGTAATATAGTTTACTTCAATTGTTTCTTCAGACTCTTCACCTCCCTTCTGAGGAATCGGCTGCATCCTGATCGGAAATTTATCCCTGAAATCATAAATATATTGATTGAGCTTCAGAGATGGATTCTCCGAGGTCCTGTCGTGCAATCCTCTTTCAAACTGATATCCGAGTAACAGCTCAATACTCTGCCCGTTTCGGATTCCTTCAATTAGTGACATCCCGTTTCTGATTCTCGAAGAGGAAAGATTCACGCTCATGAGCTCCCTGTCCTCAGGATCTGCATGTGTCAGGTAAGCGTTACGAAGCAGTGCTGCAGCGTTTGCGTGATTAATGCTTGGCGCATGTGTGAATCCTCCGTTTGCCGGATCTTCAAAGATCAGGCCGCCGCCGTCTTTTCTAAGCTCTTCCGGAAGCTCCGTTTCGCTTATGACTTTCCTGGTTTGCTCAGGTCTGATATTTTCAAGCCAGCCATAAGCGCCAATGTAAATCCCTTTTTTTGATTCAGTCGAATCCGAATTCGAAATAATGTCTCGGTTTTTTTTCAGACGATAAGTCATCATTGCAGTGATCCACGCATCAAGCCTGTATGTCAGAGAATCCAGATGTTCAACAAAACACCTTTCCAGTTTTGCAGTCGGCAGATTAGATAAAACATTCAGTGCCTCTTTTACTTCCTTAAGATTTTCAAGAGCGGCTTCATTTGAATTGAATGTAGATCCTGACAGAATAAAGTCTCCGATAGTTAATTTATTATCGGCTGCCTGAGGCATTACCAGATTTGCCTTTGCCTTCATTATTTCCCATTTGGTCGGTTCGGTATTTGTTGTGATGTTATAAAAATCCTGCGGCTTCTTATATCTGACCAATTCAATATTATTATTCACATAAAATTTTCCCGTTGTATCATGCAGCTGATTAAGAAGTGAATGACGCAGCATAAGATAAAGCAGTGAAGACGGTGCTTCGGTTCCTTCACCGAAATTCTGTTTCTCCAGATCCTCTACAGTACTAGTCAAAACCAGCCAGTCTATATAATTCGGACCGTCTTCAACAGATGTATAAGATTTTATCTTTCTGTTTTCTGATAGTGGATTTGTATCTATGATATTTTTATTGTCGAGTCTTGTATGATAATGCTGGTAAATGAGCTCAAGCAAATGTGGTACTTTTTTGAGATTGCCTGTTGCGTCAGTGGATTGATAACCCAGACTTTCAAGAAGTGTCAGCAAGTTAAATGTTGCAAACCAGTTTTTTACGATCTCACCAAAATCTTTTCCGCCTGACTTAAAATTCGAGAGATTCTTCAAGTAGTCAACGCTGTATCCTGTTCTCTGAAAAAAGTTTACCGAACCCGGATTCAGTCCGAGAATATTTAACAGTATTTCCGAAGGGTTGCCCCTTTGCCCGACATGTGGCAGAGAAGGAATAAATGATTTCCACCTTCCATAAAAGTTGATCAGGATTTCATTCATCTTATTCAGAAAAATAAAGCTGCTTCCTTCATCTTCCCGTTTCCATTTCCATTTTGAAAAATTACTGGTAGGTAAAATTCCATACGGCTGACTGCCGGCTCTTAAAGCAGACACAGGTCCTCTCCCTGTAACGTTGTTCACGAAATAATCTCTGATCTCTTCCCTCACTTCGTCGCTGAAAACAGACTCCATCAGTGTATCGAGATAATAACCGAGAGTAGCCGGATATAAGGCACGGTTCATTGCAACAGCTTCCGCAAAGTCAGTATTGTCACTGTTTGCAATGTTTTGGAAAGACGAATAATCAATACCGAGAAAGTCACACAGGATTTGTCCGTCTGTAATTTCAAGCGCTGAAGTTTTTTTTGTAAACAATGGTTCTCCCGCTTCAATAAAATATGAGAGGCTGCTGAATGTATCGTCAGATGAAAATGAAGATGATTCGTCATCGGTATTATTTGTGGCTGCTCCCTGTTTCAGAAGACTTAATCCTTCGGGTGAATAATGATGATCATTGAAAAGCTCTTCCGTTTTATTCTTTGACTCTGTTTCGTCCGAAGTCCATCTCAGACCTAAAGCAAAAAGCTTATCGAATCCTTCCGAAGCAAACGGCTCTGTTAATGGTATCCTAAATCCCATTCCTATGCTGACTGCTTTTTCAAAATCCACAGTCCAGTCAAAATCAGCGCCGGGCTTTATGTCTGTCGCATCAGTTTCCGTATCCAGTGAGCCGTCCGGATCCAGCGGGTCGGGACCTGTTATAAGCGGATCGGGAATTTGATTTCCTATGACCTGATGAATTATGACATTATCTTTCAATGCAATGATCACAAAACGGTCAGGCATTATTTTGGTTCTCGGAGGACGTGTCCATGAACCCGGCTTTATGTTTTCCAATACAGGAAAAATAAGCTCATCAGCAGAATCTGATTCATCCGGTTCATTCAGATTCTCCGGACGTGTCTTAATTGCGATCCATGCAGAACGGGGAGCCCCGAAACGGTTTACAATGTTTAGCCAGGCATCACGTTTTTGCTGCTCATCATCTTTTGCATCGATGATTGCCTTCCAGTAAACTATTCCGTTGTCATATTCATTTTGTGTTAATTCTTCTTCATGTGTTACAATTTCAATTGCATCAGGATAAACTCTTACCAAAAGTTCTCTTGTACCGGGTGATGTTTCCCTGAATTTGGTTTCAAGCTTAACCGGGAACAACAATATCGGCAGCTTGTCATCTTTTTCTGCGGTTACTTCTTCAATGTTTCTTTGTCCGAAAAATCTTCCAGTGAGTTCGTTAAAAATTTCAGAAGCTCTTTCCTTCTCCAACAGCTTTGCCTTTAATTCCCTTTCAAGCTGAACTTTCTTGTTTCTGACATTTTCCGTTTCGTCTTCTCCTTCATTATTTAAGCCGGATAATTCTCTCTCTGTCTCCTGTTGTTCAATTTTATTTCTTCTCTTTTTTTCATTTAGCTCTTCCCTTTCGTTAATTAGTGACTGCTTTCCATTTTCCCGTTTTCTTGCTTCATCTTTGAGCTGCTTAATGTTTTTAGAAATTCCGTTGTTTGCCTCTTCAAGTTTTCTTATCTCCTCACCTGTTTCCTTTAACTTTTTCCTGTCATTTAAATTTTTCTCTCTTTCAATTCTTAATCTTCTTAAAGCAAGCTCGTTGGATGCAAACTCATTTTCCAGAACTTTGATTTCCTTCTCCCGATTATTATCTAATTCCCTTTCAATGCTGATGATCTTAATATTAATGTCATTGGCTGATTTCCTGAGTTCTTCAATTTTTTTCCTTAGTTTATTAATTTCTCCGGTTGCTTTAGCTGAAATTTTTGTTTCCTTATCTTCAAGTTTCTTTTCCTTTGCATTCAGATTGAACAAAGCAAGCTTAAGATAATAGATCTCATTATCTATCAACTCAATTTCTTTCCTCTTCGCCTGAAGCCCGTTCATTAATTCCTGATCCGGCATCAAATTAATTTATTTAACATTTCGCGAATAAATTTCCTATTTAATAAACAATTCATTAAATCCAAAAATCTAAAATCCAAAATCAAAAAGTCCCTACACCCCTTCAAGCATTTCCTTTCCGTGAACTGCAACCATCACCGGTTTCTGATAAAGCACATAAGCCATTTGCGCCGAATTAGCTCCCCATCTGCTTCCGGGAATATCATCCGTCGGTGACAATGACGGCTTTCGGTCTGTATTAATAAAAGGAAGGGGTATGTCTCCGAAATGCTCCCACGATAATTTATCCCAGGTGTTCGGACCCTGTTCGATCTCAATATCCATTCCAAACCGCGGCTCGCCCGGCGGCTCCTGTATTATGAAAAACCATCCGTCGTTATCGGTAAAGCCCGGAGTTGTCTCCGTTCCTTTTGCCTGCTCCGGTGTCAGTTCAAATCCAAAAAATTTAATGTCCGGTTCAATCTCCGCCTTGAACATTGGAAACTTGATTTCCTTTTTCAGCTCTTCATCCGTCAGCTCCAATTTTACATGAGGGTCGTTGTTATTTGCGTCTCTGCCCTTGATCGCCTTTTGCGCATAAATGACTGTGTTAGGATATCTCTTCAGCAATTCACCTCTTATTACGAGTACTAATTGCTTCCCGTCGCCGTCAGTATCTCTGTTATTATTCGAACCGAGCGCTCTTGTTTTTCCCCAGGTATGAATTGGCTTTATGTCTTTATAGGATTCAGTGATCTGCGCCTCTGTCATGCTGTCATCTTTTATTGCAATGATTCCTTTCACATCCCAGAACTGCCTGAAGTAACTCCCGCGCTGGTCAGTCGGATACTCTCTCCATAATAATTCTCTTCCCATTTCATAATTCAACCCGACCATATAGGATTCAATAAAAGGCTGGTTTGTAATTAACAGTGAAATTGAATTCTGCGGTATCAAATCGAGGTTTGGGATCAGCAGTTCAGATGAAATGTCTCTGAGCTTTTCATACATAGGGTCTTCTATGTCAGGATACATCATCGCCGGAACTATATTTTCCGGTTCCAGATAAGATTTTTTCAGTGGAAGAATTATCCGGGACATTAACATTTTCGGGAAGGATACTTCCGGGTCAATTGCATTTGATATTTTAACCGATGCATTTTCAAAGTTAAATGATGTTAACTTCCTTTCTTCCGTTTTTGAAAATTTCAGCCTGCCGCTGAGATCAACTACCGCAGTCCTAAACTGCCCTCCTGCTGAAGCACCCGAAAATGGAATTCCCGGAATGGATGCATCCGGTTCCGACTTAACACCAAAAACATTTTCTTCCGATTCTTCCGAATCGGATATATCTAATGTAAAATCAGAAGGAGGAGTTGTGTCTGAAATAATTTCTTCAGTCTCATCAGGTCCTGAAAAGATTTCCTTAACCTCTTTCTCATTGTTTAACTTTGTCCTGATACCTTTCATATAAATGAAGCCGCCTATGGAAGCAATTGCGATTATTCCGGATAATAAGAATTGCCCGATCACTGCCAGAATTACAACCAGTATTAACAGCAGAATGAAGATCAAATTTAAATTTCTTAAGATGAACAATAACCATCCCGGATATTTTGTTACCGGCAGATTATTTATGAGATCATCCGTACCCGGAATCAAGGGCGGCTTTGACTTCGGAGGCTCCGCACTTATCTTACCCGAGTTTACATCTTCTATCAATTCATCATATTTAAATTTGCTTCCGGAATTCAGATCAATGTTTTTTATAAGCTTACCTCTTGGTCTTATCATTCTTCTGAATGCGCCGCCTGCTAATGTAGTATTTAAGAAACTTTCCTGAAGCTGAAAATGAAGAGTGGTAGCGCTTCCCTTTATTCGCGAGAGAACTGGTTTGGTAATGGCTGTTAATTTCTCTTTTTTCAACGGCGCGAAATACTTTGCAGTTATAAATTTACTGACTGTCATAATTGCCACCGCTATTCTTATTTTCCTGTTTGCATCAAGTACCTTTTGAACCTGCTGCCACGCCTTCCGCATAAAATTTTCCTGATTGTTCTGAATGACAATTGTCCCGAAACCAGACGGGACCCTGTTTCTGGGATCACTGTTCAATTTAAATACCCAGCCGTTATTGTCAATGTCCAGTTGTTCAACCAATGCGTGTTTATTTCCATAGAAGGGCGGAGTAATGATGGGATCTCCGTCGCCGGATGTAAATGAAAGATTAATAATTACCTGAAGCTCCTTTTGAAAATCTTCAACATCCCTTGGCAGCAGAGGAAATATAGTTGATACTGCTATCGGAGATTTTAGCGCGCCTTCAAGACCTAAAATAGCCGGCTTAGTCCCGGTCTTGATTCCAAACTCCGGCTTGCTGCAGTCCATATCCCTTATGCCAACCTTTTCATCAAGTGTCGCCGGCTTCAAAAGTTTTACGAGAGATTCAAAATCTTCATTTTCTCCGGTTATAAAATCCCAGCTGTAGTAAATTGGAAAATCAACGCCTGATGAAATGTCATTCCATGATGGTGTCTGAGCATCGATTCCTTCGGTCGGCTGCCCCAGTCCTGCCAGACGCCCGGATTCAAATGTAGGAACTACAAATGCATGGTAAGAAGTATTCGGTTCAAGTTTTCTCGGACATATCAGACGGCTGTATAAATTATCAGGGTTCTCAGAAAACTTCTTATTAACCGATCTCAGGAAATCTTCAAGCTTATTTAATTCACCCGGAGCAAAGTCAAGATTTGTGTGCGCATGTCCCCATGCCCAAAGCTGTTTGTTCGAAGGCAGCGCTGCATTTGTCTTTACAGTAACTTTCGGAAGCGGAAATGATCTGTTATCTCTTTCAAATTCATCTTCCTTTAATATCAGTAAAGTGATCCAGGGACGAAGTCTCTCTCCCTGCGGATGTGCAGGCGTATATCTCCATATGAAATCTTCATCATAAAACTCTACAAAGGCGAGATAGTTGGGCTCAAAGTTCGAAATAAATTTCCTCGGCTCCGAACGAATGATCATCCCGGGATTTATTCCGAGTATGTCTCCGGGACCTATTAGATCAAATTTCTTAAACACAACTTCCGAATTGACAGTGATGTCCAGAGGAATCTTTGCCCGCTCACCCGAAAGATTTGTCTCTCTGCCCAGATCATCTTCCGTTGTAATGTTGGCGGAAATCCCCTTCCTCATCCACGATGTAAAAGTATATTTCGCTACTTCAATACTGTTGCTCATGCTTCACTCAGTTCAAAATTTGATACTACCTGAATTTTATTTTTAAGCTCCGGCTCCTTGCTTATCAGATCATTGTACATCATGTAAGCCTCTGTTTCAGTGTCTGCCACAAGTTCCGGATCGTGTATAAGCATATCCGACATGTTAGCAACTGCAAATCTTTCTTTTTTCAGAACAACTTCCTTAGGAGCATTTGATGAAATTTTATTTTGCCGGAAAGAAAGATCAGACTTTGCTGCCGGGCTTCCCTGCAATGAATTTTGAAAGACTTTAAAGTCCAGTGCATACTTGCCGCCGAAAAATGTCTGCGATTGGTTTTTGCCAAGATAACTTAATTCATAATCAACATGCTTCTCTACCGGCGTTCCTGAAACCAGGTCAGAAGATGCAGTAATTTTCTTGCCGCTCTTAAGATCTTCGAAAGATTTTGCCGCCAGCTTTTCGCTGTCACTCATTTCAATATAGTTAGCCCGTGCAAACTGTTCATTGACATTCGCCGTTCCGAGAGTTATACTGCCGCTCTTTATTTCATTTATCGTGAACAATGTCAGGTCTTTCGGTTTTTGATTTCCGAATTTATTGATCTGAAGTTCCAGCGGGACAACTTTCTGGCTCACCGACAGAACTCCGAACGGATGAACGATTATTTCATTCCCGGGAATATCAATTTGCTTCAGAGAAACATTCAGCGTATTTCCCGCCGGTATTTCCGAAAGCCAGTTCCGGCTGTCTGATATTGCCTTCTTCAGCTCATCGAAAATATCTGCAACCTGCTTAACTGATTCTGAAATAATATCACCCCATGTTTCGTCAAATGAAACTGAAACGCTGAAAAAGAAAAATGAGACTGACGCTTTTCCCTTCGCATTCCACGGTGTCGGTCCGGAAAGCTGTCCCTTCAGTGTTATTCCCATGATCACATGACTGCCCTTGCGCAAGGCAAGACCTGCATGGATCGTTGCAATAAAAAAGAAAGGCGAGAACCTGAACAGCACATCAAATCCAATGAACCCGTAAATGTTGAATCCACAAGCCGCGGCATACAGCTCGGCTTTTGCACCGAACTGCACCGTACTTGAGGTCACTGCAAAATATGTTTCAATGGAGATCCTCGGGTTATTTCCTGAAAGGAGACTGATAGTAAGTCTTCTCAGATTGGTTAAGCCCGCGGGTATCTCTTTAAAGTCCGGATGAAAGCCGCCTACTGTCAGAACGAACACAGAACCGCCGATCCATTTTATGCGCAATGCCATGTCGCCTGTCAGCACATAGACCAGTAATCTTGAATCGAATAAGCTCGCGTCAAATGAAATTTCACCTAAATTAAAATCGATCAGTCCCAGAAAATTTACCTGCAATTTTAATATCGGAACTTCTTCATCAGGCAGCAGACATTTCAATACTCCAAGTATCGCAATCCGCGTCTCAGGAATTTCAAGGAGCAGTCCAAGTTCAAGCGAAATTATTGTCGGTGTTCCCCAGCCGAGCTTTCCCATCGGTCCTATAATAAAGTGTCCTTCAAACGGCGGGAATACCTGTTTGAGATCACTTATGATCTTTGTAATGTTCGCAATTATATCTTCCGGGAAAAGTATACTCTTTATTGAATTATCCCGTATACCCGTTTTTAGTTTCTCCGTGATGACAGTTCTGTTTAATCCGAGCAGACCGCCGACACCTAAAAGAGTAAATCCAAAGCCAAGCTGCAGCGGAGGAAATTCTGCGGTAATGATTATCAAAAGAGAAAAACCGCTTGAGCCATCGGGCATCTTTGTCGTTATAATGCCGATTGCTTTTAGTGCAATCGTTCCGGCAAGCTCAAGTTCAAGCGCTCCTGCATATTCCTGCTTGTCAAAATCAAAATATAAAAACCCTCCGCCTTTGACTACGCCTGCATCAACGGATATTCCAACTCCGTTGGGAGGCTTAAAATCCAGATCGAAGTCTACAAATTCTTTTTGCGGCGGGAAAAGAATATTTGCCGTTATGCCGATGTTGGAAACAACAACTGTTAAGGGACCAAGCTCACCCTTTATTGAAAGCCCTGCACTGATAGAAAGTTTTCCGTTTTAGGACTGATCCCGATAGTTGCATTTTGTATTTCGATAGGACCCAATGAGACGTGTGCGGGTATATCTATTTCAAGTCCGCCGCTGCCGGCAAAATAAAGTCCGCGCTTGTTTGAAATGCCGACAGTCAGGTCTGCATTTGCCTCAACTTTATCAATCGGAATAAACTTTTGAATAAAGCCGTCACTCTTTGTGAAGTCAATGATCAGCTTGAATTTTTTGAGACTGAACTCACTCAATAACTCCGGCTTTGAATTGCTCCCGATCTGAACACCCGCACTCAATCCTATTCCTTCGAACTGCACCCTGCTGCCTTCAGCCGTTCCCAGGAGTATCAGCGGCTCACCCTGTTCGTCCAGAAAGTCTGCTTTTACTTTTAAAGATGCATTTGCCTGCGACGGATTGTCCGATTGATTAAACCCTGTCAAAAGCTGTATGTCCTCATCCGGATACACGAGTATTGCAATGCCCCCGGCAAAATTCATTTCAGTAGAAATACTTAGTGATATGCCCGGACCCAGTTGCATCGTAAAATCATTAACCCCGTTATAGAAAGGCATCACTGCAAAGCCCGGCATTAATGCGCCTTTCTGAGGAAGCTTTAATAAATTGATTTCTGCCGTCAAACGCTCGTCGTTGTTTCGGTTGCGTTCAAAGAAAACAACCTTCAGACTTCTTTCATCTGTATCAAGTAAGAGCGGAGGATTAAGTACCCCCTTTATTCTTTGAGCAATATTGGGATCGAGATAATCGGTAAATACATCCGTTCCAAGTCCCTGCAATAAATTTTCGACTATGTCAATAAACTCATCAAAATCAAAATCCGGGGTGCCCCACCCGAAAGCGTTTTTCAAAACCAGGGAGGGAGTATCAAAAATTTTAGGAAGATCACTGAACGTAAATGAGTATTGCATATACGGAAGACGGTTTCCTTCCCGTGCAATATATTTTACTTTGAGCACTCCAAAAGCGCGCAGAAGAAATGCAAATCCCCTGTGAAACCTGAACAGGTAATCGGAGAGAAGATATTCGATTAATTGTTTGGGAAATTCAGTTTTGAAATTGTCAGCTCTGAGCTTGGCGGGGATCACTGCATCCGGAGCAGATTCAATTAATTTTATTGCATCAACTATTGCCTCAATGTCTGATTTAATTTCTAGAATGCTTTCCGGAGAGAAATCATCATCTAATCCCTGACGAATGACATTCCTAAGAGATGCGGCTGCATTGCCAAGGTCAAGCACCGGAGCCGGGATGTCATCAGGCTCCCATCCGAGCCGCTCCATAAAAGATTTAAAAGCAAAAGTAGATTCGACCGCCTGTTCAAGTGGTCTGAACATCAGGCCCAATTCGGTGACAATCTTTGCTAATGTATCTCTCTTTTCAGGCATGAGCTATTAAAAACAATATGAAGTTAAAATTTTTTAAATGATCAGGAATCCGGAACTATTCTTCTTCACACCACACACAAACCCGCAAAGGACAAAGTCAGAAGCCTGTCTATTATTTTGTGATCTCACTTACGTTTATTGCTCCGAATATACTAAGGAATCTGCTCCACTTTCTTTCCTTGGCTTCGGGATATTGTTCGTCCAGCTTCGCAAGCTTTGACGGATTCACACGGCTTACAATCAGGAATTTACATACATAGCAAAATTCACCTTCTTTGCCCTTCCCGCCATGACTTCTCATTTTACATGCCCCGGTCGGACGGTATGCCTTTCCGACAAAAGTTCCGCCGCCTTCATGAACTCCAATCATTGTAAAATCTTTACATGGACCTTTAAAGTTAGGTATGCTGACCGGCGTATCCTTTTCATTATTTTTATCATTCAGCTTATTATCTTCGTCAGGTTCAGGACTGTTTTTATTGTAGTTGGAGCTTAGCGCTCTTCCGGCATGAACTCCGGTTCCGTAACTGTTATTTTTCATAAAGTTCATCACTTCAATTTCAATCAAACTTAATAGAGCTCCGCTGTCATTTTTTTTGGGAACATATAATATACTTCCGGAAGGTATAACATTGTCATCCGGTCCTGTAATGGGAAACTGCGACTTATTGCTTTGTGCAGTCGGTTTTAAAGTAACCTCCTGCTGTGCATCATTGATATCACCGTCAATTTCAAGCTCGGTAAAAATATCTTTATCTAAAATATCCTGCGCAATGAACCGAAGCTGAAGACCATCCTGATTATTTAAATTTATGATCATTCGTCTCAGATATAATTTTAAATTCTCAGATTTGATCTTCTTGAGAATACCAATATCTCCTGGATCGATCTTTAAGGTAACGCTTGCAGGATTATTGATTGTTAATGACTGAGCGATTGTGACCGAATGTCTGGCACGGTGCAGGACTGACCATTTGATTTTTTCCGGGTCAATTGCCTTTGGAAAACCCGGAGGATTGAAAGCAGCAATTAAAAAATCCGTGAAATGAATCAGATTATCAAAATTATGTATTTTGTCAGCCGGTGCATTTGATTTGAATTCCTCATACTCATCACCCAATTTGAAAGTGTGACCGAATTCATGAGCAATCGTCGCAATTATATCACTGTAATTGATCCGGATAATCGGCTCAATACTTAGCTTGTTTGTCTTATCCGGATCCAGTTTAATTTTAAAAGCATTCTGATTAACATTTCCATCCGACTCAATATAGCCCTTGGATTTTCCGATGACGAGACCAACAAAATTACCCAAGAAATTGGCTGAGCGTCCGCTCAATGCACTGTTTATCAGTAAGCAAACCAATCCCGCGCTCCTGACTTCTCTTGTATTTGCATGAGGAGTAAAGGCGGGGCTCCAGCAGCTGCCAACGCGGAACAAGGGATCAATTGCCGGGACATCACTCTCATCAAACCTTGAGATATGTTTATCGATAAAATATTCAACCCACGGAGCATCGGAATCATTATCAAAAACATAAATATCAGGAGCCCATCGTCTGTGATCCACAAACGGAGGGAAATCAAGGCTGCTCATATTCGGAATAAACCATTCCCTTATTCTTCGTGTAAAATCTACAGCTCTGAATTCGGCATTTCCGGGAATTACCCATTCTTCCTTATGTATAGTGACATTCTGAGGATCCTTTTTTTCTCTCTGAGTTTTAACAGATTTTTTTTCGCCCGGTCTGTCTCCTGCAATGAAACCGTAAAAAGTATCCTTTGTCTGTGCCAATAACTTCAAGGGCGTTTGTATTATCCACCTCGTTGCAATTTCATTATCCACTTTTGCCGCATCAAATCCAAGCAGCTGTGCTGCAGGATCCGCAGCCCATGTTACCTTTAATCCATTTATTACTTCTTTCAGCTTCGTGCCTTTGTTTTCCGGAGTGACTCCTCTGTCTTTCAAATCCTTATCTGATATTCCGACAATCTCCGTCAATTTCTTTAATGTATATTTTCCTTTCTCCTCATCCGGCTCAGTAGCTGCAAATAAAGGGAACGGATATCCTTTTGATGTAACCTTGGCGCCGGTTGTAATTCCTTCTTCCTTTGAAGGAAGAAAGACAGCCCAAACATTAAAATCATCTTTCAGAATATTGTAAGGACTATGTCTGTTGGTGTTAAATAAGCTCTCGTTAATTTTCGTGTACACTTCCTCAAACTTATTTCTGTCATTAAATCCTTCGGCAACAAAAAGAATGTTGTGTCTTTCCTTCGGAGGCTTTGTCCAGTCACCGATGACTCTCTTTAGTATTTTGTTGCCTCCATTGCTTATATCAAGATCAATTACCTTTATATCAAGCTTTAATTCCTTACCGGATAAATTCCCGGTTATTTTTTTATCGCCGGTTACTACTCCTCTGATTCGCCCTCTGTAGGGTTTGTTCAAGTCATTTGAAATCTCAACAACTAGCGGGTCTTCGGAAGTAAGTGTCACATAGTCATGCCCTGTTATGTCCCCGATTACTTCACCATCATCAAAAGATGCATAAATTGTCGGCTGCGAATGCGCAAGGTTAGAATCCCTGAACACAGACAGGCTTTCGTTTCCGAACCACCATGTATCCATTTTGTCGTGAACCATGACCCTTACTATTAGATAATGATACAAAGTATTGTCATCGGGATCTCTGAACCTGACCTGCATAAAAACTGTCCCTTTATTTTGAGGTCTAAGTTCTGTTCCGGTAATCGTAACTATATTCTGCCCGACAGGAAAAAAATCAAATGAGCAGTTAGCGCTTTCATCTGAGTACTCAAATCCGATACTTGCATCCGGCAATAAACCGGGCTGTGCATTCCAGATCCTCATCATATGATTTCTCAGTGGATTACCGAACGTGTCTTTGAAGTCAGGGTCTAATACGAGGTGAATATCTGCGGAAGGTTCTATACGAATGAAGTCAGACATTTTGCAGAATTAATTGATTCGTAAGATTTTTTTTGGTCCGGAAAAGAATAGCCGGACAGTGCATCAAACTTAATTATCTGAATTTCAAGTTGCAAGTTACAAGTCCTTAATAGCTGCGGCAGGGGATATGAAAATGTATGAAAATGAGAAACAAATAAAATCAATTTCTATTCAACCTTTATATTTCTATATTACTTAGTACCCCGTAGAAGATTCGAACTTCTAAAAACAGATCCGTAGTCTGTTGGTTTATCCATTAGCCTAACGGGGCAAATTCAGTCACAAATTACGAATTACAAATTACAAATACAGATTTCAGTTAGAAGTTACGAGCAGTTACAAGTTAAAGGTTTAAAATAAGTTGAAAATTTCAGAACAGAATATCATTGTGCAAAAAACAGCGAGATATTTTTCAAATCAGCCTGCTGGACAAATAAGATCCGTATGCTTTGTCATTCACGGCTATGCGCATCTTGCAAAAGATTTCATTTATGATTTTGATTTCCTGTCTGATGATCATACATTAATCATCGCCCCTGAAGGACTTTCCAGATTTTATTTCAGAAATAAAATAGGCGCATCATGGATGACCAAAGAAGACCGGATCAATGAAATCACTGATTACATAAATTATCTCAATAAGCTCGCGGGGGAAATCAAAAACAAATATGACTTATCGCAAGCCAAATTCCATCTTCTTGGCTTTTCCCAGGGAGTGCATACTGCTGTGCGCTGGTTTACTAAAAGTAATTTTCATTTTGATAATCTGATATTGTGTTCTTCGGACTTTCCTGAAGATACAGACTTTAATAAGTTTAATAATAAACTGGAAAGGCTCAAAGCTTTATTTCATTTACGGGACAAATGATGCGATAATCTCACAAGAGACTTATAAATAAAAGTATTGAAGCTTTTAAATTCTAATGAGGTTGAATTTGAAGAATTAACTTTTGACAGGAGGTACATGAAATTAACGCCAGTACTCTTTGATTAACATTTTAAACAAATAAAAAAACCATTCTTCAATCTTGCAAGAATGGTTTTAATCAAAATCAAATCTAAAATCCAAATCAGATCTATTGTCCTAAATAAGCTTTAAGAGCTTTACTTCTCGACGCCTGTCTAAGTCTTCTGATGGCTTTCTCTTTTATCTGTCTTACTCTTTCCCGTGTAAGTTTATACTTATCACCAATCTCTTCAAGCGTAAGCGGATTTTCTTTTTCAAGTCCGTAATATAGTTTCACAACTTCCTTCTCTCTCTGTGACAATGTATCAAGTGCCCTGTCAATTTCAATTCTTAATGAATCTTTCAATAATGCCATATCAGGCATCTTCTCCTGTTTGTCAGGCATGATATCGATCAGCTTTGTGTCTTCTCCGTGAATGCTCGGAGCATCCATAGAAACGTGTCCGCCTGAATTCTTCAGTGTCTCCTGAACTTCATAAACACTCATGTCAAGCTTCTCTGCAATCTCAAGAACATTTGGAATCCTTTCATTTTTTTGCTCAAGCTCGCTGATTGTTTTTGCAATTTTACTTTTTTGCTGAACTATATTCAAAGGTAATCTTACAACTCTTGACTGCTCTGCCAGCGCCTGAAGTATTGACTGTCTTATCCACCATACTGCATACGAAATAAATTTAAATCCTCTTGTCTCGTCGAATTTCTTTGCGGCTTTTATTAATCCTAAATTTCCTTCATTGATTAGATCATTTAATGATAATCCCTGATTCTGATATTGCTTTGCCACACTCACTACAAATCTCAAATTTGCTTTCACCAGCAAATCCAATGCTCTCTTATCCCCTTTTTTTATTTTCTTGGCGCAATCTATTTCTCTGCAACTGACAGTGGCGTTGTCTTGCTGATTTCTTTTAAATAAATATCCGTAGATTGATTTTCTCTGCTTGTATATTGTTTGCCTAATTTCATTTTATAAAATTTTTGCTTTTTTGTAAATTATTTCAGGTGAGTTATTATTTATAATAATTTCTTTGCTGATTAATTTCACCTTAAATATTTTTGAAATGTCTTTATATCTGTTCATTAGACGTAAAAAGCGGTAATTTGGTTTCTGCGCACATTGCTATTATCTAAAGCATCTCTGTAATGTGTTTTTTAACTTTTTTTTTTAATTACACTTCAATACTTCACCTATCTTTACGGAATATCTGAACGGAATTCCCAAAACTCCTACCTCATAAAAAGAATGCTTTGCTTTGAATGCATTCTTCCTGTTATCTGAGCATCCTGAAAAAATTTCTGACGCATTTATTACACGATGTATAGCAACCGTCAAATAAACTTAAACATTTCAGTAACAATGATGTTTCCTGTGGACATTATCTTAATATAAATGATCAAGAAAAATATCGGTTCCAGAAATATTTCAAACTTATTTTTCAATTCTTGTTTATTTGCTCGGTTACTTTATTAAAGAACAATTTGCTTTTAATAGAACCTCTTGAATTAACTAAAAGCCCGATGATGTTTTCATCGAGCTTTAATTTATTCTTTAATATCTCAAAATCTTTGTCAGATATCCTTTTGACCGGTTGTTTAGCCAATTCTGCCTCGGATTTTTGGAAATAATGGAATTTTTAATTATTGGAAAAAATGCAGAATTTTAATCTATTCAACGTTTCCAAGAAAATCTATCTTATCTTCCTTTTTGCAGTGTTACTATTGCTTTCTTTCTGTCTGCTCTGTATCCTTCGAATCTTCCCTTTTCTTGTCATCTGCGATTTCTTTTTACCCTTTGATACAATCGTGTTGACCTTTGTAACTCTTGACATTAAATTTCTTTTCAACAGCTTCTGCTATTTCAATCTTATTGCTGTCTATTGCCTACTTCAAAGAATATTGATTTAAGAGTTTCCTGAAGTGTTGTATTCTTTTCAGTTATTAGCGGTCTTACTAAAATTGTTTTCATTAAAATTCTATTATCTTGAATTTAATTAATTAAACTTTTGCATAAAGTATCAACTGCCGATTTTTGCAATAAGTATAAGTTTATTATTCAGCAAATCATATGTTGCAGCTTTATCTGAAATCATAACATTCAGTTTTTCAAGATTCCTTCCGGATTTATATACATTATCATTTTTCTCCGTAAGCAACAATAAAGTTTTCTTATCATCGATTTTCAATGATTTCAAAATGTTTAACAGATCTTTTGTTTTAGGGGCTTCAAATGTAAAATCTTCTATCACCATGATCTCATTTTCCTTTGCCTTAATGCTCAATGCGCTTTTGCGTGCAAGTCTTGCAGACTTCTTCGGCATTTTCAATTTGTATGTATGAGGTCTGGGTCCGAATATTGTTCCTCCGCCAACCATGAGCGGTGACCTGCTTGTTCCCTGTCTGGCTCTGCCGGTTCCTTTTTGTCTGAATGGTTTTTTACCGCCGCCTCTGACTTCACTTCTTTCCTTTGTTTTGTGAGTACCCTGTCTTTGGTTGGAGAGATAAGTTCTTACAGACTGATAGATCAAATGCTGATTCGGCTCAATCTCAAACACTTCCTTCGGCAGACTGATTGTCTGACCTGATTCAGAACCATCAAGCTTATATACTTTTAATTCCATTTTTAGTTTTTATAAATTTCTACCAATCCGGTCTTTGAGCCCGGAACAGCACCCTTTAATCAAGTATTAAATTTGAATCGCTAAATATTTTTACTACTCTTAAATTTCTCACGGTAACTGTATCATTTCCCATTCTTCCTGCCATCCTCTGTCCCTTGAAAACCCTTGACGGATAAGAACTTCCTCCGATCGATCCCGGTGCTCTTTGCCTGTCACTCTGTCCGTGAGTCCTTACGTCCGCCTGCAAATCCATGTCTCTTTACAACTCCCTGAAATCCTTTTCCTTTGGATATGTCCCGTTACTTTTACAGTATCTCCTTCCTTGAACATATCAACTTTAACAGTATCGCCTTCCTTCATATTTTCACCTTCGGAAAATCTCTTACTTCTTTTAAATACCTGAGTGTCGGAGTCTTTATCTTCTTAAATTTTCCGACTAAAGGTTTGGTAGTATTCTTTTCTTTCTTTTCTTCGAAACCAAGCTGAACCGATTCATATCCGTCTTTATCTTTGTTCTTGATCTGAGTTACATAGCAGGGTCCGGCTTCAATAACCGTGCATGGAACTGCATTGCCGTCTTTTTCGAAATACGGTTGTCATTCCGATTTTTTTTCCTAAAATACCTATCATGATTATTTTTGTGATTTATAACTTTTATACTTTTATCTCAATATCTACACCGCCCGGAGGATCAAGCTTGGTCAAGGCATCTATTGTCTTATTGGAAGAATTCAAAATATCAATTAATCTCTTATGGGACCTGGTTTCAAATTGCTCCCGTGACTTCTTGTCAACATGGGGTGATCTCAAAACAGTATATACATTTTTCTTTGTCGGTAAAGGAATCGGTCCGCTTACAATTGCGCCTGTTGATTTTATTGTCTTGATAATTCTTTCAGTCCATTTATCAAGTAAAGTATGATCGTAAGACTTTAATTTGATTCTGATTTTTTGTGATGCCAAGTTAAATTATTATTTTATTTTCTTAAATTTATTCTACGATTTTTGTAACAACTCCTGCTCCAACAGTTCTGCCGCCTTCTCTGATCGCAAATTTTAATCCTTCTTCCATCGCGATCGGAGTGATCAATTCAATTGCAAGTTTCTCAACATTGTCACCCGGCATTACCATCTGAATATTTTCCGGTAAATGAACAACTCCCGTTACGTCAGTAGTTCTGAAATAGAACTGCGGTCTGTAGTTTGTGCTGAATGGAGTATGTCTTCCGCCTTCTTCCTTTGACAATATATAAACCTGAGCTTCAAATTTTTTGTGGGGAGTAATCGAACCGGTTTTGGCAAGAACCATTCCTCTTTCTATTTCCTCTTTATCTATACCTCTTAACAACAATCCGCAGTTAAATCCTGCAACTGCTTCATCCAGTTCTTTATTGAACATTTCAGCTCCGGTTACTACTGTCTTTTTCTTTGCGCCGAGTCCGATCAATTCAACTTCTTCACCTACTTTTACTTTACCTCTTTCTATTCTACCCGTTGCAACTGTTCCTCTTCCTGTTATCGAAAAAACGTCTTCAACAGGCATTAAGAAAGTTTTATCAATATCTCTTTTGGGCTGCGGAATATATGAATCTACTGCTGCCATTAATTCAAATATCGGTTTAAGTCTTTCATCATCTTCTTTTACTGCAGGATCTATACCGGCTTCCATTGCTTTCAATGCGCTTCCTCTGACTATAGGAATATCATCTCCGGGATAATCATAACTGTTCAGGATATCTCTCAATTCAGATTCAACAACTTCTAATAATAATTCCGCATCTTCAGGTGTCTTCTCCTGCTGGTATATTATATCTACTTTGTTTAAAAATACGACAATTGCCGGAACACCAACCTGTCTTGCTAGCAGAATGTGTTCTTTTGTCTGAGGCATGGCTCCGTCAGTAGCAGCAACAACAACAATTGCGCCGTCCATCTGAGCAGCACCTGTGATCATATTCTTAATGTAATCGGCGTGTCCGGGACAGTCCACGTGTGCATAGTGTCTGTTTTCAGTTTCATATTCTACGTGTGCGGTTGCAATCGTAATTCCTCTTGCTCTTTCTTCCGGGGCTTTATCGATTGAATCAAAAGCTCTGACCTTTGAATAATCCTTTTTTTCCTAAAGCCATTGTAATTGCTGCGGTCAATGTTGTCTTTCCGTGATCAACGTGTCCGATTGTCCCAATGTTTACGTGGGGTTTACTAGCACTATATTTCTCTTTAGCCATTTATTATTTCTCCTTAAAGCTATTTATTTTATTTAATTAATTTTTAAATTTTATGGTGAAAGTTTGTGACTATTTCTTTTTAACATTCTAAATCGTTTCCAGAAAATCATAAATCAAAAATCCAAAATCAAAATGTGTGGGTCAGGGAGGAATTGAACCTCCCACCTCGTGCTTATAAGGCACGCGCTCTAACCATCTGAGCTACTGACCCGGGATGGAAAACTTTCTTATTTTGTAAAGACTCTTTACAATAAGAAATTTTTTATAGAACGGCTTAATGTGTCTGATTTACGAGTTATATCCCGACTATTCGGGACTGACCCTTGAAATATAATTTAAAGAACACATTATAGAGATTGTAAATCTAATATCTAAAATCAGTTAGCAACTTTTTCTTTGCCTTTGACCTTTTCTATTATCTGGTCTGAAACACTCTTTGGTGCTTCATCATAATGTGAAAACTGCATTGTATAAATTGCGCTGTCCCTGTGTCATCGATCTCATTGTTGTTGCATATCCGAACATCTCCGACAGCGGAACCAAAGCCTTGATCACCTGCGCATCACTTCTTTGTGACATTCCTTCGATTCTTCCTCTTCTTGAGCTCAAGTCACCCATAACATCACCCATATATTCTTCCGGAGTTACAACTTCAACTTCCATTATCGGCTCAAGTAAAACAGGATTTGCTTTTCTTGCACCTTCCTTAAATGCCATTGAACCGGCAATCTTAAATGCCATTTCAGATGAATCCACATCGTGAAATGAACCGTCAAATAATCTTACTTTTATATCCTCAACAGGATAACCTGCAAGAACACCATTTTTCATTGCTTCTTCTATCCCGTCTGCAACAGGATTTATATATTCCTTTGGAATGGTTCCTCCGACAATTCCATTTTCAAAAACGAATCCTTTACCTTTTTCATTCCGGCTCGATCTCAATCCATACGTGACCGAATTGTCCTCTGCCGCCGGATTGTCTTACAAACTTTCCTTCCTGTATAACTTTCTTCTTTATAGTTTCTTTATATGCAACCTGCGGATTTCCTACATTTGCATCCACCTTAAATTCCCTTTTCAATCTGTCAACAATAATATCCAGATGAAGCTCACCCATTCCTGAAATCAATGTCTGACCTGTTTCTTCATCTGTTCTTACCCTGAATGTAGGATCTTCATCCGAAAGCTTTGTCAAGTGATTCGCCAAGCTTATCCTGATCTGCTTTTGTCTTAGGTTCAATTGCAATTGAAATAACAGGTTCGGGAAACGTGATCTTTTCAAGTACTATCGGATCACTTTCATCACAAAGTGTATCTCCGGTTCTTGTATTCTTCAGACCCACTGCTGCAGCAATATCACCGCAATAAACTTCCTTAATATCTTCCCTGCTGTTTGCATGCATCTGAAGCAGTCTGCTGAATCTTTCCTTCTTGCCTGCAATGGAATTATAGACATAACTTCCCGCAATTGCCTTTCCAGCATATACCCTGAAGAATGTAAGCTTTCCTACAAACGGATCCGTCATTATTTTAAATGCAAGTGCAGTAAACTTTTCATCATCCGATACTTTTCTTGTTACATGATCATCTGTGTGATAATGATGACCTTCCACATCCCCAACGTCCGAAGGAGAAGGAAGCAGATCAATTACCTTGTCAAGTAGATTCTGAACACCTTTATTCTTAAATGATGAACCGCATAAGACCGGAATTATCTTTACTTCAATTGTCGCCTTTCTTAATACTGCAACAATTTCCTTTTCACTTATCTCTTTGCCTTCTAAAAATTTTTCAAGCAAAGAATCATCTACATCAGCTACCGCTTCAAGCAATTTATGTCTGTATTCGTTAGCCTGCTCTATTAATGAATTCGGGGATTTCCACATCTTCAAATGTCGCTCCCAGTGTTTCTTCATTAAACATTCTCGCTTTCATTGTGATCAGGTCTATTATCCCGTTGAACATAACCCCTGGCCGATCGGCAAATGAATCGGAACTGCATTTGCTTTCAATCTGTCTTTCATCATGTCTATTGCGTGAAAAAAATCAGCTCCGGTTCTGTCCATTTTGTTTACAAATGCAATTCTCGGAACTTTATATTTATCTGCCTGTCTCCAGACAGTTTCAGACTGAGGCTCTACTCCGCCAACCGAACAAAACAAAGCAACTGCACCGTCTAGAACTCTCAGCGATCTCTCTACTTCAGCAGTAAAATCAACGTGTCCGGGAGTATCAATGATATTTATTCTGTGATCTTTCCAGGAACAGGTGGTTGCTGCTGATGTGATCGTAATTCCTCTTTCTTTTTCCTGCTCCATCCAGTCCATTGTTGCTGCGCCTTCGTGAACCTCTCCGATCCTGTGTAGTCTTCCTGTATAGTATAAGATTCTTTCAGTTGTAGTGGTTTTTCCGGCATCTATGTGCGCCATAATACCTATATTTCTCGTTTTATCTAATGTACTTGTCTTGGCATTTATTATTTAATCTATCTTTTTTTAATTTTAGTTTATTGTTAAATATTACCACTTAAAATGAGCAAATGGCTTATTTGCTTCCGCCATCTTATGAATATCTTCTTTTTTCTTTACCGAGCTGCCTTCCCCGACAGATGCCGCCATCAATTCATTTGCCAGTCTCAAAGACATTGATTTTTCATTCCTTGCCCTTGTATATGTTAAAATCCATTTTATCGCCAATGCTGTTCTTCTGTCCGGTCTTACTTCAGTCGGAACCTGGTAATTCGTTCCTCCCACTCTTCTTGATCTTACCTCTATTGCCGGCTGTACATTGTTTATAGCCTTTCTGAATACATCCACCGGTTCACCCTTTGTTTTCTCACCAATTATCTTAAAAGCATCATACATTATTCTCTGAGCAACCTGTTTTTGTCCGTCCCACATTAAACTGTTTATAAATCTCCCAATCAATATGTCATTATATTTTGGGTCGGGCTTTCTGATTCTTTTTTCTGCTCGTTTTCTTCTCATTAAAAACTAACTGAATTTTAAAATTATTTTATTTTTAAATTAACTTGTTGCGCCTGTTTTGGCTCTCTTTGTTCCATATTTTGAACGTCCCTTCTTTCTGTTTGCAACTCCGGCAGTATCCAATGCACCCCTTATAATATGATACCTTACTCCCGGCAAATCCTTTACTCTGCCTCCTCTGATCAACACGATCGAATGCTCCTGCAAATTATGACCTTCTCCCGGAATGTAAGCCGTAACTTCAATTCCATTTGTTAATCTTACTCTTGCGACTTTACGCAATGCAGAATTAGGCTTTTTAGGAGTGGATGTGTAAACTCTCGTGCATACTCCCCTCTTCTGCGGACATGAGTCCATAGCAGGTGCTTTGCTCTTTGTTACTATCTTCTTACGGCCTTTTCTTACTAGCTGGTTTATTGTTGGCAATGTAGTTTTTGTTCATATTTATGGAAACATACAAAATACTAAAATTAATGTTTTTAGTCAATTGAATTTATGATAAGTGCATTGGCTTTTTGACGCATGCTCTTACTCAAAAAACTGTGTACATTTATATGTATTCACATAAATTATGAATAAAGCGGCACTAAGGAGTATAGACAGAATTACCCGTATTGACAACCCACAAATTTAAAAAATGGTTTTACAAAACATTTATCATCTTAAACAATTTTTTATTATAAATAATATTTTTCTGGTGCTATAAAAAAATATTTTAATGATAACCGGGTTTCAGTTAACTTTAACATTTAAAAACATCATTGAAATAAGTATATTAAAAATATTTTAGAGATTGAATATAATTCTAATTACCGGCGGACCGTCATCAGAACGGGAAGTCTCGATATCATCAAGTAAAAGTATTTTAAAATCAATCCGGGAGCTCGGGCATAACGTCAAAGTTGTGGACCCGATTTACGGGGATAATGACGTAAGTGAAGAAGAGATATTTAAAAACATAGTAAAAAAAGAATCCCCCTCTCTAAAACAATTAAGGGAAATTCAGGAATCAGGAAGCCGAAAAATTCTTAACTGCATTAATTCTAAATTATTTGATAACGTAGATCTGGCTTTTCTCGGATTACACGGTAAATTCGGTGAAGACGGCAAAATCCAGACATTGCTTGAATTGAGAGGCATAAAATATACCGGTTCGGATATTTTTTCTTCTGCTCTTGCAATGGACAAGAATATTTCCAAGATCATTCTGAAATCTTACGGCATAAAAACTCCTGGATGGATAATCTTAAACAGGCATACTTCTTCCGACACGGAAAAAGTAAATAAATTGATTCAGAATAAAATCAGATACCCGTGTGTTGTGAAGCCCAATGATGAGGGCAGTACTGTGGGTATGACTATAGTACAGCCTGATGTGGAGGATATTCAGTTAAAAAATTCTATCGAGCTTGCTCTTAATTATTCGGATACAGTTTTAATCGAGCAGTATATAGAAGGCAGAGAACTGACCGTTCCCGTGGTTGGGGATGAACCTTTTCCGATAATTGAAATAAAGCCAAAGGACGGTTTTTATGATTATGAACATAAGTATACAAAAGGAATGACGGAATATTTTTGTCCTGCAGAAATACCTCCTGAGATAGAAGAATTATCGAGACGCAGTGCAGTAAGAGCTCATAAAAAATTAGGATGTTCGGTTTATTCAAGAGTTGATTTTATGTTGGACGACAGCAATGAACTTTATTGTCTGGAAGTAAACACACTTCCCGGAATGACCGAAACTTCACTTGTTCCAAAATCAGCCGCGGCAAAAGGTTTCAGCTTTACTCAACTGATAGAAAAATTAATCGAACTTTCTTTGTGTAAAAATCGGATATGAGGGATCAAAAAGAAAAAGAGGGCATTCTTAAAATTAGCGCAAGATTCATAAAATACAATTTGAAGTTGGTCCTGGTAATTGTATTTTTTGCAGCGCTCATATCTATGGCTGCATTCGGTAATAAGGGATTGATCCAGAGATTTAAACTGGAATCTGAAAAGAAAGACCTCGAAAAACAATATGAGTCCGAGGTCATGAAATCAAAAGAGCTGGAAAGAGAAATTGAAGAATTAAAAAATTCAGATAACAAGATTGAAGAAGTTGCACGAGAGAAGTACGGAATGACAAAAGACAGTGAGAAAGTTTATAAAATAATCATTGACAGTACAAAATAAATCTAAAACTGTTTTCTGATTTACATAACAGAGAATTAGTAAAAATTTTAATAGACAACATCCTTGAAAAGAGTCGTATCGGGAATAAAGCCATCCGGAGATCTTACGATCGGTAATTATCTTGGAGCAATGAAAAGATGGGCAGAGAATCAGCATCTGGATACCTATGAAAATTTTTTCTTTGTTGCAAACTTACATGCAATTACTGTCAAACAGGATCCTGAACTTTTAAAAAAGAGAACATATGATGTTGTTGCGTGGCTATTGACTGTCGGCGTAGATCCGAACAGGTCAATAATTTTCGTTCAATCGATGATCCCCGCCCACAGTGAGATTTGCTGGATATTAAATAATTATGTGACAATGGGGGAGCTTAACAAGATGACTCAGTTCAAGGACAAATCAGCAAAAAGCGGAAGAAGCGGACAATTAGCCGGGCTGTTTGATTATCCTGTTTTAATGGCAGGAGATGTTTTGCTTTATGATGCCGATGAGATCCCTGTTGGAATTGACCAGGTGCAACATGTAGAATTGTCGAGAACAATAGCACAACGATTTAATAATTTGCATGGTGAAACATTTAAGGTCCCAAAGCCCACTTTATCAAAAACAACTGCAAAGATAATGTCTTTAAATGATCCGTCTAAAAAAATGAGCAAGAGTGAATCTGAAGACAGTTACATAGCAATGGATGACAAGCCGGAGGCAATCATAAAAAAATTTAAAAGGGCAGTAACCGATTCCGACAATAAAATAAAATTCAGCAGAGATAAACCTGCTATCAGTAATTTACTGGTAATTTACACGGAGTTTGCTAATATGACAATCAGTGAGGTTGAGAATAAGTACGAAGGGGGAGGTTATGGAAAATTCAAAGCTGAACTTGGGGAAATTGTTTCGGCCAAACTCTCCGGATTGCATAATGAATTTCTGCAAATCAGAAATGATGAAGAGAGACTGAACAATATCATAACCGAAGGAAACCGGAATGCGACAACCATTGCAAATGAAAAGCTGGAAGTGGTTAAAGAGAAATTAGGTTTGATTTGATGAATACTAATGCCACTGAAATTTGACAGGAACTATATTAATTTTAACAAAGTAAGACAAAGCTGAATTGATAAAGCCGTCCTCAAAGGATAAAATAAAACAGACAGAGTTAAAATCAGCCGGTGAGATTCCAAAACACATAGCCATTATTATGGATGGCAACGGCAGATGGGCAAAATCAAAAGGACTTTCCAGGGTATTCGGACACAATGAAGGCGCGAATTCCGTAAGAGACATAGTTGAGGCCTCGGGTCAGCTTGGAATTAAATACTTAACGCTTTATACTTTTTCAACGGAGAACTGGAACAGACCTAAGTCGGAAGTAACACTTCTTATGAAATTACTGATCCGGTCACTGCGTGATGAAACCGACAGACTGCATCAAAACGATGTCAAACTGATTGCCACCGGTGAACTTGACAATCTTCCCGCGAACGTTCTTAAAGAACTAAGTGAAGCGATTGAAAAGACAAAGAACAATAAATTGATGACATTAAATCTTGCATTGAGTTATAGTGGCAGGTGGGATATCTTGAATGCTGTAAAAAAAATCGTTGAGGAACAAAAAAATTCCAGGCTCGATTTAAACAACCTGGACGAGAAAACATTTTCAGGATACCTTGCAACAAAAGAAATTCCGGATCCTGATTTATTAATAAGGACAGGCGGTGAATTCAGAATAAGCAATTTTCTTTTATGGCAGATCGCATACAGCGAAATTTATATAGATGACAGCTACTGGCCGGATTTCAAAAGAGCTCAGTATTATAAAGCAATTTCAGAATATCAAAAGAGAGAAAGAAGATTCGGATTGATAAGTGAACAATTAAAAAACAAGAAAAGAGATTTCAAAGAATGATTCAGAGTAAAAATATTTTCAGTATAATAACCATATCGGTTTTCATAATTACGTTCTCAGTCAATGTTGTATTGTCACAGGATCAGGGACCAACCACATACAAAATTGCCAGCATCAGTACAAAAGGAAACAGAAGCTACGAATCAGGGACAATCGTTTCCTACTCAGGATTAAATATCGGCCAGGAAATATCCATTCCATCAGACGAAACAAGAGATGCCATAAACCGCCTCTGGAATATCGGGATCTTTTCCGATGTAAAGCTTTATGTCGAAAAAAAGATCGGCAATGAAATATATTTGGTAATTGAAGTGGAAGAATTACCCCGGATCGAGAAAATTGACATTTCCGGGAACGATGAATTTTCCAATGACGATCTCAAGGAGAAAATAAATCTTGTGTCAGGTGAAGTAATATCGGAGCAAAAGCTTAAGGATATTGAGTATAATCTTGAGAAGTATTATGCCGAAGAAGGATACGGGCTTGCAAAAGTCAAGGTGGACAAGCTGATCTCTGCCAATAACGAAGCAAGGATCCGGGTAAAAATAAATGAAGGCGAGAAACTTACAGTCGACAATATCAGCTTCGAAGGGAACAAACATATTTCGTCAGACGATTTAAAGGGCGCAATGGATGAAACCAGTGAAAAGGTCTGGTGGCATTTTTGGAACGGAGCGACGTTTGATAAAGCAAAGTTTGAGGATGACAAAAAGCTCATTGAGAGTTATTATAAGGAAAACGGTTATAAAGATGCAGTGGTTCTGGATGACAGGCTTGATATCCTTCCTTCAAAAGAAGATGTAAATATAAAGATCAAAGTGGATGAAGGGGAAAAATATTATATTAACAATATTCTTTTTGACGGTAATAATTTATATAATGATGACATTCTGAAAGCCAGACTGGATCTGGGGAAAGGGGATGTTTACAATATCAAGAAATTACAGGAAAATATTTACGGAAATGAGAACTGAAACTGATCTAAGTTCTTTGTATCTTGACAATGGCTATCTTTCATTCAATGCCGATGTTGAAGAAATTCCTGCAGGTGATAATAAACTGGATCTAAAAATAAAAATCAACGAAGGAAATCAATTTAAATTCGGGCTTGTAGGAATTGAAGGTAATGACAAAACAAGAGACAAAGTCTTAAGAAGAGAGCTTTATACTCTGCCCGGAGATTATTTCAGCAAGAGCAGCATCAAAAGAAGCATGCAGCAGCTTTCGGCACTTAAATTACTTTAATCCGGAAAAGCTTTCACAGGACATATCCTTATCCAATGACAGCACTGTTAATATAAAATACATAGTTGAGGAAAAATCCTCAGACCAGTTCAATGCTTCGGTCGGATACAGCGGAAGCTACGGAGTTACCGGTTCACTTGGTCTGACATTTAATAATTTTGATCTGACAAAACCACTGTCCGGCGGTGCGGGACAGATATTAACCTTTAACTGGACATTCGGAACAGGCGGAACATACAGGACATTTAATATCGGATTTCAGGAGCCGTGGTTTTTTAATACACCCACGCTTTTCGGATTTAATATTTTTGATACAAGACAGAATTACTCTAACCTCGATCTTAAAGAAGCCGGAGCTTCAGTCAATATTGGAAAAAGATTTAAATTCCCTGATGATTATTTCAGCGGAGACTGGACTTTAAAATTTCAAAAGACGGATGTAATTAACGGAGACGATTATTATCAGGAAGGTATCACGCAGCCAGTTTAGCATAAGACAAATAATTTCGAGATCATCGGTCTTTGAGCCTGTATTTCCCGACACAGGGCATGAGGGTATCCAATTCGACAGAACTCTCAGGCGGATTATTATTACCGGGAAGCGTTGGTTTTATAAAAAATATTTTTTTGACAGAATCATATACGCCACTTTCCCGCAACAGGAAATTAGTTCTTTTTTCAAATTTTCAGTTTACATTTGCAAACTCATTTTCCAAGGATAAATACCTTCCTCCTAATGAAACATTTTTTATGGGAGGCAACGGACTGACATATAATACAATAGCTTTGAGAGGATATGAAGACAGATCGGTTGGTCCGAAAAATTCAGTAGGCAGTCCTATCGGCGGGACAGTTACGGCAAAATACGGAATAGAGCTGAGATATTCTTTATCTCAGAATCCCGCTGCCTATATTTATACTTACATTTGCGGAAGCAGGAAATATCTGGGCCGACATAAGCAAGACTGATCCGTTTGATCTTGTAAGATCAGCGGGATTTGGGACAAGATTAATTTTACCTGCAGTCGGACTTGTAGGGTTTGATTTTGGCTATGGGTTTGACAGATTAGTAGTAGACGGTCAGCAGCCAAGCTGGCTGTTTCACTTTCAATTCGGAAAGGGATTTTAAAAAAAATAATTTAATAAAAATAATAAAAATAAAACAGAAGGAGAACATTTTTTGGAAAAAAGTTATTTGAAATATATTTTAATGATCGTTGGCTTTGCCTGCATATTATTTTCGGGCAGTGCATATTCGCAGATCAAAATCGGCTATGTTGACAGTGAAACTATTTTGAAACAGCTGCCTGAAGCTCAGAAAGTACAGACGGAGCTCGAGGGTTTGCAAAAGTTATATCTGGATACAGTTCAGGCCAAAGAGACTGATATCAAATCAAAAGCTGAAACATTTAAAACCAAATATGATGATGCACAGAAAAGCGTAGAATCTGGAGAAATCAAATCTGAATCGGAAATGAAAGCGCTTCAATCGGAGATCTCCGGATTGCAGGGAGAAATTCAAATTCTGAGCGAGGGCCTTGATACATATAAGCAGAACGTTCAGAATGCACTATTGCAAAGACAGTCAGAGCTTTTTAAACCTGTTAAAGATAAAATTACAAAGACAATAGAAGACTGTTGCAAAGTCTCTGAAAATTAATTTTGTATTTGATAAAGCAGACGGAACTTTACTTTACGGAGATAAAGAATATGATATTACTTTTAAGGTTCTGGATAAACTTAAGTAAACTGAAAACAGGACATAATGGAAAAATTTTTTTGCCTGCTTGCTAGATGCTTGCGGGCATTTTAATATTAAATTCAGAAATGAATAATGTTAAATCAATGAGATCGATTGCATTCTTATCAGTAATCTATAATTTCATTTATTGTAACCTCAGCTGCAATTTCTCAGACCAAAGTCGGATACATTGATTCAAAGAAAATACTTGAATCAATGCAGGAGTCTCAGGATGCCAAAAGAAGTCTTGATAATCTGGTATCTCAGTGGCAGAATGAACTGAAGGTTCTGCAGGACAGTCTGACAATTTCTAAAGATGATTTTGAAAAAAAGAAACTGATACTTACCGACCAGCTAAAAGAACAGACCTGAAGCTGATATTTCCACACTGGAAACTTCGGTGTCAAATTTTAAGATTCAGAAATTCGGCGAAGACGGGGAATATTTTCAAAAACAGACCGAGTTTATGAAACCTGTTCAGGACAGGATATTCAAAGCTATTGAATTGTTGCAAAAGACGGAGGTTATGATTATGTCTTTGACAGGAGCAGTGACATTTTGCTTTTATATGTAAATGAGAATTATGATCTCACTGATAAAAGTAATTAAATCAAATTGAAGGAAAATAAATGAAACTCGACGAAATTGCAGAACTTCTTAACGGGAAGATCGAATGGGAATAGAAGATCTGGAAATTACCTGGGTCGGTAAAATAGAGTCTGCATCCGGAAAATGAGATCACATTTATTTCAAATCCACTTTATGAAAAATTTTTTAACACTACCAAAGCCGGTGCAGTAATTATTTCAAGATGTGAATTCAAGAGTATCAGAGACGATATTTCACCTGATTAGAGTCGATGACCCGTATCTTTCGTTTTTAAAACTTCTTGAAAAATTTGAAGAGTGAAAAAACTTCACTGAACTTATAGGGATTTCCGAGAATTGCTTAATTGAAGTAGCGATTCGAATTGGGTGAAAATATTTTCATAGGGAATTTTGTTTCAATCGGAGGAAACTGCAAGATAGGTTCTGATACAAAAATTTATTCCGAATTGTTCAATAGAGAAGAATGTTTCAATTGGAAACAACTGCATCATTTATCCCAACGTTTCAATTTATAAAGGATGCATAATCAACAATAATGTCATCATTCATTCAGGCACAGTCATAGGCTCAGACGGATTCGGATTTGCGAAAAATGAAGATGGATACATATAAGAAAATTCCTCAGACCGGAAATGTAGTAATTGAAGATAATGTTGAGATCGGATCTAACTGCAGTATTGACAGGGCAACTATCGGGAAACAAAAATATGCAAAGGCGTAAAACTGGACAATCAGATTCAGATTGCACATAATGTTGTAATAGGTGAAGACACAGTCATAGCTGCTCAGGTTGGAATTGCCGGCTCAACAAAAATAGGCAAAAGATGCATGATAGGAGGTCAATCAGGAATTGTAGGACATTTAACTATTTGTGATGACGTGATAATCGGAGCTGCGGTCGGAGTTTCTAAATCAATAGACAAGCCCGGAATTTATACGGGTTACAGGGCACGTCCGCACAGAGAAGATTTAAGAGCTGGAAGTTGCAATCAGAAACCTTAGCAAGACTCGATGAAAGAGATCAGAGAACTGGAAAATAAATTTCTAAATAAGAAATAAATTTTACTATGTTAGAGAAGCAAAGAACAATCAAGAATCCCATAACGATGTCCGGTGTAGGACTGCATACCGGAAACAAGTCCAACATGACTTTCAAACCTGCACCGGAAAATTACGGAGTCAAGTTCAAGAGAACCGATCTGACTGATTCACCGGAAATCCCGGCTGATATTGATCATGTCATTGATATTTCAAGAGGAACTACGATTGCCAAAAACGGAGCTGAAGTTCATACTGTAGAGCATGTACTTGCAGCCATTATGGGTTGTGAAATTGATAATATCATTGTTGAGCTGGATTCGAACGAGCCACCGATAATGGACGGCAGCGCAAAAGATTATGTAGAGACTCTGAAGAAAGCGGGAATATCGAACAGGAAGCAAAGAGAGATTATCTGGTAATTGAAGATACAGTTCATTATCAGGATGAAAAAAACAATGTAGATATTGTAGCGCTTCCGTTAAAAGATGATTTCAGAATTTCAGTAATGATAGATTATAATAATCCTGCGCTCGGAGTACAGCATACCGGATTATTCAATCTTCAGAATGAATTTGAAAAAGAATTTGCTCCGTCAAGGACTTTTTGTTTTCTGAGCGAAGTTGAATATTTGAGGTCGCAGGGATTGATTAAGGGCGGAGATCTGAATAATGCAATTGTAATAGTTGATAAAGAAGCATCGGACGAAGAACTTGAAAATATGAAAAAGAAATTGGGCATTGAGGAAAGCATTATACTTGGCTCAAACGGGATTCTTAACAATAAACAGTTAAGATATAAAAATGAACCTGCAAGACACAAGCTGCTTGATTTGATCGGCGATCTTGCATTAATTGGTGCACCGATTAAAGGACAGATACTTGCCGCAAGACCGGGACATAAATCGAATGTTGAGTTTACAAAGATGCTAAGAAAGCTTTACCTTCAGAAGAAGATCGAGAAACAGTTTCAGGTCATGAAATCCGAGAATTGTGTATTTGACATCGAAGCAATACTAGAAATAATGCCTCACCGCTATCCGTTTTTGCTTGTTGACAGAATTATTGAAATGGAAGTAAATAAGAGAATTGTCGGAATAAAAAATGTAACTTATAACGAGCCGTTTTTTAACGGACACTTTCCGAATAAGAGAGTAATGCCCGGAGTATTAATTGTAGAAGCAATGGCTCAATGCGGATTTATACTCATACTAAATACATTAGATGATCCTCAGAAAAAGATGGCATACTTTGCATCAATCGAAAAAGTAAAATTCAGGAAACCTGTAACCCCGGGTGATCAGCTGGTTTTTGAAATGTATTTGCTTTCCTATAAAAGAGGAATTGTTAAGATAGCAGGAAAGGCGTTTAAAAATTATATCGGCGGTGAACTTGTATGTGAAGGTGAATTCATGGCTGCGATTGTGGATAAGTAAGTGTTGAGTATTGAGTATTAAGTATTGAGTATTGAGTATTAAGTATTGAGTCGTGTGAAAAATTTATTCGACTTTTTTTTTCCACTCCTTCCCAAACCCCATTTGGGAAGAATAATGTATTTCATAGATTCTATCATCCTCTGATAAAAAATCTGATTTACACCTCCGTCAGCGCTTCTATACCCGGCAATTTTTTCCCTTCCAGAAATTCCAATGAAGCTCCTCCTCCCGTTGACACATGTGTTACTTTATCTTCAAGCTTTGCTTTTGCAATTGCGCTTGCGGAATCGCCGCCGCCGACAATCGTGACAGCACCTTTTTTTGTTGCTTCTGCAAGCGCTTTTGCAATTTCAATTGTACCGGTTGCGAAAATATCAATTTCAAAAACTCCCATTGGTCCGTTCCATATGATGGTATTGGATCGAAGAATCTCTTCGCGGTATTTATGAATCGTTTTAGGTCCGATGTCAACGCCTATCCAGTCATTAAAATCTGTAGTGATCCTGTCGGCAAACATTTCCTTTGTATGCGCATCTTTATCAAACTTATCAGCCATCAGGACATCTTCGGGCAGTTCAAACTTAGTTTTTGAATCTTTAACTTTTTCCAGTATTTCTTTTGCAAGTTCTACCTTATCTTCTTCCAGTATGGATTTCCCGATGTTATATCCAAGGGCTTTATAAAAAGTAAACATCATTCCCCCTCCTATCAGAATTGTATCAGCAACATTAAGCAAATTTTTCAGCACGTCAATTTTCCCTGAAATCTTTGAGCCGCCTAGGATGGCACATAGAGGTCTTTTGGGATTCCTTATTGCTGCAGTCAGATATTTTAATTCTTTCTCCATCAGATATCCGGCTGCACACTCCTTTATATAATGAGTTACGCCTTCTGTTGATGCATGTGCCCTGTGAGCAGTTCCAAATGCGTCGTTAACATAAACATCACCGTATGATGCAAGCTTTCTGGCGAAATTCTTATCATTTTCTTCTTCTTCTTTATAAAATCTGAGATTTTCCAAAAGTAAAACATCTCCGTTACTCATTGCATTTATTACAGCGTTATTATCTTTACCAATGCAGTCATCCGAAAACAATACCGGCTTATCAAGAACATTTGATAAATATTCCGCGACCACGGACAATGAGTATTTAGGATTTTTCTCACCCTTCGGTCTTCCCAGATGGCTCATAAGTATGCATTTCCCGCCATTTGAGATAATGGCTTTGATGGTAGGAAGGGATTCGAGTATCCTTTTATCATCGGAAATATTTCCAGCGGCATCAACAGGGACATTAAAATCAACTCTTACCAAAACTCTCTTACCTTTAATTTTATTGTCCTCAATCAGTTTTTGTAAAGACAGTTTTGCCATAATGAATTCATAAGTTTGTTTTTAAAAATGCAAAATACTATTTTTGAAAAAAGTTATATACAGATAAATAAAAACCCCCTGATCAAATATTAAATCAAGGGGTTGTGTCAGATTTAAATCAAAAATTTTATTTTGTCAGTAACATTTTCTTTGTGTCAGCAAAATTACCTGAAGAGACTTTATAGAAATAAACTCCGCTGGGAAGTCCCGATGCATTGAAACCAACTAAATAGTTACCTGCGGTCCTGACTTCATTTACCAATGTCGCAACTTCCTTTCCTGTCATATCATAAACTTTCAAAGTAACCAATCCGGATTTAGGAATGGAGAAATTTATGTTAGTCGACGGATTGAACGGATTCGGAAAGTTTTGTTTAAGCGCATATGAATCCGGAACTTCACCGCTATAGCTTGCAACTCCAACCATCAGTCCGTTCATTTTTGCAATTGCGCCTCCGTCCCCAACAACCCAGCCTGAAGGACAGCCGCTTACCACTGCAAAATCCATGTCTCTGAATACAACTGAAACCTGTGTATAGACAATATTCCAATTCAATCCTCCGTTAGTTGATCGGTAGACATTTGCACCCGTAACTGTTGACCACCAGTCGGTCCCGGCTCCTTCAATTGCGTTGATAGTTCCGGAAGCCGGTAAGGTAGCTAAAGAATAACTTGTTCCTCCGTTTGAAGATGCGACCATGGCAGATCCTCCGGCAAGACCTGCTGTCGAAGTGTTAAAATGAACTGCATAAGAATTTACTGTGCCTGTAGTTGTTCCGCTTGTCCATGTCGATCCCAGATCTGTTGAATGATAAACTTTTGTTGCGTCTGTTCCGAACCATATATCATTTCCGACAATAATTAATGAATTATTCCATCCGGCTTCACTTCCAGCCTGTGCCGGAGCAGAAGGAATCTGTGTCCAGTTAACTCCGCCGTTTGTTGTTTTTAAAACCGTCCACACTGCGCTTAGCGGGTCACCTACGGCATATCCTTCGGAAGAAGAGATCATCTGAATGGCATTTATAAAACCATTGACCGCTGTAGCATAGACCTGTGTCCAGTTTAAACCGCCGTTTGAAGTACGGTAAATGAATGAGGGCGTAGACCCGGGTAATGGAGTGGTTGTACAAAGGGCCGTATTTTCATCAATTGCAAAAATATTATAAATGTCACCCGTAATGCCGGTTCCGGTTGCATTTGTCCAGCCGGTTCCACCGTCAGTTGTTCTTCTTACAGTTGGTCCGTCTCCCGCTGCCCAACCTATTTGATCCGAAACTGCAGATGCACTGTTAAGTGAAGACGTGGTTCCGGAAACCTGTTGAAGCCAGTTATACATGCAAATACCCGATGCATCTCCTGTGAGATTATCATTATGATCTTTCTGATCTTTATGCAGAGTTTCATTAGCAGAAAATGGGTTATATGCTGATGTATTCAATTTAGAATTCTTTGAATAAGAGTAATTAGAAATTCCGGACATCATTCCCAATAAGAGTAGTGCACATGAATAAATTAAAGCAATCATTAGAGTCTTTACTATTTGTATTGATTCTTTTTTCGGATCAATCATATCAGCTTCAACTTTATTCTTTGACGGTAATTTTTGCAAAGTTAATTTTAACATGAAATAGATTTTGTATTAAATTAATAATTTTAAAATACAACTTTTCAAAAAGTTAATACAGATAAATAAAAAACCCCCCGATCAAATAACCAGGGGGTTTGAAAAACATAAAAGATGAAAACTTACTTTATCAGCATCATTTTCTTCGTATCAACAAAATTACCGGATGACACTCTGTAGAAGTAAGCGCCACTCGGAAGGTTCGATGCATTGAAACCGACTAAATAGCTTCCTGCACTCTTGACTTCGTTAACAAGTGTAGCAACTTCTTTTCCTGTCATATCATAAATCTTCAATGTTACCAATCCCGATTTCGGAATGGAGAAGTTTATGTTGGTTGTCGGATTGAATGGATTCGGATAGTTTTGTTTTAATGAATAATTGTCAGGAATAATTTCTGAAGTGCCTGAGATTCCGGTAAGAATGCTCATTTTATAAATTGCACCTGATGATGTAACTGCCCATCCGCTCGGACATCCGTTTACTGCAAAATCCATATCATTAAATGTTCCTGATGTGGCTGTGAATGCAGACGTAAAAGTCAATCCGCCGTCCGCGCTGATGAATACTCCGGTTCCTCTTACATACCAGAAATAATTGGCATATCCTTCAAGAGCAGTTATGTTTCCTGTTCCGGGAATAGTTCCTGCAGTTGTATATGAAACGCCTCCGTCAGTTGACCTTACAATTCCGGCTGATCCTGATGCAATTCCAAGGGTTGAGCTGTTGTAATGCACTGAACCATACGTTGTAGATGTAACCGGTGCTATCGGAGAACTGCTCCACGTAAGACCCAAATCGGTAGAGCGATAAACTGTAGATACATTTGTATTAAACCATATGTTGTTTCCCTCAATGTAGAATGAATTGTTCCATCCGGCTTCAGCACCAACCTGTACCGGCTCAGTAGCCATTCTTGCCCATGAAGCACCGCCATCTGTAGTTTTTACTATTGTCCAGGTACCGCCGACAGGATCCCCCATTCCATATCCTACAGTCGGTGAAATCATCTGAAGACCATCTATAAATCCGCCGGCTAATGTATAAACCTGTGTCCATGTAGTTCCGCCGTTTGATGTCTTATAAATAAACGTAGCAGCAGGAGAAGTTGTGCAGATAGCATCATTTGCGCTCCATGCATAAATATTATAAATATCACCTGTTATACCTGTACCTGTTGCATTACTCCATGTAGACCCGCCGTCTGTAGTTCGTCTGACTGCAGGTCCGCTTCCGGCGGCCCATCCTATCATATCAGATACTGTGGAATTAGTAAGTAATGCGGTTGTGATACCTGACGTCTGAGATGTCCAACCATAAGTGCAGGTCGGTGGAGGAGCGGCGCCAGCTGTTACTGAAACCAGGTCAAGTGAAACTGATGCCCCTTCATTTAAATTGTCGTTAACTCTTTCTCTGAATGCTATATAAATATTGGACCCCGAAGGTATCATGCTTCCAATATTGTATTTATATTGTGTCCAGTTTGTATCAGATGAATTTTGTGGAAAGACTATTGTAGCAACGTTTATATTGAAAGCTGCTGCTGTTGGTGTTGTTGTGGATATTTTTATATCGATTGTGTCCGAATATATAGCATCCGGCCAAAACCTTAACCAAAATTTTAAGGAATCTCCGGATTGCATATTAGTTAATTGAGGAGTAATCAACCATTGATTATTAAAAACCGGGCCACCTGTAGTCCAGGTACAAAATGCTACTGCGTTACCACCTCCCGGAGGGACGGTAATGATTCCGCCTGTCCATCCCGGAATTGGTGTAGTGCCGTTAGTTTCTCTGTCCCATCCTGTTCCGCCGTCAGGACTCAGTTTTATCCAGCCCGCAGGTGGGAATGTGGTACCTTCGAATGATTCGTTTAATGTACTTAGCGGATCATCTAATTGAGGACCTTTTACTATATAATTTCCAATTCCTCTTTTAGAGTTGGGATCTTTGTCAGTTGGGTTGGATGAAGAAAAGCCCAAAATGAATGTAACTGTAACAACAATTGCAAGGATACTAATAGAAAATTTCCTTTTCATAAAATTACCTTTCGTTTTTGTTTTAATTAATTTGTTTGTTAATTTAATCTTGAATCTTAATTTGAAAAGTTAAATAAAATTTCATTATTCATTAACAATTTCATAACTTATCAAATCCAGGGTTGAGCTAACAAAATATAACTTTAGGCTTTAAATTTCAAGAGGTGAATAAAGTAAAAAGTATTTTCAAGTATTTTCACACCATAGTCAGAATCTATGTTTAATGAATAACATTGAAGCAGTTTCACTAACAGATTTTTTTTTAAAATAAGGTTTATTTTGAAAAATAAATTTTATATATTTGAACTCAAAATTAATAGCATTATAATCCGCATTAAATTTTTAGTGAAAGAAACCTTATTTAAATATCTCAAAAAATTTTCGAAGCTTCCTTTTTTCGCACACAATGATTTCAAGGCGAACCTGATCTTCGTACTGGGAATAATATTATTCCTTGTTGTCCTTGAAGACCTGGAAAAGGAATTTGCAACCGAAAAAGACGAGATCGGTTTCTTCGTTACCACTTTGACCGGTTCCATCGACAGTGTGAATCTTGGATTGATTTCCACAACGCTTTTTGTTCCTCCTTTAATAGGATTTCAATACATTCAAAACATAATCTTTACCAATACTCAAAAATTTGATTTTCCGACCGGAAGATCACCTCCTCTTTCCTGACCTGAACATTCCATTTTTAAGAATCAAAATTTGATTGCTTAACAGCTATAAGTTTATTCCAAATCAAAAGAAATATCCGGTAATTCATTGACAATTTATCCCAGGGTTGAATAGACTTGGAAATGAATTAAATTTGGAACGGATATGACATTAAGAATACATTTCGCTTTATTTGGGAATAAATAATTTCTGAAACACGCTAAATTCTTTTGGTAATATTATTTTAATTGCTGACGGCATAATGCGTTCTTGAAGATGCCGTTATTAAGGTAATTAATATTACCGACCAGGTTTTTTGACCGCTGACGGGCAGAGGACATATTATTTACAAACAAAACACCACCATAATGAAAAGACTAACGTTTACTTTTTTATTTATTTTTTATACAGCCGGAGCTTTTTCCCAGACCGTAACAGTAAGGGACAACTCTTCCCTGCAGCCGGTTGTGAATGCAGCATTGACTTCTGGAAGTGTATCAATAAAGACCAATGTCCTTGGAATGGCCGATATTTCGTCTCTTCAGGGAGCTGAACAGATAACGGTAACAGCATCAGATTTCATCACCCAGACATTGAGTTTTGATAAGATCAAATCTATGAACTTTACAATATTATTGTCAGACAAAAGCTTTAAGACAGATGAAATAGTTGTCTCAGCAAATAAGTTTGACGAGAATTCAAAGTATTTGCCAAGGCAAATCGAGGTTTTGAACTCTGAAGAAATAGCATATGCAAACACTCAGACAACAGCCGACCTGCTTCAGCAGACCGGAACAATATTTGTTCAGAAGAGCCAGCTCGGCGGAGGAAGCCCTGTAATACGCGGATTCGAAGCTAGTAAAGTTCTGATCATGATTGACGGTGTCAGATTCAACAATTTAATATTTCGAGGAGGACACCTGCAAAACGTTTTGAGAATAGATGAAAATGCTTTGAACAAAATGGAAGTATTGTTCGGAGCAGGTTCCACTATTTATGGAAGCGATGCTCTGGGTGGTGTAATGAATTATTATACAAAAGATCCGATACTTAGTCTTACCGACAAAACTTTTACCACTGGAACAGCTTACTACAGATACTCTTCTGCTGATGATGAAAATACAGGACACTTTGACTTACATGTCTCAAACAAGAAAATCGGTGTTCTCGGAAGCTTTACTTATTCTAATTTTAATGCTTTGTCAATGGGAACATCCGACGTCAAAAATCAGGCATGGCTCAGAAAATTCACAGCACAGCACATAAACGGAAAAGACACTATGATAGCAACGGATAATTATTATTCACAGACTCCATCAGGATACAATCAATATGATATTCTCGGAAAGGTTCTTGTGATTCAAAATCCAAATGTAAACCATACGTTTAATTTCCAGTATTCCAATACAAATGACATTCCGCGATATGACAGGCTCAATACAATCGATCCGCTTACCGGCAATTTTACCGTTGCTCAATGGTATTACGGTCCCGAGAGAAGGATCCTCGGTTCATATAAATTAGGTCTGAAGGGTACAAAAACATTTTACGACAATTCGAAAATCTTACTTGCATATCAGGATGTTAATGAGAGCAGGCACAGCAGAAACTTTGGCGCTGCGAACCTGACTTCGAGAAGTGAAAATGTTGACGTTTATTCCATCAATGCAGATTTTGAAAAGAAGATCACAACCAAAAATCCGCAGTCTTTTCATAATCTCAGCTACGGACTGGAAGGCTATTACAATACTCTGACATCAACGGCTGAGCGAATGAATATTAACACCGGTGCAATAACTCCTGCCTCGACACGTTATCCTGACGGCGACAACAGCATGACCTCGTTTGCAGTATATGTTGCCGATAACTGGAGAATCAACAATAAGATAAACTCTACTTTGGGGGCGAGATACAATTATGTCGGACTGAACGCAACATTCATTGATACAACATTTTACAAATTTGCCCAGCTTTATCCAGACGGCATTGACCAGACAAACGGTGCCTTCAGCGGCAATCTGGGATTTACATTCCTGCCTAAGGATGAATGGAAGATTTACATAAATGGCGCAACAGGATTCAGAGCGCCTGACATTGATGACCTTTCAAAGATATTTGAGACAACGCCAAGATCAGGGACTGCATATGGAACCGTAATAGTTCCGAATCCTGATTTAGGTCCTGAATATACCTATGGAGGTGAGCTCGGAGTTTCAAATATTTTTTCGAATAAAATTTTTGCACAGGCTATCGGATATTATACTTATATCAATGATGCAATAGTAACAGCCCCGTTCACTTATAACGGCAGTCCTGTAATTATTTATGACGGAGACACCGCAAATGTTCAGGCAAACCAAAATGCACAGACAGGCTATATCTGGGGAGCAACCTTAAACCTGAATGCAGACATAACGAATTTTGTTTCTCTCGAAAATACTGTTACATATACTTACGGCAGAGTAACTACAGATTCTACTGACACGCCTCTGGATCACATTCCGCCGCTTTTCGGAAAATCAGGAGTCATAGTAAATCTGAACAGATTCAAAGGTGAATTTAATATCATGTATAATGCATGGAAACTGAAAGATGATTACAGCTTAAGCGGTGAGGACAACTTTCAGGACGCAACGCCCGACGGAATGCCGAACTGGTATACATTAAACATTAAGGGCGCATATGTGATTGATAAGAATTTACAGCTTCAGCTTGAAATAAACAATCTCCTCGACAGAAATTACAGAACTTTTGCTTCCGGAATAAATGCGCCGGGACTTAATTCTGTAGTAACACTTAGAGGAATTTTCTAATGATAAAAACAGATTCACGGATATTATTGATTCACCGTAATTTAAGGACCCCTTTCCCTTAAATTACATTAAGATGCTAAGGGATCTTCTTTGTAAGATCCCCTCATCTTTAATTAAAATAATTGTAGACGACCTGATTCTTCAAGATCTGGTCATAAATTTGTTAAAAAAGTTTTAATCAACATTATTAATTAAATTAAACAAAGGAAATAAAAACATGAAAAAGATCTTCACCCTGCTGCTTATCTCGGCAGCGCTATTAAGCTTCAGAACCAATTCATATGCACAGCCAAAAGTAACATTGAGTGTAACCGGCGGATACGGAGCTCCGCTTGGTGATTTTACCGTAGATGTGCCAACAACCGAAAGAGCAGATGCGGATTTTTTTCCGTATTATACAAAACAGTTCTGGAATGTAAATGCCCAGGGAAAGCTGGCATTGGGACAGCTGGGAAACTGGAGAGTGCTGTTTGGACTCGGCAACAGTGTGTATACCAATAATACAAATGCTCTTTTCTATTCAGACTCAACCAAGACTACACTTGTATCAACCAGCTTTGAGCCAAAGGTTAATATTTTTTCAATCCTGCTTGGCGGTGAATATGCGTTTTTGCCTAAAGGACAGGTCAACCCGTTTGTAGGCGTTGACATGGCAATTAACTTTTTCGGCGGCGACTTTTCATTCGGACAGCCTGTATATGTAAAAGGAGAGCAAAGAACCGGGCCTATTGATATGAAATCGGAAACCAGAGTAGGACTTGTTTTTGACGGCGGAGTGGATTTTCTGGTCAGCAAACAAGTCGGCATAACGGCAGGAATAAATTATAATATCCTTAATCTGATTGGTAAGGGTGCTGATGATGAAGAAGAGATCGGACCGAATGAAATTGACCTCGGAGATAAGGAACATACATTGGATGACGGTACTGAATCACCCAGCAAAACTCTCACATCGATAAACGGTTATTTAGGAGTTTCATTCTATTTTGGCGCGCCAAAGACAAGAATGACGAGATAAAAAATATATTAAAATAAGGGAGCTTTAAAAGCTCCCTTAAAATTCTTATGCATTAATAATGAAATTATTACTGCTGGCAACAGTATTCTTGTTCTTATCTGTTGAGGCACATACACAGACAACGATAAAAGGAAATATTAAAGACGCAGTTACAAATGAAAACCTTAAAGATGTTTCCATATACATCAAGGAAATAAACAAAGTAGTTTCAAGTGATAGTAACGGTGATTTCACGGTTACGGGCTTGCCCGGAGGATTTTTGAACTTCCGGTTCTCATTGTTTAATTATAAAACATTCAATCTTACAATTGAAACAGACAGGATAAACAAGCCAATCGAAATAAAACTTATACCTGCAGAAATTTCTACTGATGAAATCCATGTTACAGACTCAACATTAAAATCATACCAGACTGAAAAGATTTATTCCAGAGACCTGATGCGTTTGGGCGCGATGAATATTTCCGATGCATTAACAATAATTCCGGGTGTGTGGCAGCTTTCAACAGGAACAGGTATATCGAAGCCTGTCATCCGGGGATTATATGGAAACAGGATCGGCATAATGGTAAATGGAATACGATTCGATAATCAGCAGTGGCAGGACGAACACGGACTGGTTATGAGCAGCGACGGAATTGACAATATAGAAGTAATAAAAGGTCCGAGAAGCCTTTTATTCGGTCCTGAAGCAATCGGAGGAGTTGTCAGCATTACGGATGAGCTGCCGGCGCCAATCGGAAGAGAAATAGCGGACATGAACTTGAAATTCTTTTCAAACACTCTGGGAATTCTCGGGAATCTTGGTTTTAAAGGTGCTGAGAGCAATTATAACTGGCTTATCAGGTTTGGAGGTGAAACTCATGCAGATTATCTTGACGGCAATTCAGACAGGATTCCGGAAACAAGATTCGGAGGCTACAATGTCAAAACCAACGGAGGTTATCTTAAAGGTATCTGGTCAGGAAGGCTTAATTACAATTATACAAACTATACTTACGGAATACTGGAAGGAAGAGAATTTCAGAGAGAAATCGCAAAAGATGAAACACGTTTTGACAGAAGCTTTAACGGACCGCATCATCAGCTTAAAGTACATAATCTTGTTTTTCAGAATACCTTTGTAAAAGACCGGTCGACGTTTCAAAGTTAACTTGGGTTATATTTACAACAGGAGAAAAGAACTTGAAGGCAATGACGAAAGATTCCTTCCGGACAGTCTTCAGTTTGGCAATCTTGATATGATCTTAAAAACAATATCACTCGATGCCGGCTGGATCTATACTTTGAATAACAATACTGATATTACAGTTGCCACACAGGAATTTTTTCAATCCAATACTAATACAGGTGAGAGAAGACTAATACCTGATGCCACGTGTCAAATCAGCGTCACTTACAGGTATTCTTAGACTATCACAAAGACAAGTTCACATTTGAAGGAGGCGCGAGGTTTGATCTCTTTGGTTTGACTACTACAGAATACGGAGTCAAGGATTCCATAGATTATTTTCCGGCGATCAGCCCGCAATATAACTCCGTAAACGGTTCCGGCGGCATAACCTATTTACTTATCCAATAACCTCTTGTTCAAAGCAAATTTTTCAACAGGATTCAGGGCACCAAATCTTGCAGAGCTGACATCGAACGGACTGCATGAAGGAGTATTTCAGTATGAGCTTGGAAACGGTAATTTCACAAGCGAACAAAGTGTTGAAGTTGATGCAACGCTGTCTTTTAACAACAAAAATTTTTCATTTGACCTGACAGGATACAATAACAGGATCAATAACTATATTTATCTGGGACAAACTTCCGATACACTCAGAGGTTATCCTGTATTCAGATATTTCCAGTCTGATGCAACATTAAGAGGGGTTGAAGCCAGATTTGACAATCAATCCTTTCGGATGGCTGAGTCTTAATACGTCATACTCAACTGTGATTGCAAAAAGAAGCGATGATGTTTATCTTCCGTTAATACCTGCAGATAAAATTACCGCTTCTCTTCACTGGGAGCTTGCTAACTGGAAATCCGTTTACAATCCGTATATTGATCTGTCAACATATACAGCGTTTGCAAAAACCCGCCTGAGTATCAATGAGACCGGTGTCCCGGGATATACACTCTTAACCTCGGATTCGGATGCGACCTTGCATTTGAGAAACAGCTTTTCAGCGTAACTGTGAGCTGCAATAATCTACTGAACAATGTTTACATTGACTTTATGTCAAGGATCAAACTGCTTAATGCAGTATATGACGGCAAAGTATTTTATGCAAATAATATCGGAAGAAATATTGTCTTCGCGGTTAAGGTTCCTTTCAACCTGTCATATTGAAAACAATTTTTATGACATGAGACTTCAGCTGAAGTTTATTTCAATTTGAATATTAAGAAATTCCTTTCTTTCTTATTTATATTAGAAATTATTAGAAATAATGTAGTCACCTTAGCATTATTTTAAAGTATTTTTTTTAATATCTTAAAATTAATAAATCAGAGTATTCACAATTAAGAATCTTATGAGCATAAAACCACTATTCAAAATAGTGATGTTCTTTTCAATTGTAATTACAGTTTCAATTTCAAACATATCCTATTCACAGGACAAAGAGGAAAGAAGATTCTCTGAAAGTTGAAGAAGAAAATGGAAGAAGCGGGGAAACTCAGGAGATCACTGATCACAGGAACAAGAATTCCGGAAAAAATAATAGACATTCCGTTTTCTGTTTTCAGAGTGGATAAGAAAGAGCTTGCTTACAGCAGGAATGTCGGTTTGAAAGATGTGCTTGCCGATGTGCCGGGATTGTTTCTTCAGTCGAGATTCGGAGGATACTGATGTCAGGGTTTCAATAAGAGGATATGGTAACCGTTCAAATCCGGTATAAGAGGAATCAGGATATTGCAGGACGGAATTCCGGAATCCGAACCGGACGGGGAAGCAAACATTGATGCAATAGATTACACATCGTTGGAAACCGTTGAAGTTGCGAAAGGAAATTTCTCATCTCTTTATACAAATGCACCCGGCGGCGTCGTCAATTTCATATCAGACATGACATTCAAACAAAATTATGTCAAGCAAAACAATATGTTCGGAGGTTTTGGTCTCAGCCAGAACGGAATTAAAACTTGGATTGATGACAAAGAATTATAAATTTTATCAGACATACAGCTACAGGAACTACAACGGATTCAGGGAACACAACAATGAATATATAAATCTTTCGAATTCGGTTTTTCAGGTTTATCCTGACAGCAGAACAACCGTTTCCATTTTGAGTAATTTTGCTAAAGGAAGCATACAGCTTCCGGGTGCGCTTACTGTAGATGAATATGAAACTGATCCCTATTCAGCCTATCCTGTTGCAGTATCCAGCGACTTTAAGAGAATTGTTTCAAAGGGAAAATTAGCCGCGAGTTATAATACATCATTCGGGCAGAAAGTTGAGAATGATGTTGAAGTTACAGGCTACATCAGGTTGAATGATCTTCAGTATACAACCAATGTTTTATATACATACAACAACCGGTATCTGGTCGGTGGACTTTTAAAGTATGATAATAAGGCAAAAATCTTTTCACAAAAAAATCTTTTTTCGGCGGGGATGGATTATAATTATGTTTCAGCTGACATCTCTTCATACAATAATATAGGAGGAATCAAAGGCGACAAGCTTCAGGCGCAGAATCTGGAGATACTTGATAATTTCGGATTTTATTTTCAGAATCAGTTTTACTTTTATAAAGACATCTCATCCGTTTTTATTTCAGGCAGATATGATAATATCGAAGTTTCAAATGACAATCAATTATTTGGATTTCAGAATTCGACAAGAACATTTTCAGACTTCACTCCCAGAATCGCATTGAATTATAAGTTTACTCCGACAATTGCACTTTATACTTCCTATGGTTACGGTTATGACAGTCCGACTGCCGTTGAACTTGAAAATTATCCCTATACATCAAATAACGGAAAGACAACACTCAATCCAGACCTGGACCCGCAGGACACAAAGAACTTTGAGCTCGGGATAAAAGGAAATGTATTTACTGATGCGGATGTACTTGAGAAATCTTATTTTGAAGTTACATTTTACAATACAAAGATCAAAAATGAAATTGTCCCGTTTGTAATAAATGATAGGACGTTTTTCAGAAACGCAGGCAATACAAACAGGACGGGAGTTGAAAGCGGGTTCAAGTTCGAAATGTTTGAAGGAATTGAACTTGTAACAAATTATTCATATTCAGATTTTACTTATGACGATTATAACGCCATAAATTATACAGCCGTCGGCGATACTTTAACCTCGGATTTCTCAGGGAATGAGGTGCCCGCCATTCCTAACAGCATTTTAAATTTTATACTCAATTATCAGTTTAGGATCTCTAAAATGTATACCGGAATTTTGCTATGGGATATGGATTATGTAAGCACCATGTTTGCCGATGACGCAAATACAGTTGTAGTGCCAAGTTATTTTTATGGAAATATAATGGCGGGCGTTACGGTAAACCTTAAAGATTTTTACGGCATAGCAACAGTCGGAGTAAAAAATATATTTGATGAAAAGTATGTAGGCTTTGTAAACGTAAATGCAAACCCTGAACTGCCGCCGGCTGAAAGAAGATATTATGAAACGGGTGAACCCAGAAACTATTATTTTGGTTTGAACATAGGTTACAAGTTCTGAGAAATACATCAAATTAATTTAAATAATTACATTCACCAAATTCCCCATGAATAAAACAAAGATACTTTTCATATTTACCTTAGCCATACTTTTTGCGGTCAATGATTCAAGATCACAGATTCAGAATTTCAGAATTCACCCTTCATCAAACGCACAAATTGAACCTTCAATAACAAGAAGCCCTGTAAATCCGATGATCATGTTTGCGGCATCATATACAATAAGCAATTCATTCAGAAGTGAGGGAAATTATTTTTCCATCGACGGAGGTCAGACGTGGTTCGGATCGGATACGTGTAATTCGGGCGGCTCAACCAATAATCACGGCGGTGATCCTGGACCAATAATTGATAAAGACGGAAGATTCATTTTAACACATCAGGGCGGATTTATTGTTGGAATGTTCTCAAATTTGTCAACTGATTTCGGAGCTACCTGGACAAACAATACGCTGATAGCATCAGGTGATCAGGATAAAGGAACGCCCGGAACAGATGATGTTTCAACAAGCGCATATTATGGAAGGACCTATCTGGTGTGGACAAGGTTTTTAAGTCCGTTTCCAATCGTTTCATCCTACACAACAAACGGCGGAACAAACTGGAGCTCGCTGGTTCAAATCAACAGTACTCCGACGGGATATGTTTCTTTAGGTGCGGATATAAAAGTGAATTATGACGGAAGCGTTTGTGTATGCTGGGCCGGAGTATTGACAAGCTCTCCTCAGAATGAGAAGTTCTGCGGTTTTTCCAGGTCAACCGACGGCGGTGCAAACTGGAATGTAAATGAAAATATATTCGCAATGAACGGCGTGAAGACTGCTTCACTGCAGCCATGGAACATACGGATCAACGGATATCCTCATATCGAGACCGATAAGACAGGCGGCGCAAGGAACGGATGGATCTATATTGTAACCGGTGAAAAAGACCTGCTTCCTGCAGGAACAGACCCGGACATAATTTTTCACAGCTCATCTGATAACGGAGCAACATGGTCGCAAGCTGTAAGGGTAAATCAGGATCCGCTCAATAACGGCAAGGTTCAGTACTTTCCTACACTGGCAGTTGATGATAACGGAGGAATCAATGTCGTTTATTACGACAACAGAAACATATCATCAGATTCGATGGACGTTTATATTTCGCGATCAACAGACGGAGGATTAAGCTGGAATGATTACCGGATAAATGATCACAGATTTAAGCCGAAAACTGTTACAGGAGCTGTTGGATCCGGGAATCAGGGTGATAATATCGGAATCGTTTATAACAACAATAAGCTCTGGCCGGTGTGGATGGATGATCATACGGGCATATACCAGATATGGATAGCGCCGATAGATCCTGATGTGCTCGGAGTAAGCCGCATCGGGAATACCATTCCCGATTCCTATTATCTGGGACAGAATTATCCAAATCCGTTTAACCCTGCAACAAAAATAAAATTCGAGATCCCGGCTATGCGGTCGGGCATTGGCGTAGAACGGATTGACAATCCGTTCTACAGGCTCACTGTCTATGACGCACTGGGAAGAGAAACAGCTGTGTTGCTGAATGAGACTCTTTCACCCGGAGTCTATGAAGCAGACTTCAATGCAAACGGGCTCCCGAGCGGTGTCTATTTTTATTCACTCGAAGCTGACGGAAGAAAGGTAGATACGAAAAGAATGATGCTGTTGAAATAGTATCAGATGTTTTAGAGCTCAGAATCAAATTAGATTCTTACCCAACGCTCACAGATTTATCAATGGTCTTACGTGAAACATAAACTATCACCATCACCAGCAAAAAAAGCAGAACGCCGTAAGCTGCCGCCGCGCCGGTATTATACAATCTAAGCTGCGAATAAATCTCAACCGAAATTGTTTTTGTGGAAAATGTATAAAGCAAAATGGTTGAGACAAACTCCCCGATAGAATTTATGAAAACAAGCAGAGCCCCTGACAATATTGAAGGAACTGTAAGAGGCAGAATAATTTTTCTGAAAGTCCTTGTACCTGCAGCGCCGAGTGTGGCTGATGCTTCTTCAAGAGAAGGATCAATCGAATTGAAACCTGCCATCGATGATTGTGTGATTACAGGCAGATTGCGGACAGAGTATGCAAGAGGAAGGATCCAAAAGGTTCCGACCAGGGGAATGAATGCAGTAAACAATGTAGGAGTGTTAAAACTAATTATGAAACTCAGGGCTATGACAGTTCCCGGTATTCCGTAAGGCAGTGACAAAAGACTCTCGATCAAATTTCCTCCCTTCAGTTTCTTTCTTGAAATTATGAATGCAGCACTGACGCCAATTGCTATTGTAATTCCGACTGCAAGCAAGGACATTTTCACGCTGTTTGAAAAAGGTTCAAA
>CAWIJF010000002.1:0-220779 GCA_963836395.1 uncultured Ignavibacteria bacterium | reverse complement strand
GACTCTTAATCATTAGGTCGGGGGTTCGAGCCCCCCAGGTCGCACTTCTTCCCAATTGTAAATTGTAAATTAGTACAGTTCCCCTGCATTGTGTAGTTGAAGTGATCTAATATTGAACATTTTGACATTTAACATTTGGGGCTGAAAAATCTCATGAAAAACAAAATGTATAAACAAGACGATCTAATAACCAATGGAAATTAATAAATTTAAAAATTTTCACTTATGAAATGTATCTTGTTACGGCACATATGAATCAAATATTTAATCGATCCAAAGGACTCTTAATCTCCTTGATACTATTGCGACAGATATATGTATAAATTTGAGTAGATTTTATATTATTATGTCCCAAAAGTTTCTGAATGTATTTTACATCGGTTCCCGATTCCAAAAGATGAAGGGCAAAGCTATGTCGTAGTGAATAAACAGAAAAGGCTTGATTTACGCCAGCCTTTTTCAATGCCCTTTTAAAAAGTAATTGAATATTTCTAGTACAGTATTGCTGCCCATAAGGATTTTCAAAAAGCCAAACTTTAGGTTCATAAATTTTTCTATAATTTTTAATCATAGCGATCAACTTTTCAGAAAGCATTATTTCTCTAAAATTATTTCCCCGAGATTGGTTGATTCTGATAATTTTTTTTTCTGTATCAATATTAGAAATTTTCAGATCAACTGTCTCCTGCAGCCTAAGACCACATGAATAAATTGTTGCAATTATCAACTTATGCTTTAAATTTAGATTGCAGTGTAAAATTCTTGTTATCTCTTCTGAATTTAAAACTGTAGGAAGCTTGTACTCCTTATTCAGATTCTTAACAAAATCCAAGTCTAATTTTTTCTCATACACAGTCTGAAAAAAAAGTTTTATAAAATTCAGTTGCTGTTTCAAGGTTGATACAGAATAATTTCTTACAACTGTACAATATCTAAAATATTTCTTGAGATCTCTTTTTGAAAGATATCTAATATCTTTCTGACTGAAAAATGATATAAATGAAATTAGCCGGCTTTTGTAGTTCTTGATGGAATTGGAGCTGAAGTTTTTGAGCTTAAGAATTTCGCAAAATTTTTCTGCGAGTTTTGTTTGCTCCTCCTTCATTTTCGTATATCCTCCCCAAAAGGATTTAATTGCGAACAATTTAGAAGAATTTACTTGTAAATGCAATATAGAATAATATATTTAATGACCTTTTCGATTAGCTTAAACAAGTAATTGCAAATAACATGGGAGAAAATTTTTAACAGCACTGAAACGGATACATCGCTAAATGCATAAAGTAGAATTTCTTAAGAATTTATAATTTGAAAAAATCTGCAATGACTTGTTCATATTCGTATATTCTCCTAAATAAGGTTTTTTTACGAATACGTGGAAAGTTTTCTATTGTAAGTATTTTAGAGAATTATATATTTAGTAAAATATTTTTTCAACTGAATGATTTTGAAATTTTTATTTCCCCATTAGAATCAATACATTCTTTCTTATAATTTATCAATCGTAATTTAAACAATGAAAGAATTTTTATTATTGTTTATTGTCATTGTATAGGGTCCAATCTTATTCTCAGGAAATTGTCTTTACTGTAAGCAAAGTGAAGAGGGCCGGTTCAGCTCGCTCATGGTTATAATTATCAAAAAAAGGGTGACACAATTGGAATTGATTTGTATAGCAACTCTTCGCTCTCCCTGGATCTCGGAATATCTGTAAAAAGAATATGGAGGGATGGTTAATGGCTTTTTTACAACCTTAAAGTTATCTGATTTTTTTTTTAACAGCACTCAAACTGATTGGAAAGATGCACGGAAAAATAATTAACGGACCGGATAGTGCTGACAAGATAAAAGGATATGCAATCAATTTTTACGATAATCTTGAAAAATCTAATCAATAATAATTAGTTCAATAATAGGATTCACAAATAAAGAAAAATCTTAAAAGCTTCTACAAAATGATTGATATTTCTTTAAAATTTATAAGAGATGAAATAAATAAGTATCTAGATCCGCTTAATAGCGGGACTAATAATGTAGATTTGCAAAACATTACAAAAGTTATTGATCATCCCAGCGACACTGAAAGCAAGATTTTTCTATCATTAATAAACGTGGAAGAGGATCGGATATCCCGCAATCCTGAAAATTTCAGGAAAATCGATAACAAAGTTGTATATAAGAATCCCAAAATACATCTAAATCTTTATTGCCTTTTTACCCCGACTCATTCTGAATATGAAACTGCACTAAAACAACTTTCTTCAGTGATACAGTTTTTTCAATTTACAAATGTATTTACACATGAAAATACACCTACTTTGGATTCAGGAATCGATAAATTAATATTTGATTTGTACAGCTTAAACTTTGAGCAATTAAATCATCTTTGGGGAATGATAGGGGGGAAATATATGCCTTCGGTCTTGTATAAAATGAGAATGATAATGCTTGAAGAATCTGCTATTGAAGCTGAAGGTGGACTTATTAAAGAAGTAGGAATTCAGGGATCTGATTTTACACATTAAAATGAATACCTCATTTAAAATACTTTTTTCTATTGAACTGTTTCATGATTATTATAATCTACAGGAATCATTTGATGATGTCGAAATAATTCCAACTGACAATACCAAAAGATTATTTAAAGGTTATAAAATTATATATAAATCATACGGAAATAAATTAACAGCATTGGCAGCAGTAGATACGGGAAGTAACACTTTTATTAAGATTGAAGAAGGAGTTGCATTTAGATTCATATTAAAATTGAAAAACCCGATTTTTATAAATATTTCAAATTTAAAAATTTTCGAATCGGAAAATCAGATCTATTATTTCTCAAACCGGTCTAATAACAAAAAGGATGGAATATATTATTTAAGCGGAGAGATACCCGGTTATGATGAAAACGAAGATTATGAAATGGGCTCGTTAGTTAAAGATGACAGCGGGGTTTACGAGGCCATACAACATAGCTCTCCCTCCTCTCAACATGATCCTTCCGAATTTTTATTTTGGCGCAAGCTCAACATTAATAGATTTCCGATATACACAATAACCGCGGTTAATATGATTGCTAATCATCCTGATATATACAAAGGAAATTTATTCTCTGCAGGAACAAAAATGTATGAAGCAAAAAAATATATTCCAAAAGATTTCACATTCCAGCTAAATGATAATGAATACATTCAAGAACTAACAGAGCCGCAATACGGAACTGCAAATGATTTGTTAGATAAGGACTATATAAACATAAGGCAATATTACTCAGATGATCATCCCGATATTTACAAAGGAACAATTGTATTTGCAGATTCAAATATTTATAAAGCTAAAAATTTCATTCCAAAAGGTGATGCTGTGTCGGTTTCTGATTCAAATTATTGGGAAAATATTAGCGGACATAAATTTGTTGTTTCCGATGACACCATTAGTCCTGCTGATAATGTATTTGGAGTCGTGGATGTTTTCTTTGATTCACCTGCTTCATCTGAATATTCGATGATAAATGATTCCGGCACAGTGAAGGAAATAAATTACGTTATTAGATTTAAGAATAGAATTACAACGTGGAAATATTATTCAGCTAAGAACAATGTCATATCAATAAAAGACATAACTGGTCTTTATAAATTTGACGGACCGGGAAATCCTGTAATTTCGACAGAACCAATTCCGTTATGCGCGAAACCGTTAAACAATTTTCAGGTCACGTCAGGAAATATTACCGCATCACCGATTAAATGTGCATCGTCATTTATTAAAGCAGATAAAATAAGTAAGATTTTCTCATCAGAAATATTTTTGAATTATTAAAAAAAATTAAAATTAAAAAATTATGTCGCAAATTAATGAAAGTGCCATTAAAACACCTGGTGTCTATATAAATGAGATACCATCCTTTCCACCTTCGGTAGCACAGGTAGAAACTGCTATTCCTGCTTTCATCGGATATACACAAATTGCAAAAAAACTTGCCCCGGATGATTTAAGAGATGTTCCGAAAAGAATAGGCTCATTGGTAGAATTTGAGCTTTACTACGGCACAGGCCCGTCTCCCAAAGTGACTGAAGTAAATATAGATGATAGCAACAATTTTATTTCTGCTATTGTCAGCAATAAATATTTTATGTATGACAGTTTGCGAATGTTTTATGCTAATGGTGGAGGAGACTGTTATATAGTTTCAGTGGGTGATTATGATGATACTATTGATCAGCCTGCATTTGAAACCGGAATAGCCGCTTTGTCAAAAGAAGACGAACCGACGATGATTTTATTTCCGGATGTAGTTACCATGGATTCAACTAAAGTAGCCAATGTGCAGGTGGCAGCTCTTACGCAATGTCAGGATTTACAGGATAGAGTTGGAATTTTTGATTTAAAAGAAAATGATTCTAAAGGAGATACATTCCGTTCTAATGTTGGCATCAATAATCTTAACTATGGAACTGCATATACACCTTGGTTAAAAGTAAATCTCCCCAAGACTATTAGATATACAGATATTAAGGACGTTATTAAGCGCTCTGGTGTACCCACTTCTTTAAAAGGACTGACAACCGACGCAACTGCATTAGACATCATAGATAAAGTTGACAAATCCTATCATGATGTTGAAACAATTACAGCCAAAACAAAATTATTAAGTCCTCCCAATGGTAATTTACGAGATAAAATTAACGAACTCATTACAACATTTAATTCAAGCAATACCAACACCAACCTTAAAAATATTTTTCAATACTTATATGATATTGGTTCGCAGATAAACAAATTTATCGACGACAGTGATGCTTCAGTCCTGACATTTGACGGATTGAAAGCTGATGTAAGAGCTTCAGTGTTATCTAAATTTGCACCTACTTACATAAAAGTTGTTGGATTGGAAAAAGAAACCGGTGAAATAACCGGCTACACACCAACTACAGTTGCAGCCTTAGACTTAATATTCACAGATTCCAATTGGGCGGGAGTAAGCGGAGCTACCGCTACAACAGTTATTACAGCCGATGATGAAGCAGGAAGGACGCAATCATTTAATGCTTTATTACCACTATTCGAAGATTTGAATAAGGCTTACCTTGAATTAATATCGGGCAGTGCTGAGACCTATTCAAAAACATTTGATGACTCATTGGTGCTTTCGTTTTCCGGCTACAAAAATATTTTGCAGGGAGCCGGCGACAGCATGACTACTATGCCTCCAAGCGGAGCAGTAGCAGGAGTATATGCAAGTACTGACAGAACCAGAGGAGTCTGGAAAGCTCCGGCTAATGTCAGCTTAAATAATGTTATTTCACCAACTGTTACTTTTACTAAATCAGAGCTGGATGCCTTAAATGTGAATGTTGATTCAGGGAAATCAATAAATGCCATACGTTCATTTACAGGCAAAGGTACTCTGGTCTTTGGTGCAAGAACATTAGCAGGCAATGACAATGAATGGCGTTACATAAGTGTTCGCCGATTTTTTAATATGGTCGAAGAGTCTGCAAAAAAAGCAACTTTTCAATTTGTATTTGAGCCAAATGATGCAAACACGTGGGTAAAAATCCGTGCGATGCTTGAGAATTACTTAACCGTATTATGGAGACAGGGAGCACTTGCAGGTGCTAAGCCCGAGCAAGCTTTTTTCGTAAAGGTAGGACTTGGCCAAACAATGACTGCTCAGGATATACTTGAGGGCAGATTGATTGTTGAAATAGGAATGGCAGCAGTCAGACCGGCGGAATTCATCATACTTCGCTTTATGCACAAGATGCAGGAATCATAAAACAATTTCGATTTAATATTACCTATAAAAATTCTAAGTAAAATATTTTTAAACAAATTTTTTTTTTAACATTAAACTAAAAAAATCATGGCAGAATATCCTCTTCCGAAATTTCATTTCCAGGTCGAATGGGGCGGCAGCAAAATTGGTTTTACCGAGGTAACAGGTCTGGATATATCATCCGAAGTAATTGAATATCGTGACGGAGCAAGTCCGGAGTATTCAAAAATTAAAATGCCGGGGCAGCGTAAATTTTCGAATATAACACTAAAGCGCGGCACGTTTAAAGGAGATAATCAATTTTACGAATGGTTTAATACAGTCAACCTGAATGATATTACCAGGCGGGATCTAACAATCAGCTTACTTAATGAAAATCACGAGCCTGTTATTGTTTGGAAAGTAAAAAATGCATGGCCTCTAAAGATTACCCCGACAGATTTGAAAGCTGACGGAAATGATGTTGCGATAGAAAGCCTTGACCTTGCACACGAGGGATTAACAATTCAAAATGAATAATTATGTTTGAGTATCCACAGGTTGGTTTTCATTTCCTGGTAACATTTGAATTATTTCCGCAATTTCCCAATGATCTGAGATTTCAGGAAGTGAGCGGGCTGAGTGTTAACATGGATTATGAGCCGTACAAAGAAGGCGGGGAAAACCGGTTTATTCATCAGCTACCGGTGCGAACAAGTTACAGCGAATTGGTTTTGAAGAGAGGAAAGTTTATGGGATCTGGAATTCTTCATTGGTGCAAGGATGCAATTGAAAATTTTGAATTTAAGCCGACAAATATTCTTATCTCTCTGCTTGACCAGAATCATCTGCCTTTATACAACTGGTATGTTATTAACGCTATTCCAAAAAAATTGGACATCTCAGGATTTAATGCTGAAAGAAGTGAAGTAGTTGTTGAAACCCTGACTTTGCATTATCAATATTTCAAATACTATGATCCACTAAGCGCAGCAATGGATCTGGCAGGGTCACTTACAGCTTCACTTGATATTAATGTTGGTTTATAGGTTACCGGAAGAAATTATTTTTCAAAATTGGAATTTGGATGGCACGGATTTTTTATAAATCCCAAAAAACACATTATCCTAATTCACAGGTCAATTTACCAATATGCCAATAGAAATCAAAGAGTTGCACATTAGGGCTCTTGTACAGGAGAGCTCCGCGGATAATAAAACCACAGCCTCTCCTTCAGCTTCACCGGCCCAAATCAATGTACTTATTTCACTGTGTGTCGAGCAGGTTTTAAAAATATTAAAAGAAAAACAGGAGAGATAAAAGCTTGTCAGGAGAATTAAAAAAATTAAAAATTAAAGCGATAGAAGAATCAGGTGATGTCACATCAAACCCTGATCTTATTTATGATGCTTTAGTAAATCCCGAGACTTTTAAGATTAATCATACAATAGAGTATTCCGAATTTCAGCCTGCAGGAACCACCGGGCAGGACCGGAAATACATTCGTTCTCAGCCCCAAACGATTCAGTTTGATTTTCTATTTGACAGTACCGGAGTAATTCCTAAACCCTTGACCGGAATTGCGGGTGCATTGAGCGGTGTTCCGATAGCAGGAGCAATTGCAAGTGCAATTGCAGGTTCTGAAGAATATGATATCTTCGCGGATATTGAAAAATTCAAGAAAGTTGTCTACAACTATTACGGTGAGACTCACTCTCCAAATAAGGTACAGCTTCTATGGGGCACTCTTTTTTTTGAAGGAGTCCTTACAAGTGTAAGCTTTAATTTTAAATTATTCAAACCTGACGGAACGCCCATAAGGGTAGTTGCCTCGGCATCATTTACCGGATCAATTGCAGATGATCTGCGTGTAGCTATGGAGAAAAGCAGTTCTCCCGATCTGACACATTTACGTGAAGTGAAGCTTGGTGACACCTTACCGTTGATGTCATATAAAATTTACGGGGATTCAAGTTATTATATGGAAATCGCAAGAGTAAACAATTTGAATAATTTCAGGGATCTTATTCCCGGTACTAAATTAAAATTTCCCCCAATAGAAAAATCTAAAAAATGAGCGACAGCAGAATTTTACCAAACACAAGCCCGACAAATCTTGTAACCTTTACCATAAATGTTGACGGAGAGGGGATCCCAAAGGAGATAGGAGTTTTATCGATTGTGGTAAATAAAGAGATTAACAGAGTTCCTTCGGCAAGTATAGCAATTCAGGATGGGAGTGCCTCAAAGGAGGAATTTGAAGTAAGCAATGAAGACATTTTCTTACCCGGTAAAGAAATAGAAATTCTATCCGGATATAGTTCAGATGAAACCACAATTTTTAAGGGCATCATTATTAAACATGGGATTAAGATCAGAAGCAGCGGAAGCTCAATGTTATTGCTGGAATGCAAAGATGAATCAGTAAAAATGACAATTGGTAAAAAGAGTAAATATTTTGCTGACAAAAATGACAGTGAAGCAATTGAGGAAATCATCGATACGTATGGTCTGGAAAAAGATATTGAGTCAACTTCGGTTCAGCAGAAGAGTCTTGTACAATTTGACTCATCCGATTGGGATTTTATGATTGCAAGATCAGAAGCAAACGGGAAAGTTTGCATGGTAGATGACGGAAAGATATCGATCATGGAGCCGAAGCTGGATGCAGATCCGGTATTGAGTTTAATATATGGAGCAACAATTCTTGATTTCGATGCAGATATAGATGCAAGAGATCAATATCAGGCAGTGAAGGCTTTTGCCTGGGATCCGTCTACTCAGGCAATTTCAGAAGCCGACGGTACCGATCCGGCAATAGATTTTAACGGAAACATTCCATCGGCAGATCTTGCTGCAGTAGCAGGTCCGGAGCAATTGGATCTCCGGCATACAGGTTTATCTTCGGAAGAATTACAAGCATGGGCTGATGCAGAATTTTTAAAAACGCAATTATCAAAAATCAGGGGCAGAGTCGGATTTGAAGGTTACGGGGATATAAAACCCGGCGACATAATTGAGCTGGGAGGTTTGGGAGACAGGATGAACGGCAAAGTTTATGTCTCGGGAATCCGGCACGAGATAAGCGACGGGGTGTGGAAAACTGATGCTCAGTTTGGTCTCTCACCGGATTGGTTTATGCAGTCATACCAGGTTAACCAGCTGCCGGCTTCCGGAATGCTGCCTGCCGTGCAAGGTTTGCAGATAGGTATTGTCACACAACTTCAGGATGATCCTGACAGTGAAGACAGGATACTTGTGAGGCTTCCGATAATAAGTAACGATGAACAGGGAATATGGGCACGGGTTGCTTGCCTGGATGCTGGAGATAACCGCGGTACTTTTTTCAGACCGGAAATTGACGATGAAGTAATAGTTGGTTTTCTTAATAATGATCCCCGCAATGCGATCGTGCTGGGTGCACTTAACAGCAGCAGCAAGCCGGCACCTATAAAAGCTTCAGATGAAAATCATAAGAAAGGCTATACCTCACGAAGTGAGATGAAGCTTATTTTTAATGATGACAAAAAATCAATAACCCTCGAAACTCCGGCCGGGAAAAGTATCGTGATGGATGAAGATGCAGGACTAATAAAACTTGAAGATGAAAACGGCAACAAGATTACTTTGAATGCAGACGGAATTACTATAGAGAGTAAAAAGAAGATTACAATGAAAACGAATGATGATATAGATATCCAGGGAAAAAATATTAATAACGTAGCAATGAGCAGTTTTAAAGCAGACGGAAGCGCAGGAATAGAGCTGACAAGCAGCGCTATTGCAAAACTAAAAGGTTCATTGGTACAAATAAATTAGATTACAATGCCTCCTGCAGCAAGAATAACAGATATGCACGTTTGTCCCATGGTGACCGGAGTCGTTCCTCATGTCGGTGGACCGGTGCTGCCACCCGGATGTCCGACAGTTTTAATCGGAGGAATGCCGGCAGCATGTGTCGGTGATATGGCATTATGTGTTGGTCCTCCCGATTCAATAATAATTGGATCAACCACAGTTCAGATAGGAGGAAAATTTGCAGCCAGGATGGGCGACACCACCGCACATGGAGGTTCCATTGTTGCCGGATGTTTCACTGTTTTAATCGGATAATTTAATACATTAAACAATGAATGAAGAGAATTCCTTTTTGGGACGGGGTTGGAGCTTTCCCCCGACTTTTGATAACACTGGAGGTCAGGTTAAAATGCTCAATGGCGAGGAAGATATCAAGAGCAGTCTCCAGATATTGCTTGCAACTGCAATAGGCGAGAGAATAATGCAGCCGAAGTTTGGGTGTAATATGGATGACATGATATTCGAATCGCTTGATACAACTTTAAAAACAGAAATGAAAAAAAAAATAGAAGTTGCAATTTTATACTTTGAGCCACGTATTGATCTCAACAATATAGAATTAATAACTGAAAATGAAAACGAAGGTGTAGTTATTATCTATGTGGAATATGTGATAAGGGCAACCAACACACGAAGCAACCTTGTGTTTCCTTTTTACAAATCGGAAAGCAGTAATTAAATTATGAATAACAATTCATCACAGGAAGATTTTCTTATAACCGACGGGACCAATCAGGGACAACGGCTCGTGACTGCTCTCAGTCCTGATTTTATTAAGGTTGATGAATTAAAGTTAAAAGAAATTTTAACTTTTGTTTCAAAACTATCAAAAGAAATAAATTTTTTTAATTTAAACGGTTCAACACCAGGAAACTGGAATTCTTTCTTCAGATATTTCAATCCTGATTCAGATGAGATTTCCATAACTGAAGAAGAAATAATTTCAATACTGGAAAGTAAATCAAACTTCGAACCTCACTACGCTTTATTCTTAACCTTTGTCAAATTATTTCAATTTGCACAAGATGATCTCAATACTATCACACAACGCCACCTTGATTTTTATTATAAAAAAGTTTTACAATTGGTAACCAAGCCGGCCGTTTCAGATAAAGTGCACATCATTTTCGAATTGGCTAAAAATCCGGCCGAGCATTTAATTGCAGCCGGGACCGAGCTTAAAGCTGGCAAGGACAATAACGGTCCGATTATTTATAGAACTAATAATGAGATAGTAATAAATAAAGCTCAGATCAAGAGTCTTAAAAGTATCTATATCGATGAGGATAATTTTCATATTTATTCTGCAGAAGTCTCAAACTCAGCGGACGGCAACGGGAAAGCATTCGAAGGTACGGACTCTAAGTGGAGTGGCTTTGGTGAAAACCAGGATAGTAAACCGGAAGAGTTAAGAAACATGCAGGAAGCAAAGATAGGCTTTGCTTTTGCATCACCAATGTTACTTTTGAAAGAAGGAAAGCGTGTTGTTACATTAACGATAAGCTTTAAGAATAATGCTTCAGTAAGCGGAGACATAAGCAGATGGGTTGAGATTTTTTTAAGCGGTGAAAAAGAATGGGTAGAGCCCGGCTCCTTCTCTGCAAAAATTCTTGATAATAATAAGCTTGAAATTAAATTTACATTTGAGTCTATAGATCCGGCAATAATTCCATTTGACAAAACAATTCTCCAGGGATCATTTGATACGGAATGGCCTGTTTTGAAAGTTGTACTTACCGAGGGTTCATACCTTTATCATAAACTTTATACTGTAGAAATCGATATAGTTACTATCGATGTTGATGTCAGTGGAGTTAAAGATCTTGTGATTCAAAACGACGAATCCACATTAAATCCCGCAAAACCTTTTTTACCTTTCGGCAGCTCGCCGACACTTGATTCAGTTTTTTATATTGGAAGTGCCGAGGTTTTTCAAAAGCAGCTTTCTTCTCTCAGCCTCGATATTCTCTGGAATGATGTGCCTCAGAAGAAACTGGGACTTTACTATACTTCAATTTTTGATTTGCTACAGAATGTATTGACGAATCAATCATTCACAGCAAGAATTAGTATTCTAAATCAGGACAAATGGTATGAATTTAATAATGATGTTGATAAGAATTACTTTTTATTTGACCTTCAGGATGCAAAGCTTACCAGAAAAATTGTTATAAATTTTACCGGCATTATATACAACAGAAATATTGATCTCCAGGAATTAAGTCCATTTGACAATAAAACTCAAACGGGGTTTATTAAACTAGAAATTTCAAATCCATCCGACACCAATCTGCCATTTACTGCGTTTGGTCATAGTGAATATCCTAATTTTTATGCAACGAAAGCAATCATTTTTGCAAAGAATCCGGATGAAGGATCATTGCCTGATCCTATATATACGCCTTCAATTAAATCTCTTTCATTAAATTATTCTTCGACAGAGACAATTCATATTAGCGATGACATTGAACAGTTTTATTACATTGAGCCTTTCGGAGAAGCAAAAATAAAAGCAGAGAAACCTTATCTGCTCACCCAGTATAAGGATGAAGCAAACTTAGAAGATGAATTTCTTTATCTGGGGAATTTTTATTTAGGGATTGAAAATCTTGTTCCGCCTCAAAACGTAAGCATGCTCTTCCAGGCAGTAGAAGGAAGTGCAGATATTAATACTACAATTGAAGATGAAGATATTCACTGGAGCTACTTATCTTATGATCAATGGATTCCAGTCACGCAGCTTCAGATCATAATGAATACAACAAGAGGATTTCAGACTTCAGGAATTATTTCTTTGGCGATAGGAAGTGATGCAACAAACAATAACACTTTGATGCCGGGTGGTCTTTATTGGTTGAGAGCTAGTGTTGAGAAAGATCCAATAGGTATCAGTCGTTTTATTGATGTGAAAACTCAAGCTGTAGAGGCAAGCTATGTTATTAGAAATTTAGAGGATGAGATTTTTGACGATCACTTCTTACAACCATTGGCTCCTTTTTCCATTAAAGAGCTTATAGTAAAAGATTCTTCTTTGAAATCTATTCTTCAGCCCTATAATTCTTTTGACGGAAAAGCTGAAGAGAAGAACAATACTTTTTATACGAGAGTAAGCGAGAGACTAAGACATAAAAACAGAGCACTGACTTTATGGGATTATGAAAGGTTAATATTAAATGAATTTCCCTCAGTCTTCAAAATAAAGTGTCTCACTCATACTGATAAGAATAGTGATCTCTCCGCCGGGGCTGTGACTGCCGTTGTAGTTCCGAATCTGATAAATAAGAACTCAGTAAACCCGCTTCAGCCAAAAGCAGATTTTGTGACCCTGCAAAAAATAAAAGAGTATATATCGCAATACATTCCATTGTTTGTAAAATTTGAAGTAAGTAATCCAATCTATGAACAATTGCTGGTAGATTTTAAAGTTGGATTCATTGAAGGAAAAGATGCAGGCTATTATGGCAATTTATTGAATGAAGAAATAAAAAAATATTTATCACCCTGGGCTTATGAAGAAGGAGAGGACATTACCTTTGGAGGTAAAATATTCAGTTCGGATATACTCGCATTCATTGAAAACAGAGATTATGTAGACTTTGTAAATGACTTTAAGCTGTATCATATATTTGATGGAAGTGATGATGGAATAGGAATCGGTGAAATGAGCATTGGGATTGATTTTGAAATAGTAGAGTTAATTCCTCCCGGCCTGGATATGATGGAAATAGGTGCAGACTTCATAATAGGAAACCCTGTTGAAGTTGCCTATGCATCCGGTCCGAAAAGTATTCTGGTATCAGCCACAGAGCACAGGATTGCGGTGTTGAAAACGGGTGAATATCAATGTTCCGGTATTGAGTATACCGGCATTGATTATATGGCAATAAGTGTAGACTTCATTGTTGATAAATAGAAGTATGTGATTGGTTCTATGAAGGTTACTGAGTAATTGAATCATGTGATGACATCATCATCAACAAAGTTCCTGAGGCTCTAATGAAAAAACTTAGATTTTTTATAAAAAATATTAATTTAAAAAAAATATTATGGGACAACAAAACAAAGCAAACTTAAAAGGTTTTTTTCAAACCGGATTTAAACCCACGCAGCAAAACTTTGCTGACCTGATAGACTCTTATCCCAATAAATCAGATGATGGAATAAGTGTCGATGGAAGCAAAAATGTTTCTCTTGAAAAAGGAATTACAATTGGAAATAGTGATTCAATAACAAGTGGAACGATACGTTATAACAGTACTTCTTCTGTATTTGAGTTTAGAGAGGGAGCAACGTGGAAAACTCTTGGCGGTGGTGCTTCACAATGGACAACTATCGGAACTGATATAAATTATGCATCCGGAAAAGTTGGAATTGGTATAGCACCAACATATAAACTGGAAGTAGAACTTAATAACGCAACAACCAATGACAATAAGATCAGATTTGGAAACGCGACCATATTTTCCAGAAACGATACAGCTTTTTTCAGCCATAAAGATTTTTCGACTACAGATAAATATGGATTTGCCCATGATTTGAACGGTCAGACAGCTATTAATTGTGCAGCTACAAGCAAGATTGTATTTTCAAATGGGAACTCTGCTAAAATGATCCTTGCAGGTGGTATTTTAAATATCGGGGCGGCAGCAGACCCGGGAGGCTGTCTTCTGGTGGTCAATGGAGATGCCGCTAAGCCAACAGGTGGGACATGGAAAGCCACCTCTGACGAAAGATTAAAATCGGATATAACACCTTTTACTGACGGCCTTGGATTGCTAAAAAAACTTGAGCCTGTTCGATATAAATTTAATGGGAAAGCAGGGATAATCTCCGATCAACGCCACGTTGGCCTTATTGCCCAAAAAGTACAAAAAATATTTCCTTATATGATTGGAAACTTTAAAGCAATGCTCAATGAATCCGATTCAGAGCCAACTGAACTGTTATCTCTTGATGCAAGCGCACTGACTTATGTTATGTTAAATGCAATAAAAGAATTGGATGAAAAACTAACAGTCCTAGAAAAAAAGACTGAAGAAGAAGTTTATTGAATGGTTGCCAAAATCTTAAATACCTGCAAAATAAAAAACAATTTTTATAAAAGAATAAAAATTTTTAAACAAAATTAATTATGAAAGAAATAAATTTAAAATTAAAGGTGGAAGATGTAAATCTTTTGTTAAGCGCTTTAGGAAATCTTCCTTTTATACAGGTCCATGAATTAATCGGAAGAATTCAAAGTATTGCAACAGAGCAATTGAATACAGGCCCGGTCAATGAAAAATTAAAAATTCAAAACGGTGAATTGGAAAAATCAAATTCAAACTCTAACTAATTCATTCAAAAGCAGATGGCTGAAACAGATACAAGTATTACCCTGATCTCAAAAGATAAGCCCGCATATCAAAGTATGGATTATACTTTTCTTAGAGCAGAGGGTATTAAATACATACAATCGCTGGCTTCAGAAACATGGACCGATCATAACATTCATGATCCGGGCATTACCATTCTTGAAATACTATCATATGCAATTACAGACCTGGGATCCCGTGCAACAAAACCAATAGAGGATCTGCTTGCAAGCAAACCAAATGCTCTCGAGACTGAAAAAGATTTTTTTTCTGCAGCTGAGATTCTTCCATGCAATCCGATTACTGTTAATGACTTCCGAAAATTCCTCATTGACCATGAAGATATTCGTAATGCGTGGCTGGCAAAGTCTGAGGATTCAGAAAAGATTTTTTATCTGGACCGTGAATCAAAGAAACTCACTTATGAAGATGGTGAGAGAATTTATGTGAACGGACTTTACAAAATTTTGGTGGAGCTGGAAGAGGATGATGAATTTGGAGACCTTAGCAGCGGGATCATTGTCACAGAAATAGAAAACGGAGTACCGGCAGAAATAAAAAAGATTGAGGTTGCTTTTCCTTTTTGGGATGAAGTTTTACCTCCCTGGAAATCGCTGATTAATATTACGGGGATTACACTGCAGGATCAGGGTTCCGGAGGATTAAAACAGCTGGGTTCGAATGGTCTGGATTTTTTTGCAGTGATGAATGTGACTTACACAGGAGGAACAGATCAGATCGGTATTACAATCCACGTTCCATCCGGGATACAAGATGCTGCAGTTGAGTTACCGCTGATTGAAAGTAAACTCCAGGAAACCGGAGCTAATAGCCTTGCAGTCAAGTTCAATAAAAAAATTATGAGGACAAAGGGAATAATTGAAATAATAACAGAGTATATAAACAACAAAAGAAATTTATCGGAAGACTTTTATTCTATCGGGACTTCAAGGATACAGGAAATCGGTGTAAGCGCCACGCTTGAAATTGCCTCCGGGATTGTTGTCGAGCAGATCCTTGCAGAAATATTTTATAGTCTTGAAAAATTTATTTCTCCTGTGATTAAGTTTTATACCCTGGATGAAATGCTTGGAAAGGGAATAAGTGCCGATGAAATTTTCGAAGGACCTCTGCTAAAATATGGCTTTATTGATAATGATGAATTGAATGATGAAAATAAAAGAGGAAATACTATCTATACATCAGACCTGATCAACGTAATAATGAAACTGAATAAAGTTTTAAGTTATAGTAATTCAAGTTACGCCAATCAGAATAAAAGCATCATTTCGATTATGGACCTGAAGATTTCGAATTTTATAAACAATCAATTAATTACTTCAAATGTCCGAAACTGCCTTAAGCTCACCTTGATGGACATTTATAAACCGAAATTAAGTATTTCCAAATCGAATATTAAGGTGCTGAAAAATTCTATTGAAGTGAAATATGATATTGACTCTGTGATTGATATATTTAATGCCAAAAAGCAACAGGATAATATAATTAAATCCAGTGTTGATAACGACTTACCTATACCGACCGGAAATAATCTGGACGTGGAAGAATATTATTCGATACAAAATGAATTTCCACAAGCCTATGGAATCGGTTATTCAGGGCTGCCGAAAGATGCAGATGATGAAAGAAAAGTTCAGGCAAAACAGCTCAAAGGATTTCTGCTTTTCTTTGAGCAATTGCTGGCAAATTATCTTTCACAACTTGCTCATGTCAGAGATTTATTTTCAATCTATTCATCTGAAAATGATACTTACTTCTGGCAGCAACTGACGAGCGTTCCTGATGTATCTCCTTTATTAAAAAGTACCTACGCGACTCATGTTCCTGATTTTTTGAAAGGATTTGAATTTTCTGCTTCAGGATTCGGCCGGAGAAATAGTTTTCTTGACCATCTAATTGCACAGTTTGGCGAAGACTTTACTGACTATGCCCTTCTGATGTATTCAAAATATGGAAGCGATTTTCTTGATACTTTGATCCGGAACAAGTCAAACTTCTTAAAGGAATATTCAATAAACAGCATAAACCGTCCTACTTCTTTTAACTATCTTGGAAGAAACAGGCTTGAGTTTTTTAAGATTGAAGCAGTGCATAATATGTATTTCATCGTTTACAAATGGACCTTGAAAAATGAGGAGCCCGACGATTTACTGGTAAGTGAATTTTTTTCAACTATTGAATCAGCAAATGCGAATATTGCTTTAGTTTCAGGGTTCGGTAAGAATAAAAATAATTATGCAGTCACAACGCTCGCAACAGGCAAAAAAACTTTTCAAATATCTGATCCCTCTACTTCTTTAGTTATTGCAAAATCCGCCAAAGAATTTGATACTGAAGAAGCAGCAAAACTCGAAATTAATAAATGCATTAGTTTTCTTTCGGACACATGGGATACTGATAATGTGCCATGGCTTAAAAAAAGAATCTGCGGACTCCTTGGGATTGAGGATTACAGGCAATCAGATCTTGCAAATGCAAATAGGGAAGGTTTTCATTTAATTGAAAATATCCTGCTCAGACCAAAAGTCAATGACGTTATTGCAGGTAACGTCGATAAATTTTTAGAAGTGGAGCTGGATAGTCACGATCAGATAATTGAAAGTAAAACAGATCCTTATTCTTTCAGAATTATGTTTATTTTTCCGATACCTTCCGAACCTCCTGAGATCCCCGATCCAATGAAAAGATTTCGTGATCCCGATTTCAAGATACATATTGAAAAAGTAATTCATAAAGAAACACCGGCTCATATCATGCCTGAAATTTACTGGATTGATAATGTTAAAATGCAACTTTTTGAAAGTGCATACAAAGAATGGCTGTTGTCAATTACAGCAGAAAAAAATCAAGCCGTTTTAACCACTATAAAAAATCAATTCCTGGATTTTCTAAATTCTATTATTACGTTAGCTTAGTGAACCGAAACAATCACATAATACAGAAGCAGATCATAGAATTGGAAATGCCCCCGGGCAGCAGGGTTAGCTACTTTCAGGATAGTATCAGAAATATTTATTATGAAAGGATCCTTCCTGAATTAGATAAATTGTTTTCAGAATTTTCAAATGTTGATACTATTATCCGGTTGGATAAATTGGATTTGGACATCGGAAAAATTGGTATTAATAATTTTGAGGATCAGCTGGTTGAAAATATTTTAATAGCTGCGAAAAAACAATTAGAGGAAAAACTGCAATTTAACGTTAATGACAAATCTGAAATAGATCTGATACACTATCAAAAATCAGTCGAAGATATTTTCATTTATTTTTTAGAGTTCGGTCATTTTCCATGGTGGTCAAGAATCAATGACCTTGTTATTCTTGAGACAAAAATTATGAACGGTGATTTAATCAACCCGGATCTGGCGGATAAACTCAAATCACTAATAAGTACCAATCCTTTTGTATTACAAAGGTTGGTATTCCAATTTTCAAACGACTTTATGCATTTCCTTGTTCATTTATATTTCCCCTTTTTCAAATCAAAAAAAGTTTTAAATGAAATTAAAGCTTTCTTTTCCGACAGACTGAAATTCGATTTGCAATTTCTTTGTGATACCTTTTGGGAAATCATTTTTAAAAATCTGTCAACAGCTTCTGATACACTTGATTTAAAATTAATAAGAGAATTTTTGGCTATGCTTGCAGCTTACAGAAAAATGACTTATAACCAGTTTGCTCATTTGATAAGTAAAACTAACTCGGATGAATTCCCTTACCTGAATAATTTATTTAAAATCATTAATATAACTTCTGAACTCTACACATTTGATAAATCAATATCCCGTAATGAACCTGATATTACAAATGAATTAAAAGGCATTGAAGACGGTACATTGGTGGATTTAGTTAAGCAACAAGAAGACGAATCTGGAAAAAAAGAAAAGGAGGAACACACGAAAATAAACTTGATTGATGCAGATAAGAAAGATACTCAACGAAAAAATTTTACAAAAAATGAAAACAACTTAAAAGAATCCGAAAAAGGTTTGCAAGCGGAGAAGGAACAAATTAATTTGCGGGATAAATTTGTTGATCCTCAAACATTTTTACCCGCGAAGGAAAAAAAAGCAATTTCAAGTAAGCCGGAAGATCCGGAAAAAACATTTAATAAAAATTTGAATAGTGATGATACGGATAAAATAAATACGAGTATAAAAAATAGTGAGGAAAATTTACCGGGAAAAAAGAACAAAGATGAAAGTAAGCCATATCATGATGAGATGGAAAAGAAGTTTGACGAGATGGAGAAATTTGAAAAAGAAATTTCAGATGTAGACAAAATTGACGAAATAGAGAACTTGATTGATTCAGTTATTGAAGCAAAAGAGCCAACAGATACCAAGCAAAATAAATTAGAAATGGATTTTGAAAATATAGAAGAACCAAACTCCGGTGTAAAAATCTCAACCAACAAAGAAGAAAAATCCAATGACACTAACATTGATCTTATTACTAATTCAATAATTAATAAAGCCTGTTATTCAAATGAATATTTCAAAGAAGATTCGGAGATATATTCTGAACTTGCAGGTCTGGTTATCCTGCATCCTTTTTTGGTTAATTTCCTTGAAGGTCTCAAATTAATCAGTGGAAAATCTTTTATCGATCAGGCAGCATTGCACAAATCAGTATATCTTTTGGGAAATCTTTGCACGGGTGAATTTGACCTACAGGAGCAACGGCTGGTGATTCCGAAATTATTGTGCGGAATGGAACTTAACGCGGTGATAAAAAAACCGGTTGTAATTAATGAAGAAGAACAGATTGAATCCGAAAAATTATTAACCACAGTCATTTCGTATTGGAGCGCATTAAAATCAACAACTCCTGAAGGACTAAGAAATACATTTTTAAAAAGAGAGGGAAAACTTTCCAGAAATAACAATGCATGGCAGCTGGATGTGGAAAAGAAACCCTGGGACATTTTACTCGGAAAACTTCCATGGGGATTTTCAATTATACAACTTCCATGGATGGATGACTTACTATTTGTAAACTGGGGTAATTAATTTTATACTATATTTATAATTTTAAATTTCATATTAATTTAAATTAAAATCAAAAACTATGAAGACTCTAAAACCACTCGTTGAAAGAAGTAATAAGGAAATTACAAGAAAATTTGTTTATGGATGGCTTCAAATTTTTATTTTGATTGGTATGAGTTTTATATGTCACGAAATTAATGGGCAAACAATATGCGAGCCCAGTGGCGCAGGTTGTATTGATCCTGAAACTCCTGTCATACTTAACGGATATGAAGGTATATCTTTCTCATATGTCTTCCCAACAACAGGAACGGTATCGAGTATTTCAAGTCCCCTGTCTGAAGGACTCAGTTCAAGCAGTAGACTGGAACTGTTTCTTGATATGGGTTCAGTAGGCATAAGAGCAATCGGGAGCGATCTACCTGTCAAAGGTTCGTATCCTTTCACATTAAATGTTGAAAACTCAATTGGTGATGTTACAGACTATCAAAAGTACGAACTAATAATTAATCGAAAGCCTGTTGATGTTGTAATAGTGCTTGATAAGTCAGGTAGCATGGGCAGTCTTTCAGGATCTTCAAGTATCTCCAGGTGGGATGCTCTAAAAAGTTCGGTAGATTTGTTTATGACCGATTTAGAACCTCTTTCTATTACAGGAGACAGGATCGGACTTACTTTTTTTGACGGAGCAGTAGTTTCACCGCCCGGAGGTCCGGTAGCAATGATTGATATGATTGGAAGTAAGGCAACAATAATGAGTAATCTGACCGGAACGGGGGCTTTAAGTCCCGGCGGATTGACTGCAATGGGTTCGGGTTTGCAAGATGCGTTTGGTAAATTACCATCTGATCCAACACGTACTCGTATCATTGTAGTTTTTACTGACGGGTTACAGAATGTACCTCCAATGGTAAGCGTTATCAGTAATGAAGTTTACATCGGAGCTTCCACCATTGTTCCTTCAATCGATACTGATCCATTAAAGATTTATCCGATAGGAATTGGAACTGTTACATCATTACCTGCTATACTGAATGAGATTACCACAAGCGATCAGGGAAGTGGTGGTATGCAGATTCATACTGAAGACGGCTCCGGAACTTCCATGAGCGGGAACTATGGATCAGAATTTCTCAACATGTTAGCTGAAATCTTATCAGGTGGTAGTCCTCAGATTATTGACACAAAAGCAGGAATTTTTGATATTAAAGTTGATAGTGCTTTAACTAACATTGTAGGATATGAGAGCAAACAATCGTTCATCGTAAATAAGGGTGTGAGCAAACTTCTTTTCAATGTCATTTCCAATGCATTAAAAGGATTTTCAATTGTCTCTGTAAAAAAAGACGGAGCTGAAATGTTCCCCGACTTTGGTAAATTGACAAACGGTAACGGGTTTAGAACTTATGTATTGGATTTCAAAGATAAAAAACTTTTGGGGAAAAGCTCTTCCGGAACGTGGACAATCCAAGCCAGGTCTGCTTTAAAAGACCCTTATGTGATGACTTTAATTGCCGATGATCATAATATTAATTACAGAAATAGTTCAGGCAATAATCGACTTGAGGTTGGAAAACCGATACAACTTGTAAGTAATTTAAATTATTCCGGAAGAGCTATAAAAAATGCTACAATAAATGCAATTATACTCAGACCCGGTGATGACCTGGGTAACCTGCTTTCGACTACTCCTTCAAACTCCAATCCTCCTTCTTCAGGAGAGCCTTCAAATCCAGGTGTTCAGAAATATGATGAGCTGATCAAAAATCCCGACTTTCTCAACAAACTATTGGCGAAAAATCAAATAATAAATCTGGTATATAATTCTGCTGATAGTAGTTATAGCGGACAGTTTCTAAATACTGATGTATCTGGTGTGTATCAAGTTATTTTTCGAATTACAACACCTACTGATCCGAACTTCGGAGAATTAGTCAGGTATCAGAAAAATAGTATATATGTTTACTTTCCGGATATCGATGTAAAAAATTCAGCAGTTGATTTGACAACAAATTCCAATACAACCGTTATTAACTTCAGACCTATTGCCAGCAATAAAAAATTCATTGGACCAGGATGGGGAAGTATGATTAAGTTTGATTCAAAGACAGCCAATGTGCAGAACGTAGTTGATAATGGTGATGGCAGCTATTCAGTTACAATTCAGGGCAACCCTGAAAGTATTGGAAAATTTTCCCTTGGTGGTTATGTTTTTTTTGAAGGCAAGCTTTCCAGTCTTGGTTCAAATCCAATAAATCCAATACCCCCCTGTGGCTGTACAGGTTTGGAATTACCAATTGTGTTGTTAGGTGGATTAATTATTTCAATCAGAGCTAAGAAAAGAAAAAAGATGTTGTAAAGAGTTTCTTTTATTATTTTAAATTTCTTCTGGTCCTTATTAAAAAATAAAAAAAAAATCATGAAAGCAACCGAAACATTACTTGGCTATGATTTAAGAGAAAAAATTACGGTTGATTCCGGCTGGACAAGTGAAAGAAAAGAAAGAAATCTTTTGAATCCTGATACGGAAAAACCTCTTTCCATCGACGAATATGTCTGGTCAAAAGCAAAAGCTTCAGGCGGAGAAAAAAATTATATGAATCTCTCGAATGATCTGGAAAACTTTAAGAAACCTGGAGGTAAGAGCTTAGCCGCCAAGGGCAAGCTTGTAGCAATGACAATTGTCAGAACAAATGAAAAGAAGAAATTATCAGATAAATATTTCAAAAAATCCGGAGCTAAAGCATATTCAAAAAAATCAGGCTGGAAATTGATTGGATATGATGTCTGCAATAAGGACAGAATAAGTCTCCTGACAAATTTTGATCATGGTAAAATGGGTGTTTCAGGTTTGTTTAAGAAATGGGGAAAATATCTAAATCATCATCATTTGTTTGACACGCTTGATTACGCTATGCTGTTCAGAGACTTTTCTGATTCCTTGTATCCGGAAGAGGAAACTTTTTTTATTTTTGGAATTTACGAAGTACCAATTCCTAAATAGTGATATGATATAAATTTGTTTACTAAAACAAATATGTTCTATGAGTTTTGATATATTAAAATCTAAACAAAAAGCTGAAATTTTCTCTCCCGGAAATTCAAAACCTATTTTCTTTCAGCCCAAGCTTACAATAAACCAACCAAATGATTTTTATGAACAGGAGGCTGATGTTGTCTCAGAACATGTAATGCAAATGCCATTTAGTAAAAATAAAAATGCTTTTTTTAAACCTTTCAATATTTCTTCACTTGAATCATATATTAATATAAATAGATTGTGTGAAGATTGTGAGGAGAAGGAAAAGTTACAAAGAAAAAAGGATAGTACAGGTAAAGTCAATGCCGGTAATGAATTGGAAAGTTTTGTAGAAGGTTTAAATTCTGGAGGAGATGCACTACCAGATAATACAAGAAGTTTTTTCGAGCCGAGATTCGGATATGATTTTTCGGATGTAAAAGTTCATACAAATTCGGAAGCAAATCAGTCTGCACAAAGTATTAATGCACTCGCTTACACTTCGGGAAATAATATCGTGTTTAATAAAAATCAATTTTCACCGGAAACGGATAGCGGTAAAAAATTACTGGCGCATGAGCTGACGCATGTAGTTCAGCAGAATGCATTCTCTAATTTTTCATCTGTCCAAAGAACCATTGGCGATGGTCATGATCTGAACTCACCTCGTTTTACAAACGATACTGTTTTGGAAGATATCTACGATAACAATATACAGTTGACTGTTGGAAGTAATGGTCCAGCCGTGGAAAAAATACAACATGCACTTCAGGATTCCGGTGTATTCCTTTCTTCATTTGGCATTGATGGTAAGTTTGGAGCTGAGACAAGTCGAGCAGTTACAAGTTATCAGCGAAGAAAACATATTTCAACTGATCCGGCTGGAACTGTGGGATCAGACACCATGACGACATTGAATAATGATTTCCCTTCGGTAACAGATTCGGCTGCTGTACTGGGGCAAAATCCTGCAAATACAAATTGCATAACTCAAATTTTATGCCCCTGGAACCGTGCGTTAATTAATGATTTTCACAACAGAACATTCCGGGTTATACTCGTTGATCGATTATTTTGGGCAGATGAAAGATTTGACGGCACGGCATGGGTACCAAATCCTATGGAGGGGGCTGGGGAAACAAGCAGCGGAGTTATTCGGCTCGCAGTAAACAATTCATGTGATAAGGTAGCACAGTCCCTTTACCATGAATACCAACATGCTCGCTCACCCGGAAGATTACGTTCAGGTACATGGGCTGATGAGGAAAATTATGCATATACAATTGAGACCGCATGGAGTATTGAAAGGGGATTGAGTCCGGATCCTTCTTTGGTTACAACTGATCCCACAACAGGAGCAACCGTAGTGAATTCGGCGGGTGTACAGTCACAGGTAAGTACCTATCCAGGTATGGTTACCGGATCAGCCGAGGAAGTAATTGCCAAAGTTGGTGCAACACGGGTGAGGGTACGTCGTTCCAACGGGAGCGTTTATGTGAGGGCAGCTATTAACGGGGATACGATACCTGGTCCAAGAAGAGTTGATAATCCTCAACCTGTATCAACAGGCGCATGGAGTTGTCCCTGAATTTTTTTAAATGATTAATCAACAATATGAAAGAAATGTATAAAATAGAAGGACTTCCTGTAACAAAAACATATTACAAAGGACAGCAGCCGGCAATTTCGAATGGACTTTTTAAATTAACCAATAATACAGCCGAAAAAATTCATGTCGGAAATTTGGAAATAAAATTAGTAACCTCTCAAAAAGAAATGCCAATAACAGAATATCACATTTATCAAACGCCGGAATATAATGAAATTCCTAAAGAGAGTTTGTACGTTGAAGAACATTCTGAAGTCACATTAGATATCAGTTTCCCGTTTGTTTACGAAAATATGATCCTCTTAAACGATATACATGTAGATATGATGCTCATAATTAACGGGAAGAAATATACAGCACATTCCCCTGTAAAAATAATAATGAGAATAAATTAGTTGAAATAATTTTTTCACTTAAACATCATTTTAAAAAGATCTATTCGAAAGTAAAGTTACTCAAAATAATTTAATATACAAGTGGAGGATAAATGTTTGATTTAAGTTATATGTTATTACATGAAAAAATTCTTTTTTTCATGGGAATAGCTTTTTTTATTATTCTTATTTTTATACTGGTGCAATATGTAAGAAATGATAAAGATGTTAAAGTTTTATTATCCTTTTTCATTATTCCAATAATAATGATAGGATGGACATCCATTAAATTGATTAAATTTGGGAATACGATTGAGATAATAAAAAAAGAGTTAAACGATTCTACCAAAACTTCCTTATTAAAAGAAAATCTGGAAAAAATTGATAATGAAAGAATTAAAGTTATTTATGACAAGAATCAATTGGATATTTTAAAACAAGCGTCAAAAAAGGTTGGAGATACTGAAAAATCAAAGATTATAGATAACCAATTGAACAAAATCAAAAAATAAAAAAAAGAAAATTATGATTAATGCTTTATTTATTATCATAAATTCTTTTTAGATATTTATCTTGTTAAAATGGACCATGTTAATAATTTGTTTTTGATAATTAGTAACTTAAATTGACCGCTTCAAAATTTGAAATAAAGATATGCCACTAATTTTCACCTGCCCGTATCTGATATGGGAATTAGTTATAACGCAGGCGGGCGAATTTAGCGAATTTGCACGAATAAATACAAAAGTAAATTAGAAAAAAATTCGAGTTAATTCGTGCAATTCGTGGCGAAATAGGACTTTAAAGAATGAAGCGGTCAACTTTAGTTAGTAATAGTTCGAGATAATTGGTGATATTCGCGGTAATCTCTTGCTTTCAAATAATGCTATCAACTTGAATTGGTTAAAATTAAAATAATTAACTTACTCTAAATTTGAATGTACTTTCAAAAAAAAAATAATCATAATTCTTTTCTCCAAAAGAAGCATAATGACGGGAATGTTTTTTTTCAAACTAAGCTTTCCATCAATCAACCCAACGATTTCTACGAGCAGGAAGCTGATGAGGTATCCGAAAAAGTAATGAGAATGTCAATGAGTAAAATTGAAAATACTTTTTTTAAACCTGCAAATATTTCTTCCATTAAATCAAACACAAATGTAAATCGAAAATGTACTGAGTGTGAAGAAGAAGAATTACAAAGGAAAGAAGACAATAACGGTGAACTCGAAGCTAACAAAGAATTGGAAAGTTTTGTAGGCGGTTTAAGTTCTGGAGGAGATGCTTTACCGAATGATACAAGAAATTTTTTCGAACCGAGATTTGGGTATGACTTTTCAAATGTAAAAGTTCATACAAATTCAGAAGCAAATAAGTCTGCACAAAGTATAAATGCATTAGCTTACACTTCAGGAAAAAATATTGTATTTAATAAAAATCAGTATTCCCCGGAAACAGAAAGCGGGAAAAAATTATTGGGGCATGAACTGACGCATGTAGTTCAGCAGGGGAACTGGCTTAACAACAATATTAACAAAATTCAACTATCCCGGGAAAGCGATATGATAGATTATTATACTTCGCTTTTGGGAAATTTAGATGAGGCCGGATTAGGAAGTCAATTAGTTCAGCATGCCATTCGCGGAGATTATGATTTTGTGCAAAGAGTATTAGACGAACTGGGTTCAACAGACAGAGATGATGTATCTTATGAGTTTATGCACGCTGCCTCTGATAATATTATTCAGAGCTTTGTCAGAAACGAATCCGGAAGAAGTATGCTGGATAGATTATTTGATGAACTTACATCAGGCAATATATCTAATGATGAGCAAGCTCAGGCTGATAGAATTATTAGTAATAAAACACAAATTTTAACTTCCCCTGTACAATTTGATCAGGCTGTAAACTCTCGTTCACTAAAATTCTTTCCATTTAGATTACCCGGTATAACGGTTTATGATGACGCATCAATATCTGCGGAAAGGAGAGAGCATGGCAGAATTTGGATCAAGTTGCCAGTAAGAGTATTGGGAACTTCTATGTTTGCAGAACAAACAAGAACACTTCCTTCCGAAGTATTTACTTCGGGGATTGAGATACCGGAGACTGAGATAATTGGTGTTAAAATGTATGATTTAGGGGGAATACCTGTTTTCAAACCCGCTTTATTTTTAATACAATTATCAAACGTCACCGATATAACAATATTACAAAACATAGTTGAAGTTGCCGGAATAGCCTTAACGTTTGGTTCAGGATCATTAGCGGCTACAGCAACATCTAGATTAGGACAATTGGCAATTTTTGCAGATAGGGTTGCTTTTGGTGTAGGTGTTATTACAACAATAATCCGGGAACATAGGGGATGGATTATTGAACGCTTTGGTGATCCCGGACAAGAATTCTTGAGATATATTGATATTGTTAATAGTGTAGTTGCTCTTTACGGTGGCGCAAGGGCATTGATTGGCATGGGTCAATTACTAGGCGGCTTTTATCGTTCCATTAACAATTGGAGACAAGCCTTACCAAGAGTTAATCCTCAATTAAGCCAATCGGAACAGGAAGTGGTCAGACAAATTACCCGGCATGCTGAAGATACATTACAGGATATTGAACAAATCCAGGTTCCGGCTGCCGGATCAGCACCTGAAGCGGCAGCAGCTACACCATCACGAGGATTTGATCCTGAAGGAAGGTTGCCCCGCCGTACAGAAAGGGTAGTATTGAATCAGGGTAATGCTCCAACTTGCGGACCTGTTTCATGCGGAATGGTTATTGACACAATGGGAAATCGTTATGAGCTCGCTCAATTAGTCCTCGAGGCGGGTCCAATGGGGACTCCTTTGGATAGGATGTTATCCATAATTCGAAGACATAATATTAATGCTGATATGAGATTAAATCTTACGGTTGATTTATTAGCAGAAGCTACAAGAAATGGGAACCCTGCAATAGCAGTAATTAGAACCAATACTCCTGGACAAGCATTACATGCCATAGTAATAGATGGAATAACAACCAGATTAGGACAAAGGGTTGTTGCAATCAGAAACCCGTGGGGTCTCCAATATTTTGAATTAGTAGAAGTTTTCGAAAGAAGTTTTATCGGACAAGGTATTACAATTAACTTTTCTTTTTAAATTAGCACACTAATGAAAACAGTAAATGATGTAATTAATGACAAAACAATCCTAAACGGACAAACGATTTCATTTAAAGGATTTCTTGCCGCAAATTTTGAAGAGGCTTTCATTTATGAATCGGAAAAAGATTTGCAATCAAAAATCAAAATAGATATTATAGATGATGATTTCATTACAAATTGCCTAAAAAAAATTCCTAGTTATGTCGGAGGACATTATATTTATTATGATTATGCAACAATAACAGGGACTGTAAAAATTACTTCAGATGATAAGATTTCCATTGATAGGGTAAAAACAATTAAAATAGAAAGAGATGGAATTAGTTATGACAATGTTTTTGAATAAATCTTTATTGAACATTTTAAACTGTTTAATATTTGTCAACCATAAATAGAAATAGTAATAATCAACTTTGAATACACTTTCAGAAAACATTTTAAATATAAAACATAAAGATCTTAATGAACTCCTAAGTAAGTTCAAAGAAGAATTGGGAAAAAATATTTTATCATATCTTAGAAAAGACCAAACCGTTTCATCTAATGGTGTTCATTTTAATCTGAACGAATATTTTAATTTCAATTCGGTTTCAGATTCTATTGCTATTGATGAGCAGTTTATTATTTTACTAGCACTTACTCCGCATCTTAAACCAGATTTTTTTGACGATATTATTAAAGATATATTTCCTCAAGGAGGCGACCTTCCTGAATTTGGCGGAGTGCGCGGTACGAATCATCGTGGACTTTTGCCTACAGGTGAAACCGCACAATTCATACTCGCCGGAAATGATATTAAGAAACGAATTGAAGTGCAAAAGTATTTTTCCCAAGAACATTTTTTTTATGAACAAGGGATATTACGGCTTGAACATTTAAAAGAAGGTGAGCCGGTGATGAGTGGCAGGATTGTTATGTCTTCGGAGTGGGTCGAATATTTTCTTACGGGTAATATGCCGCCAATATCTTTCAGCCAGGATTTCCCGGCAAGTCTTCTTACTACGAAAATGAACTGGGGCGACCTGGTATTGCACACTCACACAAAGGATTTACTTAATGACATAAAAGACTGGCTTGAATATCGTGAAAGGCTTTACGCAGATGAAAAGCTTTCACCTAAAATTAAACAAGGCTATCGTGCTTTGTTCTATGGAGCTCCGGGAACCGGGAAAACACTTACTGTTTCTTTACTGGGAAAAGAATTCGGTAAACCTGTATATCGAATTGATTTGTCAATGGTAGTTTCCAAGTACATCGGTGAAACAGAAAAAAATCTAAGCAAAGTCTTCGATAAAGCTATGAATAAAGACTGGATTTTATTCTTTGACGAAGCAGATGCATTATTTTCCAAAAGAACAGGTGTGCAAAGTGCCCACGATAAGTATGCTAACCAGGAAGTTTCATATTTGCTGCAGAGAGTTGAGGATTTCACTGGCCTGCTAATTTTAGCTTCGAATTTTAAATCAAATATTGATGAAGCTTTTATTAGAAGATTTAACAGTGTGGTTCATTTTCCAAAGCCCGACGTAAGTGCGCGTTTACGAATATGGAATAATTGCATCCCCCATCAGCTTTCATTATGTGATGAAGTTAAGTTAGAACTGCTGGCTTCTAAATACGAACTTACAGGGGCTATGATTGTTAATATTATGCAATATGCAGCTGTCAGAACATTTGCGCTGAATCAGGAACAAATTTCACTTCAAATAATAATAGATGGAATAAGAAAGGAACTTCAGAAGGAAGAAAAAACTATTTGATAGATTAGTTTTGGTTTTCCTACATTTAAGGAAAATTATTCAATTAGAAAACGGACTTGATTCAGACAAACCCCCTCAATCTTTTATGTTATGGTACAAGCCTCAAATTTAAGCAAAGACAATGCGCCCTGATTTTGTCCGTCTGTTATTTCTATCTTAAAAAATTTCATTAATCCTTTTATTCTGTTCTTACATCGTGTTTGATCTTTTACTAATGATTCTCCTGTTGTATCAATGATCTCTGTTATAATGCCCTTTAACGTCAATTCCTACATAAATAGGCTGATTTACAAAATCTGAATTTTTAGTTTGTTTCATCTCTCTAGCCTCATTCTGGTTTATAATTTTTTTTTGGGGATAATCAAATTTAATAAACGAATTTGAGGCTTTGTATTTTAAACATACGGCCCCTGCCTGACGAAGGCATGGGTGGTGTGTTTCAAGAAAAATAAAATTATCATTGAAAATAAATCTTAATCAAATATCTATTGCTTTAAAAAAAATGTTTTGCACAGAACTGACCCGGTGCGCAGTTCATTTTTCAGATTCTTAATCACATATTATTTTTTTTATATAAAAGCTATTTTGGAAAAATGAAAATCGCATATATTTTTCTGTATTGGTTAAGCATCATTCTGTTTTTTATTGCAGTGTTGGGTAATTCACTGACCAAACCTCTGTTCGACTCAATATCCGAAAAGACGCTCGGCTATTCGGGCTTTAACAAATCCTATCTTGAATCTGCCGATGATAAGATCGACGAACTCATTTATCAGTCCAAGCAGATCGAGCTTCAGATAGAGAAGATAAAGAAATTTTTCTCAACGGATAAACCGGATGAGAACAAGTATCAAAAGGAAAAAGGTCAGATGCTCGAAAAGACTTTTTACAATCCTCTGGTAACGATATTTAATTATATTTACAGAATCGGATTTATTTTGATTGCTTTTATTACATTATCATTTGCAGTGATTTTTCATCTTGGATACAGGAGTTTTGAATTAAGACGAAGGGTTCGACGGCTTGAAGAAATAGTTCTTTCGCAAGCGTAGAATATATTTTAAACAGAGTTTAAATTGCAATTGCGAGGCTCAAAGGCTCTAAGCAAAAGCTTATTTTATAGCTTTGGTTTTTTTTAGTGCCTTCGAACTTGAAGCAGGAATTAAATGAAAGCAAATAAACAACTTTAGAGCCTTCGAGCCTTCGAGGCTTAGAGGTAGAAATTAAACGAAGCCAATTGACAAAAATTATCAAAGAAATAGATATAACAATAAAAGAGCTCATGAACGGAAACATAGTCGGCTTGCCTACGGAAACAGTTTACGGGCTCGGCGCAAATGCGCTGGATGAGAATGCTGTGCTGAAAATTTATGAAACAAAAGACAGACCGAAGTTCAATCCGATAATTGTTCATATTTATAATAAAGAAGATCTGGAAAAATATGCAGCAGAGATTCCGGATGAAGTCTATAAGCTTGCTGAAAAGTTTTCTCCCGGACCGGTTACTTATGTATTAAAGAAAAAAAATAATATCCCGGATATTGTCACTGCCGGTAATGACAGTGTTGGTTTGAGAATTCCTTCGCATAAGATTTTCCGGGAAGTGCTGAAAGAAACATCATTGCCGATTGCCGCTCCGTCGGCAAACAGGTCGGGAAAAATTTCGCCGACGTCTGCAGAAGATGTCTTGAAAGAATTAGACGGAAAGATAAATTACATACTCGACGGCGGAAGATGTGATATAGGAATCGAGTCAACTGTCATCAGCTTTATTGATAATGAAATAAAAATATTGCGGCACGGATTTGTCACAAAAGAAGAGATCGAAGAAGTCATTGGCAAAGTGGTCGAATCTAATGAAAATAATACGGACAAGATTACTTCACCCGGACTATTGAAAAATCATTATGCTCCTTCAACTCCTTTATATATTGTTGATGACTTTGAAATATTAAAGGAATATGAAAATAAGAACACAGGAGTTTTGGATTTTGGAATTTATAATGATAATAAGGAGATTGCTTTGAATTTATTTTCCGATTTAAGAAAGCTCGATGAAAAGAATTTTGATTTTATAGTTTGTAAAAAGGTTAAAGACGAAGGTCTTGGTATTGCGATCAATGACCGGCTGGAGAGAGCGAGTCTGGGTCACTTAAAGTTGTTTAATACCGCACAATCAAAAGATGTTCGGTCAAGAATTTCTTCCTGACTGAAAGTTATCACATATTTTTTTTTATATAAACCGTATTTTATTTTTATGCCGGACAGAATAATAATAGAGTTTGACGATAAGGGCGATAAGCCGAAGAAAGTAGACCAGAAAGAAGACAGGATTGTCATCGAGCTCGATAATGAGATAGAGAAAGAAAAAAAGATAATCGAAATCGAAGAGATCGAAGCAAGCAGCGATGACAAAATTCTGAATTCTAAAATCAATTCTTTCTTCAAAGGAAACTCTCATTTAAATAATTTCTTCGAGACAGATCTTAAGTTTCCCGAAGGAATCGAAAAAGGTTTCAGGAAAAAATTCAGCGTGAATGTTAAAGATGAGTTTTTTAATTCAATATTGGAAAGCAATAAATATATAATTCTGACTTCGAGAAGCGGTAATATATATCTGATCGACAGGTTTACCGGTGAAGCCAAAGATAAAATATTTTGCGAGAATGAATCTTTTGAAAAGACAGGACTTGTGTATGAAAATAAAATTTATCTTAATTCGCTAAAAAAGATCTTTCTTGTTTCAGAATCGTCTGAAGGGAAGATAAGTCACGGAGAGATATATAATGCAGGTAATGAATATTTCATCTGGAGCAATCTCAACAGGTATAAAGATTATATTGTTTTCACCGAGCATAACGTAAGAAGTAAAAAGTCATCTCTAAAAATTTTAGATGCGAACACTCTTAAGATAGTATCATTGTATGATTTCGAAATTCATAACTTCATCAGCGATAAGATATGCATTGCCGACGGCAGCGTTTATGCTTTGTTCGATTCTTCATTACTGGTTTTTGACCCGGAAAAGCTGACAGGAGAGATCTTTCCTCTGGATATAAAATGCGATGAAAATTCTTTTATATTTTATTTGAACTATAGGATATATATTACAACCGTTCTAAATGAATTGTTTGCGCTTGATCTTCCGCCGGTTAATTATAAATTCAAGAATACCGGCATAAAAAATAATTACATTAATTCCATTGGCGGCTTTGATGATAATATTTTTACCGGAACACTTGAAGGATGGAAGTATTCAAAGTCAAGCGGGCTCACGGTTTACAGCTTTGATGATGAATACGAAAACAGGATCGAAGCGATCAGCAGAAATCTTATAGTGATCTCGAAGAAAAATAAAATAGTCTTCTGCAATCTGAACAGGTTTCAGGAAGCTGAAGGATATGTGATCGCATCCGAAGAAAATAATGAATCGGTTGAGATAATTTCCGCTGTTATTTCACGGAACGAGATATTCGTTTTAACAAAGAAGGGAATGCTCGAAGCATTTACAAATGATAAATTAAATATTCATATCTGATACTTAATGAAAAGATTTTTTTTAGCAATAATTATTTTGGCATTCGCAGAGTGTCAGGCACAAAACGAATTCATTTTCCTTTTTGACAATTCCGGCAGCATGATGCCGTATTATCTTAATCCGCAAAGCAATTACAAACTATTCTGTAAAGCTATAATAAAAAATTCGGTAAAGCCCGGTGATAACGCAAAGATAATGCTCTTTACGAAGACAGATGCAAAGCGCGGTATTGTTTCGCCGAAGGTTTTATTCGAAGGCGGCGCTGAAAAATTAATTCCGGATCAGGTGATGAATAATTTTGTGCTTATGTCCGGAAAAGATAATAAGACCGGAACGACGGATCTTATTGAAGCATTGGATAAAGGCATTTCGGGCATTGACGGAAACACAGGGATAATCTGGCTGATTACGGACAACATAAATGATAACAGCGGCAGCGGTGATTCCTCTTATCTTAACACTCTTGAATTTTATAACAAACTGAGAAATGACAACAGTATACAGAAGATCCTGCTTTACCCGATCCCTGAAAAAGTAATTGAAGATGGTGATACTGCAAAAGGATATGTTGCTTACGGGATTGTTTATTCGAAAAATAATTTATCACAACAGGACATAGAATATTACGACGGCATATTAAGAGGAGTAGGAATAAAACAGAAAGCTATAACTCTAAAGCCGTTGGACATCGGAACGATAGTTTTGAAACCTAAACTTACTCAAAGCAAGATCTCGCCCGGAAAATTGTTTTATGACGGCGCAGCATTAAGAGGATTCGGTTTTGAAGAAGGCGAAAAAGTGAGAGAGACATTTAACGATCTGACACTGAAATCAAATCTGTATCCATATATTATCAGAAGCGCAAAGTTGAATGTCGGGCTTAATAATTTTACTTCTTCGGATTATTCCGTAAAGTCACTCGGGACGCAGACAATATCACCATCAACGGTTAGTAATGTTTCGCCAGAAGGTGAAGTAACGGGATTCTCAGTGATATTCAATCTGCCTGAGATCACTCCGAACTTTTCCTTTAATACAATTTTCAAAGAAGACTTTTCGATCGGAGGCGATCTCGTACTTGAAGTTTCACAGGTGGATATATTACTTGACGAAAAATATGTAAACAGTTTCAAAGAGCTGTTTGCACTGCAATCCGTGCCCGAGATCTTTCAGCCGGTCCTTAAAGACAAAAAGATAACGACCAACATCCCGCTTGAGATAAGAATGAAATACGGTCCGTGGAGATTGTTTGTGCTTATAGGACTTATTGCTTTAGTGCTGGCTTTAATAGTATTTTTTATAATTTTACTTTTAAGAAAACAATGCTTTGAACTGGTTCTGGACAATGTGCCTCAGCAGGAAATCTGCCTCGGCGGATTTTCATCTCATTCCGTTTCGTATAATTATTCCGGCGAGCTTGGTAAAATAAAGAAATCATTATTCGGAGGATTGAGTTTTAACTATTCAAAAAACACCACTTCACCAGGAACAACAGTAAAGCTCGTTGACGATATTCCGATTGAGATACAATACGAAGATGACGGTTTTAAAACCAATTCATTGAGCTTGATGATCAAAAAGACGGACAAGAGCGCGAAGTCAAATGTAAGTGCACAGAATGAGTCGGGGATATACTAGTATCAGGTATTAAGTATTAAGTATTAAGTATTAGGTATTAGGTATTAGGTATTAGGTATTAGGTATTGTAGGTGTCTTGTCCTGAAATAGGTTTACAAAATTTAAAAAGTTTTGTTAATCTAAAAGAAGGAGTAAGGCAATGCAATCAAATCAAGAAAGAATAATAAAACGTTACAGTACTGCCTTTAAGCATAAGGTAGTAAATGAAATTGAAAGCGGAAGACTAAGTATCAGCGGTGCTCAGAAGCTGTACTCTATAGGTGGAAGTTTAACTATACAGAAATGGATAAAGAAATTAGGTAAATTGCATTTATTAAATAAAATAGTACGAGTAGAATTGAAAGACGAAATATCCAAACTTAAAGAGTTAGAAAAGCGGAACAAAGAGCTTGAAAGCGCATTAGCCAATGCTCATATAAAGATTGTAACCTATGAGACATTAATAGAGGTAGCGGAGGAAGAGCTGGGCGTAGATATAAAAAAAAATTTAAAATCAGAACAATTGAAATCGGGCGGCAAAAGCTCAAAGGATTCAAAGCGAAAAGGAAATTGAAAAAGATCTGTAAAACCTTAGAAATAAGTCCACAGGGATACTATAAGAGCCGAAGAAAAAAGCAGATAAACCTTTTGCAAGAGGATATATTATTGAAAATGGTTCAGGATCTTCGTATTAAACTTCCGATGTTAGGAGGAAAGAAATTGTATAGAATGTTAAAACCTGATTTAAAGAAAATGGGAATGAAGCTTGGAAGAGATAATTTTTTTAATATATTGAGAAAGCAAGGTCTGTTGATATACAAAAAGAAACGCTTTACAAAGACGACCAATTCATTCCATGGATTTAGGATATATGATAACTTAATAAAAGATTTCACTCCTGTCAGATCAGATGAAGTTTATGTATCGGACATTACCTACATAGATAGCCTTGAAGGGTTTTCATATCTGGCTCTGGTAACAGATTTATATTCACGCAAGATAGTAGGATTTGATATCAGTGATAGTCTAAGTTTTGAAGGAAGTCACCGAGCATTAACAATGGCAATAAAGGATAAAGAATTGTCAGGATCGATACATCATTCAGACAGGGGAATTCAATACTGCAGTAAAACTTATACGGGAATATTAAAAGCAAAAGGAATATTGATTAGCATGTCCCAAAAAGGAAATCCATACGAGAATGCAGTAGCAGAAAGAGTTAACGGTATATTGAAAGAAGAATTTTTACTTAATAAGATATTTAAAACGAAACAGGACACAATAGAAGCGGTGCAAGAAGCAATTTCATCATACAATGAATTAAGACCTCATATGAGTATTAACTATATGACTCCAAATCAAAAGTATGCAGCATAAAAAGTTATAAACATGTCAATAAAAAAGAAAGAAAAAAGAAGCAAAAAAGAAAGAAAAAATAATAACAGCAAAGACGGAATACTTGAGTGTCAACCGCTGCGCTCTCAAGTATTCCGTCTTTGCTGTAGAGAAAAAACAAGAGCCACTTTTTTGTAAACTTTTTTTAGGACGGGACGGGTATTAGGGAATTATAGGTTGAATAGTTATAATTTAATTTATAGTTTAATTCAAAATTGGACAACAAGAATACTTATAATCTCTTCGATGATTACTCAATCGAGATTACGGAAGATGCAGAAATGTTTCAGGAATTTTTTAATAAATACGTAAACGTTGTGTTTGCCGGTACGGGAGTTATAAACATCGAAGAAATATTTACTAACAAAGAAAAGGAAAATAAGAAAATCTTATCAGACAAATTAAGCAAACCTTACAGATTAAGATTGTATATTTTGAAAGGAAACAAAAAAATAGGTTGGTTTTTTGGCAGGCAGGAATAATTTTGAAACTTTTTATATGACAAATACAGGTATATTTAAAGCTCATCGAAAGAAAGGAATTTATAAACAAATGCTGCCTAAAATACTTCAGATTCTAAAAAAACAGGGATTTCAAAAAGTAACAAGCAGACATAGTGTTACAAATAATAATGTGATTGTTCCAAAATTAAAAGCAGGCTTTGTAATAACGGGATTTGAAATAAGCGAGGTCTTCGGTTTACTTATTATTTTGACATATTATTTTAACGACACGAGAAGGAAATTGGTGAATTAACGCGTGGGAAGAATAGTTCCTGATGAACAAGTAATAAAATTATTAAAATCTAAATAAAATAAATTATTTTTTGATTATACATTTATCAATTTAAACCGTCAATATTTTTAACAACAAGGTCACAAAAAAAATATGATGCATACTATAGCATGACTCGTGAGTTTGGTGGTTAAAATAAAAGGGATTTAATGTTAATCAAAAAATTTATAATTCTTATTCCGGCAATTCTTTGCACATCATTGCTGTATTCTCAGCAGCAGAACCCGAATTACAAGACTTACATTGCAAGGATAGGATTCCAGGACACGCTGATAAATATTCAGGATAAATTTGTAATACAGTTTACCGATATTCTGACTTTGCAGAACAACGTCCTGTCACCTCTCAGCGATTACAACTTTGATTACCGTGAAGGAATAATTACTCTCAGCAAAGACCTCTTTCAAAAATACCAGCTTGATACTTTTCAGATCTACAATTTGAACATTGAATATGATGTCTTTCCGTACAGTCTTCAGGACGAATATTCAAACTTTGAAATTTTAGTTGAGACAGATTCGGTAACCGGCGATACGGTTCAGATTGCAACTCAAAAAAAAGATTTTATCGGAAGCATATTTGAAGGGACTGATCTGGAAAAATCGGGCAGCCTGTTCAGGGGAGTTACTATCGGGTCTAACCGTGACCTTACGCTTAACTCGGGATTCCGGCTTCAGCTTAACGGGAAGCTTTCGAGCGATATTGAAATCAACGCAGCCTTGACAGATGAGAATTCACCGATACAGCCGGAAGGGAATACGGAAAAACTTCAGGAGCTCGATAAGGTTTTTATCGAGATCAAAAGCAATAACGTTATAGGGACGATTGGTGACATCAATGTTGATCTTGCCAATACTGAGTTTGTTAATTTCAAAAGAAAGATACAGGGAGCGAAAGGATACACCGATTACGGAATCGGAAATATCTTTCTGAGCGGAGCAATACAGCGGGGAAATTATAATGAAAATTCATTTAACGGCTCTGACGGAATTCAGGGTCCTTATGTTTTGCTGGGAAGGACAAACGAGATAAATATACTTGTGATCTCCGGATCGGAAAAAGTTTATCTCGACGGCGTGCTTATGACCAGGGGTGAGCAGGCGGATTATACAATTGATTACGGAATCGGCACAATAACTTTCACTAACAACAGACTGATAACAAGTGACTCTAGGATCATTGTTGAATTTGAATATACAGAGAAGCAGTATTCCCGCTCCATTATAACCGGGGCAAATCAGATACGGATGTTTCAGAATAAGCTCAGTCTCTCCACGTCTTATGTGAATCAAAACGACAATGAAAATAAAACCGATAGATTTTACTCTGACAGAACAGGATAAACAGATACTGGAAAACGCGGGAGATGACAGGTTAAAAGCAGTTAAGTCAGGCGTACTTTATGTCGGTACTGATTCGGTTGGGATCGGGATCGGATTATATGCGAAGGCAGATACTGTCATCAATTCAGCAGATGTTACTTACTACAAATATTTGCCGAATGATTCAAGCTCGGTCTATCAGGTTGTCTTTTCCTTTGTGGGACAGGGTAACGGGAATTATGTTCAGCAGAGTTTATATCAGTATAATTTTCTCGGCTCCAATCAGGGGAACTATGATACGGTTATTTTTATACCGGTTCCGAATGCGTATCAGGTTGCGGATTTAAGCTTGAATTATGAATCGTCGACGAGAAAGGAATTTACGCTTAATCTCGAATCCGCGCTTTCTATTACTGATGAAAATAAATTTTCTTCCCTTGGTGATAACAACAATCAGGGAGTCGCTCTGTACGGGAATCTTGCGTTCAATAAAAACAACCTCCGTCTGTTTGGATTGAATATGAATGCTGTTGAATTCAGGCTGAAAGAAAAATTAGTCAATCGAGTCTTTGTTCCTCTCGAAAGATACAACCCGGTTGAATTTTACCGTCAATATGACATTCAGGATTCCAATAAGCTTACAGAGGATCTGCATGAAGCTTCATTAAGAATTGCTCCCACAAATTTTTTAAACTTCAATGCGGAATTCGGACAGCTGCTGAGGGGCGATATATTCAATTCATTAAGAACGGTCGGCGAAGTTGTTCTGACTAATGACTCAATGAAATTGCCTGATGCAGCATATAAATTTGAACTGATCAATGCTGATTATTCCCTTGCAAATATCAAGAGCCGTTGGATCAAGCAGACCGGAATTGTAGGTTATAAAAAGTTTATCGGAGGATCTTCATATGAAAATCCGAATCTACGAGATCAATGTCGAATACAAAGAGGAGGACCGTCAAAATGAATACGGCACACTGGGCGGCGACAGTCTTCTCGACGGCAGCTTTTCTTTTTCTGAAATAAAACCGAGGTTCAATCTCAATAATATTTATAACATGAACATTTATACAGCATTCGGATTCAGAGAAGATAATTTTCCACTGAACGGCGTTATGCTCGACCAGTCTAACTCCTACACACAGACATACGGGGTCAGATATGCGGGACTGCAGTGGCTTTCGACTTTGTTCGAGCTTACATTCAGAAATAAAGACTACACGGAAGCTTTTGCTTCGGAGACCAAATGCGAATATCAATACATTGCTGGTTAACTGGCAGACAAGGGTCGAGCCTCTGCAAAGCGCAATTTCGACAGACCTGTATTACAATATTACCAGTGAAAGCCAGGCAAAAATAGAAAGAGTTTTCGTGCAGGTTCCGATCGGTCAGGGTAATTATATTTATGTCGGTGATCTGAATGGAAACGGACTTTTTGATGAGTTTGAATTTGTGCTTACCAATTATAATGACGGAGACTACATAAGAATAAACAGACCGACAAGTGAATTGTTTCCTGTTACCAGTCTGAATACTTCCGTAAGATTAACTCTAAGACCGACAAGATATATTACCGTAACGGGAAATGATTTTTTATCCGAGCTGTTGAGAAATACATCTACAGAGACGTATTTACGTGTAGAGGAAAAAAGCAAGGATCCGAACACAAATGATATTTACTTTCTGCATTTCGATACATTTCAAAATGATTCCAATACGCTTTTCGGAACGGGGTTATTTCAGCAGGATATAAATTTTTTTGAATTCAATCCTGCATATTCATTGAAGCTGAGATATGTTCAGCAAAGGACCTTTAACCAGTTTGTCAGCGGTAATGAACGCTACTTTAATATTCAAAAATCCATAAAGCTCAAACTTGGTCTGACAACGGATCTGACTACGACAATAGAATACCTGAATAAAATCGACCGCAACGAAGCGCCGGAGACATTCGGTCCGGAACAGGAACATAAATACGGATGATGTCATAACGGATTTTTCTTACCGTCCTGTTCAGCAGGTGGAAAGCGGTTTTCAAATCAACTTCATTCGAGCAATTGATAATTTTCCGTTCGTTCCTACACAGGCAGACATAAATCAGCAGATATTAAGATTTATATATTCATTTGCATTGCTGGGGAGACTGACTTTCGAACTCGAAAGAAATGAAGTAGGGATTAACAAAATCCAACTTTAGTTTTCCTTATGAGCTTACAAACGGCCTTCAGGAAGGACAGAATTTTCTCTGGAGATTGTTTTTTGATTACAGTATCAGCAAGAATCTTCAGGCAACATTTAATTACGACGGAAGAGTCAGCGGAGGCAGCAATGTGATTCATACCGGAAGAGCAGAGGTGAAAGCTTTCTTTTGATTTAAGATTTTGGATTTTAGGATTTTAGATTTGATTTAAAATGTGAAATATTTTTTCATTGTTCAGGTTCTTTAAATCACTTAGATCGATCCATGTCATCCAGTTCTTTTAACAGATAAGAATGTTTTCCCGTTGGTTTTGATCTTTTTTCATTGTCGAATTCAATACTTCCTCGCTGCTCCATTGAATGTCTTCAAATAAAAAATTCATCTGCTCTTTCATTCCGATAAGATAGTATCCGCCGTCTTTTGACGGTCCGATCACAATATCATAAACAAATAGTTTTTCAAATGCATCGTAAATTATTTTCGAATCAAGCTCAGGTACATCAGAGCCGATAATGAGGGCTTTATCAAAACCTTTGTCAAATAAATAATCAAATCCGTTTGCCATTCTCTCACCGAGATCTTTTCCCTTTTGTAATATTTGTGTGAAGCCGGAATCAAAAAGGTTTTGGTCTAAAGCATCAGAAAGAAACAAATACTTTTCGACCGCGAGATTCTTTGTCTCTTTATAAATTTTGTCCAGGAGAAATTCATAAACCCGGAGAGCCTTTTCATTCCCTATATCTTTTGCGAGGCGTGTCTTTACCTTTCCCGCTACAGGGTTTTTGACAAATATTATTAATCCGTCTCTACTCAATTTTGACATCACTCCTTTCCAATTTAAATCTCTTCATATCCAGAAAAATCAAAACAGCAAGAACAGAGTATTCTAAAATTAACACAAGTAAAATATCTTCCCATATATTGTTCTTCAGATAGAAGTAAATTGTAGCATTTGTAAATCCGATAATCCCGCTCCAGTACAGGGCTGAATAGCTAAAACATACAGGAAGAAATAAAACAAGCAAAATCACATACCATTGATGAACGGTTGATGAAAAGAATAAATAGAAAAAGGATATAAGATATAATTTTTGAATGAATGTAAATTTCGATTTTAAGATCAGAGCATAAGACACGAGAAAAAATATCATTAAGACTATTCTTGTAAGCTGATGATTGTCAAAACCGAGCGTTTTATTAAAAGAATTAATTATTACATACACAAGATTATTTGAATACCAGTTCTGGAGATAGTTACGAAAAATAAAAAACATTTCGTTAATATGGCTTTGGTATATTAATATTATTAAAAAGGAAACGGCAAAGAATGCCAGTCCGGACATCATTTTTTTATAATTGAAATTGAGATTCAAAAAATAGATCAGATACACGGGCAGAAAGATAAGTGTGTAAACCTTGCTTAATACGGAGAATCCGAGAAACAGGAAAGATAAATTAATATTTTTTTTCAGAACAAAGAAAATACTTGCCGAAAGAAAAAACAAAAGCACGATATCAATGTGAGCATTGATAAAGAATTCAAAAATCACGAGAGGAGACAGGACATAGAAAAAGATATAAACAGGACTGACCCTGAGCAGGCAAAGTATCTTATACAAAAAGAATATTATTCCGGTCTCAAACAGCAGATAAAAAATTTTAAAACCCAAGGCAGACGTTTCGGAAATATTATAACTCAGAAAAAATACTATCTGAGCCAGCGGGGGATAGATTGTCTTTAAATCAGGATATGTGACTTTCGGATAAATTATTTCATCATGAAATTGAGTTAATTCTTCCGGAGCATACTGAAACGGATTGATCCCTTCCGTCTGAATCCTGCCGTCCCAAAGATAGCGGTAATAATCTCCGCTTGTGATCGGGCTGACAAAGAGCAATGTTATTCTGAGAGCAAGCGCTATAAAGATTATTTCTTTTAAAGAAAATCCTTTACGCTTTCTATTCAGTAAAAAAAAAATAATACCAAGAGAAAGACACAGATAGAAATTAACTATGTATAGAATTACTTTATCATAATTTGTTAGATTAAAAAAGTAAAAAGACAGGAGAACTAAGAGGTATAGAAAGAATATCAAGATGTTGTATTTATCTCTGAAAAGAGTCAAGAAAGATGCAATTGGTTGTTAAAGTCCCTTGAAAGTTAAATTGAACATTAATAATTAATAATTGAAAATTGATAATTGAAAATTGTCACTCGCTGTTCCTGTCATACGGAATTATCTTATCCCACTCGTCTGCACTGGACCTTGCTACAACTGCAACCACCGGCTCAGTATCACTCATATTAAAGACTTCATGAGGCACGCCGGGTTCAATAAAAATGAAATCACCCGCTTTATTTTCTACAATGGTTTTGCAGCCGGGTCCGTATTCGTGCCGGACATTTCCTTCCATTATATACAGCATCAGCTCGAACCCGTCATGAATATGCGCATAGGCAATTCCTCCCGGAGGGATTGTAGCTACATTCATTGAGAGATTTTTTGAGCCGACATTTTTTGATGACATGCCGAGCTTGTAATGAATGCCGTTCCAGTCACGGCAGTTTTTACTCCCCCTTATGACTGTAATGCCGTTTCCTTTTTCGACATTTGAAGTGAGGTCTATTTCTTTGTTGGACATGATTAGGTTGTAATTGTTTATTTGTAATTTACAAATCCTTTGTGAAAATTAAAATAGATTAGAAGTCCGAACAATGATTGCTATGAGCGAGAATTCGTTAACTGAATAGAAGATTTATTTTCAAAGATATGTATTAAACCGTAAGTAATATAAAAGCCAACGAAAGAGAACTTGCCGGTAAAGTTTTAGAATGGTTTAATCAAGCCATTAGTTCGGGATTATTTCCTTTTAAAGAAGCGACTGGTGAAACCGGAGTAAAGGTTGATTCTACAACAAGATTCGGTGATTTAGTTCTATGGAAGAACAGACAATCCGAAGAAGCCATAGCTTACTTTGAATTAAAACCTCCTTTTTCGCAAAAAGAAAACCTTACAACCTTCCGACAAAAAGCTAATCGGCTAAAAGTTAAATACGCATACACTTGGGATTTTGTAAATCTGAATGTATATGGCAGTGAAAATAATTTTTCTAAACCTATTGGTTCTGAATCTACAAACATTCTCACAAATATTAATGACTGGTTAAGAGGTGATAAACAAGCACTAATAAAAGCTTATGTTCAAAGGATTTGTGATGAGCTCAATAATCTTTTAGAAACTGGTAAGTTCAGTAATTTTAAACCGGAGAAATATTACTTTGTAAATTTTATAAAAGATACTGTTGAAAAATTAAATCCGCTTTTTGAAGAACACATTTCCAAAACATTTGTGAATAAAGATATTAGACAAAAGATTACGAAATATTTTTTGGAACAGGGTTATGATTTTAAGGATAAAGAAGTATTCATAAAGTTAATAACAAGACAAAGAGTTTACGGCTTAGTCACAAAAATTATTTTCTATCTTACAATAAGAAGATTTTTTAAAAACCTGCCTGATATTTTAGAATCGTATGAACAGGATTTAAATGAATTGCTAAAAAATGCTTTTCAGGATGCACAGCAAATTGATTGGCAGGCAGTTTTTGAAGATGACTTGATTGATGATTTAGGAATTCCTCAAACATCGTATTTAATACTAAGAGAATTCTTTTCCGAATTACGGGCATATTTTTTTGAACAACTTCCAGATGATGTAATCGGTGAACTTTTTGAAAAAATAATCGACCCGGAACAGCGACATGACTTAGGTCAGTATTTTACAAATGAATATCTTGTTGATTTGATATTAGGTTCAGTTGTAAATGACAAAGAAGGGTTTTATCTCGACCCGACATGCGGCTCGGGAACATTTCTTATAAGATTATATGATCGTATCCGTTATATTAATAGTAATCAGCTTAAGCATAATGATGTCTTAAATAGAATCTGGGGGTTTGATATTGGAAAGTTTCCTTCGGAATTATCAACAATTAATTTATTCAGACAGGACCCGAAAGAGTATGAAAACTTTCCGCGTGTCCTCAAAGAAGACATATTCGATGTTCATAAAGGAGCTAAATTTAAATTTCCTCCGCCAAAGGCAGGAAAGTCATTTAGTAAAATTGAAAAAGAACTTCCGGAATTCAAAGCAATAGTTGGTAATTTTCCCTTCATACGTCAGGAAAAAATCGAAAAAGAGTCCAAAGGATATAAACAAAAGCTCACAAAACTTCTTGCTAAAGAATATCTCCTGTCTTATCCTGAACTATTTGAAATCAAGAACAAAATTAAGAATGCATTTCTTGTTCAATTAAAAAAAGAGATTCCGGCAAAACAGTTAAAGCAAATAAATAATTGGGTTGATAAAGGAGATATTCAACTAAAACTTTCAGGTCAGGCAGATATTTATGCTTACATTTATATTCATACCGCAACATTACTTTCTGAAAACGGTTCTTTTGCAATTATCACATCAAACTCTTGGCTCGATGTTTCGTACGGTTCGGTGCTTAAACAATTTTTTCTCGATCATTTTAAAATCAAAACTATTATAGCTTCGTGGGCTGAACCATGGTTTGAAGATGCAGCAGTGAATACTGTAGTTACAATTCTTGAAAAGGAAAAGGATGCAGGAAAAAGAAAGAATAACAATGTGAAATTTGTAAAGCTTAAAAAGAAATTGGAGGAACTGATTCCATTCAACGATTTGATTTTAGACAGAAGTAAAAGGTGGAATAAGATACAAGATGTTGTGGATATTATAGACACATCCGAATTTCAAAAAAATGTTGCTGAGATAACCGAAAACATTTCTTCTTTTGAAAATGATGATATGAGAATAAGGATTGTAAAACAAGCTTTATTAGAGGACGAGCAAAAAGAAGATAAGGAAGGAACGAAATGGATGAAATATCTAAGAGCACCGGATGTGTATTTTGAGATTTTAGAGAAATGCAAAGATAAATTTGATGATTTAAATCAATGCTCTGAATTGCTAAGAGGTTATACCACGGGGGTTAATGAATTTTTCTTTTTAGAACTGGATGATAATTCTACGAAAAGCGTATATAAAAATGAACGTAATTGGATTGGAAAAATTGAGCAAAAATTTATCGAGAAAATTATTACCTCGCCAAAAGATTTTAATAAAATAATATTAAAATCCGATACAATTAATAGTTTTATATTTAAATGTAACCTAACAAAGGAAGAATTAAAAAAGAAAGGTTACTTGAATTGTTTAGAATACATTGAATGGGGTGAAAAACAAAAAACAAATAAAAATATAAGTTGGAATAAAGTAGAAACTGTAAAGAACAGAAAAAATTGGTATGAATTACCGGAAAGAGAAAATCCAAAAATTTTATGGACTGAAATGTATTTTGATACTTTCAGAACATATATTGTTGATGGAATAACTTTAGAAAGTGACAAATTTTATAGAATTCAACCTAATAAAAATGTTGATACCTTTTTATTGGGAACATATCTAAATTCAACTCTAATTAATTTACTTAGAGAAATAAATTCATTTACCTCATTAGGTGATGGAGTAATTAAATCTGCAGTATATGAAGTTGAAAAATTGCCAGTTCCAAAAGATTTGCGAAAAATTAAATTTTCCGAAACTAATAAAATATTTAAACGAAGAATTCTTCCTATCTTTGAAGAAATCAAACAAAAAGACCGACAGGAATTGGACAGAGCTGTATTGAAAGCATTGGGTTTAAATCCCGATGAATATCTTCAGAAGATTTATGACGGATTATGTGAAATGGTAAGAGAACGGCTTGAACTTCCTAAGATGAGAAAGAGGAAAAAGAAACAGGTTCAGAAAAGTTCTTTTGAATTTGTAAAGAAGTCAGTTATAGAGGAATGCCTGGAAAACGGTGCAAAAAAATTTCCAGAAGATTTTTATAATTATGCAATTAAAATTAAAAACGCTCCATCAAATTATTCTGATTTGAAATTTGAAGAATATTCAACTAACGGGTCAATATTAAAAGTAAAAAGTTTTTTCACTCAATATCATTTGCTTGATGAGAAAAATAAAAACATGCTTGAAGTTGATAGTGAATCAAAGGCAGAGTTTGCAATAATACTTTCGCATCAAAAGGATAGATACGTTTTAAAAATACCTGAAGATGAAAAGATAGCAGACAAAATGGTTTCAGCTTATAAAGGATATGTAGTAAATTTGAAATCATCATTGTTGAATAATGCGAATCAGAAGTTGCATGACTGGGTGATAGCGGAGAAAATGGTGGGAGAGATATTGAATGAAAATGAGTTATTTGAATTTAATTAAAGATTGTTAAAGATATGAAATCAAAAGAATTTTTGAGTTAATTAGAGATTTGTTAGAGATTTTATCTGAGAATTATTGGAGAATTATTGAAGAATTTATTAGAGGTTTAGTAGAGATACTAGTTTTTTCTGTAAGAGCATCAGATGAATTAACTTCTTTATCACAAATTGTGATAATCATTTCAATCAGCATTCACTAATTTTTTGCTTTGTCGTACAAAAACTCCGGTGCAAAATCTGCTCCGTTTTCCCAAGCCGGGCTTGAGAATTAGTAAGTTAGAAAAACTAAAATAAAGCGATGAAATTTATAAAGAAAAGACTTAATAGTTGCTAAGATTCTTACCACACTACTGAGACACTTTAATTTTTAATCAGAGAAAAAACCTTATGTCATTAGTATTAAGTTGAAAAAATTTATTTTAAAATTTATCTTTAGAAAAAATATGACAACATTAGAATTAAAAAAAAATATTCAAAAGAAGTTAAATAGTATAGATGATATTTCTATACTCAAAGAAGTAGACATAATAATTAACTTTATATCATCGAAAAAAGAAGATTATAATGAATTACCGGAAGAGGTAAAACAATCAATTGAAGAGGGTTTAGCTCAATTAGATGCTGGAAAAAAGCTGTCCTATGATGAAGTAAAAAAAAGAAATGCAAGATGGTTTTCAATATAGTTTTCTCAGAAAGAGCCTCGGATGAATTAACTTCTACTTTAGAATATATCGAAAACGAGTGGTCATTAAGAATTTCAAATGAATTCACAAAAATTTTTAATGAAAAAATTAATCATATTAAATCAAATCCATATTTATACCCCCCTTTCAAAAATAAAAAACAAGTGAGACGTTGTGTAGTGAATAAACAAACTTCTTTATTCTATAGAATAGAAAATGAAGACGTACAAATAATTACTTTGTTTGATAACAGAAAAAATCCAAAAAAACTAAAATTATGAATTTTTAAATAAATCAATTGTTTAAATATTTTTTTATCAATCTTTAAAAATAGAAATAAATATCACCCAGAGTATCTTCACTCCTGCTTTGATGCTCCCGGTTATCGTACCTGTTACTTTCGATTCACCGATTCTTTTTCTGTAGCTTACGGGAACTTCCGTGCATTTCATTTTTAATTTCGCCGCTTTGATCTGCATCTCAACCGTCCATCCGTAATTCTTATCTTTCAAGTTCATTACTTTCAGTGAAGACGCCTTTACTGCTCTGAAAGGACCGAGATCGGTGAACGAATAATTCCAGATGAGCTTTATTAATTTTGTCGACAGCAGGTTGCCGAACACTGCCTGCGGAAGCAGGGCGCCGTTTTCAACGGCGCCGAGTCTTTTTCCGAGAATTCTCGAACCGATAACCATGTCATAATTGTCTTTTAGAATTGGGTTAATCACTTCAGTGATTTCCCCGGGGTAGTCCGAATAATCCCCGTCGAGAAAAACTATTATGTCATCATCTTCTGAGTTCTGTTTATAAATATATTCGAGACCTTTAAGACAGGCTGCCCCGTAGCCCCTTGTGGTTTCTGTAAGAACTGTTGCGCCGGTATTCCTGGAAACTAAAACAGTATTATCATCAGATCCGTTATCTATTACAATGATCTCCCTTACAATATCTTCCGGAATGTCTTTAATTACTTTTCCAATGGACTTCTCTTCGTTAATGGCAGGAATGATTACAAATATATTCAATACATTTGTTTATTTTTGAATGGTTGTTAATTCAGGTAAAAAGCTTTTTCCGTAAATGATTTCAAACTCCTTGTGAATATTTTTTGTCATTTCGATTTTTACATTTTCCAGGTTTTCAATATACTCAAATTTATTATTCAGCATATTATCCGGTGATCCGGTGTATGTGATCACAAGCGCATCTTTTCCTTTTAGACCGCTGATTGATTCTGCAGAGTTAATATACTTGAATCTTAAGTCGCCTATCAAGTATACATCGGCTCCTTCAATAAAATAATATTCCAGAAGAGGACTGAGATTAAAATCATTGCTCGCGATAAAGTCGTATTTTCGTCCTGAATTCTTTATGCTCGACTCAACTTCAGCAATGGTCTTTTTCCATTTTTTCATCTTTATGATTCTGTCCGTCCAGTTTTTATCATTGTGAACATTGCTTTTGTGATCAGGCCAGTAATATTGAAAAGTATTGTTTACAAGTTCGGATATCTTATTATCCGAGATAGATTCGATCTCATCGGAGGGGAGGTTTATAACGAATAACAATATAAAATTAAATATTACCGTTGAAGTGATCACAAATTTTTTGAACTTATTTAACCCGGTGGTAAGCATCATCATTATCAGTGGAATGTAAATTATAAAGAACCAGTTGCCTTTTATTTTTCCTTCCAGTGCAAAAGAGATAAAGCAAATAATTAAAAAAAGGGAAATATATTTTATGAACTTGATTTCCGGAGAAGCAGTATTTTTTCGGAATAATCCGGTCAAAAGGATCAGCATCAGAACAAACCCGAAAGGCATAAGAATGGATATCTGCGAAAGCAAAAATGAGAACAGCAAATTGATAAATCCCGAATCAATCTTATCGGCATTGGTCAGGATATAATATTTAAACCATACAGGATCGTAGATAATATTCCAGATAATAAGAGGTGAAGAAATGATCAATGCCGTTAGGATTGAAAAGTAAAAGTTGCGCGGAATTTTTTTATAAATTAAAATTAAGCTGCCTGCAGTTGCTAATAAAAATATTGAAGCCGTATATTTGCTTAAGATCATCAAGCCGATAAAAAACCCGCTTAAGACCCAGTCACTTAAGGAATCATATTTGACAGATTTCAGAAAGTAATAAGTCGAGATCATTGAAAAAGTAAGCAGGAAAGTATCAGGAGAAATAAATCCGGTATAAATTGATACGAACGGAATTGAAAGAAATGTTATGACGGTGATGTAAACAATTTCCCTTGCAGCATTAAGAAGCTTTCCGGTTTTTATAATAAAAAATATTAAGACAAAGTTTGACAGCAAAGCAGGCAGCCTTACTGCAATTTCGGAAGATCCGAAAAGTACAGTAAATAAACGAATGAATGCAACGGTAATGAGTGAATAGGAGGCATCAACGGACTGCGACCAGTTCCAGTAAATTGCTTCATCCTCAAACAGTCCCGTATTATATGAGACAATGAATTTCAGAAACAATATTAAAAATATTATTCCGTTATACAGATATATTTTATTTTTTGATAATGTCATTCAGCTCCCAGGAATAATCATTGTAAGAAATGTCAGCTGATATTGTTGTCTTGAATATATGCCGAATCTTTTTCGTTGATATATTTGAGAACATGCTTGAAGACGGAAGAATCCTTCTTAATGAAATCATTTCTGTACCATTTATATATCATGGACAGATTTAATTCACCGGATTTCCGGTCAATATAATTCTTTTCTGTATCGTTTAAAAAGATCTTTGCCTGACTGTCTAGTTGCTCATCAAGTCTTTCCGGCAAATAAGCTTCCGGAATTATTTCCGGACAGCTCTGAGCGGCACAAACCAGTGCATAGTGGATTCTCGGTTCTTTATATTTTGGGATCAATATTTTTTTTTCAATTTCATCAAGACTGAATTTCCTTCCCCCTGCCATTTCAATAAAATTAATTTCCCACGGATTTTTTCCGGCTGTCTGTTCAAGGTCAAGAATTGAGGTTACCGGGTAATTATCCGAGATCAATTTTATTGTATATAAATTGTAAACATTGATCCAGAAAGCAAGTCTTTCATTTCCGTCTTGAATCAGATAGGGTTCAACGTTTTTCAGGTCATTAATGATCCTGTCGGCTGCATTGTCTGCTTTGACTCTTGCATAATCCACCCTGCCGTCCTTTACATATTCAGCAAAAAAAGTATTCATATCTGAAAAGTCGTAATGAATATTCTCCTGCTTTACTGTCTTCTGAACTTCGCTTCTGCCGCAGGAAATAACCAGGACAGTTGTAACAGTTAAGATCACAATATGTCTGTACGAATTAATCATATTTTATAAATTGGACAAATCCAAAATCGTAAATCAAAAAATCTAAAATCATCTGAGATATTCTTCATTGAGTTCATATCTTCCTTTCTGAGGTCCGTTCTCCAATCTTAAGACTCCTCTCGGACATACTTCCGAGCAGATCCCGCAGCCGACACAGGAAGCTCTTATGACATTTTGTCCGCGCTGTGCATAAGATTTTACGTCAATTCCCATTTCGCAGTAAGTAGAACAATTGCCGCATGAAATGCATTGTCCTCCGTTAACAGTAATTCTGAATCTTGAAAAATATTTCTGAAATATTCCAAGTATTGCCGCCATCGGACATCCGAACCTGCACCATACTCTTCCTCCCATAAGCGGATAAAATCCAACTCCGATCACTCCGGCAAACATTGCTCCGATAAAAAAACCGTACCATTTTGCAGCATCATTTGAAAAATTTCCAAGAATGAAATTTTCATTTGCACTGTTTATCCAAAGCAGCGCAGTGATAATAATTATTAAAAGTAAAACAGAATGAACCATCCATCTTTCTATTTTCCAGCTCTTCAATGACTTGTCGGAATTTTGTCTGAAAGGATCCCCGAGTGTTTCCGCCATTGCTCCGCATCCGCACACCCACGAGCAATACCATCTCTTTCCGAAAAAGTATGTTAGTATCGGTGTTGCAATGAAAGTCATCACAGCAGCCCAGAAGAACATGAACATTCCGATACCTCCGGACTTGATTAAATACTCATAACTCGACGGAAATAAATATTCATATTTCAAAGGCCAGAAGTATGTAAAGAAAAATCCGTTCACAATATACATCGGAATCAGATAAGCCAGCACAAGCTGAAAGAACATTACGGAAATTGTTCTGATGATCTGATATTTGTTATGACGGTTATGAATTATCATTCTGTTCCCATCACAAGAACAGCAACGGTATATAGCGTTCCGTACAGAAACCATTGATTAGCCGGTTGCCCGTTTAATGTATAACTCAGACTGTCAAAAGTTCTTATTACATTTTCAAGAAGCTCGGGAAACCAGTAGATCAGGATATACATCCCTGTCAAAAACACTGCCGCAGTCCATCCGAGAAGTCCGCGATTGGTCATTGAAAGAAACATCAGCTTGTTTTTCTTTACGCCCGGCAGCGATTCTTTCAGCTGCGCAAAGAAAAAAATCAAAGCTCCGGCACTTCCCATGACTACGCTTAATAAAAAAAATGCAAGCGGACTAATTTTGGAAACTCCGGTAAAGCTTATGAGAAAGAAAATCATTCCGGACGGCAAACATTGCAAGCCCGGCTTTTTTCCGGAATGTTTTTCCGTTGTTACAGGAAGCCCGGTTACTGCAGTCTGCATTGTCATACTGCTTGTTTAGAGTTGTTAAAAAAGGGATTGTATATTTTTCGTTTCTTTCTTGATTTGATTTTTTTCTCGGGATTTTTCGAATTATATATTCCGATCAGATCCGTTTCATGCTGTCGAAAGAATTCAGGATCGAAATTTGCTTCGCCAAGATTTGTGAGGACGAACTCAATTGATTTTTTTTCTTCGATCCACTTAACGCATACTTCCTGTCTGTAACGGACACCCATTAGATTAAAACCGATCACTCCTTCGTCTGTATAAACTATGCGTATCGATTTTCTTCCCCCGGGATCTTCCCAGTATAAACTTTTCTCTCCATCAACATTCATGTTCACGAGTCCGTAAGTCTGATATTCTATGTCAAGAAATTTAGCCGAATTGAACCAAACTCCCGGAGTATATGCAGTTCTTTTTCCGCAAATCGTCTGTGCAAGAGTTTCAGCATGAGTTCTTCCAGTGTACCATACCTGCTCTATATTTTTTCTGTTGGGAAAATTGATCCTGAATTCCGCGCAGTCACCGGCTGCATACACATCTTTAATGCTGGTTTCAAGAAATTCATTTACTAAAATTCCTCTTTTGGTTTCGATATCGGTATTTTTTACGATCTCAATATTCGGGCTCACACCGACGGTCAGTCCGACAAGTTCACACTCAATTTCTTCCCCGGCTTTTGTGATGACTGACTTTACTTTTTTATTTTCATCACCGGTTATTTCACTGATCTCAGTTGACAAGCTTAAACTGATATGATGCTCCAGTATGTGCCGGTTTATCATCATTCGATTCTTCGCCGGGCAGGATATTATCCCAGTAGCTTTTTTCACTGACAAGCATTGTAACAGTGATATTTCTTGACTTCAGCATTTCCGCAAGTTCGATTCCGATCAATCCTCCCCCGACGATCACTGCATTTGAAATATTCTTTGTATTATCTTCCAGCAGCTCCAGATCCTGTAACGAATATAAGCCCTGCACGCCGTCCAGGTCCTGCCCTTTCCATCCGAATTTATTCGACTTCGAACCTGTAGCTATGACGAGCTTGTCATAATTAACTGAGATCCCGCCTGCAAGATCTACTCTTCTGTTTTCTGTATCTATCCGAAAACATAATCCTGAATAAGATCTATTTTATTTTTTTCCCAGAACCAGTTTTCATAAGGCATAATGTTCTCAAACTTTTCATGACCCATATAAACATACATCAGAGCGGTTCTCGAAAAAAAATATTTTGATTCAGATGAGATGACAGTTATCTTGTGATTACTTCTTTTCCGGATATTCCGTGCTGCGGTGATGCCCGTGATTCCGTTGCCGATTATGACTATGTTCATTTGTTGATTAGTTCAATATTGAATGGTTCATAGCTAATTTAAAAAATCAAATCTGTATTAAATAAATAAACACGTGTCTGATCCGGGTTTGCTTTAATTCGACTTTTCTTGCTGATAATTTTCGGCTAACAGTTCCCGGATCATTTGTTCGGTCTTATCATATTTTCCTTCACCGACTTTTTTGTATCTTATCTCACCTTTTTTATCAATCAAAAAAATAGTCGGCCATGCGTGAACATCATATGCTTCCCAGATTGAAAATTCATTATCTGTTAATACAGGATATTTTATTCCAAGATCTTCTACACTTTCCTTTACATTTTCAAAATTCCTTTCGTTGTCAAACTCCGGACAATGAATGCCGATCATTTCAAATTCATCCGATTTATATTTTTCATACCATTGTTTCAAATACGGAAGTGTATTTGTGCAGTTGTAACATCCGAAAGTCCAGAACTCGATCAGTACAACTTTGCCTTTCAGATCTTCAGGGTGAGTTCTTTATCTGTATTTATCCATTTGCCGTTTTTATTTTTGATCTCAGGAGCTTCATCAGAAAAGGAGACATGTTTGACGACCGGAACATTTTCATTTTTTTCTTCATGTGTTTTTATTTCAACAGGATCACAGGAATCCGGGTAGTTATTTTTTATAAATAATAAAATGAGTACTAAAAGCAAATAAAATGATTAAGATTGGTTTTATAATTTTTAGGTTTTTCATGATCATTGGAATTAAGTTTTAATATTTTAATAAAGAGTAATAATTATACAGTAGCGCCTCCGCAGCTTGAGCCCGCACCGGCAGTGCAGCCGAAACAATGCTGCCCTGTAATAATTTCTCTCGTTCAAGATAATCAGTATCGAAATTTTTTATATGGTCTTTTTCCTTATTCAATACTTTCATTTCAAGCATCTGATTGAAATCACAATCATACAAGATATCCGTCCCAGCCGATCGAAATTGTATTTGTACACATTACATTTTTTACAGCTGCGGCATTAAATGAAGTGATAATCTTTTCCATATAATATTCATAATTGCCCGAATCGATCAGGTATTCGAGAAATCTGCTTATCGGCATATTTGTAATGGTAAATAAATTATTAAATACAATTCCGAATTTTTCAAAAGCTCTTTCTTAAAATCATTTTCAAGTGATGCTGAGACGCAGGCAGAAAAGCTCCCGACGGATTGTAAACAAGATTCAAAATTAATCCTCTATCGTTTTTGCCGTAACCGCTTTCGTTCAGCATTTTTAATGCCTTTACAGATTTTTCAAAAACGCCGTCGCCTCTCTGTCTGTCCGTATTGTTTCTCTGATAATAGGGAAGAGAAGATATGACTTCAATGTTATGTCTCTGCAAAGAATTCCGGAAGGTCATTAAATTTCGGATTTGAAAGTATGATAGTAAGATTACATCTTACCATTACATGTCTTTTCAATTTTTTGATCTCTTCGACAAACCATCTGAAATCCGGATTCAGCTCGGGTGCGCCGCCTGTCAGATCTACTGACAGGAATATCTGTTCCGGAAAGCTTATCAAGACAAATCTCCATTGTTTCACGCGTCATGATCTCTTTTCTGTCGGGTCCTGCATCCACATGGCAATGCCTGCAGGTCTGATTGCACATCTTACCGAGATTAATCTGAAAGATTTCAATCTTGCCGGAAGTTAGTTTTCCAACTCCGGATTTTTTTAAAAAATGAACAAATGATCTTTCGGAATACCTGATTCAGAATTTTTATCTGTTCTTTTGCAAAGGAAATTCGGAATCCACGGTATTTTAAGCGATTTGACAAGCATATTAATTAGAATATATTTTATTTAATATTACATGGAAACTTTTTTAACATGATTCATCATCTGCACTCCGTGAACCAGTGATGAACCGCCGCGTAATGGCAGTTGCAACATGAATCGCTTCCATCATCTGCTCCTCACTGCATCCCTTTTCCAGTGCATCATGTGAATATGCATCTATGCAGTAGGGACACTGAACAGCATGAGCAACAGCAAGTGCAATCAGTGATTTTTCCCGGGCGGTCAGTGCGCCTTCTGCAAATACAGCTCCGTAATAATCAAAGAACTTTTTTGCGAGTTCTTCATCAAACTCCGATACATCGGGAAATTTTTTCAGGTCTTCGGGATTATAGTAAGTTTCCATATAAAATTTTGTAATTTAGGAATATTGTTTATTTAAAATAATTATTATGAAACATATCTCAAAAGGAAATTTCGCCATAAACCTGAAATGTAAATTTTACTGTTTAAACATTTCCCATCACATACATTTCATCCATCGTTGGATTTACGCTTCCGCCTTTAGGTTCAAGTGTTATGGCAAATGCCTGGGCATCTTCCATGCTTTTCATTTCATGCAGACTTTTATCCGATGGATCAACATCCATTACACCCGCATCAATAGGTTTTCCGTTACTTAATGCCCAAAGCTGATACTGCTTATCCGGAGGAGGGACAGGCAAGCTCATGACTTCGACATAAATCTTTTTTGTTTCGGGATTCCAGAATGCAAGAACATTTGAGCCAGGAGACTTTTCCAGTCCTTTTATATCAATCATTTTATAAGTTCCTGTCCTTCATGATTTGCATGTCCTCCGATGCTTTGTCAGCTTTCGGCTCACAGATTCATATTCCTGAACCATTACTTTCTTTTGGTCTGAAAGGACAGCAATTTCATTGTTTGCATCCTTCAGTTTTCTCCAGAGAAAATAATTTGCACCGAGACTCAAAAAAAGAAATGCAATGCTTGCTGCCATTAAATATCTGTAATAACCGGCAGTCTCTCTGCCTGTGGTTTTTTCAGATCTAATTGTTGCAGCTGATGAAGACTGAGTCTTTCCTATTTCATGGAATAAATTTGATTTTACTCTTTCATGCGGAGTCTTGAGGATATGCCCGGCAGACAAATATATTGTCTTTTGAATTAATTCCAATTCAGGTTTAACTTGGGGATTATTCTTTATTACTTCCTCTACTTCCCGGTTTTCATTCTCGGAAAGTGATCCCAAAACATAAAGCTCTAATATTCCAGACGATATATATTCTTTAATATCCAAATTTTCTTTATATAAAATTCATGCAGATGTTTGTTGCCATTTAAATAACGTTTTTTTAAATAGCGTGGTTTTACAATCTGAAGTTTATTCCGTATATAAATATCCAAAAGATTTCAGGAACAAATTATATGAATTAAAATTTAATGATTAAAATTTCAGAATATTCAAAAATAAAAAGAATAAACTTAGTTTCATAGCTATTTGAATTTATTGTTATGAATAAGTTTTCTAAATTTCAAATTGAAAATAAATAATGCAGGATAATAATTTAAATTCCGATGAAAAGCCACGGCATCAAGGAGAAATACCCTCCGGCAATCCTGAAAAAGAGGAAAACCCCTTAGCAGAAAAGGAAAATTCTGAAACTAAAGAGAATGCTCCAGAACATACAAAAGAAGAAAAACTCCGTCATATTTCAAAACTTCCTGAAAGAAGCAAACCGAAAGAAAGCAATTACCAGATCAGCCTTGTTGATGAAAATCTGCTGAAGGTTATAGTTCAGACGAAAAAAGGTGTAAAAATAAATTCAATTGTAAAAGAAAAGAGTACTTTAACCGAAACCCAAAACAACGAGATATACCTGTATCCAAAGTTTGATTTCAGTCCGCAGGAAGTGGAGATAATGATATCAATTGATGCTGAAAATCAAAAAGCTGATTCTGACGATGCAGTCCGGACCGGGGTTGGTGCAAGTGAAACCGGAATTGAAAAGGAAATATCAGGCAGCAATTATCAGATAAATCTGATAAACGAAAATTTGCTGAAAGTAAAAATTGTAACCGGTAACGGAATAAAGATTGATTCTTCTTCAAGAGATAAGAAAACCGCCATTCAGTCTCAAAGCAACCGGCTTTATCTGAAACCAAAATCAATAGAAGAGATTCAGGAAGTTGAAATCATAATTGAGATTGATTCCGAGAAAAAAGAAATAAAGGAAGAGCTGTCCGGATTAACGGATGACGGAAAAATAAAATTGATTCCGAATCCCGAAGTTATTGACCTCATAAACCAGCCGGATTATTCAAAATTAATTGAAGGGGATGAAGCTGATTCCGGTTATAAAAATCCTTTTGACTCGTTAAGAAAATTAATTCGCAAAAATCTTACTATCGGACTCATAGCTGCTGTGATCTTACACTCTGTTGCCGCAGTGATTGTTTTTTATACCATAGGGAAAAAATCAAATGACCTGACAGCAGAGGAGCCGACACGGCTCATTGTATTGCAGGATTTACCCGACCCTAAAATAAAGCTTGAAGATGTGGTTGATCCCAATAAACCGCCCCCTGAAGAGAAGCCTCCGGTAGATGAAGTCAAAGTGCAAGAAAGAGAGATTACTCCCCGGAAGGTAGTCAAACCCCCGGTTGTAAAGCGTCCTGAAAGAGACCTTGAAGACGAGCAAAAAGATACAGCACTTTCGTCCGAGTTGTCCAGGGAACTTGACTCATTAAGAAGATTGCTGATAGATAATGAATTTAGTTCTGAAAATGATTCTGTTTCTGCCGATTCAACCGACAGTGTAAAGGCAGCCTTTGAAATTCCCGATTCACTCCGGAACAGCTTTACGGAAAATGATATCGGGCTCGCAATGTATTTTCCAAATAACTGGAAGCTGACAGATCAAAGAGAGATCAATAAAAACGAAAAAGATTTTGTTGGAGTTTATCTTACGGATACAACAGCAGAGCAGCCGGGAACCATGACATTGTTTATTTTTCTGGATCCGGAAGCTAAGGAATTCAAATCGGAAGATTACAAAACCGAGTTTGAAATGCTTGACAGTAATCTAAGGGCATTGTCAATGGAGCCGAAAACTTTTGCCGGATATACCGGCTACAGATTCTTTATATTCAATGATCTCGGTCCGGAAAAACTCTCTGTAAATGCCCAGGTAAAAAAACAATTCTTTGACCAGTATAAAGATGAGATCGAAGCTGTAGTAAGGTCAATCAGGATTAAGAAGAAGGAAGACTTGTAGGATTCGAATCCAATAAGTTATTCATAACAAAAGTAACCGCCCATCTCTGAGCGGTTTTTCTTTATAAACTTTACAGACTTTATAAACTTTACAAACTACTTTATCAGCAGCATTCGCTTCGTCTCAGAAAATCCTTCTGACTCAAGTCTGTAAAAATAAACTCCGCTTGTGAAAGCAGATGCATTCCAGTTCACTTCGTAGGTGCCTGCCTGCAAATTTGCATTCACAAGATTTGACACTTCCTTACCAAGAGCATTATATATTTTCAGTGATGCAAATCCGGGCTTCGTCAAACCGAATTTTATGTTGGTTGTCGGGTTAAACGGATTCGGATAGTTTTGTGACAATGAATATCTGTCCGGAACCTGTGAATTATAATTTGTTACAGAAAGCAGCGTATTGTATTTATTTTTTGCAGCAACCGCATTTGCCTGAAGGTCAGCCAGATTATCGCCTGCTATTAATGCAAAAGTAATTGTAATTTCACTTCCTGCAGGAATTGAATAAGGTCCGCTTCCCACAACATTGGAAACGTCTCTTCCTGCTGTACCGCCTGCCTGCTGTCTGCCAATCCCTGATGACAGTGACTGATATTTTTCATCATCGGTAAATCCGTCATAGATCTTCCACGGATTTCCGGAAATATTCTGCTCATTATCAATTGCCCAGTAGTTAGCATTTGTTGCTGAAAGCAAAGCAACTCCTGTATATGTCACCGGATTATTGTCAGCTCTCCAGATATAACCCATCTGGTTTGCAGCATCCCAGTCAGCTTTATTGAATGCTCCATTTGCACCGATATCCCAGTCATCAAAAAATCCTGCATAAAAATTTATTATCGCACTTGATGTTGTATTTTTGATCTTATACTTCACTATCACATAATCTTCATCTGCAGCATGAAGTGAATTCATAGCTGCTGAAATTTATTTCGATTCCGATTTTATTTGAACCTGCTGCATCATCATTATATTTTGCATTTCCGTCCTGATTTGAAATTATACCGGGCTGTGTAATCTGGAAACGGAATAATGTTTGTAAAATCCTGACTCTGAACAGCCTGATCTGACTTCCTCTTACACAATCCGAAACTTTTGTATTTGAAATTGCACAAATTAATCCGCCTTCGAATTTAAGATTATTACCGTTATTATATTTAAATCCGCTTCCCTGTGTATTTGAGGGATAATCATTGATCCGAAATTTCCTCTGCTGTTAATTGTTGTTGCTAATTTTATTTACATCCATATTAAAGTAACTTGGATTGACTACTACGGAGAAATATTCGAAATCTGAATATGATACCGTCAGTGTATTTGATCTTTAAAATCGACAATTGAATTTGCAGGTGCATTTGAATTTACAATTAACCTGTAATGTGATCCGGAATTTGTTACGGTTCCCAGAGTCGGTATTGCACCCAAGTGTTGAGCTCCCGTTCATCAATGTAACTGCTGTTGAAGTTGTTGTAATAACAGCAGATACATTTGTTGTCGCATCAAGATAATTTTTGAATTCTCCTGATAATGCTGATTGTGTCATTCGGCTGGGGAACATTGTTGTTTCCGTCTGTAACTGTGTAAGAATTCAATCTCACTGCAGGTGAATTAATGGTAAGTGCTCTGAACATGTTTACTCTTCCTTTGCCGAGCTGTCCAATATAAGAAGGATTCTGGGCATCGATATTATCACATGTTACTCTGACTTTTTCTCCAACCTGCAATCCTGTATAAGAAGGAAATTGTGATTTCACGATTGCAGCAACTCCTGCAGCTATGGGAGAAGCCATTGATGTTCCGTCCAATGTCGCATATGTGTTATTATATAATGTACTGTAAATGCCTGAGCCGGGAGCACATACATCAATTGTGCTTCCGTAACTTGAAAAAGATGATTTTGTATCGGATGAATTTGTAGAAGCAACACTAAAAACATATTTATATGCTAGAGGATAATGAGGAGCGCTTGAAGCGTCATTCCCTGCTGCGCAACAACCAGTGAATTTTTATTTATTGAAGCATAGGTAATAATATCCTGTTCAAATTGTCCTGCCGCCACCTCCGCCCCATGAGCAATTGATGACACTGCATCCGTGATCAGCTGCATATTTTATTCCCTCATAGCCGGTTATTATATATCCCTCACCGCCGGGTCCTCTTGTATCATTGTCGGCAGCACATTTTACAGCAATAATCTTACACTTGAATCCGGGACCTGCAACGCCTATTCCGTTATTTGTAACCGCTGATGCATCTCCCGAAACATGTGAACCGTGATTATTGTTTGAGCCCATGATCATCGGATCATTATCTGCAACAATGAGATTATAATCAGCTCCGGCTAAATCCCATCCTCTGAAATTATCAATGTATCCGTCATCGTCATCATCCATTCCGTTTATCGGATCCGCATAATTCATTTTTATATTTGCTGCAAGGTCAGGGTGATCCCAGTCTGTTCCTGAATCCACTATTCCTATGACAACATTGGTATCTCCCTGCTGAATGTCCCATCCCGCAGGTGCCTGGATCTTATTTATAAAATACTGTGAACCTAATGAGGGATCATTAGGAGTAAACTCAACTTTATGAATATATTTAGGCTGTGCATACTCAACTTCACCTGAATTGTAAATTTCATTGACAGCATCTTCTATATTTTTCGTGGAATTATATTTAATAATGTAAATCAAAGAAAGGTCAGCCATTTTTTCTCCGTCAGCTGAAAATTCAGTCGCGGGCTTTACGGCATCGGTAAACATTTTCTTTACGCCGTTTGAACTTAAACTGCTTAATCGCATCATTGATAGCAGCATTATCTATTTGATTTATCTGGCAAACATTTCTGTTTTTTTCTTTAAGTTTGAAAACAATTGTATTTGGTAAGTAATCATTTTCAGTTAAGCTGCAGCAAGCTTAAATATTGATTTGTCTTTGTCGGATTTTTATTGTCAGTATTTTTAAAAGCAAAAAATACAGATGACAACAAAAAAAGCAAAAGAAAATAATTTAGTAAATCTGATTTTCTCTTTTCATTTTTTAGTTGATTAGTTAATAAGTTAATTGGTTAAATAGTTAATTGTTTTTTGTAATTGCCATTTTAAATTATTTGAATTCAGGAATTCAATTCGCTTTCTGCAAAGAAGAAAGCAACTTCTGCCTTTCCGTTCTCATCCGAATCCGATCCGTGAACCGCATTCTCTGATTTGGACGTCTGCAAATAATTTTCTTATTGTTCCTTCCGCTGCTTCTGCCGGATCGGTCGCTCCGATGAGAGTCCTGTAATCCTGAACCGCATTTTCCTTTTCCAGTGCAATCACAACGACAGGTCCTGAGATCATAAATGAAACCAGTTCTCCGTAAAAAGGTCTTTCCTTGTGAATTTCATAAAACTTTTTTCCCATCGCCCCGGTGAGCTTTAACATTTTCATCCCTATTATTTTGAATCCTGCATCCGAAATTTTTTGAATTATGCTTCCCTGAACATTTTTCTTTACTGCATCAGGTTTTATGATGCATAGAGTTCTCTGCAGCAAATTAGATTTTCCTTTCCTGAATTAATTATTTAAGAAATAGAGTTAATATCTGATCTAATACCCGACACTTCCTGCCGGCGGATCCTTGGTTTCAACCGATGTTTCCGGAGGTGCATAATAATGAGATATACCGCATTTCTTTGCATTGAATTTCTTAATTACAAGATCTGTGGTCGAAGGACATGATCCGTTGCTTCTTAATCCTGATACTGTGCAGACACTTGCTTCTTCTACTCCGTCAGGCATTAGGAAATATGCAACCGGAAAATCAAACTCATCATCGGAATACAGCTCCTCCATGAATCTTCCCCATATCGGAGCCGCGGCTCTTCCGCCCTGACCGTAACCGCCTCCGAATTTTATTCTCGCATCATCAAATCCCAGCCAGACTCCTGCTACAAACTGCGGTGTAAATCCTACAAACCATGCATCACCGTAATTTTGAGTTGTTCCTGTTTTTCCGGCTGCAGGTCTGTGAAAGAATTGTCTCACGCTGGTTGCGGTTCCGTAATCAATTACATCTTCCATCATATCGCTCATAACATAAGCCACGTCCTCGCTCAATACTTCCTTGGTCTCAGGATGAAATTCTTCTATCATTTTTCCATTTCTGTCTTCAATTTTCAATATTGCTATCGGCTCTACCCAGATCCCTTCATTTGCAATTATTCCGAAAGCATTTGTCATTTCCAGCGGACTTACTTCTCCGACTCCAAGAGCCAATGAAATTACATTCGGAAGATCCGATTTTATTCCCATTTTATGGGCTAGCTCAATTACCTTATCCGTCGGAGCTATCTCCATAGCAGTTCTGACGGCAACAACATTTACCGAATTTGCAATTCCGTCTCGCATTGTCATTCTTCCGCCTGTGCCTCCTCCTTTTGGAGACCATACAGTTCCGCCGATGTTAACTGAGATCGGATCATTCGAGATCATGTAACCCGGAGAATATCCGTTCATCATTGCCGTTGTATAAACAAACGGCTTAAATGAAGAACCCGGCTGTCTCTTTATCTGTGTAACATGATTTAATCCGTATTTAAAAGTGTATTCGGATTAGCCCCAACCATTGCTTTTATTTCGCCTGTCTTCGGATTCATTACAACAAATCCTACCTGAACAGTTGTAGTCAGCATCTTTGACAGAATCTACAAAAGATTTGCTGTTCTTCAATCTGTTATAAATTTTCTTTCTCTCGTCTTCAGTCTTTGCCTTTTTATATTCTTCAGACTGACTATATTTTTAATTATAGCATCGTTGAGAATATCCTTGTTTGAATTCCAGTTCCAGTATCCGTTGAATGACTTTTGAAAAGGACCAAGCTGATTTTTCACTGCATCCACTGCATGTTTCTGAAATCTTGAATCCAGTGATAGTATATACTTTAAGACCGTCCCTGTAAATGTCATATCCGTATTTCTCAGCCTTTTCTCCAGAAGCTGTCTTACATATTCCGTAAACTGCGGTGCAGGGGAATCAAAACTTGCGTAATCTTTTTTAAGATTAACCTTTGATCGGATCATTGACTGCAATGTCCAAATTCTCTTTTGTGATAAAATCAGCTTCATACATTTCATTCAATACAAGATTTCTTCTCTTCAGTGCTGCATCAGGATTATCCACGGGATCATAATTTGTAGGAGATTTGAAAACTCCAACAAGCAACGCACATTCATCCAGGGTCAGGTCTTTTGCATTTTTGTTGAAATATGTCTGAGCGGCAGCTTCTACTCCGTATGCTCCTTTTCCGAAATAAACTGTATTAAGATAATAAGCCAGAATTTCTTCCTTTGTATAAGTTCTCTCAATCTGCACTGCAGTCATTGCTTCACGCAGTTTTCTGTTAAGAGAAACTTCTTTTCCGATATCCTTATACAGATTCCTTGCAAGCTGCTGTGTAATAGTGGATGCGCCTTCCTTTGTCAGACTCGCCGCTGGCTATATTTTTTAACAATGCTTTGAATATCCTGTCAATGTCAACTCCCCAGTGATCATAAAATTTCCTGTCCTCGGTTGCATATCAGATGCTTCTATCATATCCTTGGGAATATTATCAAGAGTAACCTTTGTCCTGTTTTTCAAAAAGAATTTGTCGATCAGTTCACCGTCAGATCGAATAAACTTTTGATAGCTTCTTCAAGTTTTGGATTTTCAAGTTCTGCCAGTGAAGGCAGTGTCTGTGAAAGATAGAACAGATAGCCTGCCGGCAATTATCAGCACAGACTAGAATAATGAATGCAATTGTTCCGAAAAATTTATTCTGATTTTTTTTTTTCTTTAGCTTTTTTGCCTGTAATCCTTATCCGAAAAATATTTATTTAATTCTTCCTCGTTATATTTATTATTCTTTTCCAAATTAGTTTGAATGTATCGTTTGTTTATTTTTCTCCTGTAAAGTCAGTAAAGCTTTTCAGTTCAAATTCTTGTTCCTGAATACTCCGTAAGTAAAATAATCTATCCAGTCTCCAAGATTTATGTAATACCCGTTTCTGTGTTGGTCATCTGAGGGATATGCCTGTGCCCCATAATTACATAATCAAATCCTTCGTCAATTTTTTTGAATGCATATTCTTTCATTCCGTCATTTTCGGAATAATCTTTTTCATTCGTATGATTGCGGGAAGTTTCCGAAGTTCCTCTTGCAAGCCATATTCCCAGGTCAGGGTGAAGCCATGAATATAGTTTCTGACTGAAATTATTTCTTAAAATCTTTTTTATTATTCTGTAACCCAGGTCATTGTTCGCAAATCCGTCACCGTGATGAATAAAAAAATTTCTTTCCTTCGATCATCCTCTCTATATGCGTATGGCAGATCTCTATCCCAAACTCCTCTCTAAAAAAGTCGCCTTTCCAAAAATCATGATTGCCGGCAATATAATTTATCTTTATTCCCTTGCTTACGGTTTCAGAAATCTTTGTGAATAATTTGTAATAACCTTTCGGAACTACCTGCTTGTATTCTATCCAGCAGTCAAATAGATCACCGACTATGAAAATCTCCTTCGCATCGGTTTGAGATGCGCTCAAAAACTCTATTACTTTTTTTCTTTTAGCTTTTCCTTATCAGCGGATTCAAGCCCAAGATGAACATCGGAAAAAAAATAATATGCATCGCCCATTAAGATCTTACAGTTGAATTACTTAACCTTTATCTTAACCGTGAAATTCCTATTTCCCAGTTTGCAGACTCCGTCAGCAGTAGAGCAGTATCCGAATCTGACACTTCCTGAAACTGAGAGTGTCGAACCGCTTGCAGCCCCTTGCGGAACGGTAAAATTATATTTAACTTTGGAATCGCTGATGTAATCATCCGTCTCCGCCGGAATAATCCTGTACTCCCTGTCCTTCAATATTATCAGAAGTAATATTCACGGCAACTTCCGGCTCTTTAGGTATTTTTACCTTCGAGGTAGTCTTAAAGCTGATCGTTAAAACTCCTGATTCCCCCGGACTGTATGATTTTTTGTCTGCTGTTGCAGAAACAGCCGGAGCATCTGATTTGTAAACATTAAATCCCATCAAAGGAATTAATATCACCATTGTCAGTAAAATTACTGAAAATTTTACTCTATTCACGGTTTTCCCCCTGTTATTTTTTTGTAAAATATACTCATTTTGATTTTTTATACAAAGACAAATTTTAAAAATGATTCTTTCGAAAATGTCTCAATATCCTTAGATATCAATACCTGCTTATGATATATTCATCCGGATTTCCGTTGCTGTGTCCGTTGTGTGATTCAATGTGAGCATAAGCATTGTGATTATGTATGCTTTCGAAATTTTCAGCTTCCACACTGTACCAGTAAATATTCTTATTTCCTTTAAGCTTCACTACAATATTCCTCACGAGATCCTCTACAAAAACCGGATTTTCATATGCTCTCTCAGTTACTAATTTTTCATCTTCCCTTTTCAAAAGAGAATACAGCTCTGAACTTGCGCTGCTTTCTATGATCGAAATAATGTCTTCTATCCAGACCGTGTCATTGAATCTGACCGATACTGTAACTTCTCCTCTTTGATTATGTGCGCCGTATTTGGATATATTCTTTGAGCACGGACACAATGTCGTGACAGGCACTTTTACAGTCAGTATAAAATCCTTCCTGTCTTTATTTCTCACTGCATGAAACTTTGCTGTATAATCAATCAATGACGTTTTTCCGCTTGCCGGCGCAGTCTTTTCCTTGAAGTAAGGAAATTCAATTTCTATATGTGACGCGTTCGCCTTGAGAAGTTTCTGCATTTCGACAAGGATCATATCGATTGAATCAACGTGGATCTCCCTTTCCTTGCGCTGCAAAATTTCCACAAACCTGCTCATATGTGTTCCCTTGAACTCCTCGGGCAAATCAACAGTCATCGCAATTGTTGCTATAGTATGCTGGAGCTCATTATCCTTGTCCTTTACTGCAATTGGATATCTCAGATTCTTCACACCGACTTTGTCGATTGGTATCTGGCGTATGTCTGTTTGATTCTGAATGTCAGGAAGCAGAAGGTTGTCTGAATTATCGGTAAATTGCTTTGTCAAATTTATTCCTTTCGGTTATTCGATATGAGCTCTGATTTTTTGAACGTTAGCTTTAACCATATCGTATTGTTTAAAATTTCACGATTTTAATTGTTTTATGTCCGGGTAATCCGAGCAATCAAGATTAATTATAAAAACTTCTCCGTTATTATTAATAATATTATTCCATAAAAAAAGTTTATCTGTCAAAGGGATCTTGTAATTATGAATTTCATCCGGATGAATAAAATGAAATCCGCCTTCATTACATGCAGCCGGGAGCTCATCAACAAACTTTCCGTACAACATCAGGAACAACATAATGTTTCCGACTGCAGGATAATTTTTTTCGGTCACGATCCCTTTCAGGGTCCAGTCATTTTCGCCAGATTTAATTGAACATTCTTCAAAAAATTCTCTGACAGCACACATTGAAGGTGATTCGGCTTCATCCCATTGCAGCTTTCCTCCGGGAGGCGACATCAGTCCTTTATTCGGCTCCTTCATTCTTTCCATCAGAAGATATTCGCCTTTCTTGTTTTTAGCATATAAAAGAGTAGCCAGCTTCATCCGGAATGATTATTCATCTTCTTTAAATCCAAACTTAAGTTTAGTTTTTTTTATCGTTGTATTTTCCGGTGTTTCTTTTTCTTTTTGGATTTCGGTATCAGATATCTCAATTTCATCCAGATCTTTTTCAGTATTAAACTCAATTGCCGGTACCTCTTCAGTCTTATTCAATTCAGGAGATTCAATTTCTGTTTTTGTTTCTTTTGCCGGAATCTTTGGCTTGATCAGTTCCTGATCGTCTTCACTTTCATCAAACAGATTCAGTTCATCTTCCAGTGACTTGATCTCTCTTAAATTTACTGTCTTGTCATTTTCATATCTTTTATCCTTTTCCCTCGGCTTTTCAAAATCCTCTTCCTTTGTTCCAAGGATCGTAAATTCTCCCTCGCCGACATATTCCCCGGTTTCCGTCATATCAACGAATATTTCTTCTTTGGCAGATTCTTCCTCCTCCTCATCAGAGTTGCTGAGGCTTACCTTGTCAACTCTTCCTCTCATCAGATACTTTTCCCTGTATTCGAAATATTTTCCTTCAGCATAGATCTTATCTGCAATTATTTTAGACCGGGCTCCGGGATCTTCCGTGTACCGGAATGTTTCTATTCTGTCTCTGACCAGAAACTCTCCCCTTATCATACACATCTGAAATATCCTTGACTGTTAAGTTTTGAATTACAAACTGGCATAAGCTCTCTGTGTTGAGTTCCGGTAATGTAAATGTATTTCTCGTGTCCTCAAGATCGAAAAGAATTAAGTCGGCGGATTTATTTCTTTCAATCGAGCCCGTTACATTGGAAACTCCGAACACGACTGAAGCATTGAAAATAGCCGTTTGGAGAATGTTTTCATAGTTGATAGAGTTCCTTTGCAAAAGCATGGAAAGAACTTTCAGCTCGGAAAGTAAATCGCTGCCCGTAAAGCCTGTCCCTGTAATAATGCTGAGTCCCGATTCGAAAAGCAGGTTAAGATCGGTTCTGAGATAATTGAGATTAACATAATCCGAAGGCGAGATCAGCAGTATGCATTTCTTCTTTCTGAGTATTTCAATTTCCTGCTCATTGAGATTTATGGGATTTGAAATTATGGTTCCGGGTGAGATCAAATCCATCTCCGAAAGTACGTTTATGAATGTCTTCCCGAAAACCTTTTTTGTTGATTCGAAAGTATTTTGCGACAGAGCCGCGTCAATAAAGACTTTGAGCTTGTAGCCCGACAGGGATTTCTTTATTGAAGATAACGAATAGTTATTTATGTCTTCGTCCGGCTTAAAACCAAGAGAAAGAAAGCTTTCCTGTCCCATCAGATCATCAAGAATCGTATAATCATAAGTAGTCAGATTGTAATATTGTTTAACCCATTCCGAATCAGTGAAATAAACATCAAAGAAATCTTTTTTTATAAATGGGGTGGATTCATTTATGAAAATCTCGCCGTTCCGTAGAGAGCGTCCGTAGCTGATCTTAAGAAGATCCCTTAGTACTTCCGTATTTTCAATGTCCGAAAGAAATCGCCCGATAAGTTTTAATGAATGCCATGAACTCAAATTCTCATAAGTGCATTTGCTGAAGAAGGCTTTATTGAGCCCGTAAGCAGAAACCAGTCTTGAATTGAAAAATCCGGGCATCACTAACTTATTCTTTGCATCTATTATTTCAGCTTCGGGATTTTTTGATTTGAATTCTTTTTCATTAAATTTATTTTCATAGTCGATCAGAAATATCTTGTTGTTTCTGATGATAATGTTAAAATATCCTGCCTGGCTTTTCCTGTCTAAAGTTAAAACCAAACCGTTCTTTATGACTGTAAACTTATCCATTTTGCCTCATGAAAAAATATTATAGATCTTCGATCAAAAATTTTTCATTCAGAAGAAATTCACTGTCATGCAGCTCATTCCTTCCGTCCTTCATTAATGCATACTGAAATCCGGCTCTTACTCCGTATGCTCCGAATTCTCCTTTAACATTCAACGCAACAAACCCGACCTGAAAAACATGATCCCTGTTTATGCTTGAGAGAAGATTGAGCTTATATACTCTTTCACATGCCAGCCTGCACGCCTCCATGGGTGACTTGCCGTTGCGCATCAGTTCGACTATCAGAAAGCTTCCGCACGCCCGTATGCATTCTTCGCCCCTTCCTGTTGATGCTGCTCCTCCGATCTCCCCGTCAACATAAAGTCCCGAACCAATTATCGGACTGTCACCTACCCTTCCGTGAAGCTTCCATGCCATTCCGCTTGTTGTGCATGCTGCTGAGATCTGTCCGTCCTTATCCATCGCCACCATCCCTATGGTATCATGATATCCGTCTTCATTAACCTTTTTGATCTTATCGTGCTCCGTTTCTATGATCTTAAATTCATCCGTATGAATTTCCTCGGGCTTGTTGCTTTTGGTCAGCTTCCATTCGTGAAATCTTTTTATCGATTCCTGAGTGAGCAGGTTCTCCGCTTTGAATCCGTTTTTTATCGCAAACTCATACGCACCGTCGCCGGCAAGTATTGTGTGTTCAGTGTCTTCAAGCACAAGCCGCGCAAGGCTTACCGGGTTATGAATATTTTCAACGCAAATTACAGAGCCGATCCTCGCACGCCAATCCATTATGGCTGCGTCGAGCGTAACGACGCCTCTTTCATCAGGAAGTCCGCCGAATCCCACGCTTAAAACCTTCGGATCATCCTCAGCAACTTTTACTCCTGCTTCGACTGCATCAAGAGAGTTACCTCCGGATTTCAAAATTTCGTACGCAGCTTCATTCGCAGCTAATCCCGTGCTTCCATGTCGATATTACTATCGGATCCATTTTATCAATTAACAATTAATAATTAACAATTAGTAATTAATAGCTGGTATCAAACGATCAATCACCCGCATCTAAGATCTAAAATCTAAAATCTGACCTTACGTCACAACGTGATCCGAAATCACCTCAAATGTCCTGTCATACCTGTATTGAATATTCATATGACCGTCATTAAACTCTTCATGTATGTATTTGATCTTATTCTCTTTTAGTTTGTCACAAAAAATTCTCGCTCCGATATTGAGATTGAATTCGTCTTTAGTCCCGGCATCTAAATAAATCAGTTTAAGTTTTTTCAGATTTGAAACGTATCTGTCAGCCATTCTCACGGGATCATGCTTAAGCCATTTGTCAAACACATCTTTGCGAAGCTCACCGGTATTCACATCAAACGGCAGATCAAAATTATATCCCTTCTTTTTCACGTCTTTCAGGTTTGGCGAATAGCAGCTTGCCATTCCTATTATGTTAATGATATTATGAAAATATTTCGGTTTCGGCTGTTTGTAATTAAATTCATTTTTAACATAGTTTGATACAGCTTTATGACCTTTTCCGTAATGCTCAATATCAGTAATGAACTTCGGGAAGTCCGGCTGATAACAGTATTCAAAATACATGTCACCGGCTGTCGAACACATCAGCCCGAACACTTCCGGGTTTCTCATTGCAAGCACAACGGCACCGTAGCCGCCGCTTGATTTGCCGCACACTGCGCGGCTTGAGCTCTTATTTATTGTATTATATTTTTTATCAATGAAAGGAATCAGTTCTTCAATAATGTAATCTTCATAATTTCCGGTTGCACGAGAATTTATGAACTGGCTTCCGCCGTATTTCGTAATGCAGTCAGGCATTACTACGATCATCTCTTTTATTTTCTTTGAATCGATCAGCCTGTCCAGTCTCTGCTTGATGTTTTCCGAAAGAAAGCTAACATTAAGATTCATTATTCCTTTCCCGGTAAAACCCGACAGCAAATAAACCACCGGAAATTTTTTGCCGGACTTTCTGTAAGACGGCGGCAGATAAACAGGAAATTCTCTTTCCGAAGGATCCCCGATCGGATTTCCTTTTAAGATTTTACTGTCAAACTTTTCTAAAACTATTGCTCCGTTTTTTTTCATTTAATAATTTTATATTGTCGTTGTTGCAAAGCCGGGGCTTTGTAAGCAGAAGGACTCTAATGTTAACGTTTTTATATTTGTCATTTTGAAATTTGCAATTGATAATTGATCTCTGACATCTTCCGTCCAGCGTCTCACGTTTGACGTCTCACATTTGACCTTTGACATCCCCTCTCACCGTAATCTTCACATTCCCCCTCTCCCCTTCGATCACCTTCACTTTATATCCCGCATTCTCGACAATTGAAGCTTCATCCGTTCCGGTAAAGTTTTCTCTATACGCTTTCTCAAAAGCTTTTTTTAAAATATCATATCTGAAAACCTGCGGCGTCTGGATTGACCATAGGTTCTTTCTGTCGATGGTTTCTGTTATGAAATCTTTTTCATCAACTCTCTTGATCGTTTCAGCAACTGGCAAGCCAGGGATTACACAATTTTCTTTCCGGGCATGGTTTATTATTTCAATGATCTTCCGCTGACTTATGAAAGGTCTGACTGCATCGTGTATCAGGATCAGGTCATCGTCGTTACATTCCAGATTCATCAGTGCATTATAAACCGAATCCTGTCTTCGCTTTCCGCCTTCGGATATTTTTTTTACTTTTGTAAAATTATACTTCTTTATTAATGAGCTTGTCTTTACGAAATATTCAAGCCCGGCTGAAATTATTATTTCATCGATTAATTTGATACGGTTAAATTTTTCTAATGTAAGCGCTAAAACTTCTTTTCCGTCTATTTTCAAAAACTGCTTGGGCGTTTTACCTCCGAACCTTTTGCCGCTGCCCGATGCAGGTATTATCACTTTTACATTCACATTCAAAATTAATCATTTAAATTTCTTATTACGATAATAATATTTGACACAAAAAAAAATCCGGATTCGATAATTTCAAAAAAAGATTCTGAACTTGTATTGCTGAGATCTTATTTTGTCCTGCTGCTTAATCTTAAGATCACATATCCCGTAACTCCCGAAACAAAGGAGCCGATGAGAATTCCAACCTTGGCAGAATCAATATAAACTGGGCTCGAGATGAATGCAAGGTTAGCAATAAAAATTGACATCGTAAATCCAACCCCCGCCAATACTGAAATACCGATGATCTGCATTTTAGTGACATCACCGGGAATCTTCGCTATCTTTAGCTTCGTACTTAAAAATGACATTATTGAAACTCCTATGAGATTTCCAAAAAACAGACAGATAATTAAAGTTATAATTAAAGATGAATCCAAAGTCATATCCGCACTAAATGCAACCCCGGCATTTGATAAAGCAAAGACCGGCATGATGAAATACGCTACCCAGTTGTGAAGCTTGTATTCAAGCTGCTGAAGCGGAGACTGAACTTTATTTGTGATGCTCTCTAACGTATCGATCTTTTTTTTCTGACTTTTCGAAAGTATTGGACCGGGGCTGTCTTCAGATTCGTCTATGTCTTTTGCAATTCCCGAAACTTTATCAGTATATGATTTTAAATTCAACCTGCTATTAATTGGAATAGTCACAGCCAGCAGCACTCCTGCAACTGTCGGGTGAATCCCGGATTTTAAAAATAATATCCATACAATTATTCCAAATATTAAAATTAAATATTTGGCATAAATTCCTTTCCTTGCTAATATGAAAAGTAGCAGCAATGGAATGAAAGCATAAGCCAGTAAGATCCAGTTTATGCCTGAACTGTAAAATACGGCAATCACAAGAACGGCTCCGATGTCATCAACAATTGCAAAAGCAGTTAGAAATATTTTTAAACTCAGCGGAATCCGTTTACCAAGCAATTGAAGTATAGCCAGTGAAAATGCAATATCGGTTGCCATCGGAACTCCCCATCCGCCGGAGGTCTCCGGACTTTTATTGAGAATGAAATAAAGCGTCATTGGCATTAACATTCCCCCGAGCGCGGCAAATAAAGGAAGGGCAGCTTTTTTAAAAGTATTCAATTCTCCTAAGAGGAGTTCTCTTTTAATTTCCAGTCCGATCAGAAAAAAGAAAATTGACATCAGTCCGTCATTGATCCATAAAATCAGTGGTTTCTTTAGTTCGAAATTATCCGAACTGATGCCGATCTTGTATTGCCATAAATTATGATAGCTGTCACTGAAGGGTGAGTTAACCCAGATCAATGCGATAATGGTTGCTCCGAAGAGAAGAATTCCGCTGAAACTCTCTGTCTTTACAAATTTCTGAAACGGCGTAAGTAAGAATTTATCTATCATTAATTTCTTTTAATAGTATTGTCTTGGATTGAAGACTTAATTTCTCCGGCAAGGGTGATTTTTACTTTATCCAAATGTGATTACATTTTCAAAATAAGTTTTTGAGAAAATAATTTCAAATAAGAATTGTCTGAATCTTACTTCAAAAAAAAATCCGGATTCGAAAAATTCAAACCCGGATTTTGTAAGTAAATAAATATAAACTTATTTTAACAAAATCATTCTCTTCGTATCCCTGAAATCGCCCATTTCTATTTTGTAAAAATAAACACCGCTCGGTAAATCACCTGCTTTAAATTCCACAGTATATCTTCCTGCATTTTGATTTCCAAACAAGCTGCCCCGTTAATTCTCCATTGCAGTTAAAAATTTTTCCTGTCGGATAATTCCAACCTAAACCAGTTTCGGGATCTCCTGAAAATAAATACTTTGTGACTTGTGGTGGATTTGTCTTTGGAACTACATGCAGTGTCTCATCATTTTTTAATCCTCTCAGAAATGAATATGCAGCAAAAGGAGATTGAGTAAATCTTTCACAGGGTGCACCGGAACCACTACCTGCTTTTATCTGCTCCACAAAACTTGTCATTTTCTTACCCTGGTCTCCCAATGTTAAAAACATTAATCCAAATTGCCGGAGGGTTCTCTCCGTAATATTGAGCTCGGGAAAACCAACACTACCATCAAAGTTATCTGCATTATAGCAAATTCCCAGATTCCTTCTGCTGTCGCATCCGATATAATCATCACCTGCATCACCCAAATCGGGATCACAAATAGAACTGACCGTTCATACAGTATCCGGGACGATATTCCCCGCTGTAAAATGCAGAAGTAGAATCATTTACCTTTGCAGCTATCGTGAAGCCGGTAGATGAAACAGCTGTTCTAATACTGTCTTTAGGCCATTGTAATCCCGGCATGCTGACAATGGAGGTGTCCTGATCAAACACACCAAAATTCTGGAACCATGCTGATATCCTTCCGGCATCTAACTGAGCATGTTCCTTTAATAATGGCTGTGATAATAAACTTTCCCGCTGCGAATAAACAGATAAGAATTAAAATTATTGTTTTCATAATGTTCTTTTTTTTATAGAGGGAAAGCAAGAACAGAAGTTATCAGAAATGCTTTTTGGGTTAGTTTAAAGTCCCGAAGTCAGTGAATAATTGCAATGCAATATTCCGGTGCCTGTTAACCACCCTAAAATTGGAATTTGTTTTGAAATAATTTTGAATGAAATTCAAAACATCATCCCCCCTTTGTAAAAGGGGGGAAAGAGGGGGGTTATAAAAAAGGACCGGCTCTAAAACAAACCGGTCCCACCCAACAGGAAGAACGATACTTTTGTAAATACTTACTTAAGCAATGTCATCTTCTTAACCTCGCTGAAATTTCCTGCATCTAATTTATAAAAATAAATTCCGCTTGGAAGATTTGCTCCGTCAAAATTAACCGAATAGCTCCCGGAATTCTGCTTCTCATTAATCAAAGTTGCTACTTCATTTCCGAGGACATCATATATTTTTAGAGTGACAAAATTCGTAATTCCTAATTCGTAATTGATAATTGTTTTTGGATTGAACGGATTCGGATAATTCTGTTCGAGTCTGTAATTTAGATCAACATCGCTGAATGTACTGGAGACCGATGTCAGGGTAGAACGGACACTTTTGAAAATACCGTAATAGTATGTAGTCCCGTATAAAAATTCGTTTTTATCAAATGCAAGATTAGTTATATAAGTATTCTGTATCAGTCCTGAGCTTTCGCTTACCCATGTATTTCCATTGTCTGAACTTACATAGACTGCATTTCCGGCAGCCGCAAAAATTTTCCCGGCGCTGTTTATTTTAAGATCATTTATGATTGCAGACTGCCAGCCGCCGCTGTTTAACTGACTCCAGCTTTCTCCCATATCGGTTGAAGTAAATACAGACTGAGATGAAGTAAGATAGAGATCACTTCCGTATGAAGCAAGATTATCAAGTTGAAAAATATTTGTTATGTCATTGTCGCTCCATGTATTTCCGTTGTCGGTGCTTTTAATTATGGTTGACTGAAATGAACTGCCTGTTCCCGCAATGTATATTATTCCGGACCCGTCAATCGTAAATTCAGTCAGTCCAAAACCATCCGGCTGATGTGACCTTAGTCCATGAGAGTCCCGTTATCCGATGACCTGTATAATTTCATCGTATCAACAGAAAATCCGGGTATGCTCGCCGCAAAGATAAATCCGTTCGGCGATTTTTCTATCCGTGTAAAAATGCCTCCCGGGTCAATACCCGTATTTGAAGACTGCCATGAAATGCCTTCATCAGATGACCTGTAAATTCCGATGCCGTGAACTCCCGCAAGAAGATCGCCACCGTCGGATTTGAATACGGAACTTATTCTGGGAGAAGGAAGTGATGAATTTCTTCTTTCCCAGCTTAATCCATTATCGGAAGAGTAAAGAAATCCGTAATATGAAGCAGCATAGATTTCATTGTTGTCTGAAAAATCCAGAGAGTTAACTGAAGGTAAGTATAAATTCGAATTTTTTTCCGTCCACGTAACGCTGTTATTTGTTGACTTTAGTATTCCCAAAACAGCAGTTGACAGGTATATTGAATTTCCGTCTGTGAAAATTGAGTTTATTGGATTGTTAATGCTGCTGTATATTTCTGTCCATAAAGCACCGCTGTTTGTTGATTTGAATACTTTTCCGGAAAGAGTTCCTGCATAATAATTATTTTGTGAATCTTTATAAAGTTTACTTATGTCAAAATCCGTAATGCCGTTATTAATTGCAGTCCACGTGATCCCATTGTCAATTGTCTTATAAACGCCGCTGCCATTAATGCCAGCGATAAGAGTGTTATTGTCGAACATTATTGAAGAAGCATTGATGGCGGGAAGATTGCCGTTTATATTTGTCCAGACAGATCCATTATTAACGGAATAAAAAATACCGTTGTAAGAAGCCGAGTAAACATGATTAGAACTGTTAAATGCATAATCCGATGTAACACCGATACTATTATCTGTAAACATAACAAAAGACGAACCGCCGTTAAAAGAAACGTGACTGTTAATAAAAATATTTCCCAAAGAATTTATTTTTGTAATTAACACGGAAGCCCAAAGCCCGCTGTGTGGTGCAATGTGTATCGAGTTAAAGCTCCAGCTTTGGCCGGCGTTTGATGTCCACCAAATTCCACCCGAACTTTTTCCTACATAAATTGTTCCTGCCGGACTGATATCCATAGAAAGATTTGTGTTTGCAATCATACCCCCGATCGGATTCCAGCTGTCACCGGTATTTGTTGAGATATACAGGTCTTCACCCCTCAGGGCAAATAAATTTCCGCTGACCGGATGTTTCTTAACTTCGACTACATTGCCGCCATACGGACCGTCAAGACGTGACCAGTAGTTTTGAGAAAACAGATTTTGAGTTATGCTAAAAAAGATAGTGAGGGTCAGAATGAAAAAAGTATAGATTTTCATAATCGTAAATTTAAAATTAATGAAAACTGTTTTATCCAAACTATAAATATTTAATTTTATAAGCAAACAAAAATCTATAATTTTGTAGGTTTCTTAAAATTAGGATTGAATGATTAATAATTTCCAATCGGATTAATCTTGATTTTGAAGATTCGTGCTAATTAGCGGCAATCTTTAACTCTTAAAAACTGAGAAGTTAACCTGAGTTATTAAAACAAAAAGCCCGGACTAAAATTTATTAATCCGGACTTTGAACTATATCAATATTAAAAGTAAATTTATATTATCATCATTGCATCTCCATAACTGTAAAATCTGTATTTTTCCTTTACTGCTTTTTTATAAGCCTTCATTATCAGGTCTCGTTCAGCCATTGCGCATGCAAGCATAAGCAAAGTGCTTTGCGGCATGTGAAAGTTCGTTATGAGCTTATCCACTATTCTGAGTGATTGCGGCGGATGAATGAATTTATCTGTCCATCCCTTTCCCCATCTTACGTGCTTGGTCGTGATAACATTGGTTTCGAGAACTCTTGCAACTGAAGTCCCGACTGCAATGACCTTCTTTTTCCTGGCTATTGATGCATTGATAATGTCAGCAGATTCTTTTGACATTTCATAATATTCCGAATCCATACGGTGTTTGGAAAGATCTTCCACTTCTACAAGACGGAAAGTTCCCAGCCCGATATGAAGTGTAAGGTACGCAACTTTGATCCCTTTTGCCTCGATCTTTTTCAGAAGATCTTTTGTAATGTGAAGTCCTGCGGTCGGCGCTGCGACAGATCCAACGTGTTCATCAGCTGCATACACTGTTTGATAATCATCTTTATCTCTTTCCGTTGATTCCCTTTTTATGTAAGGAGGAAGCGGGGTCTTTCCAAGCTTTTCTATATATTTCGAAAAGTCACCCTGATAATTGAAACGGACTATCCTTCCCCGGGAGGTAGTGTTATCTATCACTTCGCAGTAAAGATTCTTTGTGAAAAATATCCTGTTGCCGATCCTTACCTTTCTTGCCGGGTCCACAACGACGTCCCAGATATTTTCTTCTGAGGATAATTGTCTTAAAAGAAATACTTCGATCTTTGCTTTTGTCTTTTCCTTTGTCCCGTAAAGCCTGGCGTTGAAAACCTTTGAATCATTCAGTACAAGCACGTCGCCGGATTCCATATAATTAATTATATCCTTGAATTTTTTTGTCTCAAGCTCGCCAGTGTCCCTGTGAACTATCATAAGCTTACAGCTGTCTCTCGGGGATTTCGGAACCTTTGCTATGAGATTTTTTGGAATGGGATATTTAAATTGGGAGAGTTTCATTTAATGAAAGTTAAGAGTTAAAAGTTTAAGAAAACTAAAAATTTTTAAAACTGAAATATTTTATAACCCAAGTATCTGATACTTAATACCTGGTATCTAATACCTAATACTGTAAAAAGCATTTATACCCGGATAAACAGCTGATGCACCAAGTTCTTCCTCGATTCTCAGGAGCTGATTGTATTTTGCAATCCTGTCGGTTCTGGAAAGCGAGCCGGTTTTGATCAGTCCGGCATTTGTAGCAACTGCGATGTCGGAAATGGTTGTGTCCTCCGTTTCGCCGCTCCTGTGGCTTATTACACAGGTGTAGCTGTGAGTCTTTGCAAGCTCAATGGCATTCAGTGTTTCAGTGAGAGTTCCAATCTGATTTACTTTTATGAGAATTGAGTTTCCGATTTTCTTATCTATTCCTTTTTGGAAAATTTCCGTATTTGTAACGAACAAGTCGTCACCGACAAGCTGGATCTTTTTCCCCAGTGCATCGGTAAGTAATTTCCACCCGTTCCAGTCGTTCTCTGCCATTCCGTCTTCTATGCTGATGATGGGATAATCCTTAACAAGCTTCTCATACAGCTTCACCATTTGTTCGGGAGTCTTGTCCGGAATGTGAGATTTATAGAATTCATACTTTCCGCTTCTCCACATCTCACTTGAAGCAACATCAATCCCCAGGTAAACATCTTTGCCTATCTTATAGCCCGAATCAATAACTGCATCTGATATTACATCGAGGGCTTCCTCGTTTGATTTCAAGTTCGGGGCGAAGCCGCCTTCATCACCCACGTTTGTATTATAATTTTTTTTGTGCAGTACTTTTTTCAGGGAATGGAAAACTTCAACTCCGCATCTCAGCGCTTCTGAAAAACTCTTCGCTCCGGCGGGTATAATCATGAACTCCTGAAAATCAACTGTATTGTCGGCGTGCCTTCCGCCGTTGATTATGTTCATCATCGGGACCGGCAGCATCTTTGCATTCACTCCGCCGATATATTTGTAAAGCGGCAGCTTCAGGTAATTCGCGGATGCATGGGCATTGGCAAGCGAAACTCCTAGAAGTGCATTTGCACCGAGTCTGGATTTATTCTTTGAGCCGTCTAATTTAATTATTGTTTCATCAATTAAGATCTGATCCAGGCTCTCCATTCCGGTTATTTTCTTTGCAATTGTCCGGTTCACATTATCAACTGCTTTGGTGACACCCTTGCCTAGATAACGCTTTTTATCACCGTCCCGGAGCTCGACTGCTTCTCTTTCACCGGTTGACGCACCGGATGGAACCGCAGCTCTCCCGAGTGTTCCGTCTTCTAATATTATGTCTACTTCTATTGTTGGATTACCCCTTGAATCTAGTATTTCTCTTGCGTGGACTTTGCTTATTACGGGCATGTAAAAAATTAGTGGTTAAAAAAATGCGTAAGGCAAAAATAATCTATTAATGAGCGGAAAGCAATTCAATTGTGAGTTTGAAAGGTTACCAAATTGCTTTTGGAAGTATTAATTCTTAGAATCTCGTTCTTTATATAAAATAGAAATTATTTTTGTTAAGTTGAATCTCTATTCATTTAATCGGCTTGTCAAAACTAAAAAAACCTCTATGAAAATTAGAAACAAAACACTTGATGCAGTTTTTATAATCATGATTTGCTTTACATCTTTTCAATACCAATATCAAAATGCATATTGTAATGTCTTTTCAAAATTGGATCAAACCGCGAAAGACTCGGTTCATTTGTCCGATAATATCAGGAACAAGCGCTATTGTGAGATCTTTGTTGTTACCGGAGGGCTGCTAGGGCTTACGGCAACTGTCTACAATACATTGAGCTGTAACGACTGTCCCGAAGATGTATGGAAATCAATAGACATTGAAAAATTAAAAGATGAGCTTTCTGCAAGAGCCATCATAATGAACGGACCGCGTTACTTCATGATGGACAGGATCGGTCAGACCGGCAAAGAGCCGGAGAGAGTTATGCTCGGCGGTCTTGAAATGAAAGAGCGGGCAACAATCCCTGTTTCAAAGGAAGCCGCTGAGAAAGGAGGAAGCAAGCCTTATGAAGAAAATACTATCCTGCGTTCGACGGAATTCGTTTATAACAAGGGGAATAAAGTATATGAACTTATGAGTCCCTCCGCAACATATGTTATGCAAAGTTACTCCCTGATTGTTGACTCAAATCTTTCAGTATCGGACCTCGACAATTTAGAATCCAGGCTCACGCTTCCCAAAGGTTGGAAATATCAGGTAAGGATCCTCGATGATGACCTTATTCTGAAAACAATCGAAGAAGGAAAAGCGTATGTCCTACAGGATGATTTGAAAAATACCTATCAGCGTAAGGATTGATTTCTAAAAACGCCATAACATTGGCTCATGCTGTGTGAAGAATGTGAAAATAATAAATTCAGATTAATTAATTGACATTCAGATTTTTCTTACATAAGTTTCTTTGAACTAAAATCATTTAAAAATAAAAAAACACTAAGGAAAGGAGAAGAAATGAAATTTAAACTTTTTGTATTGATCGTAGTTTTGCTGAATTCTATAAGTAGTTTTACATTAGCAGACGAGAAAAATAAGAGGGTTGATAAATCAACCTGGATTGAACCCCAAGAATCCGGAATAACATTAAGGGCGCCTTACAATTACAATCCGGAACCTTCCGTATTTATCATTAATCTTGATCCGGGTTTTCAAACTGATTCTTACATCATTGGACCTGAAGTCCCGACTTCGATTTCGGGATTTTATGATTATAAAACAAATGGTGAAGCCAATCATTACATACAGGTGGATCCGTCTAACCCGTTGTTTTTGCATTCAATAGATGTTGTTGCTGATTCTCTTGACTATCAGGGCGTTACATCAAGAAGAACTTTTTATGCAGTATCTGAAGACGGAGGAGATACCTGGGTTCCGTTCGATCAGGTTCCGGGAATACGATCGGGTTATCCTGTCCTGAAGCTCAGGAACGGTTCAGGTGTCATTGCCAATCACAATGCTGCAACAGGAGTTGTAAATACGAATCTCTATGTTGACGTTGCTCCACACGCCGGTGCATTCACCGCATATTCAGCAACTGATCCGTTTTCAATCTGGCCTCAGATGGAAGTACTAAGCAACGGAAATATCGGAATACTTTCAAGACCTCAGCATCCCACGGGATCTGATTTTGATACAGTATTTTATCAGACCTGGGACGGCACAATACTCGGTCCCAAAAGTGTTGCCTACATAACCACGCCACCATACATCGGAACAGTCGGAAGCAACTGCAGATTTAATCTGGCGCAAAACGGCGCAGGACGTGTAACACAGGTTTTTAACGGCGTGCTTGAAGATGATACTCTGGGTAACAGTAAAGCATGGTCAAGAACGTCCACTGATAACGGCGTTACCTGGGGTCCGCTTGAAATTGCATTCTCGCCATTCATGGAAAACGGTGATGATACGGTAAGTATAGCGGGCGGCTCTGATCTTATTTATAAGCCAAACACGGATCTCTGGCTTTATTCATTAGCGGCTACTTCAAATAATTTGTTTGAAAACGGAAGGCTGTATCTTATAAAAAGTGACGGATCAAGATCTGTCATTACTACGGCAGCGGATGTCGGCGCAACTACGGAGTTCGCATTAGCAATGTCTTTTGTTTTTAATCTTGATCAGCCTGCTCTTTCATATTCCGACGACGGAACAGTTTTATACTGCGTATATGCCGTTGTTACACCTGATCTGGGAACGAGCGGATATAATTCGCGTGATATTTTTTATCAAAGATCACTTGATGACGGGACCACATGGTCACCGCCGATCAGAGTAACAAATACTCCGGATATTGATGAATGCTATCCTTCAATCTCAAACTGGAATAAGGGAAGTTCAACGGTAACATATGATCTGAATTTTACTTACATGAAAGACCCGGGTGTCGGGCCAAGCTCTTTCGGCGGCACGGCTCCTCCTTCACGTAATTATCAGATCTTCAGAAAAATTTCCGAAGCAAACATAATCGGCATTTCGAATAATACTACTGCTGCGGAAAGTTATCAGCTTTATCAGAACTATCCCAATCCGTTTAATCCGGCCACCACTATCAGATACAATCTTGTTAAAAACAGTTTTGTCACATTGAAAATATATGATGTGTTAGGCAGAGAAGTCAAAACACTTGTCAACGAATACCAGCAGCCCGGATTAAAAAATATAAATTTCTATGCTGCAGGTTTTGAAAGCGGAATTTATTTTTATACAATTAATACCGGGGATTTTTCGGACACAAAGAAAATGGTCCTGATCAAATAAATTAAACAATTAATCGAAGCCCTGTGATCAAGTTTACAGGGCTTTTTATTTTAAACCCTTAATAAAAAAATCATGGCTGTAAAACCAATACCCGATGGATATCATTCCATCACCCCATATCTCATGATAAAAGATTCTCCGGCGTTTATTGAATTTCTTAAAAAAGCATTCAATGCCGAAGAGATCCACAGATCCGCCGGACCGGACGGAAAAATAATGCATGCTGAAATAAAGATCGGAGACTCCATGCTTATGCTTTCTGAAGCAAATGAAATGTATCCCGCCGAGCCGTGTAAATTTTACCTGTATGTTAAGGACACGGATGCGACTTACAAACAGGCGCTTGCTGCGGGCGCAACTTCAACAATGGAGCCGGCTGACCAATTCTACGGAGACAGAAATGCGGGCGTAAAGGATGCATTCGGGATCACGTGGTGGATCGGAACTCACGTGGAAGACGTCTCTCCTGAAGAAATGGAAAAGCGTATGGAAGAGCAGATGAAAAAGAGACAGCAGGCTTAATTTCTTTCACGACTTTTATTATCTTAATGAAAATAATCATTGAGGAATTCCAGAAAAGCTGGGCTCAGGATTTCTTAAAACTTAAAGCAATTATTCAGGAAGCTTTAAAAGATTTAAATGTGACGATTGATCACATCGGCAGCACATCTGTAGAAGGACTGGGAGCTAAACCCATTATCGACATTCTGGTCGGGCTTAAAAATGAAACTGACCTTGACAAAACAATCCTACCCATGCAGCAAAACGGTTTTACTTATTATAAAAAATATGAGAGAGTATCTGAGCAGTGGACAGCCTGGCCTGAAAGAAGACTTTTTGTGAAATTTAAGTCATCATCCGGTCAGCCCGTTCCTGAAATACTGGATTTTGAAGATAAGCCCGGTCCGGATCTCACAGTACTGTCGAATATTCACACGGTAGTTAAAAACACGAATGACTGGAAAAGAATGATAGCGTACAGAGATTATTTAAGAGCTCATCCGAAAATAAGAGATGAATACTATCTTATTAAAAAGGAAATATCAAAACAGGGATTTGAAAGCGGATTAAAATACAATGAAGCAAAAAATGACTATGTAAAAGACGTTGAAAAAAAAGCTCTCGCCTGGTATGAACATATGAATAGAAAGAACTGACCTTAAACATTTTAAGTTTTACCCGCCTTTACATTTCTTTCTTTGAAATGGAATTTATTTTACTTATGTTTATGCACCCCTAAATTAACCAATCAAATAAACAGGACATTAATCTGATGAGAAAATTATTAATTTCAGTTTGCATTTTATTTATTCTTGTACTTTCAATAAATACAAACACTGCCGTTTCCGCAGACAGCACACTGGCTTCCGCGCTTGCCCCGGTTGTTCAGGAGTCATTTAAAGAGCTTGAGGTTCCGGGTGCCATCATTGGCGTCTGGAAAGGAGATTTAACTCCGTGGATAACAACAATGGGAGTCGCCGATCTTCAAACGGACCAGCCGATTTCAGTTGAAGACAAGATGCGTATCGGCAGCATTACTAAAACTTTTACAGGGACGGTTTTGCTTCAGCTTGTAGACGAAGGAAAAATAAGTCTGAGCGACAAGCTTTCAAAATATTTTCCTGACTATCCCGACGGAGACAACATTACCATCGAAGAGATCGGAAACATGACAAGCGGATTGTATAATTATACCGAAGATCAGACGTTCTTAAGCAATATGCAGAAGGATTTATTAAAGCCCTTTACTCCTCAGGAGCTGATTGCAATTTCAGAAAAACACGCGCCGGATTTTGCGCCCGGAACATCAATGCATTACTCAAATACTAATTTCATCATACTCGGATTAATAATAGAGAAGCTCACAGGTAATCCGCTGCAGACAGAGTTTCAGAACAGGATCTTTAATCCGCTTGGAATGAAAGAAACGTCTTTCGCAGTAAATTCAAATTTTCCCGATCCGCACGCGCACGGTTATATTTACTGGGACTCAAATGCAGTCTCGCCGACTGACGTAACAGATCTCGATCCAAGCTGGGGTTGGGCTGCAGGCTCAATGATATCTACACTCGAAGACATTCACAAATATGCAAAGCCGCTTGCAACCGGTCAGCTTATTAGTCCCAAATCTCAGGCAGACAGACTGAAATGGGGACCGGTCTTTGTATCTCCTACCGGAGGCTGGGCGGACAAGCCATTGAGATACGGTTTTGCAATTGCCGACTTTGACGGCGCGCACGGACACAACGGCGGAATACCTGGATTCAACAGCTTTATGGGGTACATTCCGGACAAGGACGCAACGATAATTATATTTGTAAATATGCAGGATAACAAAGCGGGAATGGGACCTGCGGACTATTTGGCAAGGAAGATCGTTGAGAAGATAAAACAAATGTAATTTCGAAAATCAAAATCAAAGGCTATGAAAAAAATTCTTTTTATCATTATCTGCACATTATTTTTCCAGTGCAGTTCCTTAAATAAATTATTTGCTCAAAATACAAAAGATCAGGATATGGCAGAAGAAAAAAACAAAAAAGGAAAAGTAACAGGTATCGGAGGAATTTTTTTTAAAAGCAAAGATCCCGGAAAAATAAACCAATGGTACAATGAAAATCTCGGGCTGGTTACAAACGAATACGGCTCTATGTTTGAATTCAGACTGGCAGATAAGCCGGAAGAAAAAGGATACCTTCAGTGGAGTCCGTTTTCGGAAAAGACAGATTACTTTCTTCCGTCTGAAAAGGAATTCATGATCAATTACAGAGTTGAAAATATCGAAGCGCTTGTCGAGGAGCTGAAAAAAAACGGAGTTACGGTTTTGGATGAAATCGAGACATATGACTACGGAAAGTTTGTACATATACTTGATCCTGAAAACAACAAGATCGAGCTGTGGGAACCTGTGGACAATACTTTTACAAAATCGTACGAAGGCGAGACGACAAAATAAATTTTTTCCCGGCTAATTAATTTCTTTACTTATCTCACGCAGCCATAAAAACACAATTTACATATTTTTTACAGGATGTCAGAAGAATGCTTGGAAAGCATAAGATCAGAGTTCTGTATATCTGGCTCGGCAGGGCTTTTTGGGGAATACTGCTTTACCGGATAGAAAGAGGGGGCTCATTATTATTTGGCAAGTCTTATAAATATTTAAGAATAATTTTTATTCCTGTATTTAATTTAATACAGGCATATTCAAATATTGATATTTCATATTCAGCCGATATAAAAGGAGGACTGATGATACTGCATTCTTCGGTTGGATGTGTCATCTCCGGATTTGCAGTTATCGGGAAAAATTTAACTTTAACCGGCGGAAATGTAATCGGAGTAAGACCGAATTGTAAACCGGGTGAACTGGTAATCGGCGACAGCTGTAATTTAGGAGCAAACGCTGTGATTTTAGGACCGGTAAGATTGGGTAACAGGATAACTATAGGAGCATCTTCATGCGTAATCAAGAGCTGTTTAACCAATGGCTCGACGCTTGTCGGAGTCCCTGCAGTAATGAAATGAAATGTATTTTAAAAAACGAGAATATTATTCGCAGCTCTTTTAAATTCTTCTTTTGTCATAATGCTGTCACAGCCGGCTTTGAAAATTTCATCTCTGTTTACTGATCCGGAATAAAGTAAAATTATCTTTTTATTTTTTGAACCTGCATCTTTTCGGACCTCCTGTATTAGTTTTATCAGATCAACATTTTCCAGATCGTTATCCAATATTATAAGATCAAGATTTGAATCCCGTGATCTTTCAACAGCATAGTTGTAGTCGGCAGTATTTTCGAGACTTACCTGACAATTAAGTTTAGTAAGTGTTAGCGCCGAGATCTTTATGATTTCAGTCAGGTCTTTATCTTCGGAAAAAAGTAAAATTTTTTTTGTATTCAAGTCTTGAATTTATATTTGTAAATGTCATAAAATTATTTCAATAAAACCATTCTCTTCGTCTCAATAAACTTCTCTCCGGAATTCTGCACCGCTTCAAGTCTGTAAAAATAAACTCCGCTTGCAAAATTATTACCGACAAAATCATATACATATCTTCCCTGTGACAATTGACTGTTAACGATTGTCTTAATCTCTCTTCCAAGCAAATCATATACTATTAGTTTTACTTTGCTGTCAAAGGGTAAATCAAAGTTTATTTTTGTCACCGGGTTGAATGGATTTGGATAATTCTGTGAAAGATGAAATTGTGTTGGTATTGTGTTTTCAATTCTGATATCAGTTTCAGATGGATTTCCAAATACTTTTTTGATGTCATTATTGACCATTTGTAAATGTGCAAATATATCTGCCGGTTTGTATGATTTATTCACCTCCTTAAGCAATTTCATTTGCCTTAATTCTTTTTTTGAATTCCCGTCTCCAATATTTGATTTTGATTCTAGAAAACTGATTTTAATTTCGTCCTTCTTTTTGTTTGTTATGTTCACATTGAATATGGTTTCTTTTATTATTTTTCTGTCTTCTTTAGTAAATATTTTTTTATCATACTTTTCATTGGGATCATCATTGAGAATTTGGGATTTTAGATTTTGGGTTTGGGAATCCTTATCGTGATCTCTCATTAACTCGTAATTCGTAATTCCTAATTCATAATTATCTTTTTTACCTCCTCCGCTTCCCTGCAACAGAAGACTTGTGGCTGCATAGTCCCATCTCGCAAGCAATCCTTCGTAGGAATATGGATTTTCATAAATGATACTTTGAAAGCCATTCAACGCAGATTGGTATTCTCCTATTCTAACTTTGCATTTTTGTATTAAATAATTACATATGGAGACCATCGCTTCATTTTCAGAGTTGTTTAAGATTAAACTTTCATAATAGGATTTTAAATCTGTAGATCCTTGTGCCATCGAATCTGTTTTTAGTTCAGACAAATAAAGTTGTAAAAGCGAAGAAGCGCTTTCAGCGCTGTCAGGATAATTATCTATTAATTCATAACATAAACTCTTAACTCTTTCATAATTTTTAAATCTCATTTGAATATTGATGCTGTCTCTTAAATCTTTGCTTGATGAAGTTGCTTCAGCTTTTTCTCTTAGTTCGTAATTGCTCTTTTCTCCTCCTCCCATTCCTCCCTCTCCGGACGTTGGTATTGTATCATATAATCCATTTCCTATATCCACAATATCATAGCCTTCCGGTTCGTCAATCTCACAATTATAAGGAATAAAATTAAAGTTTATATAAGTGCTGATTGTGTCGCCATTAACTACAGAACTATTTGGAGTTGTCGGTGAAGTAATCGCCTGACCGTCAATCTTAAAACAGTTTTGTTGTGCCCAGCTATAATAATATGTTGAGTATGGAAAGTTTCCATATAAATGATAATTCTGTGGTGGTGAGGATGATGCAATATCGAATGTGTTAAGTCCGTAATGTAAATAAAACATTGCTCCCTGAACATTTATATTATTGGAATTACTTGAAGTGTTTATAATAGTGTTAGAGCCGGCTATCACTTCAACTAAGCTTTGACTTAGGTTGATTGTACTATTACTTGATGCGAGTATACCTGTCGATGAATTGGATGTATTTGATATTGTGTTGCCATAAAAGTCAGAGTTTGTAAACATCACATTCATTCCAGTGGAAAATCCTGTTATGTTGTTATAGCTTACCACTCCTCCGGTGATTGATGAAACCATTATTCCTGTCGCATAACCGTTGAGGTCATTTGATTATGCTGAACATAGAGAGGCAATGTAATATCACTAAACCCTTGTACTTTGATCGCATTTGTCCGGCTGTTATTCATTGTAAAAGTATTGTAATTAATGTAGAGATTAAAACTCGAAGCATCCACATTTATATAAGATGAGCTTATTCCTCCTGCTGTATCCGAATTCATAATGAATTCGTTATCACGAATATCTCCAAGCGGACAGTCAACCATTTTTATTGCATAGTTTACAACAGGCGATGCGATATCCTGGAATGTAGAATTGTAAATTTTCACATTGGCATTGTTTAAATTAAGTCCATTCCATTTATTATTATCAATGCCTTTAAAAGTAATGAATTGTCCCGTATTAAATTGCCCGCAATAAAAATTTGCGCCGGTTAATATTATTGTTGCTGAATTGGCAAAATTGATTGTTGTTGTTGCGCCGGTGATTGTAATATTCTTTCCGTTTGAAATTACAGTATCCTTACAATTAAAATCAACTCCTCCAAAACTCTCATCAGCCACCAATGTCCCGCCTTCCTGCATCACTGGAGCGAGCTTGTAGAGCTTGCCTTCGCCGGGAAGAAAATCTCCCAGATAAACAAAATTTGTACTGTTCTTATCAAAAGTTTTTGTTGTATCCCGGGTTTCAAGATCATATATTTTCCAGTTATTAAAACCCCCGAGTCCTGACGGATTTATTTTTAATGTTACAAATCTTCTTCCGCCTACTTTATCCGGAGTTGAGTCATTTACAAATGGTGAGCATCTTCTGTTTACTATCATAAAATATTTGTTCACCTCGCTATCATTCGGCTTATTAAAAAATGCAGCCTGAAGATACACATTACTCCCGGTATCAATAGGAAGATTATCCAGATCAGGAATCGGATAAGGGGCAAATTCAACGTGCGGGTACGTCTTAAGTTCGCTTATAAATGTGTTGGTTGACATTTGATCTCGTTCAGATGAAATTCTGTAAATGTATGATAGTCTGCTAGTATTATCGAAGCTCATTAAATAGGGGGAAATTTTTTTAATCCTATTGTTTAGATTCGAGACAGCTTTCCACTTCTCCTGACCATATGCATTTACATATCGAGGATGGTCATAATTGCAAAGCGAATTTGGTTCACCAAGTCCTCTATAAAATAGAGTGCATATAGTATCACTTAGTGTATCGCTTCCGGACATAGCAAAATAAAGCATCCCTTTTGCGCCATACGAAAGACCAAGATAACTAAGGAGTGAAATTTCTTCATTTAGAGGTTCTCTTAAATGGTGACCAGAGGAGAACCAGCTGTGCAACTGAATTAGATTAAAGAAGGGGATATCGGCAAGTCTAGAGATCTCATTTGCAAATTTGTAATAAAGTGTTGCATCAAACCAAGTATTCCTGTTAGTATCAAGATGACCTTGTAGCCAGTTTTCATATTGTGAAACACTGACAGCAGCTCCGGTTAGTTCGGGTTCGTGATAAGTAGAAACTGGCAGAGTATTTGGAATATATGAATTCAGTCCTTCTCCTTCGAGCCCCTGTGAGAGAAATGGATAAGCTCCCATCATTATCTCCTTCGAGCCAATTTTATCAACTAATGTTCTTTTTATTCTATCTGCGGTCATCCTAACAGTATCAAATCCAGGTATGTGAATTTTGAAAGTAGAATAATTCAGATCACACATCAATGATAATTTGTGATTCGATAAAGAGTCGATGACCCGATTTACATAAGCCATGCACGGTATTTGATTCGCCTCGAATTCCTCTATGTAAAATTTATAGGCTCCGTTGGGATATCGATTGGCTATTTCCTGGACTTCCCATTTGAACCATGGTTGGTTAAATGTTGAGTCCTCATAAACTCCCTTAAATATATCATTAGCAACTTCATTATCAACTCTTACATAATCAATCCACATATCACACAGTCCATACCAGTAAACCCTGAAATCTACTTTGCAGCTAGAATCCCAAAGGTTTTTGCAGTCAGGATTGAAGAGTTCGAAATTCAGAGGGTCAACAACCAATTGTGTGTCGTTAATATTTTCATAATTAAATACTTCCATATACTTACCGGAATATTGATTAGAATTAAGAAAATGTCTTATTCTTAAAGTAACTTCTTTTATAGAAATCTCATTAAAATTTTTTACAATAATTTTACATACTGGAGTTTCCCTATTCAAAATTTGAGCTTCTGCAGAATCAATTCTTATTCTCGGTTTTACAAACCACTTATAATTTTCATCAACAGCTTTAACTCCCCAGGATTCGATGCAATTTATCTGCTCGCGGTTTGCCTTTAAACCCTTGACCACATATCCCGGCTGGTCACAAGAATCACGGCAGTGAACTGCTTTTATTCCATTTCCAAATTTTGAATTATCAATCGTATCATTTCCTGTCTTATTCGAATCCCGTGATGTATTATCTCTGTTACTGAATGAATAATACCAATAGTCCGGGTCAACCATACTCGATTCCTCACACTGATAATCGCTTCTCTGACCGAAGCAGAGTCTTTGTATTTTCCCCCTGTTCATAAGCGTGTACATTCCCGCATTCTGGTTTTCCTCAATTACATGTTTTATCCTGTCGCCGTAAACACTGAAAGGAGCATTCAAAGAATCAAACTTATCCCAGCCATTGTGAACAGTAATCCAGCCGTATTTTCCGTCAGGATATCTGTGCCAGAGATTGGTTCCCAATGAATCAACTAATCTGTCAAATCTCCCTTCTGCTCCGCTTTCCAGAACTCCTATTATGAATGTGCTGTCCGGAGAAGGTAATTGATATGTAGATATCTGATTTTCATTTCTATTGAAAAATCTGAATGAAAAAATTATCAGACTAAACAGGAAAACAATTATTGTAAATGTTTTCATAATTGTTATTTTTAAGTTTTAAATATTAAATTGTATTAAAAGCCGTAACACGTTAGACGGAAGATGCGAGACGAAAAACGTATAACTCACGTCTGGCTTCTATTGTTTGACATTTGACGAATAGCGTCACGTATCACCGAACAAGCGCCATCCTTATAGTTTGCGAATAACTTTCAGTTTTCATTCTGCAAAAATATATTCCCGATGAAAGTTCATCCGCATCAAAAGTCGTTTCATAGCTTCCCGGGATTAACTCTTCGTTTACTAAGACTTTAATTTCTCTACCTGAAATGTCATATACCTTCAATTGCACTTGTGTTCTTTTTAAAATATCGAACCTTAGTTTTGTAACAGGATTAAATGGGTTTGGATAATTTTGGTAAAGCTCAAAATTATTTGGAACTGTTGTTGAAATATTTTTTACACTTACGTATATTGTTGTATCGCCACCAACGCTTGTGTATAATCCTCCTTCATAATTTTGATACACCCAACCCGTATTATTATTTAAAAAATTTACAAAGTTATATTTTTTAAATCTTATTAGACTTGTATCGGGTAATTGGTAACCCCATGCACTACCTTCGTTGGTTGTCTTAAAAATTAATCCTCGTAAATTTGGATTAAAATAAAACGCTCTTGGACCTACTCCATAAATAGTATTATTATTTAATTTAGATATTCTTTCTACCGCGTTGGAAGAAATAGTATCACTTATGAGTGGAAGATTAAACTGAACCCAAGTAAGACCTTTATCAGTTGTTTTCATCACATAGCCATTAGCTTTATATCCTGTAAGTGAATCAGTAAAGTAAATATCATTAAACCAAATAAACGGACCAATTATAATATTCCATGTATTGCCCCCATCGGAAGTTCTCAGATAATTATTAACAGCTCTTGTTGCAAAACCAAGATCCTTATTTGCAAAATATATCTTATCGGGATTTGTTGTTCCGCCTGAAAAGTATTTTTGCGTCCAGCTTGAACCGGCGTTTGTGGTGAGAAAGATACCTCCGTCAAAAGCTTGGTGATTCGTAAACCATATTGTATCTTCATTTAATATATACATATCTTCTGCAACCTGACCAAAGGGAATTGATATCTCAAGCCAATTGCTCCCGGCATTTGTCGTCTTATACATCTTTGCACCGCAAACATATCCGATTTCTTGATTTAAAAATTGTATTTTTCTTAATTGCGAATACAAACTATCTGAAATAAACCAGTAATTTCCTCCATCAGTAGTCTTTAAAATGTAATTTGCGTTTGCTGCAATCTGACCCGTTGCATATCCGTTCAAGCTATCAGTGAATATCATATCAGAAATAACTCTTCCATTGAGCTCCGGCAGCATCTGCTTCTGCCAGCCCGACGGAGGATTATGCTGAAGATTAAAAGATAATATAATTAGAATTACAGAAGTGAAAAATAATATGCGGTAGAGTTTGTTTAAGTTGAGAAGTTTCTTAAACATGTTGGTATTTTTTTCTTGAAAGTAAGTAAAGAGAAAAAATTAATCAATTTAAATTTAGCATTACATTGGGTGTGTCTTGGTGCGTCTTGGTGCGAGAATCAGATTGTTCTCAGCTGAATCCGCGTAATTAAGTAGTTATAAACGATTACATATCTAAAGCGATAGAATCAATCGGGACGGACTTTACAAACTTTACAAACTTTACAAACTTTATAAACTTTACAAACTTTACAAACTTTACAAACTTTACAAACTTTACTTTATTGCATCATAGTTTGAATTGATAAAGGAAAAAAATCGTAGTAACTTGATAAAAATTTTTACAAAATATATGCCTAAAATAATTATTGATAACCGGGAGGTTGAATTCACAAAAGGTCAGACGATAATACAGGCGGCATTAAATGCCGGAATTGAGATTGCTCATTTTTGTTATCATCCCGGCAATGACAGTTGCGGGTAACTGCAGGATTTGTCTTGTTGAAGTTGAAAAGATGCCGAAGATGCAGATTGCATGCGCTACTCCTGCAGCAGAAGGAATGGTAGTTCATACGAAATCGGAAAAAACAATTCACGCTCAGAATGCAGTAATGGAATTTCTTCTGATAAATCATCCGCTTGATTGTCCTATATGTGATGAAGCGGGTGAATGCAAGCTTCAGGATTATGCATATGAATACGGGGTTGGAATTTCAAGATTCGATGAATTAAAGACAGAGAAAGATAAACGAGTTGCGCTTGGACCGAATGTAATGTTTGATCAGGAAAGATGTATAAGCTGTTCGAGATGCATAAGGTTTTGCGAAGAGATCGCCAAAGATCCCGAGCTTACATTTGTACAAAGAGGTGAGCATGTTACGATCGAGACCTTCCCGGGCGAGGAGCTCGACAATCCTTATTCGATGGATGTAATCGAGATATGTCCGGTCGGTGCGCTGACCTCAAGAGAATTCAGATTTAAATCAAGAGTCTGGGAAATGTCATTTACGGATACAATATGTCCGGGATGTTCGAGAGGATGCAATACAATAATGGGAGTAAGGAATAATAAAATTCTCAGAATCGAACCGAGAGAAAATCTGAGTGTAAATGATTACTGGCTCTGCGACTGGGGACGACTGAATACGATACATTTTGTAAATGACGAAGAATCGAGAATTAAATCTCCTCAAATCAAGCTTAATGAAAGTACTATGGAAAAAGAAGAACTGATAGAAGTAAACTGGGACGAAGCGATTTCCAAGACTGTTTCACATCTCAAGAAATTATCAAAGCGGAGAGATATTGTTTGTGGCATCAGCTTTCTCAACACTGGAAGATAATTATGCACTTAAGAAATTTGCAAAAGAAATTTTTAACAGCGATAACATTTTTTATATTCCTACACATCGACGAGAATTTCGGTGATGAAATTTTAAGAAAATCCGACAAGACCCCCAACTCGAACGGCTTAAAGCTTCTCGGAATTGATCCTTATACCAATGAAATAATTGATAACCTGAGCACAGGTAAAGTAAAATTAATTTTTATTTTAAATGATGACATAACGTCTCTACCGGGTTCGGATGTTTTTCTGGAAAATATTGAAACAAGCATTCAGCTGATATCCAATCATAATAAATATTCAGCAAATGCAAATGTCATTTTGCCAACCTCAACTTATGCAGAAGTCAACGGAACATTCGTGAATTTTCAAAACAGGATTCAGCGTCTAAGACCTGCTGTAACAACTCTCGAGAATGAAAGGCTGCCCGGTGAATTTGCGATGTCAAGACTGGATAAATTCGGGGCGCCGAATGACAGATGGACACACGGAACAAAATTCAACTCAAGACCGGGATGGAAAATACTAAAGCTGGTTGCCAAAACAATGGGACATGAATTCGCATTTGAAAACTCGGAAGAGGTCTTTGAGGAATTGTGTTCGACGATCCCCGAAATGAACGGATATGATTATGATTCGGTCGGACATAAGGGAATAATTTTAGGAGAAAAGCCATTAGTCGAAGCGGAATAAATATTACAAGATCCAAATTTTTTAAAGCTCATTACATTATGTGTGATGAGTTTTTTTATTTCACAGATCAGGCAAAACAGAGTTTTGCTGACGATTGCGTTCCAAAACAGAGTTGGGGAACGAGTATATAATTTTAATAAAATGAACGAATGAAAAAAATTAATAAAGAGATAATATTAAAATCAAAGAAGCTGGGATTTTCGGATAAACAGCTTGCGAATATTTTTAAGACTACTGAGAAAAAGATCCGTGACTTCAGATTTAAAAAAAGCATACTGCCAGTTTACAAAACCGTTGACACGTGTGCAGCGGAATTTGAGGCAAACACTCCTTATCATTATTCAACTTATGAAAAATTCAATGAAAGCATTTCTTCGGATAAGGAAAAGATCATTATTCTCGGCGGCGGACCTAACCGTATCGGACAGGGAATTGAATTTGATTACTGCTGTGTAAGATGTGTGAAGGCATTAAGAGAAGACGGATACGAAACGATAATGATCAACTGCAATCCGGAAACGGTCTCTACCGATTATGACATTACAGACAAACTGTATTTCGAGCCTCTGACGACTGAGGACGTTCTGAATATTGTCCACTATGAAAAAAATGTGAAAGGAATAATCGTAAGCTTCGGCGGGCAGACGCCTTTGAAGATCTCCAAAGAGCTTGAGAAAAACGGGCTTAAGATACTCGGAACTTCCTCAAAAAACATTGACATTGCAGAAGACAGAAAGAAATTCGGAAAGCTCCTGGATAAACTAAAGATCCCGAAACCTGAATACGGGACAGCCACCGATCCGTCAACAGCAAAAAGAATTGGAAATAAGATCGGTTACCCTGTATTGATCAGACCGTCATATGTGCTCGGCGGAAGAGCCATGCAGATAGCTTATAATGATGAAGATGTGGAAAGATTTTTTAAAGATGAATTTGATTTGTCGAAGGAGCATCCTGTATTGATAGACAAGTTTCTTGAGGAAGCCAGGGAGATCGATGTTGATGCGATTTGTGACGGGGAAGAAGTTTATATTGCCGGAATAATGCAGCACATAGAAGAAGCCGGAATTCATTCAGGCGACAGCACTTCAATACTGCCGCCGATCTCCATCACAGAAAAAAATCTCAAACAGATAAAAGACTATACAATTAAAATAGCGCTGGCACTGAACGTAATCGGACTGATCAATATACAGTTTGCAGTAAAGGACAATATCGTTTACGTGCTAGAAGCAAATCCTAGAGCATCTCGGACAGTTCCTTTTGTGAGCAAGACAACCGGAATTCCTGTTGTGACAATAGCGTCGAAAGTAATTACCGGAAAAAAGCTAAAGGATTTTGAGCTTCGGAATTTTGAAGACATCGGGTATATAGGAGTTAAAGAATCGATTTTTCCTTTTCAGAAATTTCCGAGAGTGAAAATGTTTCTGGGACCTGAGATGCGCTCGACAGGTGAAGTAATGGGGATAGGAGCAACATTCGGGGAAGCGCTGGCAAAAGCGCAGGAATCAACGGGTACACCGATACCAACGGAAGGAAATATTTTTGTAAGCGTAAATGAAAATGACAAGAAGCCCAAGACTGTAAGCATCATTAAGAAATTTGTTGACCTTGGCTTTGGAGTAATTGCAACAGCGGGCACCGCAATATTTCTAAATGAAAACGGAATAAATTCGGTACCTGTTTTTAAAGTCAACGAAGGGCGGCCAAATATAGTAGATTTGATAAAGAACAGTGAGATACAGATCGTAATAAATACTCCGCTCGGTTCGGAATCAAGATTTGACGAATATGCGATAGGTTGGGCCGCTGTTCAGAATAAAATACCTTTCATAACAACGTTATCTGCTGCAAGCTCTTTTGCAGAAGGCATAGCAAAGATAAAAGAAGGCAAAGCCGAAGTGAAAAGCCTGCAGAACTACTACAAGTCGTGATTCAAGCCTGCGATAAACTTTTTTAATCGCATTCGTCCAAAATAATTTTTAATAATTTATTCAATTTGAAAACAGACTTACTTCAAACAAACCCCTCCCAAACCCTCCCCTTTGAAAAAAAGGGGAGGGCAGGGTGGGGTTGTTCCAGGAAAAGTAAAACTATCATAAGAATTAAATCTTTATCGAACTACACATTACATCAAAAAATTATTCTGGACAACACTGCTTTTCAAATTTTTCAAATTCTAAATTCTATATTTCTAATCACATTACCAATTGTTATTTTTCCAAAAATCAAAATCTGAAATAACTAATGGAATCTCACCCGTCGATTGAATATAAAAAAAGATTCATGATGTTCGACAAAAAGGACTATGATGACGAAACACTTCTAAGTTTGTATAAAGCCATTCTTCTTCCAAGGATGATCGAAGAAAAAATGCTTTTGCTTTTGCGTAAAGGAAAAATTTCGAAATGGTTTTCGGGAATGGGGCAGGAAGCGATCTCGGTCGGTCTTACAATGGCAATAGACAAGGATGAATATATATTGCCGATGCACCGCAATCTCGGTGTCTTTACTGCACGCGGACTTCCGCTGGATAAATTGTTTAAACAGCTTCAGGGAAAGTATAACGGTTTTTCAAAAGGACGCGAACGTTCGTTTCATTTCGGAACAAATGAATACCACATTGTCGGAATGATCTCGCATCTCGGTCCGCAGATGGGAATTGCAGACGGGATCGGACTTGCAGACTTATTGAAAAAAGAAAAAAAAGTTACCGTAGTTTTCACCGGAGACGGAGGAACAAGCGAAGGTGATTTTCATGAAGCATTAAATGTCGCTGCAGTATGGAATCTGCCTGTGATCTTTCTGATTGAAAATAATGCTTACGGTCTTTCCACGCCGGTAAATGAACAGTACAAATGCGAAGATCTGACTGATAAAGGGATCGGCTACGGAATTGAATCAATGCAGATTGACGGGAATAATCTTCTTACGGTTTATGATACGATTAAGACCTATGCTGAATCAATAAGAAGCAATCCGAGACCATTGCTTTTGGAATGCAAGACTTTCAGAATGCGCGGTCACGAAGAAGCATCGGGGACAAAGTATGTTCCGAAAGAGCTGTTCGAAGAGTGGGGAAAAAAAGATCCGGTGACAAATTATGAAAGCTATTTAATGGATGAAGGAATACTGAACGACACATTGATCGAATCGATTAAAAAAGAATTTAAGAATGAAATCGACAAGGCGCTGGAAACAGCTTTTGCAGAGCCGGAGCTGACTCCGGAAACCGGTACCGAATTGAATGAAGTTTATTTTCCCTTTGAGCAAAAAATAATAAAACCAAAGACAGGAAAAAAATCCGCCAGAAAGATTTATCAGATGCAATTTCAGACGGGCTGCGTCAGTCTTTAAAAGGTATGATGATCTTGTTTTAATGGGACAGGACATTGCAGAATACGGCGGAGTATTTAAGATCACGGAAAATTTTTATAACGAAGTTCGGCAAAGAAAGGATAAGAAACACGCCTCTGTGTGAATCTGCAATCATAGGCGCTGCACTGGGATTGTCGGTCAAAGGAATGAAGTCTGTTGTTGAAATGCAGTTCGCTGATTTCGTGACAAGCGGATTCAATCAGATCGTAAATAATCTTGCTAAGATCTATTACCGCTGGGGACAAAATGCGGATGTTGTGATTCGGATGCCATGCGGAGCGGGAGTTGGAGCGGGACCATTTCATTCGCAATCGAATGAAGCATGGTTCTTTCATACGCCGGGATTGAAAATATTTTATCCTTCGAATCCTTATGATGCAAAAGGAATGATAACGGCAGCGATAGAAGATCCGAACCCGGTAATGTTCTTTGAACACAAGGCATTATACAGAAGCATCTCGGAAGAAATACCCGATGATTATTATACTGTTGATACAAGTAAAGCAAATTACTTTTAAGTGAAGGCGATGAGGTAACGATTGTAACTTACGGGATGGGAGTTCACTGGGCAAAGAATGTTTTAAAAAATAATCCTTCGGTATTTCTGCGGACCTGATCGATTTAAGAATTCTTCTTCCTTGGGATAAAGAAACAGTAGAAGAAAGCGTGAAGAAAACGGGAAAGGTGATCATTCTGCATGAAGATACTTTAACAGGCGGAATCGGAGCAGAGATAGCGGCATATATTTCCGAAAATTGTTTTAAATATCTCGATGCACCGGTAATGAGAAGCGCGAGTCTGGATACGCCGGTACCGTTTGCGATTCCGCTCGAGGAGAATTTTTTTCAGAAGAGTGTGTTTGAAAAAAAGCTGTGGGAATTGGTAAAGTATTGACATTATAAATTGCTTTAACTACGTTTTGGGAACCCAAAATCAAGGAGGAATTATGAAAAAGTACTTATTTGTAATTTTTATTTTATCTTCTTTACAACTTTACTCACAGCAGGGTCAGGATAGCTGGATCAGGATATACCAAAATCCAAATATCGGAATTGACAATTTTAAAAAAGTTCATGTCCAGGAATCCGGGAACCTGATATTCATTCAGCACGAGTTCGATTATAACTCAACAAATACTCTCAATGGCGAAATCCTCAAATATATAAAGGATCAAAATATTTGGGAGCAGCCTTTTCATGATTTTCTTATTCATACATGTAATGTAGTTGAGCAAAGATGCACCGCAGTAAATTTTTTCATGACATCAACTGCAGATACAAATTATGTCTTAAAGTATCAGGAATCTTCATGGTCCCTGGATCCTGATGCACGAACTTATATCTCTTCAGACGCCGGATTATCAAACTCCCAAAATAACAATTTTGCTTGCGGAGGGACATTGTTATTTCCGAGCGGAGGAGATATTTCATCTTCCAATAATTCAATTTGGTACTACGGATATCCTTCACTATCCGGGAATAATGTTGCGACGTTATATAAGTCCACGGATTACGGTTTAAACTGGCTTCCTCTTGTTCAGATACCCGATTTAAGAAATACAGCACCGGCAAATCATTGGTCGAATTTAGGCGGTGGTTTTCTCAGGATCTGCCCTTTCAATGAAAATAATATATTTGTTGTTCACCGGGACTATATGATGTTAAGCACTGACGGAGGATATAATTTCAGTTCGATAAATATTCCGCCCCTGAAAGAGTTATCTTTTGACTACACTGAAAACATTATTTACGGTGTAGCTCAAAATACAATTTACAGATCATCGGATAACGGCATTACGTGGAATTCATCCGCGGTTCCTTTCGACTTAAATACACTTGAGGTGTCGCCCGATAATAACAATGTTATTTATGCAGGAACTCAAACAGGACTTTACAGAAGTACTGACAAAGGTGCTTCCTGGACTTTCTATAACAATTCATTCACACCTTCCAAAAATGTCATAGGAATTTCCAAAGAAATGAATTCGGGAGATACGGTTATAGTTTGTACAAAAGATGCTGTATATAAAGTGTTCCATGATTTCATTGTGGGCATTGGAATTTCGAATAGTTCTATTCCCGATTCATACAAACTTGAACAGAACTATCCAAACCCATTCAATCCTTCTACAAAGATCAAATTCGGATTATCGAAAGAGGGATTTACTTCTTTGAAAATTTATGATGCACTTGGGAAGGAAATTCTCAGCAACATAAACAGAGTGTTGCAGCCCGGCACTTATGAAGTTGAATTCAATGCTTCAGGTTATGCAAGCGGGATTTATTATTATAAGATAATTTCGGGTGACTTTTCAGAAACTCGTAAAATGGTTCTTGCAAAGTAACCCGACTTAAGAATATATTTTATGAAAGAGCAGAGGCGTTGGCTTCTGCTTTTTTTTTTATTTTATGCTGAGTATCCTTCAGAAAAAATATTACAGTCAATGACGGTCTAATTTTATTTATATTTGCCAAAGCACTTTTTGTACTGTATAAATTTATTAGGAACAGCATGAAGTTTTTCTTGAACGTATCTATTACATTTCTAATGCTGCTAAGCTCTTCTTCGATCTTTCCTCAAACACTTTCAAAAGAGGAAAGAAAAATACTGGAGTTGCAGGATAAAAGAACTTTGGGTGACAACGATGCACTGTTAAATTATTTAGAGTCTGCAGATTCCGGTGTCGTGCTTAAGGCACTGAATGCGCTTGCTAATATTGCCGATTCAATAAGTGTTTACAAGACTTCTCCATTCTTAGACGGGCTTTATGAGAATAAAAATGCTTCAGGGTTATTGGAGGCGTATGCATTTTATCTCGGGCAGACAAATTGTGCTGACAGCAAAGAAAAGTTGTCCCTGTTGACATACGGCACAAACGAGAATGTTTATAAAAGCTTTCCTGAGATAATAAATGCTCTTTCAAAGACCGGCGAAGAAAGTGACATGAATTATATGATAAACATAATTTCATCCGACATGACCGGGGAGAAATTCGGTACCGAAGTTTACAGATCTTTAGCAATGTCAATCGCAAGATTTGCATTGAGAAGAATCAAAAATGAAACATCGGTAGATGCATTGAAGCAGATGGCAAACAATGAAGATTCCCTGATTCAGAGGAACATTGCCTTTGCATTCTGGAGAACGGGAGACAAGAAACTTCTCGATACTGCGAAACAGGAAATTTACCATCTCACGGAATCTGCTGATGCGCAGACTAGAATGTGGGCTGTCAACGCAGCGGGTAAACTTCAGGACAAGCTGCTTCTTATGTTTATGCTTGAGTCATTCAGTTCGGAAAAAGACTGGCGAGTTAAAGTGAACATGCTTAACACCCTGACTAATTATAATTTAGATTCAGTTACCGAACTTAACCTCCGGATTTATTCAGTGCTCGGTGATGCGATCGGCGGTGAGAACGAGCATGTATCACTGACCGGGCTGAGTGTGCTGGGCAAATTGTTTGCTGATGCAAGGAGCTCAAAAAATACAGTAGTAAGTTCACTTGCCGATAATATAATGGAAGAAATTCGGTATGGGCTCGATTCTGTTGATGAGATTTCATGGCGGCAAAAATCGGAGCTTGCAAACTCGATGTCTCTGATATACAAGGATGAAGTTAAGGATGATCTGTTCCGTGCTTTTTCAAGAACGAAAAATTATGACTTAAAGGCAGGCATCTTGAAAGCATTCGGAAATTTTAACGACGGCATGATTTACAAAGAGGTGCGTGACACCTTAACGGCAGAAGTTAAACGATATAATGAGAAGAATCCGGAAATAACCGGAGAGTTGATAGGAAGCGGAGATCTGGCTAAGCTTTACAGGGGATTTGTAGAGATGCTTTCAAATCTGGATGATAAGGTTGATGAAGAGAATCAAAACACAATCAGATTAATTTTTACAGAGTTTATAAGTTCAAAGGATGCTGTAATAACTGATATCTGTTTTTCGTCTCTTAAAGATTCTTTGTATTCAAAATACAGTGATGAGACAGCGTCTGTGATTGCATTTGACTACGGCGAACTCGCGTATCCGGAAGATTATGATGTGATGCTGATATTTATTGATGCGATGAAGGATCTGAACAATGAAAGTACAAAGGCAATTCTGAAAAATAATCTGTTGTCGGAGAATTACGAAATTGCAAAATCATCGGCTGATGCACTTGAAAAAATTACGGAGAGCAAATATGAATTTGCGGCAAAGCCCCGTTATGATTTTGACTGGAATTATATGGAAGGCTTATCTCAGAAGAAAAAAGTAATTCTCAAAACTATCAGAGGAGACATTAAAATAGAATTAATGCCTGACGTTGCACCATTCACCGTGATGAATTTTCTAAAGCTTGCTGAAAACAATTTTTATGACGGGACAATTTTTCACAGAGTAGTTTCCAATTTTGTCATACAGGGAGGTGATCCGACAGGCACTGGATACGGAAGTCCTGGATATACGATCAGGAGCGAGTTCTCGCCGCTGACTTACGAAACAGGAATGGTTGGAATGGCATCAAGCGGAAAGGATACGGAAGGAAGCCAGTTTTTTATTACGCATTCGGCTACGCCGCATCTGGACGGGCGTTATACGATTTTCGGAAAAGTAACTGAAGGAATGGATGTAGTGGATGAGATCATGATAGGGGATTTCATTGAAGATGTTGTTATTGAGTAATATTTTTTTGCCACGAATTGCACGAATTATTTTAACTCTTTAAAAATTTGTGTTAATTAGTGATTAGTGGCAATCTTTTGTTTTCAATAATGGAATTAGAAAATAACATAAGACACTTTATATCGTACTTGTAAAATAAAATTTTTCCAGGATGATCTTACGAAAATATCCCGATTCAATATCTTCGCTTAAAGAGAACTTCATCGTTCACTTTTCGACTGCAAAATCAGAGGTTGAAAAACACGTCAGCCCGCTTTCGATAAAATGCTCGATGAAAGGTTTTGAGAATTATAAAACTCCTGACGGAAATTATAACGTCACTGCCGGCGATTACCTGATAATTAACGATGGTCAGGAATGCAGGAGCAATATTGAAGAAGAAGCGGAAATCTTTTCAATATATTTTGATTCGAAATTTGCCAAGAAGAGCCTGATGAGTCTTGTGATGCCGAGCGATAAAATATTGAACTTTTCCTTTCTGCCAAGCAATCAGCCAGTTCATTTTCTCGAAAAATTATATTCGCATAATTACACTGTATCGCCGGAAATAATGAAGCTTCATCTTGCATCGAAAGTAAATTTCGATGACGAGAACTTTCTGAAGGAGGAATTTTATGAACTGCTGAGAAAACTGCTTTTGGTTCACAGGAATCTTTACAGGGAAATTGAAAAGCTCCCCCCGGTTAAGCTGTCTACAAAGACAGAGCTTTATAAGAGAATTTGCCGGGCAAAAGAATATATTGATTCATCATTTACAGACAACCTTACATTACAGAAAATTTCCAAAGAAGCATGTCTTTCACAGTTTCATTTTCTGAGACTCTTCAAGACAATTTACAAACAAACTCCGCACCAGTATTTAACGAAGAAACGGATTGAGAAAGCGAAGGATCTGTTGTTCTTTACGGACATGAACATAACCGAAATATGTTTTGAAATAGGATTTCAAAGTGTAAGCTCATTCAGCTGGCTATTCAGAAGGAGGTTCGGGCTTTCTCCCGAGACCTGCCGTGAGTCTTATAAAAAACATATGCTGAAAATGAAGACATGGAAAGCAAAACTGTAAAAATTTTTTGATTACCGCAAAGTTTCAAAGTTTTCCTGTTTGTATAGATTCATACCAATTGATTTCTACAGCAATTACAAATCAGCAGTTGTTCCCAAAGTCCGGCGACTTCCCGAATTTATAAAAAGAATTGCATCTCGCTCGATCTCTGAAACCTCAAGTCCCAGCTCGTTTGAATCAATTAACACTTCAAGCAATTCCTGTATGATAAGCCCGCTGTGCTCTATCTCCGTTATTGTTCAGATCAGTTTCTGAAGCGTTCTATTCCAAATTCACATTAATTTTTCCTAATATGAATTTTTCACTTTAAAGATTTAATTCAATTTTTTAGAAGCGGGTACGGTTTGGGTAAAATTTGTTATTTACACAAAAGGATATTTTGACAGGAATTAAACTTACTGACTGTTATGTCAGGAAATGTCAGAATATTTTATCTTTAAAAGACCTTTTTCTTAAATTTTAGCGCTCTTCTTTAATGGCATTAAAAATGAATTCATATAAAGTTGAAAATGAAATATCGGCCCATTACAGATCAATTATGTACTATTACAAAAAAAAATTTCAAAAATAAAACAGGGAGAATTTGAAATGAACTTCTCAAGAAGGATACTTATGGCAGTGTTTCTGCTCTTAAGTATTACAATAACGGCGAGAGCCCAGGAATACAAGATTTCCAATGGGGCTCCCATATCAGGCAATAATTCCGATGTTATTGACTATAACATCCCAAGCAAATTAACACCGGGTCAAAATTTTACGGTGATGATCAATATGGTAAACACAGGAATTACAACTTGGTCCACAAGTAATAATTACAGTTTGAGATTATATAGTACGGCAAATGATAACTATCATACCAATGGCTGGAATGTAAGCAGAGTTGAAATTCCTCATGACGTACTTCCGGCTGACAGAATAATTTTTACTTTTAATGTTTCTGCTCCCACAACTTCCGGCGTATATGACATGCGCTGGGCTATGGCAAAAGGAAATGAATTTTTTGGCGAATACACAAACAATGTAATTAATGTAGGCGGGGAATACATTACTCCGGTATCCACTAGTGACTATGGTATGTCCGAATTTGTAAGCATTGATGTACCGAGAAATATGACAGCAGGTGAAAAGTATAATGTAAAAGTTACAATGAAAAATACCGGCACAACAGAATGGTCCCTTTCTCCGAGCACTGAATACAAACTGGCTCCGGTTATCGAATCATCCGATATTACATACCCCAAATGGAATACAAACTCCATTTATCTGTCAAAAGCGGTTCAGCCCGGAGAGGTATTAGATTTGGAATTCGATGTTACGGCACCATTGGAAGCAGGAGCGTATGATCTTCAATGGATGATGAAAAAAGGTGATAGTTACTTTGGCTCGAAAACAGACAGAGTCACAGTTAATGTCTCAGAAATTAATTCCGATAAATCCTATAATTCATCCTTTCTAAAACAGGACATTCCTAATACGATGCAATTCAATCAAGATCAGAAAATTTCTGTCACATTCAGCAATACAGGAAGCAGTACCTGGATTCAGGGAAGTGAACAGCTGGTAATTATAGATGCAAAAGGAAGCGTTGTTACTCTTAATTTGTGGAACGTTGGCTATGTACAACTCCCGCATAATGTTGAACCCGCAAGCACAGTTACTTTTGATTTTCAGGTAAAGCCAATCGAACCGGGCTGGCAACATTTTCAATGCAGCATGATGAGACGAGACGGAACTCTGTTCGGAAGCTCGTCACAGGGAATTGAAGTACTTGTATCCAAATGAGATGGATGGTGGTAATCAGGTAAATTTTACTTCAAACCTCACAGGTTTCAAAACCTGTGAGGTTATTTACATCCTACACCTTTCTCCAGAATAAAATTAGCAATTTTAAAGAAGTGAAACTGATCGGATAAGTTTAACTTTGTATCAGAAAATAAATTTTCATTTTTTTAAAATAAAGTCTGCATAACAGCAGGAGGAGGATAAACAAATGGCAAACGCAATTAACTGGTTCGAAATCCCTGTGACGGATTTTGGACGCGCAAAAAAATTTTACGGCACGATATTCGGAGTTGAATTATACGAGCAGGCGATGGGTCCCTGTCAGATGGGATTCTTTCCGGGAGAAGGTGTAGGCGGTGCAATAGTAAAAGGCGACGGATATGTTCCTTCGAAAGAAGGCGCTTTAATATATCTTGCCGCAGGCGAAGATCTGACCGGAGTGATGAATAAAATTGATAAGGCGGGAGGAAAAGTAGTTCAGCCGAAAACTAAAGTAACCGATGAGATAGGATACATTGCTATCTTTATGGATACTGAAGGAAATAAAGTTGCGCTTCATTCGCCGAAGTAAAAGACGTTGCAAAATTTTTCACTGACAGGTTTTGATAATCTATTTTGTCCGCTTTCTTTTGAAAGATCAAAAGAAAGCTCAGCAAAGAAGAATCTCCCGCCTGCCTGCGGCGGGCAGGCGGTGAAAAATTGCCGGAAATTCTTTCGCAATGACTGCAAAAATTGCAACTCCTCGTTCGCATCGCTCACTCTTCAGACAGGTAATTTTTGCTTTAGCCATTGCTCTGAGTTTCTTAACGGCAATTTTTCACAGGCGGGTTTTTTTCTTGAAAAGTATTTAATCCATTTTTAATCAAATTTATCACGCGGCCTCTTTTTATTTAAGTATGGAATTATAAAAACATAATTGATAAGTTTACAATATCAATAATTAAATCCGCTAAAGAGGCATTGAGGCTTCAGGTTAATACCGATCTGCATTCACAAGAAAAATTCAGAGTCATCGGAGGGATCACCAATATGGAAGAATTCATAAAAGCATTTAACGGAAAGGAAGGTGACCCCTATGGTAAATTCACCCGAGACGGGAGTAGTAATATGGTAGAAGGAATACATTCGAAATATAGAGTCCGGTTATTAAAGATACTTACATTAACATTATTCATATTAACGCTTCAAATTATTTTTATCAGGGGCGAATGTTTGTCACAGGGCAAGCTTATGACGCTTGGTGAAATTCAGCAGACAAAGCTTTACACTTCTGTTGAGGATGCGCTTGCTGAGCCGGCGTCTGTTTACAGGATCAATCTTCAGAGCTCCGGAATGACAGAGGTGCCGCCCGAATTATTTACACTGACAAATCTTCAGTCACTGAACCTGAGCAAGAACAACATAACAGATTTGCCCGAAGCAATAGGCACTCTTGAAAATCTTCAATGGCTTAATTTAGACGGAACAAGCATAACAGACCTGCCGCCGGGATTTTCACTTCTGAAAAATCTGATTTCATTGAATCTCGATAACATCACTTCGTTCAATGTATCAAGCGGGATGAATAAGATCTTAAATCTTGGAAAGCTAAAGGACCTCAGCATGAATTCGGTCTATATGATGACACTGCCATCCCAGATAAGAAAGTTAACCAACCTTGAACAACTTAAGCTTTCAAACTGCGGACTTACAGAAATAACAAAGGAGATTGGCTCGGTGAAAAAGCTTAAGTATCTTGATCTGTCGTTTAACGAACTGACTTCCATTCCTGAATCAATAGGTGAGTTAAAGAAACTTGAAGAGCTTTATCTCGGAGGAAACAGGCTGACAGCCATTCCGGAAGAAATTGAAGAGCTTAAAGAAAACCTTTTGACATTGGGACTGGCAGCAGAGCAGTCCGGTACAGGAGACTTTGTTTCCAACCCGATCCCAAGGGATGAAGCAATAAAAATACAGTCATGGCTTCCCGTCACAAGAATAATATTTGTCTGGAATTAACTCGTTATTTGACAAGTGAGACGATTGAAATTAATATTTAACGGAGGACAATAAAAGTAATTTCTAACTTGATACTTTTTAATTAAAGTAATAATTTTAACTGCATCAAATAACACGCCTTAATACTTCTAAGGAAAATATTGAAATCATATTAAATACATCACTTATAATAACATTATAATTTAAACTAACTAAAAAGTTTACCCTCAGTTTTTCCCCCACTCGAAAGGAACACATTATGGACGCAAAAAACAACACAAAGGCAGCCTCGTTCACGGATTCTAAAAACGTAACTGACTTAAAATCAAAAAAAGTATCGGAGCTTATTCAAATAGCAAAAGATCTTAATGTTTCAGGTTACAGCGATCTGAAGAAACAGGAATTAATATTTAAAATCATCGAAGCTCAGACGAAAAAGGACGGATTCGCTTTTGCAGTCGGAGTTTTGGAAGTGTTACCTGATGGATACGGATTCCTCCGCTCGGTAGATTATAATTATCTGCCTTCTCCGGATGACATTTATGTTTCTCCATCCCAGATCAAAAAATTTTTATTACGAACCGGTGATACAGTAAGCGGGCAGGTAAGACCGCCGAAAGAAGGCGAACGCTTTTTTGCTTTGCTAAAAGTTGAAGCAGTGAACTTTGAAAACCCGGATACTATAAGGGACAGGATCTTATTTGATAATCTTACCCCGCTTTATCCGCAGGAAAAAATAAATCTTGAAACTGCTCCCGGAGAATATTCAATGAGAATCATGGACCTGTTTACTCCGGTAGGAAAAGGACAAAGAGGTCTTATTGTGTCGCCTCCGAAAAGCGGTAAGACTATACTGCTTCAGACGATGGCAAACAGCATTACAAAAAATCATCCTGAAGTTCATCTGATCGTTCTGCTTATTGACGAGCGTCCTGAGGAAGTAACGGACATGGAAAGGAATGTTAAAGCAGAAGTTATCAGTTCGACATTTGACGAACCGCCTGAAAGACACGTTCAGGTTTCGGAGATAGTACTGCAAAAAGCCAAGCGTCTTATTGAAGCAAAGAAAGATGTAGTAATTCTTCTTGACAGCATCACCACGTCTTGCCCGTGCACATAACACCGTGATACCTCACAGCGGAAAAATTTTATCCGGAGGTGTTGACGCAAATGCGCTCCACAAACCGAAGAGATTTTTCGGAGCTGCAAGAAACATTGATGAGGGCGGCAGTCTGACCATTATTGCTACTGCATTAATTGAAACAGGAAGCAGAATGGATGAGGTCATTTTTGAAGAGTTTAAAGGAACGGGAAATATGGAGATTGTTCTCGACAGAAGGTTATCAGACAGAAGAGTTTTCCCTGCAATTGATCTGAACAAATCCGGAACAAGAAAAGAAGAACTTCTCTTAACACAGTGAAACAATCAACACGTGTATGGCTTCTCAGAAAACTTCTCTCCGACTATAATCCAATCGAGGCAATGGAATTTTTATTGGAAAAAATGAAGCGGAACAAAATCCAATAAGGAGTTTTTAGCATCTATGAATTCGTAGGACATTTATGCTCAGATAACAGCATCACATGAAAAAAGTAATACTAATCAACTCCATTGCCGAAGACGTAAGAATAGCCATTACCGAAGACGGTAAGCTTGCGGAATTTTTTCTTGACACTCCCGATAAAGAAAGAAATGTCGGAGATATTTATCTCGGAAAAATAGGAAAGGTCATTCCGGGCATCCGCGCAGCATTCATTGATCTTGGATTTCAGCAGGATGCATTTCTTCATTTTTCCGATATCGGAAGTTCACTTGAAGAATATTCATCGATAATCGGAGATGATTCGGATGTTGAAGAAGACGATGAAGATGATGAACCCGAAAGCCAGCCTAATTATAATAACAGGATGATTATAAACGAAATTCATATCCTAATCTCGAAAGGGCCAGGATATAATTGTTCAGATCACAAAAGAGCCTGTCGCCAATAAAGGATTCCGTGTAACATCAAAAGTTTCCATTCCCGGAAGATATCTTGTTTTAATTCCGTTTGAAAAAAAGATCGGTCTGTCAAAGAAAATTTATAATCCTAAAGAAAAAAGGCGTCTCAGAAAGTATTGTCAAAACGAAACTTCCAAAGGGTTTCGGAATTATTATCCGGACAGTAGCAGCAGGTCAGGATGAAAGTCTGATACTGGATGATCTGAATAATCTTATAAAGTACCTGGAATTCAATTCAGGCAAAACTGAAAACTGCTAATGTCACCGATGATACTTCACAAAGATGTTTCGACAACCTCATCTGTTGTCAGGGATCTGTTCAAAGAAGACATTTCAAAAGTAATAGTTGATTCAAAGAAAATATTCAGAGACATTAAAGCATATATTGGAGACACTTCACCGGAATTCTCCGATAAGATAGAATATTATTCGCGGGACCAGCCGCTTTTTGATGTTTATGGGATTGAAAAACAAATCGAGGAATCCCTTCAGAGAAAAGTATGGCTGAAAAACGGCGGATATATTATTATTGAGCCGACCGAAGCAATGACTGTCGTTGACGTCAACAGCGGAAAATATGCAAGACACAGGGATCAGGAAGTAAACTCGCTGAACACAAATCTTGAATCGGCAAAAGAAATAGTAAGACAGATCCGGCTTCGTGACATCGGAGGAATCATTGTAATTGATTTCATTGACTTGTATGATGAAAAAAACAGAAGACGGCTTTATGAAGAAGTAAGGAAGGAATTTAAAAATGACAGGGCAAAAGTCACGATACTTCCCGTAAGTGAATTCGGACTTGTGGAAATTACACGTCAGAGAATAAGACAAAATATCATTCACACTGTTTCAGATCTGTGTCCTATGTGCAGAGGCACAGGTCATGTACAGTCAAAAGCAACCTTTATGAACAGGATGGAAAGATGGATCACAAGATACAAGGGTGGAAACAACGGAATGAACATTTCATTGAAGGTTAATCCATATATTAAAAATTATCTGACTGAAGGTTTTATCAGCAAGCTTAATAAAATGAGATTTAAAAATTTTCTTTTTATAAAGCTTGAAGGCGACGAAACCCTTGCACTGGATGAATTCAAGGTTTTTTCTAACAAAACGAATAAGGATATCACAGCAGAGTTTGATTGATGATTGCAAAACGGAGTTTTGCTGACAATGGATGTATTAAATAAAAATATTGAAAAAAATATTTCTATTTTTGATGTTCTTATCCTCATGCTCAGAGGAAAATATTATAACCCGGACAATTGAAGTTGATCCCGGGATTTTGAGGACAGATATTTATGGCAACGTCTTAGGCGGAGATACAACGGACTGGTGTTACGAACCCTGTGCAGATAGCTTATTTGTATGCAATAAATTTTTACCTGCTTATCCAAATCCTGTTATAGACACATTCTATGTTCGATTTGATGTGCAAAAAAATAATTCCCTTATTAAACTTTATTTTCTCAATTCACAAACAGACACAAATTATCTAGTAAACGAATATCTGCAATCGGGATCATACGGAATCAGACTTTTCAAACATTCATTAAATCTTACTAATGTTTACAATCGAATTTACTTAGTTATAAACGATTTTTCTTGTAATGGCGATTTGAAATTTTAACATTCAGTAGAGATTTCTTTCAGATATTCCCACGAGTAAATTCCCGTATTGTGTTTGTCCTTCCAGGTAATCTGTATTGCATAATTGCCGATTGTTTCAATCTTTTCTATTTCATAAAATCCTGCAGCTTTGAACGGAGCTTTCAGCGGAATGTATGAGCTGAATATTACGGTCTCACCTTTGCAGTGAACACACGGACATTCGTCACGCAGCTTGGTCAGTGTAATTTCAGAAACCGAATCATCATCCCACATTATTTGTAATGACTGATTATCAGTCTTCTTTATTTTTTTAGGCTGATTCATTTGATTTTTCGGTGAAGTTATAATTTTTGAGCAGTAACTTGAATTTAATTATTTTCCAGTTACAATTCACTGTTCACTATGACATTATCCTTTACGATTATTTCATCCCCTGTATCTCCCGGCCTGGTCTTTTCCTTTACATTATAGAAAATCAAAAACGCATTGATAAAAAGCATTATCCCCGCAATGAGAAAAATATATTTCAGGTGTATTTTGTAAAGCAGAAGAGTGCAAAGCAGCGGACCCACCAGATTTCCGAACAGGGTAAAGCTTGAGGCAATTCCCATTATTCCTCCTTTTCTGTTGTCGGAAATGTTTTTATTTATGTAAGCATAAATCATCGGTATCATTCCCCCGACACATAACCCGAGAAATGCTCTTACCGGAAAAAGCAAATAGGGATTTGTTACCAGGGTATGAAGACAGTATGCTATGCCGGCACCTGTCACTGCAATAATTGTATTTTTCTTAAAGCTCTTTGTATCATTCCTTCTTCCCCACCAGGGAGCTGAAATTATGCTGAACACTCCCATAGTGCCGAAGATGGCTCCTGTCAAAGTTGAAATGTATTCGGTCCCGCGGGTTATCGACTCGACAAACAATGCGAAGACTGGCTGGGCGATGGTTACGGAAATCTGAATCAGAGTAATTGAGCACATCGCAACGAGTAAATAGGAATTGCCGAAAACATATTTGTAATTTTCAAATACTGAATAAACTCTTTTTGATGCTGTCGTTGCAGGCTCTTTTACATTTATTAAGACAAGAAACCCGCTGAAAAAACACAAAGCCGATGTGACAAAAAATACCGTCCGGTATGAAGTTAAGTCTGAAACAAATCCCCCGATGAACGGACCGATGACAGTTCCCGATGAAATTGAAGTCTGTAATATACCGATTGCATATCCGGATTTTTCTTTTGGAGTGCTTGAAGAAACCAGTGCGAGCGAAGAGGCTATAAATCCGCTGATAGCTCCCTGAACCATTCTGAAAATAAACAACTGTTCTACATTCGCCGAAAACCCGATAAGCAACTGGGAAATTGCCAGCCCGAAGATTGCGCGGAGGACCATTGTTTTTTTACCAAACCTATCGCCGAGCATTCCCCAGACCGGTGTAAGAATAAATGACAATATGAAGGGACCGCTGAAGACAATGCCGCTCCAGTGTTCAAGCTCGTCGTGATTTGTTATTCCGAGCTCCCGGATGAAGAAGGGAAGGAAGGGAACAACCATGCTCATTCCAACCATTGCAACAAACTGCGCAACCCATATGCTGTATAAATTTTTCTTCCAGACTTCCAAATAAATATTATTTGAACTGAAAATAAGCAAGATGAAAAGCTTAATAAATGTAAAAATTGGATTGGCAGACGATATGAAGACGGCGTGGTACAGCTGTTAGTTGTCTGTAAATTTATACTTAACAAGTGTCCAGATGGCAATGATGCCGTCACTCCATTTGATTTTTTTTCCTTCGGAAAGAGAGCGAGGAAGGTATTTGACGGGAATTTCAACAATTTTTATTTTTCGTTTTAAAATCTTTGCCGTTACTTCCGGACAAAATTCGAATCCGCTGCATTTCAGTCTGAGGTCTTTTATTAAGTTCGTTCTGAACAGCTTAAACCCGGTTGACTCATCCGTTATAGAGCTCCCGTAAAGCAGGTTTGCGATCTTGCTTAATATGATCCCCCCGAGATAAAATGAATTGGATGACTTAGGATTTTTTATGAGATTTCTTGAGCCGTAAACTGCTTTAACGCTGCTGTCTTCAAACGGCTTCAGCAGTTCAGGATATTGTGAAGGGTCGTATTCGAGATCGGCATCCTGAATAAGAACTATATCACCTGTAACTTTTTCAAGCGCTCTTCTTATTGAATAACCCTTTCCGGAATTTTCTTTAATGTGTATGACTTTGATTAAATCAGTATGACGGGATTTTAGATCTTCAATTATCTCCAAAGAACCGTCTGTTGAGCCGTCATTCACGCAAATGATTTCATGAGCAAGCTTGGTCGAGATCACTTTTTCAATCAGGGATTTTAAAGTCCGCACTTCATTATAAAATGGAATTATTACAGAGAGTTTCAAATATGTTATTTTGTATTTAGTTTTTTCTTTACTTCGACCATCTTGCTTCTTATATCCGGGTTATCAGGTCTTGCAGCCAATGATTTTTCAAAACACGTTAATGCCCTGGGAAGATCATTCTGAACATAATAGGCGGAACCAAGATTGGCGTAAACGTCCGCATAATTAATTTCATCCAGGCAACCGGCGCTTTTTAAGATGAAGTTCAGATAAAGTATTTCAGCTGATTTGTATCTTTGATTATCGAATGCAAAATTTCCCATTTTCAGCAATGAGACAGGCTTAACCTGTTTTGATATAAATCCGCTCATCCAGTCCGTGAAATTACGAATCCTGCCGCTACTGATAATTTCATCTTTTACAGATGGTGAAAATTCACTTGTGTCCACTCCGGCATTAATCAGCCCCGAATTGAAATCGAAATCAATATTTTCCGCATAACGGTAATTTGCATAAACAGCAGCGGTTTCATCCCAGTGGATCAGCCGCCAGTCAAACATTTCCCTGATCTGAGAAGTCCAGTTATAATTTGCAATATCATTGATAATTAATGAAGTATTAAATTTGTTAGTTAAATTTCTTAACCCGTTCTTCGAAAAGCCGGAGAGATATTCCTTATAAAAGTCTTCTTTGATAACTTCCAGTCTTCCGTCAATGAACACCGGCTGTTTAATTCTCCAGTCAAGCCATCCGCCGAATTCGAGTTTGTTAATGATCCTTCCGTCTAACGAATTGCTGTCTAAGAATTCAGCAGACTGCTCAGGAAGGACCGTTTCGTCAATACCCGTTCCGAATTTTATTTCAGAGTTGTACGAAAGGTAATACGCGCCCGTGATGATTCGTACGCATATCAATAAAAAAATGCCCGTGAAAATTACTGACAGTGTTTTCTCATACCGAATAAATTTATCATGATGTTTTTCTGGATTTTTATTTTTAAGCATATCGGAAATGCATACTCCGATTATGTAAACAGCATATATAATAAATACGGGAACATTTCTGAAAGATGAAAAGGAAATATAAAAAAATGCAGCAAGCAACGCGAATTCGTGGAAGGAACGTTTTTTGTAAGTAATAAATATCAGTACAAAACTTAATATGGCAATCGAATAATACAGGTACAGCTCAAATCCTATGAGCCCCGACATTGTCCATGGAGACTGAAGCTCGGTAATATTCTGCTGAAAGATATTTCCTTTTTGAAGCCTTGTAAATAAATAAAACGGAAACAAAGCACCTTCGGAAAAATACGGATTGATAAAAACAGCAGCTATTGAAATCAGAGACCATTTAAGCAAATTCTTATCAAGAATTTTTTTGTCAATAAAAATTGAAACCAGATAAGCTGCAATTATTAACAGACCCAGAATAAATAACCCGTGCATATTGACCCACAGCAGCATTATTACCGGCAGAAAAAATAAACTGTTTTTATTAAAGTAATAATACCTGTCAAGCACGAGAAGTGTCAGCAGCATAAAAAGCCAGGTGATGATCTCCGGACGGTAACTGAATCTAAGCTGTATTGAAACAATGCAAAGAAGCAGACAGAGCAGAGACAGAAAAACCGGAACACCATACAGATTCATTCTCTTCAGCAAAAGATAAAAAACTGAAATTATGACAATGGAATTAAAAACCGTAAGCCCTGCATAACTGAACATAGAATAGAAAATATAAAGAATGACCTGGTAGAGCCATTGAATGTCGAGATAATCATTCTGATTTACTGTATAAGTGAATGTATCCGGAACCGGAAAAGAGAAATTCGTCAATATCCATCTGCCGGCTGCCAGATGAAACCCGGTGTCATAGTTGGCAATCTTTCTGATCGTAAAAAAAAGTATCAGCAAGCCCAGACTCAGCAGTGGTAAGACCCATTTTGATTTAATGATATCGTGATATTTCAGGGAAACCGGAACATGTTTGCGGGAGCTGATCTTATCGGGGGGGAGAGAATTCTTATTTTGCGGACGGCTCTTTTTTTTCAACGTAATTTTTAAAGCTCAACTTATTTTTTATGAGGGATAATTACAATTTACAAATTAGTTCATTTGAATTGATTGTAAAGTAAATATTCATACAATAATTCCGGCGAGCATAAAAATATTGATAGTTTAAATAAATTACAAATTTTATATTAAAAGTTTATAAAATTTATTCCCTCACTATTTTATTATGAACGATTTGCTGTTAAAGTTAAAAGAAATTGCATACAACCTTCACTGGTCATGGAGCAAGGACTCTGTTGAATTATTTAACGATATCAATCCCGACTTCTGGAATTGGTCAGGCCACAACCCTGTAAAGCTCCTTAATGAGATCAATGAAAATTATCTTGAATTCATAATAGAGAAAAAGAATCTCGGCAGCAGAATTCTTGACATATATGCCGCGCATAAACATTATGCTGAAAGAGAAACATACTTCGAAAAAAAATACTTTAAACCGGACTCACCGTCCGTTGCTTATTTCTCAGCCGAGTTTGGAATTACCGAATGCTTAAAAACATATTCAGGCGGTCTGGGCGTGTTATCGGGCGACCATTTAAAATCATCTTCCGATCTTGGCATTCCGCTTATCGGGATTGGTCTTGCATATCACTACGGATATTTTACACAGGTAATAAACAGGGAGGGATGGCAGACCGAAAATTATGAGCTGAACGAATTTAAGCATTTGCCGATCCTGCTTTTGAGAGATGAAAGCTATATGCCGGTCAAAGTGTCGGTTAATTTTCCAAACAGGAAGATCTGGATCCAGGTCTGGGTGGCGCAGGTCGGAAGAGTAAAGCTGTATTTACTTGATACGTTTATCGCCGAGAACTCCGTTGAAGACAGAAGGATTACGGACATGCTTTACGGGGGCGATAATGAAAAAAGGATCGCTCAGGAAATAATACTGGGGATTGGAGGAATCCGGCTGATTGAAAAATTAAATCATAATATCAAAGCCTTTCATCTTAATGAGGGACACTCCGCCTTTCTGTGTTTTGAAAGAATCAGAAACCATATGGAAAAAAATAAGTCATCATTCAGCGACGCAAAGGAAAAATGTTTCTATTCAAACATTTTCACGACACATACTCCCGTCCCTGCGGGAATAGATATTTTTACAAAGGAACTCTTTGCAAAATATTTTAAGACGTATGCCGAAAATGAAATCGGCGTTACACTGGATGAACTGTTCTGGGAAGGTGATCTGCACAGAGACGACGAAAACAATAACAGGTTCAATATGGCATATCTTGCAATTAATAATTCTAATTTTATCAACGGAGTAAGCAAGCTTCATTGTGAAGTTTCAAGAAAAATGTGGATGCTGCCAAAGACACGGAGCCAGATCGATTACATTACAAACGGTGTTCATACTCAAAGCTATATTTCAAAACACACAAATAATCTTCTCACCGGGAAATATTCCGATAACTGGATCTATGACAACAGGATCTGGGATAAGATAGATGAAATATCAGATGAAGAAATCTGGACTTTGAGGCTGCTGAATAAATTTGAACTGATAAGATTCTGCCGTGAGAGAATAAAAGAAAAGTGGATCTTTCTGGGAGCCGGAAAGGAAAAGCTCAAGGAAGCAGAACATATTCTGAATCCGGAAGCTCTGACAATCGGTTTTGCAAGAAGGTTTGCGACATACAAAAGAGGAACCCTGATATTCAGAGATCTTGACAGGCTGAAACTTATAGTAAAGGATACTTTAATGCCCGTTCAGTTTATTTTTTCCGGGAAGGCGCATCCGAAAGATGAAGGCGGAAAAAACCTTATCTCGGAAATAATTTCTTTTACGAGAGACGAGGATCTGAAAAACAAAATTGTATTCCTGGACAATTATGATCTGAACGTAGCAAGGCACATGGTGGAAGGATGCGATATCTGGCTTAATAATCCGCGCAGGCCGCTGGAAGCCTCGGGGACCAGCGGTATGAAGATAATTGCAAACGGCGGTCTGAATTTCAGCATTCTTGACGGATGGTGGAATGAAGGATATTCGTCGGATAACGGATGGAAGATAGACAGCATGCTGGTCGATAATGTTTCGCTTGAAGACAGAGATCTAATAGAAGCCCGGAGTCTTTATGATACTCTGGAAAAAGATATCATACCCGCTTTTTATATGAGGAACGGTAATGGTATTCCGGTCAGGTGGACGGGTAAAATCAAAAACTCCATAAGAAGCTTAGCAGGATATTTCAGTACTGACAGAATGCTTAAGGAGTATTGTGAAAAGTTTTATATGAAAGTTAAGTAATATTGTTTACTTTAAACAAAAAAATTTTTATTTTGATGAAACTCAATTAACTAACCGGTAAGAACAATTGCTTTTTCTTATATATATAGAAATAAGCAGGGGAAGGGCTTTTTAAAATTCCATTTTCTTTTTCCCAGGGAACAAATATGAAAGGGAAAATTTTGAATAATATTTTTAAACATTAAATTTTATCTGTTATGAAAAAAATTAATTACACTGAGATAATATTTAAATCAGTTGTTGTTTTAGTTCTGCTCTTTTTCTGGTCTATGAATCTGCGTGCGCAAATTAACGTCGGCAGTGAACCCATGAGCACTTTGTTAGGAATTAATACCGGTTTTGATCAGGTAAGCCTGCCGGCAGTTAATACAAAGAAACTTCTCGAAGAAGATGCAGCATCGGCAAACATTCCGGATATCCCTCTCCGATATGGGAAAGTACTGGATGTTAATTTTACATTAGACAATTCGGGAACCTGGGAAACACTCCCGGACGGAAGCCGAATCTGGAGACTTGGAATTAAGTCCACTGATGCAAAGTCAATCAATTTGTTTTTTAACGAATTCTATATGCCGAAAGGAGCAACATTCTTTGTTTATAATTTGAATAAGACAATGATTCTTGGTGCATTTACAGAACTAAACAATTCTAACGACGGTCAGTTTGCAACTGCTCCTACTGCAGGAAATTATACCGTTGTCGAATATTATGAACCTGTTTATTCAAAAAACATGGGAAGAATTATTATCTCAAAGGCAGTCCATGCCTACAAAGATATAATGGGATTCAGCAGCCCCCTGGAACTCCCGTGTAACATAAACATAAACTGTCCGATCGGAGCTCCATGGGTTGATCAGAAAAGATCTGTTGCAAAAATGACTTTCAATTTAGGCGGCTCGGGCTTTCTGTGCACCGGTTCATTGATCAATAACACTCTGAACGACAGAACCCCGTATTTTTTAACTGCCCAGCATTGTGAATCTGATAACTGGAACACTTTGGTTTTGAATTTTAATTATGAGAGCCCTACCTGCAACGGAGCATCTTCAGGTCAGATACAGACACTCAATGGTGCAACTTTAAAAGCGGAAAATTTTGATACGGACTTTAGGCTGTTACAGTTAAACAATTCTCCCCCTGCAACGGCGAACGCATATTTCAACGGCTGGGATAAATCAGGAGCTCAGCCTCAGGTAGAAACCGCAATTCATCATCCTGGCGGAGCAATAAAAAAGATCTCCCTTGACAATAATCCTGCCGCATCGGTGACAGGTTTTGGCGGTCGTTTGGTAAATGGATTCTGGCAGGTCGTATGGGATCAGGGAATGACCGAAGGAGGTTCATCAGGCTGTCCTTTATATGATCAAAATAAGAGAGTAGTAGGACAAAACCTCGGCGGCACCCCCGCACAATGTGAAAATCCACAGGCAGTTCAAAAAGTATTCGGAAAATTCTCCGAATCATGGGCACACGGAGGAGCATCAACCAACCAGCTAAAAGACTGGCTTGACCCGAATAATTCGAATGTCAATACTCTGGACGGGATGGACGATATTACCGGAGTTGCTCCTGTTTCAAATTTCACATCTGATTTTCAGGATCTTCCAATTGGAGGCGGAAGTGTGAACTTTTTTGATCTGTCAACTAATTCACCTGCTTCATGGAGCTGGAGCTTCCCGGGAGGAACTCCTCCAACGTCAACTGACAGAAATCCTACCGGAATCAGTTACACTGCCACAGGAGCATATACTGTCTCTCTTACAACTACAAACTCTTTCGGATCAAATCTGAAGACCCTTGTAAATTATGTTAGAGTTGCCGGAGTTCCGCTAAGTACATTCAGCAATCAGTCTCCACCTACCGGGAGCACCGTAATTGTTTTTGCGCCGGATCCTACATTAATTGATTTTAAATGGGGAACAGCGAATCCCAGTTCTCTGGTAAATTACATCTTCAGAATAAAAAAGCTCGGACCGGGGGATGAAACAATATTGCCAAGCAATAACAACGGTCTTGATTCGATGATCAGCCTGAGACAAAGTTACCTCGACAGTCTTGCTGTTTCATTCGGCACAACAGGTGATTCGGTGCAATGCTTATGGAGAGCTTCTGCAATAAACGGTCTTGATACTTTATCTACTACAGCGTTCCTGGTCAAGATAAGAAGAACTACCGTGGGAATAAATCAGCTGTCCTCTTTGGTTCCGGAGAAATTTAATTTATATAATAATTATCCGAATCCTTTCAATCCCAAAACAATTATTAAGTTTGATATTTCGAAGACACAGATAGTGAAGCTTAAAGTATTTGATTTACTTGGAAAGGAAGTTGCAACGCTGGTCGATCAAAACCTGACTCCGGGAAGTTATTCAGTGGATTTTGAAGCATCATCTCTTCCAAGCGGAATGTATTTCTACAGAATTGAAACACCGGGATTTTCTGAGACGAAGCGGATGGCTTTAGTAAAATAGATAATAATATATTTATCCTCCCTGCTTTTATTTCAAAGCAGGGATTTTTTTAGAAACAGTTTGTTAAGTCCCGATGAACTGTTTAAATGTTTTATCCCTATAGCAGAAGCAAATGCAAGATCTCAAATTCAATTCCAGGGTAAGTTTATTTTTAATATCTTTACTGGTAATCCTGTCAAACTCAGGAGTAAGTCTTTTTGCACAGGTAAATGCCGGAGGCGAGCCCATCAGCTCTCTGACTCAATTAAGTTCAAATTTTCAAACTGCGTTGTTATCTTCTGTCAATACAAAGAAAGCAATGGAAGAAGATGCAGCTGTTTCAAAATATCCGGGCATGCCGTTTCGTTACGGACTGGTAATTCCCGTAAATTATGATTTGAATAATTCAGGAAGCTGGGAAAGTCTGCCGGACGGTAGCCGGGTATGGAGATTAGGAATAAAGACACCTGATGCAAAGTCACTGAATTTATTTTTTGATAATTTTTATGTGCCTAAAGGTGCTTTCATGTTTGTATATGATTTGAATAAGAGAAGGGTACTCGGCAGTTTTACGGAGATCAATAATTCAGTTGACGGTAAGTTCGCTACTGCAGTAACACCCGGGAATTGCTGTGTTGTGGAATATTACGAACCGGTCTATGACAAAAATAAGGCAAGATTGAACTTAACGAAAGTTATCTATGCCTATAAAGATATTACGGGTGACAATCCGTTAGTAGAACTTCCATGTGAAATTAATGTGAATTGTCCCGCCGGCGCTCCGTGGGTCAATCAAAAAAGAGCAGTCGCAAGAATGACATATATAGACGGCGGCGACGGGTATCTCTGTACAGGCTCATTGGTTAACAACACATTAAATAATCAAATACCATACTTTTTAACCGCGCAGCATTGTGAATCCGACAACTGGTCATCACTGGTTGCCGACTTTAATTTTGAAAGCCCGACCTGCAACGGTGTTGTAAGCGGCTCGTTTCAATCGGTTTCGGGTGCAGTTTCAATGGCTGAAAATTACGATACCGATTTTCGGTTGCTTCAGTTAAATAATTCCGTCCCGGCATCTGCAAATGCTTTCTTTAACGGCTGGGATAATTCCGGTATCCAGCCACAAAATGAAACCGGCATTCACCATCCGGACGGAGTGGTCAAAAAGATCTCGCATGACACAAATCAGGCATCCAATTCGAACGGCTTCGGAGGGAGATTGCCAAATGGTTTCTGGCAGGTCGTTTGGGAAGACGGTTTAACTGAAGGAGGCTCTTCCGGCTCGCCGTTGTATGATCAAAACAAAAGAGCAATAGGGCAATTACTAGGAGGTCCGCCCGTACAGTGCGTGCCTCAGTCAAACATAGACATTTACGGAAAATTTTCAGAATCATGGGCCCACGGAGGATCACCAACCAACCAATTAAAAAACTGGCTTGACCCGAATAATTCCGGAGTAAAAACTCTTGACGGGATTGATGCTTTAACGGGTGTTGCACCTTTTTCAAACTTCACTTCTGATATTCAGAGTCTTCCAATTGGCGGTGGAGGCGTTAACTTTTTTGATCTGTCAACAAATTCACCGATGTCCTGGAGCTGGAGCTTTCCGGGAGGAAATCCGCAGACGTCAACACAAAGAAATCCAGCCGGCATCACATATAGTGCAACAGGGGCATACACTGTCTCTCTGACCACTACAAATACTTTTGGTTCTAATCTGAAGACAATTGTAAATTATGTCAGGGTTGCCGGAGTGCCGCTCAGTATATTTACTTTACAGTCCCCGCCCTCGGGAAGTACTGTATTTGTTTATTCTCCGGATACGACTTTAAAAAAATTTATATGGGGCACTTCAAATCCAAGTCCGACCGTAAAATATATTTTCAGGATTAAGAGACTCGGACCTTATCCCGAAACAAGTTTGCCAAGTGATAACGGCGGTCTTGATACAGTAATAAGCTTAAGACAAGGCTATCTCGACAGTCTGGCGGTTACATTCGGAACAACGGGCGATTCAGTGCACTGCACCTGGAGAGCCTTAGCCGCTAACGGACTTGATACATTATCCTCTCCATATTTTCTGGTGAGGTTACGGATAATCACAGTCGGGATCAATCAGATATCATCTGTTGTCCCGGAGAAATTTGATTTATACAACAATTATCCGAATCCATTCAATCCCAAAACAACGATTAAATTTGACATATCGAAACCTCAGATCGTGAAGCTTAAAGTTTACAGCTTACTGGGAGAAGAGATAGCAACACTTGTTAATCAAGACTTAACAACAGGAAGTTATTCTGTTGATTTTGATGCATCATATCTTTCAAGCGGAATGTATTTTTACAGGATTGAAACGCCGGGCTTTTCGGAAACTAAACGAATGGCGTTAGTAAAATAAATATTTTTATTATTCTTTTATTTTTTTAAAAACATTCCTTCTCTTTCGGCTCCCCGGACCTGCAGCCCGTTTGCGTCATAGCACATGTCCCGGAACAGAATTGCTTCCGTCGTTATTTTTACTTCTGAAGTCAGATACTTTGCGCCAGGGAAATCACACGGACAATTGTCGTATCTCGTGCTTCCTTCAAAAGTATTTTCATCAGTAAACGAAAGATATATCGTACACCCTTCCTGCAAAGTCAATGAATCCGGAATCAGTTCACCCAGAGGATCTTCCTTAGTCCAGTCACCTGCAAACCTAAGTGGTTCGTTAAATGTAAAAACATCGCTTTCAAAAGTCCTGTCGCCACTCTGGGTAATCCGATATACTCTCTGGCGATATGGTTTATCGGGCTCCATTAAGACTGCCTGTTCCGTATAAAGCCACTTTCCGTCCGCCCTGTCTCCCCATATTTTTTTAATATGCATTTCAATACTCAGGTAGCCGGAATCGTTTTCGGAATGCAGATTGCTGCTGTATGAACCTTCCAACATGTTGACAAGATAATTTATATCAACCGTTTTTACAGGCAAATCCTGTGAAAAAGATTTGCTGCAAAAAAGAATTATGAAGCACAGAGGTACGAGATTAATTTTTAACAACATTTTAAATAATTAAAAGATCGCCACTAATTTCATTAATTAGCGCGAATTTTTAAAAAATTAATTGTGAAAACAATTAGTGTTAATTTGCCTGCCTGCTGAAGGCGGCGTAATTCGTAGCAAAAAACAAATTTCAAATATAAAAGCGGTCAGGTTGAATAATTTTAAAAAGATTATAAACTTATTTTTTGTTTTTGCTTAATGATTCCTTCCGGATCTTTTTCTTGAACTGTATGATCTTAGCAAGTATCTTATTGTCAGCAGCAGCTAAAATTTCCAGAGCCAGCAGTGCTGCATTTCTTGAATTATTTATGGCTACAGTCGCGACAGGGACTCCATAGGGCATCTGAACTATTGACAATAGTGAATCGAGACCTTTCAAAGCTTTTGTCTCAACAGGGACGCCTATCACAGGCAAAGGTGAGTATGCAGCGCACATTCCCGGAAGATGTGCCGATCCGCCGGCACCGGCTATTATAACTTTTATCCCGCGCCTGTATGCTTTTTTCGAATATGCAGCCATATAATCCGGTGTCCTGTGTGCGGATGTAATTTTAATTTCATATTCAACCTTGAATTCATCCAGTATCTCAGCTGCCTGTTTCATTACATTCAAATCCGAATCGGAGCCCATAATGATCCCAACCAGAGGATTTTTAGCCTTAATTTTTTTTGCTGTCAATTTCTGTGAATTATTAAAAGTGAAAGATCATCTCTTTGAGGACTGCCGTTTGCAAATTTGTTTATGTCATTCAACAGTCCGTTTAACAAATCATTGGTTTTCTTTTCAGCATTGTTGTTAAGATATAATTCAAGATTATCCAGGCCGTATTCCGATTTGCTGCTGTTCATCGCTTCGTTCACCCCGTCGGTATATAAGATAAGCTTATCATCTTTATTGAAATCAAAAATAACTTCATTATCAGAGCCGGCGACTTCAACATTGTTCATTGCTCCCAGCGCCACTCCGTGCTTTTTGATCTTGAATATTTCTTTTGATTCTCCGGAAATCTTGTACGGAGGCAGGTGACCTGCATTATACAGCATACATTTATTTTTCGCAGTATCGACTATTGCAAAAATCGCCGTAACAAACATTTTCCGGCTCTGAGTCTTTCGTATCATCTTATTAAGTTTCTCAATTACGACTTTAGGATTTGAATGATCTTCAAGAATCAGGTGCATGCAGCTTCTTAATCCCGAAAGGAGGATCCCGCTTGCAACTCCGTGACCCGAGACATCACAAATAAATACACCCACCTCGGTTTCGGATATTTGAAAATAATCAAAATAATCTCCTCCTACTTCGCTCGCAGGAAGAGAGACAGCGGAAATTTCAATGTCGCCGATGACTGCATCATTCTTCGGGAGCATTGAAAGCTGGATCTCTCTTGCATAATCCAGCTCCTTCTTCATCCTTAAGCTTTCGTAATCTTTCTTGTAATAAAAATCGTACTGCTCATTGAATTTTCTCTGGCGTTTTCTCTCGGTTGTAAATGCAATTATGAAAAACAGAAGCGCGGTTAAGAGATTCGGCAAGATTGAAGAAGCCGAGAACCCCGAATCAAAAAACAGCATTGCCAGGAGAGGAACTCCCACACCTATAGAGAAAAGCTGTATTAACTCAGTCCTTGAAAACCGGAATATCATAATCATTATCCCGAAGAAAACCAGGTATTTGACAAAAGAATCATTTTCTTTGTTGACTGTAATCTTCACCGGACCCTTTTTTATTGTGTCCTGGTGAAGACCTTCTTTCTCTGAATTTTTAGCGGAAACCTGTTCTGTATCGTCTTTAGTATTAGGTTCAAGGACTTCAACTGATATAAAAAGGAAAAGCTGAAATATTAAAAAGAAGAAAATGTATTTCCTTATATTTGAAAGGTTGAACAGTTTTTTATAGGCAATTCTTGAACCAACAAGAAGCATGAGATTGATCAGCAGAAGAAAAGCAGAGAGACCGAATGACTTCGTCGTGGCAAGCAATGCCGTAAAAAAAATTGCAGTAAGAAAGCTGTATATCCAGAGCACTACCCGGAATACCCTGAGGTTACGCTCATCCAGAAACTGATTGTATGCTTGCGAGCGCGAGACGGTTAAATACCGGTCAAATGTATCAAGTATTTCCAAAGTTTATCGTGATAATTTACCTGGAGAAAAATTTTGTAAAGCATGTGTAACCTGACTTAACGAATCGAGATGTCTTATGTTGCGGCATATGTTCTAAGAAGTCTTGTCATCGGGCGGGACATATTCGTCCGGAAGCTTTATGCCTCCTCCGAAAAAAAACTCTCTCATCTGATCTTCAAATACTTTATCTGTTGCCGGTGAAGTGAGATCAAGCCTGTATTCATTTACGATCATTTTGAAATGATCAATAAACATTTTGAATGCCTGTTTGGAAACGTTATCGTATACTTTTTGTCCGAGCTCTCCCGGTAACGGAATTTTGTCGAGTCCGGGTAAATCCTGCTCTAATTTTATGCAATGTACTATTCTTTGTTCTGCCATTAATTATTTATTTTAATTTTTAATTTCCTGTTTTGAAATATCTTCAACTCTTGTTTCGAGCATCGAATTTATTATTTTTTGATCTTCAACTGCTTCGATCAAAAGGTCCCTGTCTATAATATTTGTATCTTCGATTTTGATCTCTTCGGAAACTTCTCCGAAATATTTTTTGAACTGGCTTCCGACATAATTATTCGTTGAGACGGAATAAATACTGCTGTCATCTGCGTCAACTCCATTTACTTTCAGGCTCACAATGAAATCATCGGAGCCGTCCAGAACTTTCTTTGAATCATAAACTACATTTACGCCCGAAACTATGATCATATCACCGGAGCCGCCGTCATTAATTTCGGTGACGCGGTTTTTGATATTATTCTTCATCATTTCTTTCAAACCTTTCCCGCTTATGTTGAAAGTAACGATGGTATTCCCAAAGGGATTTATTTCCCAGATATCTCCAACAGTGATATCTCCCTTTGGCAGATCCTTACGGATCCCTCCTGAATTTAAAAAAGTTATGTCAGTGCCGACCTTAGCTCTTACTGCATCCGCCTCCCATTGACCGAGATTGCTTTCCTCGTTAAATCCTCTTTTCCAGTCTGTCTCAAGCTCGCCTATGACTTTCATCAATTCTCCCTGAATCGAAGCAACCATATTCTCGACTTTCATTTCCGCTGCCCTGTCATATATTGATGAATCCATCACTGTTTCAATGAGCCTCCCGTCATAGCTTACGTATTGTATCTTTCTTTATGTCAACCCTCAGATCAATTTTTCCGAGCCATCTCGAATATGAACCCGCCTGCGCAATGATCACGCCGTTTTGTACGAAGGGCTTGAACAGCGGTGTATGAGAATGTCCTCCGATAATAATATCAACGTCTTTTGAAAATTTTTCGGCAAATTTTTTATCATTATCAACACCAATGTGAGTCAGTAAAATTATTATATCACATTTTTCCTTTTTTAAATATTTTATTCCTGCTGTGATCACCGAATCGGTATTCAGCATTTGTATGTCAGCAACATTTTTCGGAATTGTAAGGGTCATCAGGTCAAGAGCCGTAAGTCCTATGATACCGCATTTTATGCCGTCGATCTTTTTTATAATGTAAGGTTTCCCGATAGTCTTATTATTTGATTTTGAAAAAACATTGGCGGATAAATAATCAAATTTTGCTTTCATCAATGCGGAATCAAGAGCGTATTGTCCGTAATCAAATTCATGATTTCCAATTACATAGGCATCGAGATTGAAGAGATTCAAAAGTTCTATCTGAGAATTTCCTCTTGTAATTGTTGAGATGGGAGTGCCCTGAAAATCATCTCCGCCGTTGAGAATAAGCGAGTTCTTATCACGAAGCTTGTTGATATAGCCCAGCATATTCGAGGTGCCGCCTATGTAATAAGAGATAGTTTCACCTGTCAGCGAATCTTTTTTTGAAATCTTATACGGAAGATTTCTTGCATGAAGATCATTCCAGTGAAGAATCGTAAGGTCTTTTATGTTTTTTGAATTTTTATGCGAGTCTGTTGTCTGTGGATAAGCAAAGGAAGTAAGGATAAAAACAGATGCTAAAACAAATATGTAATTTTTCATTGATTTTCATATCAAAATTAAAGTGTTACTGTATAAGTCGGGATGACTGGATTCGAACCAGCGGCCTCCTCGTCCCGAACGAGGCGCGCTACCGAGCTGCGCCACATCCCGTGTTGGCAAATATAATTATTATAAATATTGATTGAAATGAGAAACTAATGCTTACAACAGGCGCTTATGAAAATTCCTATCCTTCACCTATTTTCTAAATTTATTTTAATCAAGTATAATTTTTTTATTCTATAAAAAGAAAGATGTTATGAGTAACTTTGAGTACTGATCAAATAATTCAATAATATAGAGACCCAGTTTGAATTCTGTTTTAAAAAATATATCCGGAATAATAATCTTTCTGATAATTTTATTCGTAACAGTAGGACTGCTGTTTAACAATCTGACGAAAAAGTCATTTTATCAGGAATCGGGAGAGATAAAGGTTAAGGGCATTTCACACAAGGTCAACATTTACAAAAACGAATTCGGAGTAAGCCAGATATTTGCAGAAAATGAAAACGATATGTATTTCTCGCTGGGCTACATGCATGCGCAGGACAGACTATGGCAAATGGATCTTGCAAGAAGAGTTGCTGAAGGCAGATTATCGGAGATCCTCGGGCCGGATGTTTTGGATTTTGACATTCTTTTTAGAACTATCGGCATAAATAAGACCGCAGAAAGACAATACGATAAACTCTCTCTGAAATCAAAATCAATTCTGTCTGCATACTGCAGCGGCGTAAATTATTTTATCGAGGCAAATTCGAAAAATCTTCCACTTGAATTTGACATTCTGAATTACAAACCCGAACTATGGAAGCCGGAGAATTCACTTATGGCTATCCGGTTAATGGGCTGGGAGCTGAATCTCTCATGGTATTCGGATGTAATGTTTGGAGAGATTGTAAAAAAATTCGGCTTGAAAAGGCAAAAGATTTTTTTCCGGATTATCCCGAAGATGCACCGTTCATTATTAAGAATGAAAACGAAAAGAACATTTCAAACGGCAAACAGGCTTATGAAATGAATACCGGTTTTAGCAGTCTGATTGAAAAAAATTATTCTTCCGTTTCGGATATGGGGAAAAATTATTTTGATTTTTCCAGAGAATTACAGAAATTATTTTGGAATGGACGGGACACATACAGGCAGTAATTCATGGGTCATAAGCAGTAACAGGTCAGAGAGCGGAAAACCCATGCTGGCAAATGACCCGCATCTCGCGTTTATGGTTCCGTCAAAATGGTATGAAGTGAGCATGTATGACAATCAAAAAAAATACAGCGTCTGCGGATTCTCAATTCCCGGCGTTCCCGCAATTGCAATAGGACACAATGACATAATCAGCTGGGGACTTACAAATCTGATGTGTGATGATTCCGACTTTTTGATCTTACAAAGGGATTCATCCGGGCCAAACAGATATGTTTTTAAAAATGATGTTCTGAGTCTGGACAGCTCAGTCGAAACTATCAAAATTAAAGATACTCCTGATGATTATGTCTTAACAGCTTATTGGACAAAGCTAGGTCCCGTGGTTTCAAATCTTGAAAAAACCGGACTTACAAACAATCAGAGATTTAATAAAGTCGGTCCCGAGGAAATACTGACATTCATGTGGACAGGTTATGAGTTTAGTGATGAGATCGAAACATTTTACAATATCAACAATGCCGTTAACTGGAATGATTTTCAAAATGCATTAAAATCTTTCGGGACGCCGGCTTTGAATTTTGTGTATGCAGATACAGCCGGCAACATAGCTTATCACACGGCAGGTCTGATCCCTATCAGAACCGGCTCGCCGGATGAAACCTCTGCTGTTTATCCGTCTTCCGGCGAAGTTGAATGGTCAGGGTTTATTCCATTTAATGAATTACCCGCTTCACTGAATCCAAAAGAAGGCTACATAGTAACCGCAAATAACAAGCCGCAAAAGAATTATAAATATTATATTTCAAATTTGTATGAGCCGCGTTATCGTGCTGAAAGAATCGAGGAAATCATCAAATCAAAACCGATTGTTACCGTAAATGAATTTAAGCTGATGCAGCGCGATGTTTATGACATTCAGGCAGAAGATTTTTGCAAATATTTATTTGCTGCATTTGGCGATACATCGAATCTTACCGAAGACATAAAATATTATTTGAACCTACTTAAAGAATGGGATTATGAATTCAAGACTTTTAGTATTCCGGCCACATTGTTTGCACAGTTTGAAATAGAATTGTATAAAAACTTATATAAAGATGCATTAGGCGATGAGCTTTTTGAAAACTATCTTTTTCTGAAAAATATTCCGGTCAGAAACACGGCTAAGCTGTTCAGGCAATCCTCTTCAGTCTTTTTTGAAAATAATTTTGCCCGGGAACAGATCATAAGAAAGAGTTTTTATAATGCCATTTCCGAATCAATTTTAAAATACGGATCGGACATAAATAAATGGCAGTGGGGCGAGGTTCATAAAGTTTATATGGAGCACCCGCTCGGAGTGGTTCCTTCTTTAAGTTCGATGCTGAACATCGGTCCTTTCAAAATTGCCGGAAACGGAACGACAATCAATAACATGGAATACAGCTTCTTCAAAGCTCTCAACAGTGGCGAGTTTGAATGCTATCTCGGACCTTCAATGAGAATGATAATAGATTTATCCAATATCAAAAGTTATCTGACAATAATCACGACGGGTCAATCCGGACAGCCGCTGAATCAGAATTACAGCGACCAGGCGCGTCTCTGGCTCAACGGAGATTATAAAGAGATCTCTACGGATTTCGAGGACCTGAAAAAGGAAAATCTCAGTCGTCTCGATCTGGAACCTTCCGAATAAACCATAAAATAAAACTGCGTGTGCTGACAAATGACGATAAATATAAATTATACAGGCCGAAAAAATTTCTCGGACAGAATTTTCTCGTTGATGAAAACATTGCAAAAAAAATTATCACATTCCTTGATGTAAAAGCCGGAGAAACAGTAATTGAGATCGGACCCGGACAGGGGGTATTGACAAAATATTTAGCTCAGTTAAAATCGGATTTCCATGCAGTCGAAATTGATAAGTATATTTTTGAAAAGCTGAGTGCTGAATACGGCGAAAGCATTAAACTGATCCATAAGGATTTTCTTAAGCTTGATCTCGATAAAGATATTGTCAACAGGGGTAAGAAAATCAAGATCATAGGAAACATACCATATAATATTACAACGGAGATCTTATTTAAACTGTATGATCATTCCGTCAAAATTGATTCGGCGGTTCTGATGATGCAGAAAGAGGTTGCACTAAGGCTCACAGCAAAGCCCGATACAAAAGAATACGGCATACTTGCCGTTCAGACACAAATTCATGCTTCCCCTAAAATTTTATACAGCGTTCCGCCTTCAGCTTTCTTTCCAAAGCCAAATGTTAACTCATCGGTCGTAAGACTGGAATTTATAAACGATAAATATGATCTGATAGATAAAGTTTTTTTTAAAAAACTTGTCAAGGCGGGTTTCGGACAGAGACGAAAGACACTGAGAAATTCCCTGAGATCTTTGTTCGAAGATAACTGTATTTCTTTTGATGAAACAGATTTTGATTTTTCCAGAAGACCGGAAAATTTGAGAGTCACTGAATTTGTAAATCTGTCCAATGACATAAGTAAATTGATTAAGACCAATTTAAAACGCTGAGTTTATTTTCTTCTTACCTCAAAAAACCCTTTTAAAATTTCACTGCATTTTCTGTCCAGTACGCCGCCGGTAACATTGCAAAGATGATTCAGGGATTTGTTATTCGTTATGTTCATTACGCTTCCGCAGGCACCGCTTTTCAGATCATATGAACCGAAAAAAAGATTTTCAATTTTGGAAAGGACAATTGCTCCGGCACACATTGCACACGGCTCGAGAGTTACATACATATTGCATCCGGCAAGCTGTTTGGACTGCAGATATTCTGCCGCAGCGGTAATGGCAATTATTTCGGCATGCGCTGTCGGATCCCTCAGAGATTCAACCTGATTATGCGCCTTTGCTATGATCGAATTCTGAAAGACTATAATGCAGCCCACAGGTATCTCTCCGCTGTCAAATGCTTTCTCAGCTTCCCTGTATGCATAGTTCATATAAATTTCATTTGGCGTCATGATCTTAAAAATAGTATTTATGAAAATTGTTCAAAACATTTTTAACTGATGTTTCGCAACATAAACAGAATCCCTGATACTTCACTCATTGTTCTTTCTTAATGAGCTCTTTAAAATCGTAAAATTTATAACCCTGCTTTTTCAATGTATATACCTGACTGTCATATTCATCAAATTCTTCAGGTGAGAAATTAACGGTATAGAACAAAGTTTTTTTGCCTGCACCGGATCTGTAAATTATGTCTTTAAAAAGTGAAGCAACAAGATTTTCCCCCTGCTTAAATTTTATGAACATGGTGTCTTTGTAAACGCTCATATTATTTTTTTTAAATTCTTCCGCAATATTATTTTCAAATTCATTTAAGCCCGGGTTGTCGTTTAGAATTACTCCGCCAGCCTGCGAAAAATTGAGATATAAAGCACGTACCTTCGATTTCCAGACGCTTTCATTCATGTCAGTTTTAAAATCGGCATCAACATCATCCTCGTTGCCGGCAGAAATTTTTATCAGGAAATCTCTTTTTGCATCGATCACGTTTGACTGAAAATCCGCTTTGTCATTTCCCAGCGGAAGAAATACTGAATATTCCTGTGTAGAGCCGATCATGTTTTTCACTTCGCTCAGATTATAATATTCGATACTGTCCAGGACCAGGCAAATTTCGGCTGCATTTCTTTTTACCGAATCCGCAGATACAAATTTTAATATTCCCGCCTGCTTTCCCGCAGTGTCTTCCTGTAAATAAAAATTTATTGTGAGGTTTTTTCCCTTTGCATCTTCCGTTGCTGTTTCAACAAGGTTGTTTGCTCTCAAAAAGCCGGATATTTCATAATTCAGGTCTATCACCGGAAGGTCTGACGGGATAAAAACTTCTTTGTATATCAGATCCCGGTTCGACTTGTTTTTCAACTGTTTACTTGCGGAAGCGCTGTCAAATATCCATTCTTTCCTGATTCCAAAAGTATAAATAATGGAATCAATTTGTCTGTTAATTCTATTTTTCACGAACGGCTTTACTTCCTGATCCGTACTCTTAACCTTTAAGGATTCATCATCCGGTGAAACGTAAATGTAAAATAAAATCAAAGCTGCCAATATTAATACAGCCGCTGCAATAAATTTTATTTTTACCTGGCGTTTCATTTATTAATATTTAAAAATAAGCCAAATCCGGAAATCTTATGCAAAAGCCGTCTCTGCTTCCACTGACACATATTCAATTATTTGAGCCGCGTTTTCTATCTTTTTATTATTCAAGATTTCCATGATGTCATCAACGTATTTTTCCTTTCTCATGCCCACAAGGACACAGCTTACGCCTTTGACGGAGTTCAGGATCAAAATGGATTTTTGGGACAAGGTCAGGTCATGAAATTCCGGATCGAGCTTTTTGTTTACAAGCTCATTCAGAAAATTGCTTCTTTTCTCGGCTCTTAATTTGTAATAGTTGCTCACAAAGTTAAGAAGCCTGTAACATTCTTTAATATATCTTGCAAAAAAATCTTTAACGTTTTCATTATCTGTTTTTTCCTCGAAGAAATTCATCATGAAATCTATCCTCGGCGCAAAGAGCTGTGAGAGCATATCATTGAAATGCTCGATGTTTCCGAAAAATTTCCAGTTGTCTTCGATTAGCTTTCCGAATGTCAGATACTTTTTTATTTTAATAAGATCTCCTTCATTGAGATTTTCATCGGCAAGCTTCTCAAAGATCATATCGTCTTCCATCAGAGATACAAGCTTAATTTGTTTGATAAAATCTTTTTCCTCAAACGGCTCTGCCCTGAAATCCGCAAGCCGCACAAGGCCTTTCGGAGATACTGCATTTAACGGTCTGTTAACCAGTACTTTGATCTTTTCCTTTGCGGCAAGCCCGAGAACTGTTTCAGTATCATTGATCTGATTTTTAACGGTCATCGCACCCGTTTCGAATAAATTGAAAGGAAGCTGTATTACTTTAAAGTGATTGTCTTTTGAAATTGAGTTTGCAATGTCAATGATCTCTTCGAGAGAAGTAAAATCAAAACGGCTTGAATGGCTGACGAAAGTGTTTGAAGATATTCCGTAGAAATTTATTGTACCATCGCTTACTTTTTTTTCTAAAAATTCAAACGCTCTTCTTATTCTGTCATAATAAATTTCTAAAGCGTCACTTTTGACAATATTATTTTTTTTTGCCCACTGGAGATAATACTCGGGATTGTGAAGCAGATAAACATCAATGTATTCAACTTTCAGCCGGCCAAGCTGTCTTTGTATCTGGTCTTCTATAAAATCCGGGTCAATGGAATGCCACAAACTTTCCGACTCTTCGACAACATCCTTAAAAAGCCTTCCTTCTTTTTTCAATCCGGATGCAAATTTTAAGTTCTGCCCCTGTATGTATCCGCCTTTCGTTACAATAGTTATGTCATTTCTCTTTATTATGCCTTCGCCGATCATATCATTTACAACTTTACCGACCAGCGTTTCACTTCCCCCGTCGTAATAGTTTGCAGAAGTATCAATTAGATTTACTCCCTCTGAAAGAGCTTTGTATAATGCTCTGTAATGTTCATCGATCCTGTAGTCAACCCTGTAACAACCGAAACCAATACTGGAAAAAGTTAATCTCATGTTTTTAATAATTTGAAAACAAATTAAGGATATTAACGGTAGGGTTAAAGTCTAATGAAATCATAGACCAATGAAGAGAGAAAAAATAAACCGGTTACTTCAGCAGAATCATTTTTTTTGTTTGGGAATATTCTTTACCGGAAGACAGACTGCCTGCGGTTATCCTGTAAAAATAAATCCCGCTCGGAAAACTGCTTCCGTCAAAAACAGCATTATATTTTCCTGCAGGTTTATTTTCATTTACAAGTGTTGTGATCTCTTTCCCCAGATTATTATAAACAACAAGTTTTATATTTGACAGCTGAGCTTTGACGCCGGACGGAACATCATAGTGTATGACTGTTGAAGGATTGAACGGATTCGGATAATTCTGATAAAGGACGATTGATTCGGGCACTGAAAGACTGTTGTTTTTTATTCCTATCAGGTCCGAATTGTATTTTAGAATGGCTCCGTCATTTCCGACTGCCCAGCCGTGTCTGTAATCAACAAAAATCAAACTATAAATTTTTGCTCCGTTAGGGACATGAGTCAGGCTCCAGTTATTTCCCCCGTTTGTAGAGACTAAAAAACTATCTACAATGCCAAGGGATATCCAGGCTTCAGATCCGGTTCTGAATCCGATTGAGTTAGCAATTCCGAATACTCCGAATTTCAGATAGTTCCACTGGGAACCGCCGTCCGAAGTGACAATATGACTTGAACCGTATTCAAAATCCCCGCCGACTCCTATCATGTTGAGTGAATCGAAAAAATAAATATCGTTTATCGGTTCGGGTCCCACAATCTGATTACTCCAGTTTCTGCCTGCGTTGGTAGTTTTCCAGATCACACCTGCAATGTCAAACGCACCGCCGGCAGCATAGCCGGTTTGCGAATCATAAAATTTGATCTTAGCTATCGGAAATCCATTAAATGAGCCCGAGTCATTTACCGATGTAAGCCAGCTGGCACCGGCATCGGATGTATAACGTACATTACCTCCTGTGCCTCCCATGTAGCCGTTTAACGAATCCAGAAAATAAATTGAATATAAAAATAAATTTGTGTCGGGATATAAATAATTACTCCAGTTGTTGCCGCCGTTAGATGTATAAAGAATTCGCGTCCCGTAAAAATTCGGTGGCGGAGTGTCTATCTCCCAGGATAAGGCGTATCCGGTTCTTTCGTTTATAAAAAATATCGAAATAATCCAGTTGTTCACTCCGGAGTTTTGGAAATTCCAGCTTTTGCCTTTATCAGTTGTATGAATGATAACACCGGAGTCCCCGCCAATCCAGCCGTTTAATGAGTCGGTGAAGAAACAAACTTTCAGATCTTTGGCGGTAGGGCTCGGCTGATTAAGCCAGTATTCCTGTGACTCAGCTTCAGATTGTGTGATTAGAAGAATTACTGCTATGCTTAAAATTTTGAACATAAGTTCGATAATGATTAAGACTTATTTCCCGGAGTAAAAGGAAAGTTGTTTTTAGTTGTATAATAAAGATTTTTATAATAAAATTCTAAATTAAATTTCGTATAGAATCACGGCAGGTTATTTCTCTTTCTCAAAAACCATTCGAGGCAAAGTAAGAAAATCACAATAAAAAGATAATACGGATTGATATTCAGTTCGGTGTTTTGAAGTGACTCATATTTGACCTCTGAATTTTCATTAATTAGTTTTAATGAATTGTCTATTTCCGAAGAGTTTAATGATGTAAAGTTCTTTCCCTTTGTATCGCCGGACAGGGCACTCAGCATGGAATTGTCGGCTCTTGTTAATTTATATTCGAAATTATTTTCCCCTATTAAGAATTTGTTCCGGATGCTCTCTACAGGATTATCGTTTGAATAAAGCCCGGCAGTATATTCATATTCTCCGTCAACCGGAACATTTATTTCCCCCTCAAAATATTTATTGTCAATTTTACTAAGCTCTGTTTCTGCGTTAAAGCCTGTGCCGGTGATCTTGATTCTTATTTTCTCGTTGCCCTGAGGCTCGAAGTTAGTTATCCTGGATTCAAATTTTACGTTTTCAAATTTTGAATATACGGGCTTTGTTGTTTCAACTGTAAACGCTTTCTTTTCTTCCTTGTTGGTGATCGCAACTATCGAACTTGTAAGCAGATTATTCAGAACTTCATCTGAATTAACTGACCTGCCGTTAAGACGCCATTTGTAAATGCCGTATGCGAGAAAAGCAGCTGATCTATTTTTTTCGGTATTCTGAATTACAAAAGCAGGCTCCGATCCGTTACTCATCAGGAGAAAACTTTCTGCTGAAGGATCTATTGAAAATACAGATTTGGTCTTAAAAATATTTGGAAATGAATTTACCTGTGAAATAAGACTCTCATTACGGAATATGTCATTGTCCACTGCAGTGACAAATTTAATTCCGGTCTCTTCTTCATTTTCAGAATAAGATGACAGCTTAAAGGGAAGCTTGTCTTCAAGAACAGAAAGCTTTTGATAGTCAACATTCCGGGATGCAAAAAAAATCAGTGATGAATTATTTTTTTCGAGCTTATCTTTTATTTCATTCAATATGCTTTGATTCGTTACCGTAGTAGGAAAGCCAATAAGTATATATGAATCGAATGTACCTAAATCCGGGAGAGCACCTTCATAAAATTCTCCTGCGGATTTTTGTGTCAGAAAAGTTGCTTCAAAATTTTTAACCTTTTTGATTTCTTCCGATAAGAATGCAAAATCCGCACCCGGACCGCCTGAGAGAACAAGTACCTTAAATTTATTATTTATGAACTTTATGAAAAAATCCTGAAAGTTATTCTTGAGTGTTATTTCATCATCGAGTCCTTCAATTTCAATTCTGTATCTTGCAATTTTTTCAACATCGGATGAAACGCTTACTGTAAGATTATATTCAATCTGAGACCTGGAAACGCTGAGATTCTTTGTTTCAATCAGGTTATCATTTTCATAGACATTTATTTTAATCTCCCTGTCATAGTTAAATGAATTTAGTTCAATGATAACGGGGACATTGCTTTCAATGAAAGCTGTTTTATTGTAAAACAAATTCCGGAGCACAAGATCATTTTTCTGAATCGTATCCCCGGTAAGAATGTAGTTTACAGGGACGTTCAGTGACTTTGCAGCTATGAAAGGGTTTCCGCCTTCGTTAATAATTCCGTCCGAAATTACAGTGACCGAGGATAAATTTTTATCGGTAAGTCTGTTCTGAAGAGAATTGAATGTGCTTGTCAGATCGGTGGAAAAATTATTTATCCCGTTGTAATCTATGGTTTCGAATTCATCCTCATTTATTTCTTTGTACAGATTTCCCGAAAATAAGAAATACAAATTATCTGAACCGGAGCTGCCGGTTTTTTTAATGGTATTCTCAAGTATCTCCTTAAGCTTCTCATCTCTTTTTTCCAGAAGCAGGCTTTGAGAATTATCAATCAGAAAAACATTCTGCGGCGTCTTAATAATACTTTGAATGAAGGAAATAACGGGAGAAGAAAAAAGCAATATGATAAAGAATGTCGAAAGGAATCTTAAGGCGGTAAAAATCTTTTTTTGACTGTTCGGAAGGACGGAATTCCTGTAATAGAGATAAGATACAAGAGCAGAGATAATTAAGGCTGCCGCCAGGAAAACAAAACCGTAATCTGTCTTAAATGTATAGCTCATACCGGGTTAATGTTTAAAGAAAAGTTATAAGCAGCAGCAGTGACGGATAATTAAAATCGGGATTAGAAAATAATCTTACATTTTTATGTCAACATATATTGACTCACGGATTTCGTTGATCCATTTTTCCATTTCCTGATTTTCTTTATACGACTCGGCAAATCTTTTTATCCTGTCATAATCTTCTTCCAGGCTAAGTTTATGAGGCGGATAGATATTGATGAGTTTATAAATCTGGTATCCGTAATTCAGATCAGTGCCGATCCTGGATGGGTCCGAGATCTGACCAATCGAAAGACTTTTTAAGGCTAATGCTTCCGTGCTGTCAATCTGTTCTATAGGGATCTTTCCAATGTAACCGCCTTTGAGTTTTGTGTCATCATCCTCAGAGTATTGCTTTGCCGCTTCTTCAAAAGTAATCTCTCCGTTTTCAATCCTTGTCTTTAGATCCTTTAGAAATTTTATGGTCTCGAAGTCCGAAGACTCAAATTTCGGAAACTTTATCAGTATGTGCTGGCTTTTACTTTGTCACCCTGTTTTTCATTAATTTGATGATATGATATCCGAATTGAGTCTCCACAATATCAGAAACTTCACCGGGATTCAAAGCTAAAAACCGCTTCTTCAAATTCCTTAACAAATGTTCCTTTCTTGGCATATCCCAGATCGCCTCCCTCAATTGCAGACAACGAATCTCCGAATTTCTTATCGCCAGCTCTGAAAAATCAACACCCTGCTTAATGCTGTCAAGGATCTGCTCCGCGCTATCCTTTTTGCTTCTTTCTTTTCAGCATCACTAACTTTCTTTCCAGAATTATATGCGCCAGTTCATACTCTTCACTCATTTCCGGTAAACTGTCTTTATAAGTATTGAAAAAATCCCTTACCTCTTTGTCACTTACTCTTAACGCCTCCCTGAAATTTCTTCCCTTTTCAGTTTTTCAATCATCATGATTCTTCTGAAGATCTTCCTTCATCAGAGATTTTATTTTTGTAATACTCATACCATAAAGCTCAGTTAATTCTCTCCTCTGAACCCACCTGAGCAATTAAATCTTTTATTCTGTTGATCAAGCTCCTTTCAATACTTCATCTTCCGTAACAATGTATACTGTCCTGTTCGCGCTTTTGCGAGTATTATTTTATTCGTAAGTATTGACTGGAATATTTGCTGTGCGATATAGGGGGATTAATTTCCGAGAGATGGTTCTGGCGGGCATATAACTGAATCTGATATTGAAAATCAGATTCAGTTATTATATCATTTCCTACTACCGCTATTATCCTGTCACCTTCTACCTGACCTATAGATATCGAGGCGATAAAAATAAGTATTAGAGTTTGAACTTTTAAAATCTTTTCAATTGAAATATTATTCCTTAAATGCTTCTATTAAAATTGTTTCGTTGACCTTTACGGGATATTTCTTCTTTAAGTTATCCACATATTCTTTTTCCATTTCTTTGAACTTTTCCTGCTGCAAAGTATTTGATATCTCCGATTTCACGTCCTCAAACGGCTTTTCCTTTACTTTACCGCTGTCGGTATAAGAATATTTCTGTATATTTGCATCGTAATATTTCTGCATGTCTTCCTGTGTCGATCTTTATTTTTCTCCAGAACTCTTCCTGATCAATCTTAAAGCTTAATAAGCCATTTTCATATTCTGTCATCTGAGCAATATATTCGGGATCCTTCTCTATATTTTCCTTAATTGCAACTTGTATAAAATTGGTGTTTCAGCAGCTCCGCTTACAATCTTTCTCAGTGTTTGCCGTGTTTGCAAGGTTCGACATGATTGTCCTTGTTTTTGCCGATGTAAGTAATAACATCGGAAACCTTTATATCTCCGCCTTTATATGTTGCAAGCACCCTTTGCTTTTTCTTCCTGTGAAAATACACTGTCAAATTTACAACTGAAACCGGTTTTGCTGAATCAAATTTGATGCTTAAAAATACATTCCTTCCTCTTTGATCTCAAAATTAAAATCTTTTTTTGCTTTTCAAGATAATTCGGCATATTCTGCTTTAAACTGCGGTCCTTTTTTAAAATCACTTTTTAAATTCTCCTTTTGCTTTCAAAGGATTGAGTAAGGCTTTATCTCTGTTACCTTTATTATATGCCATCCGAAAGGGGTCCTGACCAGATCCGAAATTTCCCCGACCTTTAAGCAAAAATGCCACACTGTCAAACGGCTGCACCATCCTTCTTCTGTCAAAATAATCCAAGGTCACCGCCTTTGGGAGCTGAGCCCGGATCCTGTGAAACTTCGGCGCCACTTTTGCAAAATCCTCGCCGTTCTTGATCCTTGCAAGTACTTCGTTCGCTTTATTGATGTTCCGATTGAATCTATTACTTCCCCGTACTGTCTTTCTTGATCCTGTATTAAAATGTGAGATGCTCTTATTCCTTCGTTTCTTTTTTTCTTATCCGTGAGCTGCACTATATGAAGACCGAATGATGTTCTGATCGGCTCTTCAGTATAATTCACCAACTTTTAATTTATATATTGCATCTTCAAATTCCGGAACCGTCATTCCGGCAGTAAAATAATAAAGGTCGCCGCCGTTTTGTTTTGCTGACTGATCTTCAGAATATTCCCTCGCTACTTCGGAAAACGGAACACCGTCTTTCAATTTTTTAATTGCATCTTCATGCTTTTTGATATGCTTTTATTGAATCTTCGGGAGTGAAATTCTGCTGGGGTAAATTTATTAGAATATGTGAAGCTCTGACTTCATATTCCTTTTTTTCATACAGGTCTTTTATCTCCGGCTCAACCATTTCTTTATCAATTAAAAATGAGGTAATGAAATTCTCTTTATATTGTTTCAGATCATTCTGAATATCTTCAGCTTACAGCAATCCTCTTTCTCTTGCATCTTTAACCTTTAAATTGAATTTGATAAGCAATTCAAGAAACTCTTTCCGCTGTTCCATATCTGTATTTCTTTGCGGAGTCAAGTTGTTCACTGTTTTCAAATACTGCTTTTCATAATCATCTAAATAGATTTTTTCATCACCGATTTCGGCGACAACCTGTTTCTTTTTGGAAGAACAGGCTGCAATTGATATCAACAATACTACCGATAAAAATGAAATTGCTTTAAATATTCTTTTCTTATTTTGCATTCTTTGCTTTATTTTTTTAATTAATTTTTTGGTATATAACTTTTTAAAATACTCAAATAAACATTGAATAAAAAGCCAAGAAATCCTTAGATTGCCGCTCACAGGAACCGGTATAATAAGTAACAATGTAACAGCCGGGATGAATGTGACTTTTAGATAATCTTTTTATTTCTAACTACTTTTTGAAAATCAGAATTAATATTCCGGAAACCGCGGCATCAATAAAATATTGTAGTTTTTTTATTTTAATACTTTTTGAAGGTCAGAATTTTTATTTTTGAATAAGAGTAATTTTAAATTATAATAAAATATTAATGTCCCGAACAATCAAAGCTCCAACCGGAAATAAGCTCACATGCAAAAACTGGATCACCGAAGCTGCAATGCGAATGCTGATGAATAATCTTGATCCTGATGTTGCCGAAAGACCTGAAGAACTGATAGTTTACGGAGGAAGCGGAAAAGCTGCACGCAACTGGGAATGCTATGATAAGATCATTGAGTCACTGAAAAATCTAAATGAAGATGAAACGCTTCTTGTTCAGTCGGGAAAACCGGTAGCAATTTTTAAAACATATACAAACGCACCAAGAGTATTGATCTCAAATTCACAGATCGTTCCGGCCTGGGCAAACTGGGATGAATTCAGAAGACTCGAAGCTCTCGGACTGACAATGTACGGACAGATGACCGCAGGAAGCTGGATCTATATCGGCACTCAGGGAATATTGCAGGGAACGTATGAAACATTTGCTTCCTGTGCTGACAAACATTTTAACGGAACACTTATCGGGAAAATTTGTTCTGACATGCGGACTCGGCGGAATGGGCGGAGCACAGCCGCTTGCAGCAACACTTAACGGTGCAGCATTTCTCGGAGTTGATGTTGATAAGAACAAGAATTCAAAAAAGAATTGATACGGGATACTGTGATGTGATGACAGATAGTCTAGATGAAGCATTGAAATTAGTTCTTAGATGCAAAACAAAATAAAAAAGCATTGTCTGTCGGATTGATCGGAAATGCGGGTGAAGTTCTTCCTGAAATTCTGAAAAGAAATATTATTCCGGATGTTGTGACCGATCAGACTTCAGCACATGATATGCTAAACGGATATGTCCCGATGGGAATGAGTTTTGAAAAAGCAATTGAATTGAGAAGAATGATCCGGAAAAATATCAGGAGCTTGCCAGAAAGACAGTTGTAATTCATTGCAGGACGATGTGGGAATTTATGCAGAGAGGTTCGGTAGTTTTTGATTACGGAAATAATCTAAGAGGCGAAGCTTATAATAATTGTTTTAAATCGGCATTTGAAATTCCGGGATTTGTGCCTGAATACATTCGTCCTTTATTTTGTGAAGGCAAAGGTCCGTTCAGATGGGTAGCATTGTCAGGAGATCCTGAAGACATTTACAGAACCGATGAAGCAATAATGAAAGCATTTCCGGAAAATAAGTTATTGCATAAATGGCTCAAGGCAGCAAAAGAGAAAGTTCATTTTCAGGGATTGCCGGCGAGGATCTGCTGGCTCGGATACGGTGAGCAGAGCGAAGAGCAGGAAAAATATTTAATGATCTGGTCAGGGACGGAATTGTTATCTGCGCCGATTGTAATCGGAAGGGATCATCTTGACTGCGGAAGTGTAGCATCTCCTAACCGGGAAACGGAAAAAATGAAAGACGGCTCTGATGCAATTGCAGACTGGCCGATTCTAAATTTCGGACTTGCATTGCATCGGAGGAGCGAGCTGGGTTTCGCTTCATCACGGAGGCGGAGTCGGGATTGGGAATTCGATTCATTCGGGAATGGTGATTGTTGCAGACGGAACCAAAGAAGCCGAAGAAAGACTGGAAAGATGTCTGACTTATGATCCGGGAATGGGAATTGTACGGCATGCGGATGCAGGATATGAACTTGCTTTAGAAGAGAGGAAGAAATTTGGGATAAAGATGCCGATGGTGTAAAGATGTAAAATATTTTGCAGGCAGGATTCGACATGGTAAAAAGCAAACCCCTTCGTAGTTAATGAATGCGATCATCTTAACGTCAGGATGAGTCCATCAAATTAATATTGCAGAACGGATTGGCAATCCGTTCTACGAATAGAGCCGGTGCAAAATTTCTTTTGCCTTTTCTAATCTCGATCTTGTTTCTTCCGACAGATTTACTCCCGCTCGATTGATATAAAAATCCAGCCTGTCCATTGCCTGAGCAAGCCCGTCTGATGCTGATTTGAGACCTTCAGCAATCTTTTCTGAAGACTGTTCAAAAAACCCTTCCGGCGGATGCCAGTGAGTCTTTACGTCACCCGACCATAAATTTTTTTTATTCTCTGACATAATGTTTTACTTTAGTAGAACGATTTGGCAAATCGTTCTACGATAATAAATTAATTTTTAAAAATAAAGAAATTAGTTTATTTATAAAAGCATATTTTTATTTTTTAATTCAAGAAAAATCCGCTTTACAAAACTTTTCGTTATTCAATTCAACTACAATTTTTTTTTAACTCACATTAATTTACAAACCAAAAGAAAAGGAAAAAACAATGCGTAAGAAAATCTTTTTATTTTCTGCATCAGCGATACTATTGATCGTATCAGCGCTGATCACAACATCTCAATGCACAGACGCCTCAAGCCATCGGGAAGCTCCGATTATTTCTACAGATCCGGTTGCGGATAATACTGATGTATATGCATTCAGACCGGCTGATGATCCGGGAATGCTTTGTATTATTGCCTGTTATAATCCGCTGGAGGAACCGGCGGGAGGACCGAATTTTCATAAGTTCGGGACTGATGTTCTTTATGAAATAAAAATTGATAATGTGGGAGACAAGCTTGCTCATATCACATATCAATTTGAGTTTACTGATATTGTTGCAAACGGAAATACATTTCTGTACAACACCGGTGATGTCACGAGTTTGACCGATCCTGACTTGAATGTAAAACAAACCTACGTTGTAAAAAGAATTAAAAACGGAAATACAATCTGGACATCGCAGCCTTACCCTGTTCCACCTTGCTATGTCGGAGGAAATGATCACTCCGATCCAAACTATGCAGGACCGGCTTCTATGTCCAACTATCCTTCATTGATGTCTGCAGCAGTAAAGGACTTACCGTATAACTTTGGAAAAGTATTCTGCGGACCGACAGATGATCCGTTCTTTGTTGACCTTGGAGCGGCATTCGATCTGTTAAAGATCAGACCGGGAGCTCCTGGTAACGCAGGTGGAGGTAAGGATGCGCTTGCAGGATATAATGTTCATTCGATCTGCCTCAAAGTTCCTATTGTCGCAGGTTACAAGAAATGAAAATCCAAATCCGCTCTGCAACTGATTCAAATGCGATTGTTGGAGTCTGGGCAACTGCAAGCAGAAAAACAACGACTGTCATAAATACCGACGGATCAAGGACAGGAAGCGGTCCTTATGTTCAGGTGTCAAGACTGGGAATGCCTCTTGTAAATGAAGTAGTTCTTCCGTTAAGTCAAAAAGACAAATGGAATGCATCATATCCTACGGATGATGCACAGTTTTTGAATTATGTAACAAACCCTGAGCTTGCAGGAATCATCAACGCTTTGTATCCTGTTACCGATGACATTCCAACCTCGGGCAGAAATGACCTTGTGGCAGTTTTCTTAACGGGTGTTCCCGGTTTAAATCAAAGACCTCAGGATACACGTACACCATCCGAACAATTAAGAATAAATCTCGGGATTGCACCGGTGCCGTTTGCAAATGAAGACCGTCTTGGAGTAATAGCCGGTGATAATGCAGGTTTCCCAAACGGAAGAAGACTAAAGGATGATGTAGTTGATATAGCTCTGCGAGTTGTTGCTGGCGTTTTATTAGGACCTCCTTACAGCACCGGAGTAAATGCACAGCTTGGTGATGCAGTCCAGACAAACGATAAAACATTTATGGATACATTTCCATATCTGGCAGAGCCTTCACAGGGGTATACAAATTCACACGGAACAATAGTTTCACTGTCAATACTGAAGCGAAGAACAGATGTGGCGGGATCATCAGGTATACTGGATAATTATCCAAATCCTTTTAACCCGTCAACACAAATTAGATATAATCTGACAAAGACTGATAATGTAGTAATGAAAATTTATGACATTCTGGGAAAAGAAGTCATAACTCTTGTCAATGAACAATTGAATGCAGGAGCACAGTCAGTAGTCTGGAACGGTTTGGATAAAAATGGAAATGCAGTGGCATCCGGTACATATTTTGTAAAACTACAAACATCATCGGGTGTAGATTCAAAGAGAATATCATTATTAAAATAAAATTAAATAAATTAAAAGGGATTGAAATATTTTCAATCCCTTTTTTACAATATTAAAAAAAGATGAATAAGAAAAAAATAATAATTATTGTTTCAGCTGTTGTTATTGTTTTATTGGTAGCATGGAAAGTTTATGATTATAAAACAAACACAAAGAATTATTCAACGGGAATTTATGAAAGCGACATCAATTATCTTAGTAATACAAACAGCTCGGCAGACAGGTTTATCACTACGCTTCAGGAACAATTGATAAGCAATCCGGATAATTCAAAGCTTCTTATAAAACTCGGAGCGGCATACATTCAAAAGGCAAGAGAGACGTATGATCCTGAATTTTATTCTTTAGCAGAAGATGTTCTTACCAGGGCAATCAAAGAAGATCCTGAAAATTTTCTTGCAATGTCTGAATTAGGTTCGGTATATCTGTCACGCCATCATTTTAAAGAAGCCCTTGAGCTTGCACAAAAAGCAATTGAAATTAATCCTTACAGTGCTTACACATATGGTGTTATCGTAGATGCCCAGGTTGAACTGGGAATGTATGATGAAGCAATTCAAAGCGTTCAGAAAATGGTGGATACCAGACCTGATCTGAGCTCATATTCACGTGTTTCATATATTCGTGAACTGAAAGGAGATATCGACGGGAGCAATAGATGCAATGAAGTCCGCAATTACCGCAGGTTCTCCGGAAGCAGAAAATACAGCATGGTGCAGAGTGCAGCTGGGAAATTTATTTTATAATAAAGGTGACATTGAAACAGCTGAAAAGATATTTCAATATGTTATAAAAGATTTTCCAAATTATGCTCATGGCTACGGCAGTATGGCAAAGATAAAAATGTTTAAAAAGGAATATTCAGAAGCAATTGAGCTATATCAAAAAGCCCTTGAAAAAAATTCTCTGCCAGAATATCTGATCGCTCTGGGTGATGCTTATACAGTAACTGGCGAGAAAGAAAAAGCCGAAGAGCAATATCAGAAAGTAAAATTCATCATTACGATGTTTAAGGATAAGGGAGTTGATACTGATCTTGAGCTAGCCTTGTTCAATGCCGATCATAACAGGTTCCTTAAAGAGTCTCTGGAAAAAGCAAATCAATCGCTGGAAAACGGCTCGCAGAGCATTAAGGTTTATCACGCTCTCGCATGGATTAACTATAAGCTGGGTGAATATAATGAAGCACAAAGGAACATGGAGCGGGCACTTCGTCTTGGCACAAAAGATCCTTTGCTTTATTATCACACGGGAAAGATATTTGAAAGTAACGGTAGGCAGGAAGAAGGAAAGAAATATGTGGATTTAGCGTTATCTATATGCCCGTATTACGAATCAATTTATCCGGAATAGATCTTAGCAAAAAAGAAGTGCGTAAAAAATACTTCACAAAGAGAATTAAATCAATATCAACAATTTTATCCCCGTTTTTTCCGGATGAGTTTATTTAGTCCGGAATTTCATTTATACATTATTCAATCTTGAAATGCAGATGTTTTATAAGTAATTTGTACTATTCAAGAATAAAATTGTATCTAAATGAGGCTACCCGTATTTAGAGTCTTCAATTTGTTCAATATTGTATTATTGATACTTGCAATGATGCAGTTTTATTATTTGAGGGCTCTTAATTCATGGACAGAATCTTTAATACCACCTTTAAGTTCTTTGTCATTTGGGTTTGACAGTCTGTTTAGTCAGACTCCGGTCTTCGTAATTCCTTACGTCTCTGTATATTTATTATTTGCATTATTAATAGTCTCAATAGCATGGAAAAGGAATATTATCGAAATGTCCAAATTCCTCTTTTCGGTCTTATTGTTGTGGAGCCTGTTGAATTTTCTTCAGATATTCTTACCCATTAATAATCAATATCCTCAATTAAGTGATTCGGGATCTTTTCTGGATTATTTTTCTGTGGTGGCAAGGCCATACAGAACATTGCCGAGATGGCATATTACAACTGCAATCCTGTGTGCAATTGCATTTACAAAAATTGGTTTTAAAAATTCGAAATACGTGATTCTCTGGTCGATACTTATTTGTTTGTCACCGGCTTTTCTAAAAATGACTTTTATAATAGAGATACTATTTGCAGTCCCTCTTCCGTTTTTATGCTATTTTGTTGCTGAAAAAATTTCAGCTGAAAAAATAAAAGTAGAAACAGTACAGGAGGTCGTAAAAACATTTACTCTGGAATCTCTGATCCAGTCTGTCTGCGTCGGGATCAGGGATCAAAATACTTTATCTTCATTAATAGACGGGTTGTCCCGCGTGGAAAAAAGCTTATCGGATGAAGACAGGGAAAAAATAATAAAGGCAGGAAGTGAAATTGACCCTCCTACTGAATCTTTAAAAAAAGTTATTAACGATCTGATTCTTTCGATCAGTGTTAAAAAACAGCTTGACAAGGCAAGGAAGATGTTTGGCAATGGGGAACGGGCATACACGCCGGCGGATACGGAAATCAAATCGGCTGCGGAAGAATTGATCAATTCTGCCTGTAAGCCTTTTATGAGCCCTGAGTTCAGGGATACAATCCTGGAAACAAAAAGGCGGAATTCACAATTAATAAATTCTTATTCAGTTGAAAAAGGTGCAAGAGACAGATCAGCAAAGGTAATCAATAAGTTTAAGGGATTTATCGAAACACACAAAAAAAATATTCCCGCACTGGAATCAATTGTCAACACAAACGGAAACATTAAATATCATCTGGAAGAAATAAAAACAATTTTGCACGAGCTCAGAAAGCCGCCTTATGAATTGTCGGCTGATGAGATCTGGAATGCATGTTACAGAACTGACAATGAGAATGTAAAGCCGATATCAGAATTCAGGGTACCGGCAAATATTATTTCACTGATACGGTATGCAACAGGAAAGATAGAAAAATTAGAACCATATAACGATAAAGTTGAAAGAAGATTTAAGAATTGGCTCGAAGAAAATGAATCCAAAGGAAGGAAGTTTTCCGAAGAGGAAAAGCAATGGCTTCAGATGATGAAAAATTATTTCTGTTCATCCCTGGAAATAAATGTGGAATGCTTTGAAGAACCTCCTTTTACGGAAAAGGGGGGAACTTCGGGCGTATATAAAATTTTTGGTCAGGATCTGGAGAGGATTATTTCGGATTTTAATGAAAAGTTAATTTGATTAAATTCAAACAGATTCAAATTACAATTAATGGCACAAATCTCTGACATAAATACTGCAACGAACTTAAAAGACATTCAGCTTTTAAGAAAGATAGCAGAGAAAGATACGGATTCATTGAGCGAGTTTTATGACCTTCATTCAAAGTATTTATATACAATGATTTATTACATACTAAAAGATGAAGCTGAAGCTGAAGACCTTCTGCAGGAAGTGTTTCTTCAGATCTGGGAAAAAGTGGATTCTTACGATGAGACTTTGGGAAATCCTCTTGCCTGGGTGACGCGCATGACCAGAAATAAATCTATTGACAGGTTAAGAAGCAAAAGTTATAAGAACCGCTCGAGTGAAATTGACATAGAAAGAATATTTGATTTGTCGGGTGATTCAGAAACTACAGGTCCGGATAATATTTCAAACAGAACTCAGGAACAAACTGAAATTACAAATGCATTAAAATCACTAAGTCAAAACCAAAGGGACCTGATTGAATTTGCATATTTCCGGGGATATTCTCAGACGGAACTTGCGGAATATTTCAAGATCCCGCTTGGTACGGTTAAAACAAGAATGAGATCGGCAATGATTTCGTTAAGAGATAAACTAAAATATTTATTATAAAAATTGAAAAAGACAGATAAAAATACAGAAGATAAAATCATTTTTAATTCTTTAGGATTGCTGAATGAAAACGAAAAGCAGCTGCTGAAATCTGCCCTGGAAGATTCATCCAACATTGACAGAAAAATAATATCGGAATTTAACAATCTTGTTTCACTGATTCCTAAAGCAATTTCGGTAAGAGAAAGTGAAATTGCTCCTTCGGCAAAAGTGAAACAAAATTTACTTAAGAAAATAACTTCCTTAAAGAGTACCGATGCCAATATTCACGGGAAGGGATTTGATTTTATATATGCTGATTCAGATGACTGGGTCCGGCATCCGGTAATAGAAGGAATAAAAGTAAAGCAGCTGGCTGTGAATAAAGATAAGGATTACATTATGCTTTTATTGAAAGTTGCAGCAGATACGGAATATCCTCCGCATCATCACAACGGAGCGGAAGAGTGCTATGTCATAGAAGGTGATGTATATGCCGAAGGGAAAATTTTAGGACCGGGCGATTTTCATCACGCCGACGGTGACAGCGATCACAATCCGCTTTACACAAAAAACGGATGCACGCTGCTTCTTGTAGTTGACCCGAAGGATTATTGAGAGATATCTTCAGAAATTTTTTAAATTAAACCCGGATATATAGAAAAAGATTTTCATTTTTATTTTTGCTTTATTTTAATTCATCTGGTTTAGTTCGTAAATTAAAATTAATAAAAATGAAAAAACTAATTTTTTTAACACCGGTATTTTTGGTATTGAATACAAACCTGTTTGCACAGTTTGAAAAGAACAGCTGGGAAACCGGAATTCTTTTTAATGTTGGTTCTACTTCGGTTTCTTTTACAAACCCACGGGTCAGATCAGTCGGAAATCTTTTTTAATATTAACGTTCTTCCGGCTTATTATATATTTAAAGGATTCAGCATAGAGCCGCAATTTGTTTTTAATACAGTAAAGAATCAGGAGCCGGAATTTAATTTCATAGGAAATTTATCTTACACTATAAGAATTAAAGAATCCGGATTTGCACCGTATTTAAAATTAGGTTACGGAGTCAGCAATTCGGTTCACAGTGATGCCGGTAATTTTGGTAATTATAATTCGGACGAATTTGATATAGGTGTATTCAATTCTGCAGCGGGATTAAAATTTTTAGTTTCAAAAAAAATAGCTCTAAGAGGTGAATTGAATTTTAAACTTTACAGTAAATCTCTGAATACAGTTTCCGTCGGGACTGAGTATGGTACAAATGATATGACAATTACCAATTTTTCCTTTTTAAGCGGACTGTCATTTTTGTTTTAAACAAATTTATAAAAATTTTAAATCGTTCTTTAAATAAGTAATTTAATTGGGGTGCTCTCTCTTAATTAAGGGTGCTGAGATCAAACCCATTGAACCTGTCCGGATAATGCCGGCGAAGGAAATTAAACATTTTTTACGCTTAGTCTTTTCTTAAATAGGTTCGGAAAAGTTTAAGCGTTTTTTTTATTTTAAGAAAAAATAATATGAATAGAGAATTGACGGGAATACACAAAAGTAAAAAAATACAAAAGGAAAAGTTATTCAGAGACCTGCTTTTAAAAATCACGGCCATTTGTCTTGTATTTTTAACCTTTGACTGCTCAGCATTTCTTTTTGCACAGGACAACAAAGAAACTGACAGTTCAGCTTTTAAAACTGAAACCATTGATGTCGATGCACTAAAAGGAATCGAAAGATCCACTCCCGTAACATTCGAAAATATCAAGCGGGCAGAAATAGAAAGGAAATACTGGATGCAGGACCTGCCGATGTTTCTCAACGGATACACCAGCATTAATGCATATTCCGAATCGGGCGGTTCCGTCGGTTATTCTTATTTTTCGATCAGAGGTTTTGATCAGAGGAGAATTTCTATTCTGATAAACGGGATCCCTCAAAACGATCCGGAAGATCATCAGGTTTATTGGGTAGATGTGTCCGATATAGGTTCATCGGCAGAAGAGATACAGATCCAAAGAGGAATAGGAACTGCGCTTTACGGTACATCTTCCATTGGCGGGGTTGTTAATGTAAGAACAATCGATCTGTTTAAAAATAAATTCTTGAATTTATCGGCAGGATTCGGAAATTATAATTCACAGAGATATTCGCTTGAATATTCATCCGGGACTGTCCAGAAAGAACTGGGATTTTACGGGAAGTTTACGCACATAAATACTGACGGATACAGGGATCTCTCATGGTCAAAAAACTGGTCTTACTTTCTGAGCGCAGGAAAACTGATCGGAAAAAATTCGATATTAAAATTAAATTTTTACGGAAGTCCGATCCAGGATCATCTTGCTTATCTCGGCGTGGATAAATCATATCTTGACGGGGAAATAACAGGTGACATTTATACTGACAGAAAATATAACTACCTGACTTATCAGGATGAGACCGATAATTATTTTCAGCCTCATTATGAACTTATTTATAACATTCAGCCGTCAAAAAATTTATACATATCAAATACTTTGAGCTATATAAGAGGAGAGGGTTTTTTCAATACATCTTTCCCGGTTTATTACGGATATGATTTTGATTACTTCAGACTGAACCCGTTTTATGTTTCCGATACGACAACTTTCAATCCGCTTTATTATCAAAGAAATCCCGACGGTACTTTTTACTTCGATTCCACAAAAGGATATGAAATTGTACGGAGTGATTTTGTGACAAAGCTTACCGTGAACAATAACGATTACGGCTGGTTTCCGAAGGCTCAGATAAAACATAATGCCGATAAAGGAACTCTTGTTCTGGGCGGTGAGATCGAGATTCATGAATCAGAGCATTACGGAAATGTAATTTTTGCCGATGCTCTTCCGCAGGGCACTCCGCCGGACTATCAGTATTATTTTTATAACGGAGGCAAAAGAACTTTTTCCGTATATGCGAATGAACTTTACAGCGCTACGAAAAAATTAAATGCAATGCTCGGTCTTCAGTATGTTTATCACAGATACAACATTTCAAATGACGAGTTCAAGCCGTATGACTTTTCCGTTGACTATAATTTTTTCACTCCCCGGCTCGGAGTGAATTATAATTTTAATGAAAAGCTCAGCGCGTATGCAAATTTTTCAATTGCCAAGAGGGAGCCGCGGCTCAAGGATATATATGATGCGGAAGACCCATACTCCGTGCCGAATTTCAGGGTCATCAATGTTGACATTGGGATTTATGAAGATCCTCTGATCCAGCCTGAGAAAATGTTTGACTACGAGCTCGGATTCGGATACAGAGAAGCGGCGGTTAAGGCGGACCTGAATTTTTATCTTATGGATTTTACAAATGAAATTGTAAACAACGGTCAGCTTGATAATGTCGGTCAGCCGATAGCAGGAAACGCAGGCAGGTCAATACATGAAGGAATTGAATTCGGGATCAATCTTAAGCCGTTCCGGCAAGATCTTTTGCAGGGGTTTTTCTTAACGGGAAATCTGAATCTCTCAAATAATTATTTTACAGACTTTGTTGAAATAGATGGTGTTGATTCTTCGGGCAATATCATTTACGGAAATAATTATACAGACAACCAGATCATTTTAACACCTGATATCATCGGAAACATTGCACTAAATTATTACAGCAAAGCTGGCACCGGCGGGTACGTATCCCTGCAGTATGTTGGAAAACAATATCTCGACAATTCGGAGAACGAGAGAAAAAATCCTGATGTGCGAAGTGAGCCGGGATATGTTGATAAGATCATTGAGCCATATACTGTAGTGAATGCAGGTCTGACTTTCAATTTAACTCCATTGCTCAGTCAAAAGCTTTTTAATAATCTGGAGCTCAATTTCAAAGCAAATAATATTTTTGATATTCTTTATGAAACAACGGGAAGCATCAGCGACGGTGTTCCGTACTGGATCCCTGCAGCCACGGGTAATTTTTACGGAGAGCTAAAGGTTGGTTTTTGATTACATTTTTTTCAAGGAGTTATGAAACCTGAGACATCTCTGACATAGTGTCTAATGTTCGCAAGAATTTTTCTAAAAAAAATTATCACTTCAAAAGTATCATACTCTTTGTTTCAACATAAGAATCGGTTTTTAATACATAAAAAAATGTTCCGCTTACAACTGAAGCCGGATGCCAGATAAGATCATAACTGCCGGCATTCAGAACCTCATCTGCCAGAACTTCAACTTCCTTTCCCAGAACACTATATATTTTCAGTGAAACATGTCCGGATCGCGGAAGATCAAATTTTATGGTAGTCGATGGATTAAACGGATTTGGATAATTCTGATACAGTTTGTATGCATCCGGTGTGAGTGAAGCGGAGTTGCTTACAGAAACAAGTTGATTCAGCGGTCTTCTCCAGACTCCTTTGTCATTGGTTGCAGCAAATAAAAAATTCTGATTTGAAGCCAGCCCTTCGACGCCGGTATTATCAGCCAGTCCCTGATTGATACTGATCCAGCTCAGTCCGTCATCTGATGAAGAATATGTTTCCAGTGTTGAAGGAGATGAGCCGGCAAACAGAAAGTTGTTACTCATCGGAAGTATAGAGAATACAGGAATATTGCCTCCGATACTGATGTCAAACCAGGAGCCTCCATTGTCGGCAGACTCGATGGCTCCGCTGAGAAGGTCACCGAGATATACATGTGAACCCTTTGATTCGAGCACGGACGGATATGCCAGTCCTGTATTCAGTATCATCGTCCAGCTTAATCCATTGTTGGATGATCTGTAAATTCCGCTGGTATTGTGAAACCCGGTGATGACTATTGCATAAGCAAACCCGTTTGATGAGGTCAGATCAGGTATTACCTCATCAAAGATCGTGGTGAAATGCCAGGATACTCCTTCATCCGAAGAATAAAATATTCCTTTTGTTGTGCCCGCGAGAATGTTTTGTCCGGTTACGGTCATGCATAAGATCAAAGCTGAATCGGGCAATCCTGAGCTTGCCTGAAACCAGCTGTCTCCTTCATTTGTAGATTTATATATTCCATGTGAAGATGTTGCTGCAAAAATTGTATTGTTAAAATTTGTTATGTCATGAACCAGTTCATTTTTCAGAAATCCATTATCATCATTTGTTAAATGCAGCCATGTTGTTCCGTCATCAGTTGATCTGTAAATACCGTCTCCTGCTTCACCCGCATAAACAGAATTGTTAATATTCTTAATAGATCTGACTGATCCTCCCGGCGGCAGACCCGCATTGCTTTTTACCCAGCTTGCTCCCGAATTTGAAGAAATCATTATTCCTTTATAAGGGGTCGCCGCTACTAAATTCGTTCCGGAAAATGCAAGTGAATTTACGTCAATTATTTCAATTCCCGCATTGACCAATGTCCAGTTCAATCCGTTGTTTGTTGATTTTACCACGCCGGAATAAGCAAAGGCTGTGCTTGTAGTGGAAGCGAATATCGTTGATCCCGAAAAGGCAAACGACGATATGTAGGAAGTTGAGCCTATTTCTAAAATATCAATTCTCGAACTCCATGAAGCGCCGTTATTTGTCGAACGGATAATTCCCTGAAATCCACCGGCATACATGTTATTGCCGTTTGCAGCCATCGAAAATATACCAAAGTATTGTCCCCCGTTTGTAAAATACCAGTCCACAGCATCCGATGAATAATAAAGATTATTATCACCTGCAAGATAAAATATATTATTTTGTTTTATGATGGCGGCAATACTTTGATTGCCAAGTCCGTTGGAAGACGGAATCCATGAAATGCCGTTATCAGTTGAGCGAAAAACACTTGCGCCGATTGTGCCGGCAAGGATTACGGAATCATCTGCATAAAGGGCTTTTACGGTTTTATTCTCAATTCCTGTGTTTACAAGCATCCAGCTGTTTCCATTATCGGAAGAGCGGTAGACTCCGCTGTTTCCGGCCGCATCAAACTGAACACCGGCAAATAAGTAACTTGAATTTTTTGCAATTGATCTGACAGTAACATCATTCATGCCACTATTAGACGGCTGCCAGCTCAAGCCGTCATCAGTTGATTTATAAATCCCTTTGCCGATTGTCCCGGCAAATAAGACAGAGCTGTCATGGAATAAAGTTTTTATGCCTGCGCTTCCAGGACCGGATGTCTGTGACCATTGTGCGAAACAGCTTCCCGAAGCAAGAAAAATAAATATTATTAGTATTGTTTTCATGTTGATATTTATTTTAATGTTCATAATTTCCTTCATTACAAAAATATTATCCGGCGTTATAAATTGCAAAGATAAATTATTACTAAATTATATTTTGATCGCAAAGTATATTAAATTTTCATTTAATTTTGCCTGAAATTAATACATTTTGTAGACATTAAATTAAAAATTGATGCCCGACTCATCGATACTAAATAAGCTGATCAGATCACTTAATAAAAGCGAGAAAGGTTTTTTTGTTAAGCATTCAAAAAGACATAAGTCAGAAAACAATTTATATCTTAAGCTATTTTATTATTATTCACGTGAGAATACAGATGAAAAACTTTTGAAACATTTCCCCAAAAATTTTCTGAAGAGAGACCTGCCTGTTGCAAAACATTATCTCTATAAGAATATTCTCAACAGTCTGAATTTATTCAACTCGGCAAATTCCATAGACACCCGCATCGCATCAGGTCTGAACAATATCTCTGTTTTGTTTGAAAAGAGCCTATTCAATGAAAGCCATAAGGAATTGAAAAAATTGAAAAAAACCTGTTACAGGCATGAACAGATACATTACATCTTTGAAATACTACGGCTTGAGAAATATGTCCTTTCCAAAATCGCTTCTGCAGGTCTGAGTGAAAGCCTGTCTAAACTCTATGATGAAGAGCAGGAAATAATTTCAATTATTCAAAACATAAGCATGTACAGAAAATTGTATATAGAAATTTCTTTACTGCTCAGAGAGAAAGGTCCGGTTAGAAATAAACGTGAAGAAAAAAGATTTCTGAAAATTTTACAAAGTCCGTATCTGAAAAACATCAGTGAAGCGACATCTACAGAATCAACAGTTCTGTTTCATCACATTCATCTTATATACTATCTCAGCATATCCGATGACAAAAACGTGAACCTCACAGCTGCAAAACTGGTAAGTGCCATCAGTTCATTCGAAGAAAATATCAGGAGATATATGAAGGATTACGTATTCGGACTGACCGCCCTGTTAACTTCGTATTTTGATCTTCATGATTACGAGAAAACTTTTGAGACAATTAAGCTGATGAGATCTTTGAAGACCAATTCGACGGATGAACAGCAGTATATTTTTCTAAATACTTACTCCATAGAACTTTCCATTTACATAAGTACGGGAGAATTCGACAACGGCTTTTTGCTTGCTGATGAAATTGAAAAGGGTCTGAATAAATATTCAAAAGAATCGATATCAATGTCGGAAATAATATTGTATTTCAATGCTGCTTATGCATGTTTCGGAAATGAACAATACGTGAAGGCACTTATCTGGATCAACAAAATACTCAATCTTGATCTTTCGATGAGAACCGACGTATATTCGCTTGCGCATATTTTAAATCTCATCCTTCATTATGAGCTAAGCAATCTTGATCTGCTCGAGTATGCAATTAAGAATACATACAGATATCTTTATAAAAGAGAAAAGCTTTATAAAACGGAAGCCGCAATTCTGAAATTTCTGAAAAAGCTTACAACTGTGACAAACGAAAGAATGCTCTTGGAAGAAATGGGGACACTTCATGCCGCGTTATTGAAACTTCTGAATGACCCTTATGAAAAGATCGCGCTGGATTATTTTGACATCATATCATGGCTCGAAAGTAAGATCCGAAAGAAAAAATTTAGTCAGATCATAAAAGATAAATTCCGGAAAGAGAGAATTAATCATTAAATGATCAATGATGAAAGATATAAATGTGATCAAAAAAATATTCTAATTGATTTATTCATGTTATTGTAATATTTTGACTTATGCCGGAGTTTGATGAAAGTGTAGTTGTTGATCATAAATTTGCAAAAAAAATCTACCTCGCAATTTTATTTTTTACTTTAGTCTGGGTAATTTTAATTTTTCTCGCACCGTTTTTTGCCGGGATGGGAGGAATATTTGAATCCATTTCATCTTTTATTTACATTTTTTTTTCCAAAGTTTGTCATCAACAGGACGAAAGGTCATTTCATTTATTAGGGTATGAGCTTGGTGTTTGTTCTAGATGTTTGTGGATATACACAGGTTTCTTTATCGGCACCGCTGTTTATCCGTTAAAATACAGAGTTAACAATATCACTGTGCCTTCGTTATGGATACTGTCAGCAGCAGCAATAATCTTAATGATCGATGTGGTATTGGACAGCACCGGAATATGGCAGAACACATTTTTTTCAAGATCGGTAACGGGATTTTTTATCGGGTTTGTTCTTCCGTTTTATGTGATTCCGGGTTTTGTGAAATTCTTTTTCGAGATTCATTCTTTTTTCAAAAATAAAGTAAGCGTTTAGAATAATGGACGCACCCAATAAAATAACACCGATAATTTACGGCACGACTGTAATGACTTTGATAGCGATCGTCCCGGTTCTGAGCCTGGTAAATATTTTTTGCTGCGCCGGAATAATTGCAGGGGGATTCGTCGGTGTGTATACTTACTGGAGACAGCTTGCCGGCACCGGAATGATGCTTACTACGAAAGACGGGGGCATGATTGGAATTTTATGCGGAATTTTATCTGCTGTGTTTGTCACGGGCATAGGGCTTTTGATCAGTTTGTTTTCTGATTCAAATCCGATGCTCGAAATAATGACGGCATTTGAAGATATAGGATTTGAAATGCCGCCTGAAATGCTACAGTATATGGAAAAATTTACAAATGAGTTTAATGAGCATGGTTTTTCCCCGACAATCACAATTTTTTCTTTCATCAGTAATATCATAATCTATCCTCTCTTCGGCTCGCTCGGAGCTCTTCTCGGTGTTTCATATTTGAATAAGAAAAATATTCCGAAGGTTTGAAGTTAATCAGCATTGAAAAAATTTCTCTGAAGGAATCTTGGAAAATAAGAGGAATGCTTTTTGGTTTTATTATATTTTGTCTGCTTACCATAAAATATTATCCGCTTAACCTTCTTCATAAAATTTTTCCGGTTTTATTTACTGATACGAGCTCCTGCATATTGCTCAATGTAACCGGATTACCGTGTCCTTTTTGCGGTATGTCACATGCTTTTTATGAATTTATTAATTTGAATTTCAGCCGGAGTATTTACTACAACCCGTCCTCAGTAATTTTCTTTACATTTTTAACTTTTGTATGTTTAAGTATTTTTGTGTTAAGTATTTTTAAGTATAAGATCTCCGTTACTTTCAACAGGAAAACTTTATTTGTTTCGGTTTTGGTTTTGATGATCATGTGGGTCTTAAATATACTTTACGGTCACAGACTATGATTAAATGATTGAATGATGACCATGAAAAATAGAAGACCTTTCTAACATGTTAAATTTGTATTTAAAGTAATAAATAATTTTTTTAAGAATAAAACCATGTTTGAATATTCCGGCTCAATACATATGCATTCTAAATTCTCCGACGGATCCGGAACCGTTGAAGAGATAGCAGCCTACGCTGGCGAATCAAATCTGGATTACATTATTCTTACAGATCATAATACTTTAAAGGCAAAAGACAAGGGTTTTGAAAAATGGTACGGCAAGACCATGCTAATAGTCGGCTATGAAATCAACGATATGAAAAACAGGAATCATTATCTTGTATTAGGAACGGATAAAGTAGTCGGAACTTTTGAAAAGCTCCCCGACGGTGATTTAGGAAACCGGCTGTCTGCAGTCGAATATGTAAAGGCAATCAAGGAAAAAGGCGGAATTGGGTTTCTGGCGCATCCGCACGAAATAAGAGATCATTTGCCGGATCATCCTGCATATCCCTGGACAGCATGGGAGTCCGAAGATTTTACCGGCATAGAGATATGGAACCACATGAGTGAATGGGCGGAGGGTTTGAATGAAACGAATAAGCTTCAAAGACTTGATCCACCCTTTGAAATCAATAGTAGCTCCCCCTGAAGTTACTTTAAAAAAATGGGACGAGCTTAATAAGAAAAGAAAAGTCGTTGCGATCGGAGGCATCGATGCGCACGCTCATAAACACACTATCATGGGTATTGAATTCGAAATATTCGCTTATAAGGTCCTGTTTAAATCGATCCGGACTCATGTATTGACAGATAAGGAAATTGTAACAGGTGATAATAAGAATTATGAAGCTGATAAAAACCAGATCATAGATTCACTCGGAAGAGGCAGAAGCTTTATTGTGAACAATTATTACGGCAGCGGAAAAGGGTTTCGTTTCTTTGCCGAATATGACGGAGAGTATTATACACTCGGAGATGAGATCAAATTTGACAGAAATAAGAATAAGAGAATCATATTAAGAACATTACTTCCGTCAGAATCGGACATAAAACTGATCCACAACGGTAAGTGTGTAAATGAAGTTAAAGGACTCGAATGTATCTGGGACAGCGACGAAAAGGGTTCTTACAGAATTGAGGCATGGAAGAATGGGAAAGGCTGGATATTTTCAAATCATATAAGAGTTGTGTGAAACATCAACTATATTATTGCAGACTCAAAGAAAACTAATGTCAGTAAAACCGGAAAACAAACTTGATAAGGTAATTGTTGTCGGAGATAAGGTCCTCATCAAATCCAAATCCCCGTCTGAAAAAACAAAGGCCGGCTTATATCTTCCGCAGGGGATTCAGGAAAAAGAACAGGTTCAAAGCGGATATGTAATGAAAGCCGGACCCGGCTATCCGATACCATTGCCGGTTGAAGACGAGTCATGGAAAAAATCCGATGATAAGATCCGGTATATTCCGTTACAGGCAAGGTCAGGTGATCTTGCAATTTTTCTTCAGAGAGATGCAGTGGAAATAATTTATGAAGGTGAAAAATATTTTATTGTTCCGCAGCATTCAATCCTTTTACTGGAAAGAGATGAGGGGTTTTTTGAATGAATTGTTTAACTATGATTAAATGATTGAATGATTAACTATGAAAAACCACTTTGTTACAACTGTTCCTTGTTTTAAAAGTTGATTGTTCACAGTTGATCATTTCATCATTCAATCATGGTTCAAAAATACAGTCTGCCTTTATTCTTTACCTTCAATAAATTAATTTTAAACATCAAGCCTTGAAGAAGAAAATTCAAAATATAAATTTCAACAGCAATAAATCCATTCATTCTAATTGCGGGGTGTTCGGAATCTACAATTCTCCGGACGCATCAGTAATGACCTATTACGGGCTGCATGCATTGCAGCACCGGGGACAGGAAGCTGCCGGGATAGTTACTTCGGAGACTTGACACTGTTACTCAAAAGAATAAATTCAACATTCATAAAGGGCACGGACTTGTTCTTAGTGTTTTTTCCGATGACAAAATTCTGACGGAGGTCCTGAAAGGGAATTCTGCTATCGGGCATACGAGATATTCCACAACCGGCTCTGGAGACAAAAGAAATAACATCCAGCCGTTCAAAGTAAATTATAAAGACGGCAATCTTGCTCTTTCTCATAATGGAAATCTTACGAACACAAAGTATCTTCGTGAGAAGCTTCAGAATGACGGTACAATATTTCAGACAACGACAGACAGTGAGCTTATACTTCACCTTATCGCCCGCAGCAAAGAGAGTGACATAGTAAATAAACTTCTCGAAGCATTTTCTCAGATCACCGGAGCATACTCTCTCTGCATTTTGACAGACGATAAATTATTTGCAATTCGCGATCCTTACGGTGTGAGACCGTTTGCATTCGGAAAGCTTTATGACAGCTATGTTTTTGCATCGGAGACCTGTGCATTCGATATTATCAATGCGGAATACCTCAGAGATGTGGAGCCCGGAGAAATAATCATGATAGACAGAGAAACGATTCAGACAAATGACGTGAAGTCTTTTTCAGTCGGCAAAGCCGATAAATACAAACACTGCATTTTCGAATATATTTATTTTTCCAGACCTGACAGCACGGTTTTTGAAGAGAAAGTTGATAAGGTAAGAAGAAAGATTGGAAAGAGTCTTGCCATAGAAAGTCCGGCTCCCGTTAAAGACAAACCTGAAGACAAAAAAGTTGTGGTAATTAATGTTCCTGATTCTTCAAACACGGCTACTCTCGGATATTTCACAGAGATTGTAAAGAACAACAAAGATGCAAAACACGAGATCGGATTGATAAGAAGCCACTATGTAGGAAGGACGTTCATTCAGCCCGGGCAGGACAAAAGAAAGATGAAAGTTAAAACAAAGTTCAATACTGTAAAGGGTGTTATTGAAGACAGGAAGGTTGTCATAGTTGATGATTCAATTGTAAGGGGAACTACATCCAAACTTCTGGTTGACCTTGTTAAAAAAGCAGCTCCCAAAGAAATCCATCTGAAGATCTCATCTCCGCCGATAATTTCCCCATGTTATTACGGAATGGATTTTCCATCTGCCGGAGAACTGATCGCTAACCAGCATAATCAGAATGTGGAAGAAATAAGAAAAGATCTCGGTGTAACAAGCCTTTCATATTTAAGCACGGAAAAACTTCTCGAATCTGTTCCCTATAAACATGAGAAGACAGACTATTGTACAGCATGTTTTACAAAGAACTATCCCATTCCCATTGACGGACTTGAAGAGGTATAAAAGACCAGTTTGACCAATAAGCTGTTTTACGAATTCATTTTAAAATTAAAAATAAAGCAATGACCAAAGAGGAAAAAGATTTTCATAAATCGAGACGAAAGGAATTTTCGGAAATGATAGGAAAGGATTCCATAGCTTTGATCTTCGGTAACACAATCCATAATCAATCTTTTGATTCCGATTACAGGTTTAAACAGTACAAAAATTTTTATTATCTGACCGGTTTTAACGAACCGAATTCCGCACTTCTTCTTGCTCCTGCAGGTATTAATATTAACCCGGACGGGAAAGGAAAAATATTAAAGGAAGTTTTATATGTTCAAAAGAAAGATTCTCTGTTGGAAACATGGAGCGGAAAAAGATTAGGATATGAAAATGTAAAAACCGAATCCGGGATAGAAAGCGGAAAAGAAAATTCCAAATTAGAGCATATTTTAAACTGGAAAATTTTCAGCAAGCGGAAAAGACTTTATATGAATTTTCCGAGATGATGATGATAAAAGGTGAAATGAGGAAAATAATAAATTCGTTTTTAAATTCGCTTAACATAATTGCCGCTGAAATGGAAATAATTGATGCGTCATTTATTTTAGGAAAAATGCGGGCAGTGAAAACACAATTTGAAATAAAGCAAATACAGAAAGCATGTGACATTACAATAAAATCATATGATGAAACAATGAAAATTATTAAGCCGGGATTGAATGAATATCAGGTGCAGGCAACACTCGAATATCATTATAAATTTAACGGGAGTGAAGATAATGCGTATCGATCCTATTGTTGCCGGAGGAAATAATGCTTGCATACTTCATTATCAAAGTAATGATCAGGTTTTAAAAAACGGTGAATTACTTTTGATTGATTCGGGAGCTGAATATAATTATTATAATTCTGATATTACCAGAACTTTTCCCGTAAACGGAAAATTTTCGGAAGCACAGAAGCTGATTTATGAAATTGTTCTGAAAGCAAATAAAGAGTGTATCAGGAAAATAAGACCCGGAGTAAAATTATCAGATTTGAAAATTTTAAGCGAAAAAGTCCTTGCCGACGGATTACACAAGGCAGGTTTATTGAAAAATAAAAAGGAAATAAAAAAATATTCGCTGCACGGAGTCGGACATCATATAGGACTTGATACACATGATGCTGTGCCTTCAAGCAAAACATTTTCTGAAGATAATGATATTTTGAAATCCGGGAATGTACTTACGATTGAACCCGGTCTATACTTTCCGGTTGGGTCAAAGGGAATGTCCAAGAAATTTTCAGGAATAGGAATCAGGGTAGAAGATGATATTCTTGTTACGAAAAACGGGAGTGTGAATTTAACCAAGGGGATGGTGAAAGAAATAAATGAGATTGAAGCTGTGATGGGAGGATAGAGCCAGTACCACGGATTGGCAATCCGTGGTACAGTTAAGATTTGCGATAGACCCATTTCCATTCGTTAATGTTTTCAGCAAGTCCGGCTTTCACCGGATTAAAAAGTATGTAGTCAGTTATTTTATGGAATTCTGTTTTATCCCGGACAATGTGATCATAACTTTCTTCATGCCAGAAAGCACCGGTTCGGTTGAGAATATTGTTTGCTTTTCTGGCTGTATGACGCTTAAGCGATTGCATTACACGGTAAAACGGTTTGACAAACCGTTTTACATATATCAACAAATGGACATGATTCGGCATTATACAAAAGCACTTCAGGTCATATGCTTTCCCGTCCCGAAAGTTTATTGCTTCGACAACAACTTGTGCTATACCGGGATCGGATAAATAGTTGATGCATTCTTTGTTCTCGTCAAGATGTTTGTCAAATGCTCCGAAATACCTTTTTTGGAGTTCATATAGTTTTTGGGATTTGATGGTTTCTTCATATAGCTTCAAAATATTTTTTTTACTTTCATAGTATTCTCTCTTCAATTTCTCAACAACTTCTTTTTGCAGTGAGTTTAGTAAGCGGAAAGTTATGAAGTAATATGAACATTCGACATAATAATGGGGGAGATTTCTTCTGTAAAAAATTTTCGCCTTCATAAATTGTAGTATTTAAAAAACAATTCACAATAAATTATTCAATTGAAGATCACTAATCAAATTGTAAAAAATCAATTTTGTGAAAAATAATTTGGATTATTAAATTTACAATCACAAGTAAATTATTTATTTTATTCTCCCAAAAGAAAACAGATGATATTAGATCTGAGCATATTAAATCCTGAACAGAGAAAAGCCGTTGAAGAAATAGAAGGACCCAGCATAATCATAGCAGGAGCAGGCAGCGGGAAGACAAGAGTCCTTACTTACAAAATTGCATACCTGCTGGCATCAGGAATCAGCCCTTTTGAAATTCTCGCACTAACTTTTACAAATAAGGCTGCTTCGGAAATGAAAGACCGGATTCATAAATTGGTCGGTACCGGATTTGAGAAAATATGGATGGGTACATTCCATTCAATATTTGCCAGGATGCTGAGAATTGAAGCTGATTACATTGGTTATACGAGGAACTTCACCATTTATGACAGTGACGATTCAGTAAACATTATTAAGCAATTGATGATCAGCAATTCCATGCCGACGGATAACCCATCCCCAAGGGCAATTCATGGATCGATCAGTAATCTAAAGAATAAGTTAATCTTACCAATGGAGTTCTCAACCATTTCAAGAACTCCTTTTGATAAAAAAGTAGAAATAATTTATGATGAGTATCAAAAAGCATTATTCAAAAATAATGCGATGGACTTTGATGATCTGTTGATCAAACCGATTGAACTTTTCAAGAGATATCCGGAGATACTGGAAAAATATCAGGAGAGGTTTAAATTCATACTTGTGGATGAATATCAGGATACTAATAAAGCACAGTATATAATCATAAAGCTGTTATCCGGAAAATACAGAAATGTTTCTATAGTAGGTGATGATGCGCAGTCGATTTACAAATGGAGAGGAGCGGAGATTCAGAATATATTTGATTTTCAGGATGACTTTAAGGAATGTAAAATATTCAAACTCGAACAAAATTACCGTTCGACGCAAAAGATACTGAAATTGGCAGATACTGTTATAAAGAAAAATACGAAGCAGATGGAAAAGAATTTATGGACCGAAAATTCGGACGGAGAAAAAATTCATCTGATAGAAACGATGACTGACAGGGATGAAGGTGCCAGAATATGCAGGTATATTTTTGATGAGATGCAGAAGAAAAAACTTAACTTCAAGGATTTTGTAATTCTTTACAGAACCAACGTCCAGTCAAGAACTATTGAAGATTCGTTAAGACAAAACAATATTCCGTATCTTATTATAGGAGGCATTAGATTTTATCAGAGAAAAGAAATCAAGGACATTCTCTCATATCTTAAGATCATTGTAAATCCCGGAGACAATGAATCGCTTATAAGAGTATTGAACCTCAGACCGGGCATTGGAAAAACGACCCTGGATAAACTCATATCTGTTTCTGAAAATAAGGAAATTCAGATATTTGATTTGATAAAGAATATTAACGAATATAATGAATTCAGTGCCCGAACAAAAAATCTTCTGGTGGAAGTTTTGAATTATATTTATAAGTATCAGTATCTTAAAGAAGAAATTTCTCTGTCAGAGCTTGCAAGAGGGGTGGTTGATGAAATGGGAATTTTGAGAACGCTTCGTCTGGAAAATACACTGGAGTCTGAAGAAAGGGTAAATAACATCCAGGAGCTGCTCTCAGCTGTAGCTGAATTTTCTGACAGCAATGACACGCCTACTCTTGAAATGTTTCTTCAGGAGGTTGCGCTGGTAGCTGATATTGATGATCTGGATAATCAAAAGAATGCAGTAACCCTGATGACAATTCATTCTGCCAAGGGACTGGAATTCCCTGTTGTCTTTATAACTGGCCTGGAAGAAGGGCTTTTCCCGGTGAGCGGAGCTACAATGTATGAAGATGAACTGGAAGAAGAAAGAAGACTGTTTTATGTTGCAATCACCCGTGCAAAATCAAAATTATATCTGTCGTATGCGAACCAGAGATACAAATTTGGAATGCAGTCGTACCAGATGAAGTCCAGATTTTTAAAGGAAATTCCGGATGGAATTATGAATGAACATTTTATTTATGAAGGATTAAAATTATTTGGCAATAAAAAAAACAAACAGGATAAGAATACTTTATTCGGACCTTCGATCAAGTATGAATATTATTCCAAGGAAAACCATTCTGAAAAAGAACATGAAGAGTCATTGACAGACAAATTCCCGGATATACAAAAAGGAGTCACTGTGTTTCATAATACTTTTGGAAAAGGAACTGTTTTATCTACTACGGGGAAGGGTCTTGATAAAAAAGCCGAGATCTATTTTGATGAAATCGGGTTGAAAAAAATAATACTGAAATATGCAAAGATGTCGATCGAATCATGATGACTTAATTGTCGGAATAAAAACTTTTGATTTTCCCTAATTAATTCTTAATTCTTAATTCTTAATTCTTAATTCTTAATTCTTAATTTAAAATGAACTACTGGCTTTTAAAGACCGAACCCTCGGTTTATTCTTATGATGACCTGGTAAAAGATAAACGAACAACCTGGGATGGTGTATCCAGCCCGGGAGGTCTCAAAAACATAAGGAACATTAAAAAGGGAGACCGGGCTTTCATTTATCATACCGGAGATGAGAAGCAAATTATCGGAATTGGTAAAGTAACTTCAGATTCTTATCCCGATCCTAAACAGGACAATGCCAGACTCGTTGTATTTGACATTGAACCTGTAAGAAAACTCAAAAGACCAGTTACTCTTTCAGAAATTAAGTCTGACAAGAAGTATTCCGGGTTTACTTTGGTGAGGGAACCAAGGCTGTCCGTGGTTGAAGTCCCGAAGGAATACTGGGATGACTTCTCAAAGTTAAGTGAAAAAAAAGCAGAGTAAGAATTAATTCTCTCTGCTTTTATTCCAAATATTATTTTTTCCCTACGGTCTTATTCGTGTGACATAATTGACCGCATTATTTTCGACAATAGCCAGGTCATTCGCATCTACAAACAGATCCCCGTTAAGATCAGCAATGCGGTATCCGCCTCCAAAAATGCTTACATCATTCTCAACCGTGCCCAGATCTATAACATCTATGGATCCGTTCTGATCAGTGTCGCCGCTGTAGATACAGTATTTCCCGCTTTTCAGCTTCATATTATCACCGTATGCTTTTGTCTTTGAAGTGGTAAAATCATAGCTGATAGGAAAACCAGTACTAAACTGTTGCACGGTTTTTGACCACGTTTCAATTGAGTTTCTGTGTTTAACCACTATGTAATAGTATACTCCGTTTGTAGCGTTAAGAAAATTTGCAATTGCATACCCGTTTGAATTCAGTTTTACTCTCGCTGAATCCACGATCAGGTAAGGGCTAAGTGGAGCACGAATCAGAGCTGTAATTGTATCGCCGGCAAGGGTTGTTCCGTTCCATCTTCCTTCAGGCATTACCTTGAGATCGAGGGAAGCAACCCCGTTGCCCAACAAATAATTTTTGGTAGAATCGATCAGCTTATATATCATGGTATCACGGAGACTTGCGCTTCCGCCTATGCTTCCTATTACTTTAAATTGAAGCACACGGTAGCTCTGAGAAAAAGCTCCAATAGTTAAAATTGAGTCCTGAGTCAAAGTTACATTTGACGGTGCACTTATCAATTGATACTGCATATTAGACCTTACGGGTCTTACACGTAAAGTATCTCGTTGAATGAGAGGAGATGGTCTGAAACATTTACCGGCTACAGGTGAAAATCTCGGACGATTGCTTGTTAAAAGCTGAACATCAAAAAAGCATCTTTTCTTTTCCACGTTATCATATAAGACTCTTACGTACCAGTCTCCGGTTTGAGAAATTCCTACGTTAAAATCCGGATACCACCAATACCAGGCGTATTGAGCGTTTTCATTAAGATAAAAATATGTGCTCGTGAAAAGAGAGCCGTCCGGTCTTCTTATTTCAAACCTGATTTGTTTATTAGTAACAGTTCCCTGAAGCTGAACCCATACACCTATTTTTGCTTCATAGCCGCTTATTGTATTAGGCTGGATTATCTTTTCCTTTACATAGTCTCCTGTATTGCTGAAATTGCCTCCGACCAATGATGACGTATAAACTCCGATGTCCTGAAGTTTGAAATCTCTGTCGCCGACATAATCATACTGGTTCTGCCACATTGTGGGAAATGTATTGTATGTGCCGTGCCAGGGATCACGTTTATTCCACTGACCTTGATAAAAGTATCCGGGTTCAAAATGTAAATGTGCGTCTGTTGAACTTCCGGAGCTTCCGACAAAACCGATAAGACTTCCCTGCTGGACATATTCTCCAACTTTTACTGTAACGGATTTTTTCATAAGATGATAATAATATGCATAGCTTCCGTCCTCGTGCCTTATGAGGACGTAGTTTGCGGGAGCACTGCCCATTGAAGTGTTTCTGTCAAAATTATTATATGCAATTTCAACGACAGTTCCGGATTCCGCTGCTTTCACATTAACAAACCTGTCCATGTCGTGAAAGCTGTTTAATGCAATGTCCGTTCCCCGATGCCCGTTGTATGACCAGGAATTTCCCATGTAATCTGTAATTATGCTGCCTGACCTGTCATCAACATAATTTACCAGAACAAGACCATCATCAAGCTCATTTGAGAACGGCCAGATAAATTCTGCATTGCTGCCGTCAAATCCGGCGGGTACATTTTCATGGATAAGAGGATTAAATTTTATCTCACCGGTACACTGTTGCTCTTTCGGAGGTTCAGAATAAAAATATAAATCATCACTTATTTTTTTTACCTGAGCAAAGCTGTTTAAAACTGTAAACGAGATAAGTACCGTTAAAAGTGTTTTCATCATTTTTTTTGTTTTAATTTAAGGATTTATCGGATAAGACCTGCTTCTGATTACTTTGGGATTTGTCAGCCAAAGCGGACACCTCATTGAAGCCGGCAAAAAATTATTTTTGGAGCTCAGTGTTCGTGTCTGACTCCAATACAAAAATAATCCTTTAATGTCCACACCCGCAAAGAAATTTTTTTCAGAAAATCACCTGACATGAGCCAGCCGGGATATTATATTATTTATTTTGCTATATTTTTAACTAAATAATGAAATTATTTTTATTCCAAACATCTGAGTCGAATTGATAAAGAGTAAGGCAATAGATATTATACAGTCATTCTCTCCGGAGGAAAAATCATCATTTAAGGATTTCTTACAATCCCCGTATTTTAATAAAAAGAGCAAGCTTGTTACTCTTTATGAACTTATTCTGGTAAATCTTGAAAGCCTTGATCTAAAGAGCTCTTCTGAGGAAAAAGTTTTTTCGGGATTATTTACCGGGAGTAAATTCAGCTACAGCTTTATCAGGAATCTCATGTCCGAACTTCTGCAGCTGTGTGAGCTCTTCCTGGCAGTGAATGATATTAAGGGAAGATTCGATTCTGCCATTTACGGCAATATGATTATTCTGAAGGAATATAACAGAAGACATCTGGACAGTCTATTCAAACTAAAAATTAAGAATTATTCAAAAGTTTTTAAAAAAAGTTTAATTGATCAGGAAAGATTCGATTCGCTTGGTAAGATCGAATCGGAGTCGATAGCATTTGACCTGTACAGATCATCTATGGAGAAGGTACCTTTAAAAGTTGTAAAAAGATCTGAATATGATCTATGTAACATCACTCAGCTTCTTGAGTTTAATCTAACCGATCTTAGAGTAAACATGTCCGCATACAATTTAAATTTTGAATCTGAATTAATGTTTGAGTTCATAAAAAATCTGGACATAGAAAATTATCTGAGAGTACTCGGTGACAGTGACAATCCCCTTCGCAGCGAACTTGAAATCAGATTAAGATTAATTTTACTTTCGATCAGGCAAAATGATACCGGGAATTATTTTAAATTAAGGGATCTGGTAATTAAAAACATAAATATGTACACCAATAGTGAAAGATCTAACATGTTTATTAAACTGAAAAATTATTGCGGCGCTCAAATCTACAATAACGATTCAAAATTTTATGAAGAAAAATACAATTTATCGAAGCTTGAAAGCAGGTCGGTGAAATATAATTCAGACGGGGTAGGTCATTTATATGCAAACGTTTTTATTGAAGTCGTTCAAAAAGCTGTTTTTAATGATGATATTAAATTTGCAAAAGAATATGTAATGGACTTTACAAAAGAGATAGAGAAATCAAAACAGGAATCAATGTATAATCTTGCTATGTCATATCTGGAATTTCACAATAAGAAATTTGAAAAAGCACTGGAATATCTTTCCGGTGTTAAGCCTTTTAATAATCTTGTAAAAAATAATTGCAAGATCCTGTATCTTAAAACCTATTATGAATTAAGTTATCTTGAAGCCGGATTTTCTGCTCTGGATTCCTTTGCTCATTACATAAAAAAGAAAAAGGAGTTTACTCGAATGCGGAGAGAATGGCTCAAAAAAAATTACAACATCTTTAATAAACTGTACAAAATAAAATCTTCCCGGGAGAAATATTCACATGGAGATCTGGAATTATTAAGAGAGGAAATTAAGAAAGCGAATATATATCATTCAGAATGGTTTTTCGAAAAGATCAATGAGCTGGGAAAAATTTTGAAGAGATGATATTCACATGTAATGTGTTCCACGAATTTTTAAGAAGAAATTAAAAGTGTAAAAAATTATATTACGCCAATTGGAATTTAGAGAGTTGTCCGAGTGGCTGAAGGAGCACGCTTGGAAAGCGTGTTGGTGCGTAAGTGCCACGCGGGTTCGAATCCCGCACTCTCTGCTCGGGTGAGCGTTAAAATTGTTTGCCTGTTAATTTAGGAGACATTATATGAAATTCGGCAATGTTCAGCTGGTTACCTGTCACAGGATTGACAGATAAATTTATGAGGGGTTAATAAAAACTAAGGAGAGGTGGCTGAGCGGTTGAAAGCGGCGGTCTCGAAAACCGTTATAGGGGCAACTCTATCGAGGGTTCGAATCCCTCCTTCTCCGCTTCAATTCTTTAATGAATCTGTCGCATAATACCGGTTCTCAGATGATTTCTTATGTAAAAGAAAAACTTCCGGATATTATTGTATTTGTTATTCTTATAATCATCGGAATAAAAATTTCCTATGCCTCGGAAAGATTCACCGATATATTGTATTATGATGAATCAATGTATTTAACAAAAGGCGTAAATTTTGAACCTCTCGTAAGAACTTATCGGGATGGTTATAATTATTTCCTCTGGTACAAAATTCTTTCTTTTTTCACTTCCGATAACATCGGGCTTTATTTTTTAAATAACACTATTTTACTTTTCCTCCCGGCATTAATATTATACCTTCTTATGAGAACGCTAAAAGTGAATATTCTCCCGGCGTTCCTTGGTTCGGTTGCTTTATTACTCTCTTCAGTCAACATTTTCAGCTGGCCATTCATAACGAAATATATATTGATAATCATGCTCACAGGTTTTATAGTGTTATACAAAATTAAAAATATCGACCATAAATTAATATTTTCAATATGCCTGTCAGCAATTTTGATGTACACAAGACCCGAATATATTCTTACTTTTTCAATATTCTGTCTGATATTTGTAATTTATGTATTAAGAAATTTAAAGAATGAAAAACTCACGGGAGTGATCATGAAAGCAGTGTTTTTATTATCCCTCTTTGCATTGATATACCGTTTTAATCCGGTAACAGGACAAAGAGCTGATCTTGCATTCACCCAACATTATGTCAAAGACATTAATACAAGGAACGGTCCGGATTTGTTAGGACAGAGTAATTATGATGCAATACTGAATGAGGATTTCGGAGAAAATGCTTCTATGCTTGGCGCACTGAAAAACAATCCCGGGCTTTTCATTGAACACATTTGGTATAATTTTTTCCGGCTTAAAGATAATATTGTTCAGATTATTCCGTACAAAATTGTTGAAAAAAAAATGACCTTACTGTTGACGGTTTCACAGATTCTCGTTATCGCAGCTTTTTTGTTTACAGTATATTCTTTAATAAAAAGGATTTTCAAAAAAGAAATCGGATTGTTCGGATTAATTTATTTTATCTTCAGTTTGCCTACATTTATTTCAATATTAGTTTACTATCCCAGGGCGCATTATCTGATTATTCTGATTGCTTTATGGATCGTTTATTTTTGTTGTGAATTCTCAGCTGACATGGGTGATTCCAAACCGATCAGAACAATTTCGGCAGCAGCAGCGATTACTGCCGGAGCAGTGTTAATATTGTTTGTCCCGTTCAGGGCACAGGCAAGGTCTATACACGAAGCCCGCTGTACTAATCTGAAGACCCTGAGATTCCTGGCTGATCTGAATATAAAAGATGAAGTCAACTTTTTTAATGTAGGTTCGGGAATGCAGACTTATTTGGGCAATAACTGGAATTATAAAAGTGCGGAATTAATAGACAGTACTTTCGAAAGCTTTGTAAACAAGAATCAGATCAATGTAATAATTGTAAATAACCTTACCTTCCTTCATAAATCAGTAAAGGATGATTCGGATTTTAAAAAAATAGAAACGGATAGTAATTTTGTAAAAATAGATATCCCCGACTGCCCTTCTTATGTGCTCGTAAAAAGAAATATTCTGCATTAGAAATTTCAATACTGCAGCTCCTTTTATTACAAGCTTGGGAACAATCTTAAGAAACACGTTTTGCTGTAACCAATTGTCTGATCAAATCGAGAAAACTCAGTCTAATCGTGTATTGCCGCCTTTGCAAATAAAGATTGCTTTTTAATTAAAGCTATGTTATTTTTGTGTTAATCATTTTTTATAAATTAAACCCAACACAAATGACAAAAGAAGAACTAATTGCCAAAGCAGCAAGCGATGCAAAAATTACAAAAGTTCAGGCCAGGGCTGCATTAGCATCTATGATTGACTCTGTTATGAAGACTCTTAAAAAGGGAGGAAAGATCTCTCTCGTGGGTTTCGGTACTTTCTCAAGGTCTAACAGAAAAGCAAGAATCGGAAGAAATCCCCAGACCGGAAAAGAAATAAAGATTGCAGCTAAGAAAGTTGCAAGATTTAAAGCCGGTAAAGCTCTTGCTGATTATGTGAATAAATAGTTTTTCATATCGTCAGAATATTCGGAGGCGTCATTATGATTTAATAAGACGCCTTTCTTTTTATCTGACCACTGCAAACTTGCCTGTCTTTTCGTCCACGTCCTGACCGGAAGAATTTTTCCCGGTTGCACGGTAAATGTAAATTCCCGTGTTCAGCTTATTTCCGCCGCCGTCTGTTAAGTCCCATTCGATTCCTCCGTTACCGTTGGTTTCATTTATGTTGATTAGAAATTTTCCGGTTAAGTCATATATATCTATCGAAGCTTCACGGGTAATATTCGCAAAAGTTATATAATTCTGGTTTGAGTTCATGCTGTAGGGATTAGGATATACATACATTTCATCGAGATTCTCTTTATTGAATACTAATCCGAAGATACTGCCCGCGCCATCCACAATCTTGATTCCGGTCGAAGAATAAATATTAAATGCTCTTAATAAATAATTTTTTCCCGTAGCCCCGATCATTCCCCTGTGTTCAAGATTCAGATAAATATTCTTTCTGTTTGCATTATCAATATCCACGGAAATTACATTCAGATTGAACGGTTCAAATGTATAATTGATTGTATTAACCGCTGTTACCGAATCAACCTCAAGATTAAATTCAACCTTCAGGCGAAAGTTTCCTGACAGCTCCAGTTTTGATATGTAAAATTTTCCCGTGTCGATATTCTGCACTACATCAAACGCTGCGGAATTTGTGTCAACGGGCGAATTGTATATGTCCTTCAATCCGATGGAATTAATTGTATATGTACCGTTGACAATGGGATTGTCAAGTGTAAGAAAGTATTCAAAGTTATTTTTTAACGCAATATTTTTCGGATAACCGACACCGTTGCTGATAACAAGGCTGCTTAAGTTTGGGATTGTTGTAGCAATTCTTTCGGAAAATTTAACGGACATGAATCCATTCTGCTCATAAGTTGCTGAGACAAGTCTGGATTTATTATGACAAAAAACATAAACCGGATCAGACAGCCGGCTTTCCATAACCGGATTTTGAATGTCAACTGCGGATATTTTGTAAAAATATTTATTTCTGTTCAGTACATTGACATCTGAATAGCTGTTTGTGTTCGATGAATCATACAAAATAAAATTTTGAGTCGTATCACTTCTGTAAACTCTGTAATAGTCTGCCCCGGGTACGTTATCAAAGCCCAGGTGAATAATATTGGAATCAAGACTGTAACCTGTAAAATTCAGGGGTGTCGACGGTCCCGTGAAAGCGATATCCTTTTCGAAGAAGAGCATTGTATCATTTACAGTATTCAACCCGATTTCTTTGATCCCGTTGCCGTCAAAATCATATACCAGCTGATTGATTGAATTAATGTTTTCCATATAAAATACCGGAATGAAACGGCCGGCACTGTTATCGAATTTGAAAACATAATAATATGACCCGACATTTACCATGATCTCATCAATGCCGTCGTTGTCAATATCAGCTGATTGAGTGGATACTCGTAAATATGATTTGTAATTATAAATGTCAATTACGTCAAGTATTGCATAGGCATCATTGCCGGTAGACTTGTAAACATACAAGCTGTAATACTGCACAAGATTGTTATCCTTGCTGACAGTACCAATGCCAAATTCCTTTTTCCCGTCACCTAAAAAATTACCGCTTATCATATTGAAATTATCATCCATGTCTCTTTGAATGCTGTCAGTAAATGTCCGAGTAAAAATATTGCCCGAAGTATTTTCGAATACCGACAGTGCAAGACTGGGCAGAGTTGGACTGGTACTGGGGAAATAATAATTTGCAAAAAAAATCTCTTTCTTGCCGTCATTGTCAAAATCATCAATCACTGCATTCGGTGAAACAGCTTCCGAATCCGGACCAAAATAACTCAGATTTGCAATTTCAGTAAATGCATTGTCACCGGAAGATTCAAGAATGCTTAAGCCCGAACTGTCGAAACCGAGTATTTCATTTCTCCCGTTGCCGTTAACATCTGCAATACGTGCTGACCAGAAGCTTTTATTAGAGGGATTGTTCCAAACCTGATTCGTCGGCAGCTGGTTTGGAGCAGGTGCTTCATAAACAAAACCATTCCTTACATCGGATGCAAGCAGGTCTGATTTCCCGTCACTGTCAATATCACCAACATCTCTGGCTATTTTACTCTGTCCCCAGTTACCGTTTGAAATCTTCTGAAAATCTGTTCCGTTAAATTCAAAAATATTAAGTTTGTCGGAAAACACATTTAAAAAAATATCTTTCAGCCCGTTGCCGTTTATATCGAATACGGTATTACACGCCTGGGAATACGGCAGAGAATAATTTTTTTGATTGAATCCGTATCTGTTGATCTGAGACAAAGTATAAAAGTGAAACGAAGGATCATTGATCACAGCAGTCTTTCCGTTCAGGGATTTTGCTTCAATATAAAATTCATATTCTGTTTCCGGAGAAAGTTCATTTCCGCCTAACAAACCGAAATGTACGTCGGCTACAAATCCTATGTTCGGCGTTCCTACATCGGCGAGAATTGCCTGATACGGCTCGCTGACATTTCTTCTTTTATAGAAGATCTTTCCGAGAGTTCTTTTATTGGTAGCAAAGAGTATAAGCTCCGAATAATTATTCTTATCAATGATATTTCCAAATGACACATCGGTAATTACAGGGGGATTTCTATCTTTAAAAACGATCATTCTGTGCTCGATGGTTCTGCCCGAATTACTGTTGATGGCGAGCCGGAGAGTGTACGATGTATCCGGAAGAGCAGATGTATTCCATCTGGCAACAGTATCATTCAGAATTTGCGATGACTGGTTTGTTAAGATAGGGATCCAGTTTTGCGGATTCTGACCGACACCGTAATAAACCGAATATGATAAAAACAAAGGCGACGCCGCAGAAATGCATACCGGAACCATATCATCCTCAAATGTAAAGTCCTGAAACGGGTAATGTATCCTTGCGATTGATGGCCTGTCAAAATTTTGTATTGCTTCAACTGCATTTATTCTGCCTGATGAATGTGAATGATCCCAGCCGGTCTGACCGGGCATTAATACAGTAGAAGAAGTCAGAATTCCTCTTATCTCTTCATTGCTCAGATTCGGATTTCTGGAAAGCAATAATCCGGCAATACCGGCAATGACAGGTGCAGATATGGAAGTCCCGTTTAGCTTCTCATAATCACCGTTAAAAACAGGATTGCCTTTTCCCCGTCTTACTGTCGTGAGATTTTGAAAACCCGGTGCATATATATCCACTGTCTCTCCAAACGAAGACTGGCTCCCCTTAAAATCAAACTCGTCTGAATATCCGACTGATACAACTTCATCATAAGCCGAAGGATAATGAAGTCTGTCCCTGCCGTCATTACCTGCCGAACATGAAATAAATACGTTCCTGGAATAAGCAAACCTGATCACATCACGAAGAAGATTGCTGAAAGTATAGTCACCGAAACTGAAATTAAAAATCTTCACGCCGTTCGAAATTCCGTAAAGTATTGCATTTGCAACATCATCTTCTTCACCGTTCCCGGAGGCATCAAATGCTCTCATTACCAAGACCTTACAGTTCGGAGCTACAGATGAAATTCCGAGATTGTTATTGAAGGATGCATTTATGATACCGGTAACTGCAGTACCGTGAGAAAGCTGGCTGTCATCCGTCGGATCGTTATCAGGATCAAGATAGTCTCCTCTTGCCGGATCGCCCGTATAAGGCTCATCTGTAAAATCCCAGCCGCGCCAGTCATCAATGAAACCATTCTGGTCATCATCAATGCCGTTAGATTCCTTTCCGTTTCCGTATTCACCGTAATTTATCTTAAAGCTTTTTTGCAGATCGGGATGAAGGAAGTCAAGACCGGTATCGATCACTCCGATCACAACATTCGAATCACCCTGCGTAATATCCCAGACACCCGGCATTCCTATCAAACCCAGATAGTACTGTGAGTTATAGTAAGTATCGTTTGGCGTAAAGCTGGTTTGTGTCAGGTCTTCCGTCTTCAAGATCCCGTTCGGTTGTATGTATTCTACAAATTCATTATTGCCGCCTAAAGTCAGCAGCTGCTCCAGATTGCTTTGCTCCACTTCAATTATGAAAATCCTGTCGAGACCCGATTGTTTATATGAGTCATTGTTTTTATAAATATCATTGATCTTTTTAAAGGCTTCCCTGGAATTTTTAATGTCGAGGTCCCTGCTCATTCTTGAGAGAGAATTGTCTCCGGATTTCGGGGAATTTGATCTGAAGTTATTGACAATTTCCTGAGGAGTATTATTCTTTAGCTTGATAATAATATTTCTCTGCTGTGAAAATGAAATAACCGGAATCAGAAACAGTAAAATTATTATGCTTATGGTAAATCGGGTTCTTTTCATAAATATTTGGATGTAATTGGTAATGAATCTAAATTGTAAATTAATACCTGTCTTTATATTCCTCCTTTTCTATTTTTTTCATGATCCAGTTTTCATTATCAATTAATACTTCGATTGGTTTGCCGTTTACAGGCTGCTCGAATTGTTGTGTTTTCATATCATTAAAAAAACTAAATTCCTCTTCCCCTTTATCTGTCTTAACAGTTACTCTGACAGGCATTTTGTAAACATCATAATCACTCTGAGTCTGTCTCAGATTCAATCTTAATGTATAATATCCGGAGTTCTTTTGGTTTTGAAATTCTTCGGTTTTCCAGGAGTACTTATAATCAGGTCTGCCTTTGCCGTCCAATATCCATTGATTGAAAAAATATGTCAAGTCAGTTCCCGAAACTTCCTCGCAGACATTCTTAAAATCATAAGTGTCTGCTGTTTTATATTTGTATTTGTCGTAATAGGTCTGAAGTATTTTGAAGAAAACTGAATCTCCGACAACTCCCCTCAGCATATGGAGACACCATGAACCTTTATTATAAACCGTCGGTCCGAAAATAAATCCTTCCGGGTTGTAAACTGTTCCCTGAAACGCTCCGTAATCTTCTTTATTCAGAAAATCAATGTATGCCTTGCTGCCCCTTGTATATTCATTCCACAATGCTTCACCGTAAGTGGCAAACCCTTCATTGAGCCAGACGTCTTTCCAGGTTTTCGGGGAGACTGCATCTCCAAACCACTGGTGAGCAAGCTCATGAGCTATGATATCTTCATATCTTCCGTCTCCTGTTACAAGAGTATAGCCCATGCTTGTAACAGTCTGATGCTCCATTGCTCCGCTGATCCAGCCGAACATTGCCATTCCGTACTTTTCATTTATAAAAGGATACTCCCCGAACTTATGGGAAAAAAATTCTATCATGCTGACTGTATTTTTCCAGTCGGATCTCGCCCTGTCCGTGTATGAAGGGTAAGTATAATAATCTACCGGCATTTGCTTTGTCCCGTCAAGTGAAGAATATTCATCAGACCATTTGTCATATTTTCCGATTGCAATGGAAACGAGATAAGTTGTGATGGGATAGTTCGATTTCCAGTGAAATGTCTTTTCCCCGTTCGGTTCATCGGTTGTTTCCTGAAGAAGTCCGTTTGAGACAGCCGTAAGCTGCTCAGGGACGGTTATGATCATTTCAATTGTAGTTTTATCGCTGGGCAGGTCTTTGCAGGGCCACCAGCTCGGTGCATAATTCGGTTCGCTCAAAGTATATATTGCCGGCTCGTCATCAAATGTCTTGAAGCCGAATGAGTTGAATCCCATGCTTTTGGGCGCGCCTTCATAGTTTATTTCAATATCAAAGTTATTGTAAAGGTTGATCTTGTTTTTAGAATCAATAATTATGTAATCATCATTATGTTCGAAAGAAACAGTTTCGCCGTTGAGGGTAATGTCATCAACTTTCATATCGGAAGCAAAATTCAGATAAACTTTCTTTAATGTGTCGGATAAATTTAAAGCATTCATTTTTAAATTTCCGAAAATATATTTATCAGGTATGTTAAAGGAAAGCTTTAGCCTGTAATTCTGAACATCAAATAAATTCTGATAGGAAACAATTGATGTATCTTCTTCTCTTTTCGTATGCGAATATTTGAAATCCTGGTATTTTGTAGAGACTGTGTAGACAAGGTTCTTGAGCCCTTCTCTGCTGAAAATGGTATTCACAAACTTAAATCCTACCAAACACCAGAAAGATACAGACATCAGAACCATTATAGAGACAAAAAGTAATATCCGGGATTTTTTCATGAAAGAAGTTTTTGACGAGAAATTGTAATTTTAGAACAATTATATCTTAAAAAAGTTTAGCTTCAGATACTCTTATTTGCTTATTTTGTGTCTCATAATATTTGAATTATTTGATTAAATTAAAATACAAATTCTAATTTAAACCCAAAAAATGAAAATATTAAATTACTCTTTCAGATTTGCATTAATAATATTTTGTTCATTTGTTATCACATCTTGTCTTTCTGTCAGCAGGAACATTGTAATAAACAAAGACGGCTCGGGGAAGGAAACTATGAAAATCACATTTTCAAAAGAATTCTATTCCGTAATGTCTTCATTTGCCTCTTTCATGGATTCTTCACGTCAGCAGAGCTATTTGGATTCATTGTACAGCGACGAAATCTATATTGATAAAACTAGAGAAGAATATGGCTCTGTTCCCGGAGTTAAGATCATTGACATAACTTCGGAAAGGAACGCGGACTCGTCAAATAATATTGTGATCAAATATGAATTTGACAGCATAAAAAAGATCGGATCTTCTTTAAACAATCTTAAAGATGATGACACAAGTTCACAGACCATAATCAGATGGACAAAAGACGATGACGAGATCTCATTTGTTTACAGCTATGAACAAAAAAATCCGGAAGAGAAACCGGATAATGATTCCCTGGCCGAGCAAATGAAACAGGGGATGGCTGAAATGTTTGGAAGCCGGAATGTTAATTTTGAAATTGAATTTCCATATGAGGTCATTTCGTCCAATGCAACTTCCTCCGACGGAAATAAGCTCACATGGAACATCCCGTTATCGGATATATTTATCACCGGAAAAATGGAGCTTGAGGCAACGATGAAGGAAAGATAAATTGTTAGATTTTTTTAAAGTAGCAAATATGATCTATTATTCTCTCTATTCTAATTCTTAGTATTAATATCTAATACTCTACGGACAGTTTCGTAGTCAAATCCTCTAGAGATAAGATACCTGTAAAATTTGTTTTTCTTCTCCCTATCATCTTTATATTTGATCTTCTTCTCATATTTTATCAAAAGCTTTGACGCTAATTCAGCTTCTTTCTCCCCGGAATAATTTTCAGCAATTGTATCTTCAGCCAGATCCTTGTCGATTCCCTTTTCATAAAGCTTTATCTTAACAAGTCTCTTCCCGATTGCTTTTCCTCTTAATTTACTGTCCAAAAAATTTCTGGCATAAGTTTTATCATCAATGTATTTTTGCTTTTCGAGCAGTTGTAAAATTTTCCGGATTACAGGTTCGGAGATTTTCTTTTCCTTTAATTTTTCTGAGAGCTCTTTTTTGCTTCTTGGCTTATAGGATAAATATGCATAAGCGGTTTTTTTTCCGAATCCCAACTCGTCAAACTCGTTCATTTCTCTGATTTTGTCATCATCAATTACATCATTCGTTCTTAATCCGAATTTTAAAACTGTATCCTCGTATAATCCGAAAGCATATTCACCGTCGAGATGGATATTGTATCTGAACCTGTTCTTTTTTTGTTTTTCTATTTTTGTTATTATCATTGCTGATATATCAGATCATAAATTAACGGTTTGATTCATCAAAAACAAAATTTATTTTTGGTGTGAGCCGGACATCAGGGGCAGCTTCAGGCAGCTTCTGCAATGAGAAATTTACTTTGACATTAATGTATTCTTTTCTTAGTTTGCATAAAACCAGTTCTTTTAAAAAAAAATCCCTCTTTCCTTGCGCCTGAAGAGTTTTTAGATTTGTTTTATTAAATCTTTTCCCGATTAACTTTTTAGGTAATTAAAACTTTTTACTAATTTTAAATTAAGGAGGAGTTATGAAACTTTCCCAAATCTTCACACTTTCCATCGTATCATTTTTACTTCTTTCATTCAAAACAATGAACAGAGGTAATCAAAATGATAACCCGTTAGTCAGAGATCAAATCGAATTCGACCAAAACAACATTGCAACCTGGGTTCAGAATTCAGGAACATTCAATCAGGATATCAGAGTTAACAATACTCCTGGTTTTGAATGGCCGAAAGGGTCCGGTAAGTTCGCAATATTTACAACCGGGTTGACCGTAGCAGCAAAGTATAACGGATCTCTGCGAATGGCAGCAGCTTCATACACCGGCGAATGGTCTCCGGGCTACACTGATAACAATAACTTTATTACTAGTTCTGAATTCAAGCTCTACCGTGTCGTAAGCAGTGACAATCCATCCACGCCTGACTGGGCTAATTGGGGGCTAATGGTTCCTTACGGAGCACCATACGTTGACGTAAACAACAACGGAATGTATGAGCCCGCCATTGACACACCCGGAGTAAAAAATGCAAATGAGACAATTTTCCTGTGCATGACAGATGCAGATCCGCTGTCACACTCTTCAAGCGAAGGATTCGGAGGAGGAACTCAGCCCTTGTACGCTGAAGCACACATGACAGCATGGTCATATGCTAATCCCGGCTATGAGGATATGCAATTCATAAAATGGGCAGTCATAAATAAATCGGATCAGTCATGGGACAGTACTTATTTTAGTATAGTAACAGATCCCGATATCGGCCCTTCGATTGATAACTATATAGGCTGTGACACGACAAGAAATCTTGGGTATTGTTATTGTGCGAGTAACATGAATGGAACTGGAAACGGCAATAGCTATGGCGCTAATCCTCCTGCAGTAGGAATTTCATTATTACATTCGAATTTGATTTCCACCTATATGAGCTCCTTTGTTTATTTTGTTAATTCGGGTTTTCCGAGTATAGTTTGTGAACGTGATCCATCAAATCCACAGGAAGCTTACAATTATATGAAAGGATATAAACTAGACAAAACTCCATACATAGATCCGCAGACAAATCAACAATCAAAATATTGTTTTTCCGGAAATCCGGAATCATCTGAGGGATGGACTGAATACGTTGGAGCTATTCAAAATTGCAATGGTGCCACATCAGGCACATTAATTGCCCCCACTCTCCCGGCAGACAGAAGATTTATAATGAACTATGGTACAAATAACTTAATTGTCAGTCCTGGTGATACGCAAACTATACTTATTGCTCAGCTCATAGCAAGAGGCAACAGCAATTTAAATTCTGTTTCTTTGCTCAAGAATTTAACAGACAGGGCGATTGAATTATGTAATAATGAATTTATAGTTGGAGTAAGCAAAACCTCGACTGAAATACCCGAGAGATTTAATTTAAGTCAGAATTATCCGAACCCGTTCAATCCGTCAACAAGCATAAACTATTCCGTACCTTCGTCACAGTTTATTGTACTTAAAGTTTATGATGTTCTCGGTAATGAAGCTGTGACTTTAGTAAACGAAAAGCAGAGTCCGGGTTCTTATTCGGTAAACTGGAATGCAGGAAATTTTCCAAGCGGAGTTTATTACTACACACTCACTTCGGGAAATTTCAGCATGACAAGAAAGATGTTGCTGATAAAATAATTTCGCAAGCAGGTCAAAAAATAGTTAAGATAAAGGGCTGATGTTTAAGTCAGCCCTTTTTTATTTCCTGAAACGCTGCTGCCATAATGAACAATAGTATCTGTTTCTGTATAACCCTGACATCCAGAATCCCTTTTGTTAAGGTTGCATTAATTATCAGTCAACCACCTATTTTTCACATCATCTTCAAAATCTCTGTAATGAGAAATTTACTTTGACATTAAGATATTCGTTTCTTAGATTTACCTAAATCAGTTCTTTCAATTAATCCCTCTATCCTTACACCTGAGAGTTTTAGATTTATTTTTATTTTTATTAAATCTTTTCCCGATTACTTTTAGGCAATTAAAAATTTTACTAAATTTTAAATTAAGGAGGAGTTATGAAACTTTCCAGAATTTTTACACTTTTCATCGTATCATTTTTATTTCTTTCATTCAATGCAATGAACAGAGATAATCAAAATGATAATCCGTTAGTCAGAGAACAAATAGAATTTAACCAAAACAATATCGCAACCTGGGTTCAAAATTCAGGCACATTGAATCAGGATATCAGCGGAAGTAATACTCCCGGTTTTGAATGGCCGAAAGGAAGCGGCAAGTTTGCGATATTTACGACCGGGTTAAGTATAGCAGCAAAATATAACGGCTCATTGAGAATGGTAGCCGCTTCATATACCGGTGAATGGGTTCCGGGCTATACTGAAAATCAAATCTTTATTACAAATTCATCATTTAAGCTCTATCGTGTAATAAGGGGTGATGATCCGTCTACTCCGGACTGGGCTAACTGGGGACTGATGGTTCCTTACGGCGCGCCATTCGTTGATGTAAACAACAGCGGAACTTATGAGCCTGCCATTGATACACCCGGTGTTAAAAATGCAAATGAGACAATCTTTCTTTGTATGACTGATGCAGACGCATCAGCGCATACATCAAGTGAAGGATTCGGCGGCGGAACTCAACCGATGTTTGCAGAAGCTCACATGACTGCCTGGTCATATGCCAATACCGGTTATGAGGACATTCAGTTCTTAAAATGGGAAGTTATAAATAAATCCGGTCAGTTATGGGACAGCACTTATTTTAGTATTGTAATAGATCCCGACCTTGGGGATCCGGATGATGACTATATCGGATGTGACACAACGAGAAATCTCGGATATTGCTATAATGCAAATAATATGGACGGATCCTATGGTGCCAATCCGCCGGCTGTAGGAATTTCATTTTTGGATTGCAATCTGAACTCTGCGAAAATGAATTCATTTGTATTTTTTACAAATACAGGTTCCGGAGGTCCCATTTGTGAACGTGATCCTTCAAGCCCTCAGGAAGCATATAGCTATATGAAGGGATTAAAAAAAGACAGGACTGCGTTTATAAATCCACAGACGAATCAGCAATCAAAGTACTGTTACTCCGGGAATCCTGAATCATCACAGGGGTGGACCGAATTCTCCGGATCGATACTAAATTGCAACGGAGCTGCAACAGGAACTTTGGTTTCTCCCACGCCTCCGGGTGACAGAAGATTTGTAATGAATTACGGCATAAATAATTTCATGGTCAGTCCGGGCGACACACAAACAATAATTATTGCTCAGCTCATAGCAAGAGGAAACAGCAACTTGAATTCAATTTCCTTGCTTAAGAATTTAACAGACAGAGCAGCACAATTGTGTGAGAATGGATTTATAGTTGGAGTAAATAAGACTTCGACAGAAGTTCCGGAGAGATTCGATCTAAGCCAGAATTATCCGAACCCGTTCAATCCGTCAACAAACATAAACTATTCCGTACCTTCGTCACAGTTTATTGTACTTAAAGTTTATGATGTTCTCGGTAATGAAGCAGCTACTTTGGTGAACGAAAAACAGAGTCCGGGCTCTTATTCGGTAAACTGGAATGGAGGGAATTTTCCAAGCGGAGTTTATTATTACACATTATCTTCGGGAAGTTTCAGCAAGACAAGAAAGATGTTGCTGATAAAATAATTTCGAGGAAAATGTAAAAGATAGTTAAGATAAAGGGCTGATAGTTTCGTCAGCCCTTTTTTATTTTATACAATCTTATTTTTTCTTTGCCGTTGTTTCTTCTTTTTTAGTTTCTTTCGAAGGAACAGAATTGTTATTGGAGTTTTCCGAAGCTTCTGTCATTCCTGTTGCAACCCTGACTTCATGAAACAGCTTTTTCAGAAGGTCCCTGTCATCCTGAAGAAATTTCTTTACGCCGTCCCTGCCCTGCATTCTGTTATCATTATAGTTATACCATGCGCCGGATTTTTTTATTATCTCCTTGCTTACGGCCAGGTCAACGAGGTCACCAAGCTTTGATATTCCTTCATTGTACATTATGTCAAATTCCACTTCTCTGAACGGCGGAGCAACTTTATTTTTTACAATCTTGACTTTTGTTCTGTTGCCTACGGTGTTTTCTCCTTCCTTGATTGTAGCGATCTTTCGAATATCCATTCTTATCGAGGCATAAAATTTCAGTGCCTTACCTCCGGTGGTTGTCTCGGGGCTTCCGAAAAATACGCCTATTTTTTCACGGAGCTGATTTGTAAAAATCAAAACCACATTCGACTTCGCGACTGCCGCGGTCAATTTTCTCAGGGCCTGTGACATCAGGCGCGCCTGCATTCCCATGACCGAATCTCCCATCTCACCTTCTATTTCTGCCCGCGGGGTCAATGCCGCTACTGAATCAATTACTATCACATCCAGCGAATTGCTTCTGACAAGTGTTTCACAGATCTCAAGCGCCTGCTCGCCGTATTCCGGCTGGGATATCAGCAGATTATTGACATCCACACCCAGTCTTTGCGCATAGGAAATATCCAGCGCATGCTCTGTATCAATGAACGCTGCCAATCCTCCGCTTCTCTGCGCCTCTGCAATTATGTGCAGACATATCGTTGTTTTTCCCGATGACTCAGGTCCGAATATTTCAACTATCCTTCCTCTTGGTACGCCTCCTATGCCGAGCGCAGCATCAAGTGATATGGACCCGGTTGATATTGAGCTGAGCTTTACGATTGGCTTATCTCCCAGTTTCATTATAGCACCCTTGCCATGCTCCTTCTGAATCTGTTCAAGCGCAATATCCAGAGATTTTATTTTTAAGTCTTTATCTTCTGCCATTTATTATTTACTGTTTTAAGGTTTGTAAAATTGAAGTATGTTAATATATCCAATTACTTTCAAATTTAAAATATAGAATTTGAATTCTGTTTGCGACAACCGTGAAATATATATCCTTTCGGGATAACTAGACGGGATCTTAAGCGCGAAGTGAGAGATTCCGGTTTGAAAACTAAACACACGGCACAAAATAAATAATGTATCAACTGTCATCATAGTATATCCCAACCTGTCGGTATTATGCCGTGTGCTCAGAAAGATTCAGAAGATTCTTTTTTGTCAGATAGTCCCTCTATCTGAACTCAAATTAGATTTAAAATGTAAATTTGTCAAATTGTAAAATCACAGGTTTGTGAAAGTAAAAACAGGTTAATACATTTATGAAATATTTCTGATTTTTATAATGTGATTCGTTTTTCTATTTTAGATAAATATGACTCTTCTCAGAAAATTTTTATCCGAAGAACTTCATTTAAGCCCTGATAAATACTTAAACGATTTTATTCTCTACGAAAATCTCCTTCTCGGGTGGAATGAAAAAATAAACCTGATCTCACGTAAGTCCGTATCCATCGAAGAGCATATCTTAAATTCAATATTTTTTCTGTCCGGATACAGACCGGAAAATATTAAAAGCATTGTCGATATCGGTTCCGGAGGCGGGTTTCCGGGGATCCCGCTGAAGATACTTTACCCGGAGCTGAAAGTCATGCTGGTTGATTCGATCCGGAAAAAGGTCAATGTACTGGAAGATATTATTGCAAATATGAATCTTAAGGATATCGAAGTAGTATGCGGAAGAGCTGAGGATGTTTCGCAGAAATCTGAATACAGACATAAATTTGATTGCGTAATTTCAAAAGGAGTTTCAACACTGGAAAATCTGTATGGGTGGGGAAATAATTTTTTGAACGGTGACGGGAAAATGCTTTTTATAAAAGGCGGTGAGATTGGAAAGGAGCTGAGCGGGCTAAATAAAAAGAAGTATAATTTTAATGTTGAAGTTATTAACTTTGACCATGAAAAAGATTATCATATCAAAGACAAGAAACTGATTGTGATAAAGAAGCTATGATAAATTATTTTTATGATGACTCCGAAACATTTCCCTGACTTAACAATTACTAATTTATAAAAAATCTATTTTATGTTTTTAAAATACTTTCCTGTTCTAATTTCAGTTTTTATTATTTCAAACGTTAATTTTGCTCAGGAATATGAAGTAAGCGGCGGGATCTATGATGCAAAGACAAATAAGCCGCTGGAATATGTTACGGTAAAAGTAGCCGATACTACATTTGGTACTACAGCCGGCAAAGACGGTAAATATTTTGTTAAACTAAAACCCGGCGGTTACAGAATAATTTTTTCATACATAGGATACAAAACCGATTCCTCATATGTCTATATAGAAGATAAAGATATTAAGAGAGAAATTTTTCTGAAACCATCCGAACTTTTAACGGAAACAATTGATGTTTACGGTGAAGACCCAGCCTATGAGATCATCCGGAAAGCAATTAAATATAAAAAGGAATTCCAAAAGAATCTTAATGAATATCAGTATGATGCATTCTCCAAATTTGTTATCCGTTCAAACAGAAGTGAAATTCCAAAAAAAGACATTTCCAAAAATGCGGAAGGTGAAGACAAGCTTGGGATTTTCGGGATTCTGGAATCTGAAACGAAAGGGTATTTTAAAAAACCGGATCTTGAAAAACAGATAGTGACGGCAAAAAAGGAAACTGCAAACATAACAAGGGGTTTTGCTCTTCCCCTGATCGTAAATTTTTACGATGAGAACCTTGATTTCAATGAGTTTAAAATCCCCACGCCTTTGTCCGATAACGCATTCAGTGATTATGATTATAAATTGATAGGTACAACCTCTATGGATTCGACCCTGATATATAAAATTGAAGTGATAAACGTTTCCAACAACCGTCCGCTTCTTTACGGGACAATTTATATTGCTGACAGTATATTTTCATTGATGAGAGTCGATCTCAGAACTAACGACGCGGCAAACCCTGTAGGTTTCAGCAAAATAATTTTTGACCAGAAATTTTCCGCCTACCGGGATAAAAAGAATGATTATTTATTCTGGATGCCGACCGACGTGCACATATTTGCTGAAGGTTCTTTTCTCGGACTTGTTAAATTTGTAGCAGATATTTTCAGCATAGTTTCGGATTATCAGTTAAATAAGAAGGCGCCGCAGGGAATTTTTAATGATGTAATAATAAAGGTAGATCCGGATTCAAAGAAAGACTCTGCTTACTGGGCTAAAAACCAGTTAATAAAAAATACTCCGGAAGAAAAAAAAGCATACAAACTAATTGAGATTGAAGATAAGAAAAAGGATAAAGAGTTCAGTCTCGGACTGACAACTATCAATTACGGGAGACATCTTTCTTCCTCCCCTCTGAATTATTACCATTTCAACAGAGTAGCGGGCAATGCGTTGATATTTAATCTGAATTACAGAGGAACTCTTAACAGGATCAATACTGATTTTTATTTCGGGTACGGGTTTTCAGATAAGAAAACGAAATACCAGTTTAATTATACTCAGAGATTTTTAAACGACAAGCGTCTTACTTTCAACGCAGGCTTTTCCAGAAGACTTCAGCCTCTATCTTATACCACCTATTACGGCTTATCAATTTTTTATAATACACTCAAGGCATTGTTTTTTAAGAAAGATGATCTGGATTATTACTATATAGACGGGTATGATCTTTCCCTGAATTATAATGTGATCCCGCAGTTTGGTGTAGGGCTGCTGTATAATCAGGAAAAGCAAACCACTGCGGTCAAAAACTCCGACTTCAGTATTTTTAAACCGGATCAACAATACATTTCAAACACTCCAATAAATGACGCATTCCAGAGGATCATCGGGGTTAATCTCAGAATAGACGCCAACTCTTTCAGAGCTATTGACTGGGGTGACGGAGATATTTCAAGATTCAGAATCACACAATATCCTCAGATGAATCTGGGATTCAGATATTCCGGAAAGGAACTGAACAGTACTTATGAGTACAGAAAATTTTCGGCTTCCATACTCGGCAAACACTATTTCAACAGTATTCTGAATTTCAAGTATCGGCTGGGTATAGAGTATGCTTCAGGTGCAGTCCCGTATCAGTCGCTTTTATATTTCAGGTCAAATACAGGAACGCTTGATGCGCCGCTCGGATTCACGGCAATGAAATACCAGGAGTTTTTGGGTGATAAGATATTTTATTTTAATTTTGAAAATAATTTCGGAAAGATCTTGTGGGGCAACATACCTATAATCAAAAATTTCAATTTGATCGGACTGTTAAACATGGGAAGAAGCGAGATCAGCAATGCAAATTATCAGCTTGCTTCCGATAAAGATTTTTCCGTCACTCACGGTATTTACGTGGAAGCGGGATTCGGTATCGGCAGGATACTGGACATATTCAGACTCGACTTCGCCTGGAGACTGAATAATTATGACGACATTAATAATAAGTTATTCGGTAATCTTATTGTTGAAGGATTCTAAACGGAGAATACGATCAGACAATTTCCAGTATTATGCGGGATCTGAATAGTTTTGATGATGGAATTTTTTTTAAAAATTGCAGGGATGCACAAGATATAGTATTTTCCACTGACAGAAGTATTATTTCATTGAAATATTGTGTTTCAAGTACTATGTTATTTCAGAACAATTTAAAATCCAAAATTAAAGGGTATGAAAACGCTAGTTATTCTTTTAACCGGGTTTCTCTTTTCCCCAATAAATTTATTCTCTCAACCCTTCTTCCAAAAACAAACTACCGGTCCGGTTCCAACAACTCTTAATCACAGCCATTCTTCTGCATGGGGCGATTATGATAATGACGGTGATCAGGATTTAGTAGTAACATCGTTTAATGATTATTGTACATCCTGTACGTATCCGATTTTATTTTATAAAAATATGGGTGACGGAGTATTTACAAGAATATATGATAATTCAATAGCATCATATAACGGGATATCGTCAGGACTTTCGTGGGGAGATTACGACAACGATGGCTGGCTCGATCTGTTTATTTGCGGACACGTCAATGCAAAGAACATGTTGTTTCATAATGAAGGAAACGGAAATTTCACGAGAATTACAGAGGGAGAGATAGTCAATGACATTGGGTGGTGTCAGAATTGCTCATGGATCGATTTCGATAAAGACGGATGGCTGGACATTTTTGTAACTGATCGAAATCCAAATCATGGTAATTTATTATATAAGAATAATGGCAATGGTGAATTTACAAAAATTACATCAGGAAATTTAGTAACCGATATAGCTGCAAGCAGAAACTGTTCATGGGGTGATTATGATAATGACGGATGGCAGGATCTATTTGTATTGAATTATGAAGGACAAAATGATTTTTTATATCATAATAATGGAAATGGTTTATTTACTCGAATATATAATGTACCGATGGTTAATGACGGACAATGGGGATCAAGTTGTTCTTGGATTGATTACAACAATGACGGAAGACTAGATCTTTATGTTACAAACAACGGGAGCAACAATAAATTGTACGTGAATCAGGGATCAGGGAATTTTGTTGTAAGTAATAGTTTACTTAGCCAGGAAGGAAACAGTTATGGATTTAGCTGGGGAGATTATGACAACGACGGATTAATAGATTTATCTGTGACGAATTATTCCAGGAACAATACTCTTTATAAAAATGTCGGAAATTCTGTATTTACAAAAGTAACAAATGAAATTGTGAGTCAGGAAGGTCCTTACAGCCTTACTTCAGCTTGGTCAGATTATAATAACGACGGAAAGCTGGATCTGTTATTGACTAACACTAACGGGACATTATACAATTATTTATATAAAAATACCGGCACTACCGGCAATTACATAATATGTAAGCTGGAAGGTTGTTACAGCAACCGATCAGGAATCGGTGCTAAAATAAAAATCTATAAAAACGATTTTTTTGCTATGAAGGTAATATCCGGCGGAGATGTCTATGCACAAAGTATGTTATGGGCTCATTTTGGAATAGGGGAAAGAACCTCAATTGATTCTATTGTAGTCGAATGGCCCTATTCAGATTCCAGATCTGTTTATGAAAATATAACGGTAAATCAGACTATACTTCTATCAGAATGCACCGCAAATACCGGAGTAAAAAATGAAATTTCAACTCCGGAAAATTTTAGACTTTTACAAAATTATCCGAATCCTTTTAATCCGGCCACTACAATTAATTATGAAATTAGTGAAAATAGTTTTGTTAAATTAGGTATTTATGATATAAAGGGCAGAGAGGTAAGTTTATTGGTTAATAAATATCAGACATCAGGTAAGTATGAAATCGAATTTAACAGTGATCAAATAAAAGGAGGATTGTCCAGCGGCATTTATTTTTATAAAATTACAGCAGGTAATTTTACATCAACTCAAAAAATGATATTATCAAAATAAAAAACAAAAATTTCAAAAACTTTTTTAAATACTGAAGCAGGTTTATTTTTAACCCTGCTTTTTTTATGTTCTTACATTTCTTATAAACAATATACTTGATATTTTTGCACATTGCTTAAAGATCTAAAAAATACAATCCGGCAATCTGCAATCTACGGTCTAAGCAGGATTGCCACTAAATTTGTTTCTTTTATCCTTCTTCCTATTTATTCAATAAATTTTTCAATAGCTGAATACGGGATCATTTCAAGAATTGAAACCTTATGGCAAATTTTATTTGCAATATTTTTATTTGGTCTGGAATCAGGCGTAATAAAATGGTATTCAAAAATTAAAAAGGAAGATGAGAAAAAAAGATTTCTATTCTCAATAACATTTTTTTTATTTGTAATTAATTTATTCTCAACAGCTTTTTTATATTTCTCATCCGGCCTTTTCTCTGTTTTAATTTTTAAAACCGAAGAATATTCAAACCTGATTTTTTACGCATCCTTAATTGCTTCGATGGAGACATTTGTCTTCTTAATGTTTCTCCTTTTAAGAATAAAAGAAAAAGCTTTTTTGTATACTTTACTTTCCGTTTTAATTGCAATTCTAAATCTGGGAATTCAGGTTTATTATATTTTTTATACCGAAAAGAAACTCGAAGGAGTTTTTATTGCTAAAATAATTTCTCCGGCGATAATTTTATTGATTCTTCTTCCGTATTTCGTACGATTTTTAAAACCCGGTTTTGATTTCAAAAATCTAAAAGAGCTTATTATTTATTCATTTCCGATAATGTTAGCAAGCTTGTTTGGGACGATGCTAAATCAATCCGACAGATATATATTAGGTTATCTGGGAACTTCAACAGATGTAGGACTTTACAGTCTTGCATATAATATATGCGGTTTGCTTAATTTTTTTGTCATCGCACCGTTTGCTTTGGCGTTTTCCATAATTTCATGGAATAAGCTTAAATCAGAAAACGCAGTCAGATTTTTTACTAAGAATATCACCTACTTATTTTTTGTAATTACATATCTGGCTTTAGCATTATCATTAGCCACACCTAACCTGATAAAAGTATTTGCATTTAATAAAGATTACTGGAAAGCAAAAGATATTGTCCCATGGATAGCTATTGCAATGCCTTTTTACGGGGTTTCCATAATTAGTTTTTTTAGCTTTTATGTTACCGGCAAAACTTTTTATGTATTATACTTTACAATTGCTTCACTGATAATTAACCTTGTTCTTAATTTTATTTTCATTCCTGCTTTTAGTTTCTACGGAGCCGCATTGTCCAACTTCATTTCATTTTTTCTTCTGTGTTATTTATGTTATGTCTTTTCAAAGAAAAATTATTTTTTCGAATACGAATGGTATAAGCTTTTTCTAATGGTGGGGGTTTATATAATTTTAATATTTCCTTTTTTCTATTTTCAGATGAACGACCTGTCATTTATGAACGTTATTTTAAAATTGGCTGCATTAATTTCCTTTCCGGTCATACTTTATTTTCTAAATTTTTATGAATCTGTAGAGGTTGAAAATTTAAAAGGATTTTTTAATAAATATTTAAACCCCAATTTTAAGTCCAAATGACGTATATTTCTTACATTTACTTAATCAGATTAAAGTGATATTTTTAAAACAAATTATATCATTGCCTGCTTTTCAATTTAAATTTTACTTTAACCAAACATAAGAATGAAAGTAGTTCTTTTATGCGGGGGACTGGGGACACGTCTTAAAGAGGAAACAGAGTTTAAGCCAAAGCCAATGGTTGAGATAGCGGGAAGACCTATATTATGGCATATCATGAAAATATACAGCCATTATGGTTTCAATGAATTTGTCTTATGTCTCGGCTACAGAGGTGATGTCATTAAAGATTATTTTTGGAACTATGAATCACGAAATAATGATTTCACTTTGAAACTAGGAACAAACGAAATTACAGTTCACAATAAGCACTCTGAATCCGCCTGGGAAATTACATTTGCAGATACCGGCTTAAATTCTATGACAGGTTCCCGTGTAAAAAAGATTATGAAGTATATAAAGGAAGACACTTTTATGCTTACTTACGGAGACGGACTCAGTGATGTTGACATTAAAAAGTTGCTGCAGTTTCATAAGTCAAATAAAAAAATCGGAACAATTACAGGAGTTCTTCCACCGTCCAGGTTCGGCGAAATAGAGGAAAAAAATAATATCGTAAAAAAGTTTAATGAAAAACCTCAGATTCATTCAGGAGGACTAATCAACGGTGGATATTATGTTTTCAACAGGGGAATTTTTGATTATTTATCAGAAGAGAACGATTGTATTTTAGAAAGACAACCTCTGGAAGATTTGGTTAAGGACAAACAACTCTCGGTTTACAAACACACCGATTTTTGGCAATGTATGGATACATTTAGGGATTTTGAATATTTAAATAATCTTTGGAAAGAGGGAAATGCCGTATGGAAAAAATGGAAATAAAAAAGTTAATCGAAAAAACTTATCGGGATAAAAAAGTATTTATTACAGGACACACAGGTTTTAAAGGTTCATGGTTGACTCTTTGGCTGCAAAAAACCGGAGCACATATAAAAGGTTATTCTCTAAAACCTTATGGTGATGAGTCTTTATTCAGGAGTATAAAAAACGAATTAAATTGTGAGACAATTTATGCTGACATAAGAGATAAAGAAAAACTGGAATTTGAAATATTAAAATTCAAACCCGATTTTATTTTTCATTTAGCTGCACAATCGCTTGTAAGATTGTCATACAAATTTCCTTTATACACTTTAGAAACCAACGCGATAGGAACTGCTAATCTGCTTCAATCATTAATGAAATTAAAAAAACAATGTGCTGTAATAATTGTTACTACAGATAAAGTATATGAAAATAAAGAATCAATGCATCTTTACAAGGAGGACGATCGATTAGGTGGGCATGATTTATATAGCGCCAGCAAAGCCTGTGCTGAGATTATAACAAATGCATATTCTAAATCTTTTTTCTCTCCGGAGAATTTTAAATCTCACAGGAAATCAATAGCAACAGTTAGAGCCGGTAATGTTATCGGAGGAGGAGATTATTCTGAAGATAGATTGGTACCGGACATTATCAAAGCGCTCAGAGAAAGTAAAACGATTTTTATTAGAAATCCGGAATCGGTAAGACCGTGGCAATACGTTCTGGAACCTCTTTCCGGATACCTGCTGCTTGCCGCATTAATGTCCATAAAGCCCCTGAAATACCCTGGTTCATATAATTTCGGACCAAATACCAAAGACCTTTTGAAAGTTGAATCATTTGTTAAACTTGCAATAAAATATTATGGAATGGGTAAATACAAAGTTATACGGAATCAAAAGGCTCCGCATGAGGCATCAGTTTTAAGATTAAACATTAATAAGGCGGAAAATTCTTTGGGGTGGAAACCTTGTTTGAATACAAATGAGGCAATTGCAAAAACGATGGAATGGTATAAAAATTCCTTTGCGAAAAATTCTGATGTTTATGATCTTTGCATAGATGATATTTCAGATTATTTGAAAAAATTGAAATAAAGGAAAAAATTTTTGATAGTAATTTTAATCTCCTTCTTTGAACTGTAGATTTTGTAATAACAATTTGAGATTTATTTTTCTGGATCTGCATAATTGCCCCCATTCGAATTCCTTTTTATCGCAGGAACAATTAAATGAAACAGAAAAATACTATCCTCTAAAACTTTTTGTCTGTGAAAACTGCTTTCTTGTTCAGGTAGACGAATACAAAAGCGCAAATGAAATTTTCCATAATGACTATATTTATTTTTCGTCTTACTCAACGAGCTGGCTGAAACATTGTGAAGTTTATACAGAGAAAATGATATCTCAATTTGAGATTGACAAACAATCTCTTGTTATTGAGATTGCTTCAAATGACGGATATTTATTGCAATATTTTAAAAAGAAAAACATTCCGGTTTTAGGAATAGAACCTTCCAAAGGAACTGCAAAGGTTGCAATCTCAAAGGGTATAGCTACTGTAGAAAGATTTTTCGGTGAGTCGCTTGCAAGAGAGTTAAGAGCAGAAAATAAAACCGCCGATCTCCTGATTGGAAACAATGTTCTGGCACATGTTCCGGATATAAATGACTTTGTCAAAGGACTGAAAATAATCCTGAAGAAGGATGGAGTTATTACAATGGAATTCCCGCACATTCAAAAATTAATCGAGCAATCTCAGTTTGATACTGTATATCACGAACATTTTTCTTACTTATCGTTTTCAACCGTAAATAAGATTTTTGACTCTCATGCTCTTTCCTTGTTTGATGTTGAAGAAATACCTACACATGGAGGATCACTCAGAATTTATGCTCAACATAAAAACAACTCTTCAAGAAGAGCAATTCAGCAAAGTGTTGAGCTGATGATAGAAAAGGAAAAAGCAGCGGGGTTAACACAAATAGATTATTACAAGGGTTTTCAAACCAAGGTAAATAAAATAAAAGATGAACTTTTGGAATTTCTGATTATACAAAAACGAAACAGTTGTAAAGTTGCTGCTTATGGTGCCGCTGCTAAGGGAAACACTTTATTAAATTATTGCGGAATTAAAGGTGATCACATTCATTTTGTAGTTGATGCTTCACCATATAAACAAAATAAATTTTTACCGGGAAGCCACATTCCGGTGGTTAAGGATGATGAATTAATAAAACTAAAGCCTGAATATATTTTGATACTTCCATGGAATATAAAAAAAGAGATTATCGAACAACTAAGTTATGTAAAAGAGTGGGGAGGCAAGTTTGTGACTGCAATTCCAGGATTAAAGATCATAGGAAATTAATACATTATGAAAGTACTCGTTACAGGTGCAACAGGTTTTATCGGGAACTATGTAATTAACGAATTATTGAAATCAAATGTTGAGGTAATTACTTCATCCCGGAATATCAAAAAAGCAAAGACTTTTTCATGGTATAAGCATACAAACTTTGTTGAATTTGACATCAACTCTTCCGGCGAAACTGATAAAAATTTATTTCAGCTTTTCGATTCCCCGGACAGAGCTATCCATCTTGCATGGGAAAATGTGTATAATTGCAACGTGTTATCTCACTATGAAAAAAATTTGTTATCCAATTATTTTTTCCTAAAAAATCTTATTGCCGGTGGACTAAAGGACTTAAACGTTACCGGAACATGCCTGGAATACGGAATGAGAAGCGGTTGCTTAAATGAATTAATGATTACCGATCCCAAAAACCCATATGCCACAGCAAAAGATTCTTTAAGAAAATTCATAGAACAATTAAGCAGACATTATAACTTTGGTTTTAAATGGATAAGATTATTTTACATTTATGGAAAAGGTAAGCAGTCTAAATCTTTATATAGTCAATTAGAGAAATGCTATAATAATAATGAAAAAGAGTTTAAAATGTCAAATGGCGAACAAATCAGAGATTTTTTATCAATTGATAAAGTTGCAGAAAATATTGTAAAAATATCCTTGCAAGATTCTGTTAAGGGGGTGATCAACTGCTCCAGTGGTCAGCCTATATCTGTAAGAAAATTTGTAGAAAACTATTTTAGCGAAAAGAATATGGACATAAAATTGATGTTAAATTATTATCCTTACCCGGATCACGAACCTTTTGCTTTCTGGGGAGAATGCAATAAGTTAAATTCAATCATCAACTCAATTGTCCCCAATAAATAACCATAGTATGCATAAGTTCTTTTGTTAACTGAATTTGCATATGAAATTATAATGAATGAATGTAAAACAGATTTAACAATTTCAATTCCGACATGGAACAGGGCGAAATTTCTAAAGGAATTGATTTATCAATTATCCTCCCAAATTACGAACTACAATCTTGTCGACAAAACGGAAGTGTTAATTTCAAATAATGGTTCTATTGATGATACAGAAACAATATCAGAAGACTATATTAAAAAATTTTCATTTGCTAAATACAATAACAATAAAGTAAACATCGGATTGCGTGATAATGTAATTAGATCAATGGAATTGGCAGGGGGAAAATACCTAATACTTCTTGGTGATGACGACAGGTTAAGAAAAGAATGTTTACCGGATGTAATAGATTTTTTAGAAAAAACACCCGATGCAGGAATTATTCTGGATAGTTCAAATTTTAAGAACAATCCATTCGGAGACTGTTCTGAAATCAGTCTTATTGAGATGCTGGAAAATTTTTATTGGCAAATGGGAAATGCCGGGGTATTCATCTTCAGGACATCTTGCATAAAAGAAATTTTGAAAAAACATCCTTATGATTATTTCAGTCCCAGCTGGCCGCAGACTCAGCTTATGATCTTAGGGCTCTATTTTAATAAAGATCTTAAATGTTATGTCAAAAATTTTGATCTGATTTCAGAAGCTTTTCACGGGGATGTAACAATTTACAATTCTTATTATTTGTGGAGAACCTGTTATTATGATCTTTTCACTGCGATAGATTCTATCAAATCTGAAATAAATGAACCGACAATCAATGCAGCCAAAAAATATTTAAGTAATAATATAGTACAGCTCTTTTACAATATCCTGCAGTGTGGAGTTTTTTTAGATGATAAGGAAATGAGAACAAAGACTGCAAAAAACATTTCCGCAAACTTACACCTCTTTTCTAGAAAAGAGAAGCTTTTGTTTAGAATTATTTACTTAACATTATTGCTGCCACCTTTTTTGTCAAGGATTATATCAAACCTTTTTATTTTTTCGATCAGGGGAATGAAAGGAATAAAGAAGAAAAATGAATTTGTAAAAACTGAAAGGTTAAAGAAATCTAAAATTAAAAAGACGGATAACATTGCTTTGAGAGAGTTTCAGTTCTAGTTTAATAGCATCCTAAAAAACAGAACAAGGGACCAGCTCCCTTGGTTGAAAAAATAAACTTCATAATTTACAGTGTGAATTTTACTTTATAAGCACCATTCTCCTGAGGTCTCTGAACTCACCAGCATCAATTCTATAGAAATAAACTCCGCTTGAAAATTTACTTCCATTGAAATCAACTTCATAGCTGCCGGGAGATTTTTGTTCGTTCACCAAAGTCATTACTTCCTTTCCCATTACATCATAAATCTTTATTGACACAAATCCCTGTTTCGGAATCGAAAAATTTATCCTGGTCGTCGGATTGAATGGGTTTGGATAATTTTGATACAGTTTATATATAATTGCCTGACTGGTTACATTATTAATTTCTATAATGCCTTGGCACTCACTTATAGTTAATATCTGATTGGATTGAATATTAACAAATTTTGATTCGGTTTCCGAAGGCCAGCTTACAATTAAAGAATCAATTTTCTCGATATCACCCAATCCAAAATGCGGCCATAATGAATTTTCAGAATCATATCCGTTACCGCTTGAAACATCTTTTATAGCCTGAGAGTCTCCCATTACTAATCTGATCCTGGCTCCGATTCCGGATTTATTACTAAAACAGCCGTTTAATCTGACAGTAAGGTAATTCCCGGTGTTACCGATATTTTTATAAAGATAATTATAAGGATATTCAAATCTGTTTGTAACAAACAAATCCAGTTTGCCATCGTTATTGAAATCTGACAACGAGGAATTTATGCTCTTATTACCCTCCTGCCCCACTATTTCATTCAAGACTTTTGTAAACATAGATCCGCCGTTATTTTTATACAATGTATTAACATGATTATTGTTGCACACAAAAAGATCTGTTAATCCGTCATTGTTATAATCTCCCCAGCTAAAGCCATAAGTATTTCCTTCAAGACTCAACAGGGAATTGTTTAACGTAAATATCCCGCCACCCTGATTATAATATAATCTGTTATGTTGTCCACTTCCGCAATTTGTGACAAACAAATCCAAGAATCCATTATTGTCATAATCAGACCATTGACAAGCTGTTCCCCATAAGCCATCATTTACAATGGGTCCTGACACTATTCTCGAGAACGTTCCGTCTTTATTATTGTGATACAGAAAATCATTTATTCCAGAATAGTTTAAGACAAATAAGTCAGGCCATCCGTCATTGTCATAATCACCCCATGCACAATTTCTGCTGTCGCCGATGTCGTTTACAATTCCCCCGGCTGTAATTCTTGTAAAAGTACCGTTTCCGTTATTTTTGTAAAGTCTGTTGCTTTGTCCGTATCGGTTTGCCACAAATAAGTCTAACCATCCGTCCTTGTTATAGTCTGACCATCCACAGGACTGGCTCGAATTAATTTCATTTACAATTTCTCCAGTAGTGATTTCAGTAAAATTTTCGTCTCCTTCGTTATGAAATAATTTATTTTTGGAATTTATTGAGCCGCAAATAAATAAATCCAAAAACCCATCGTTATCATAATCACCCCATGCTAATCCGGTTCCAATTACAGAACTCTGGGATATTGCATTGTTCATAATTCGCTCAAAGTTTCCATTTCCATCATTTCTGTAAAGAAGCAACGGATTACTGCAAGTTTCGCAGTTGTCATTAAAAGTAGAGACTACAATATCCAAATCCCCATCATTATCGAAATCACCGGTTGCATTACAGTTACTTAAATTAAGTGTGTTTACCACAGGTCCGTTTGTGATTTTTTGAAAGTAGGGTTGGGATCGGAGATTGAATGAAACAAGGAGGGTAATCAATAATCCTGCAGTAAATGTTTTCATGGTAATTTAATTTGAAATTATTGAATACATTTGGCGCCGTAAATTAATTACAAGCATGCATAATTTCAAGGGCTATCTTGTACAATCGGTTTTTTATTTTATTGTCTCAGAATAAAACAAAACAAGGGAGCCGGGCTCCCTTGTTTGAATAAATAAACTGCATTACTTAACAGCAATAAATTTTATTTTATCAGTATCATTCTCTTAACGTCCCTGAATTCACCGCTTTCGATTCTGTAGAAATAGACTCCGCTTGAAAAATTGCTTCCGTTGAAGTCAACTTCATAACTGCCGGCTGCTTTTTGTTCATTCACTAAATTCATTACTTCCTTTCCGGTCACATCATAAATTTTTAGTGAAACAAATCCCTGCTTGGGAACAGAGAAGTTTATCTTTGTAGTCGGATTGAAAGGATTCGGATAATTTTGTGATAATGAATATGTCTCCGGAACTGAAGTAATATTATTGCTTATTCCGGTTACTAAGCTAATCTCGAATTGTATGTTTGCCCTGTTTGAGCTTTGTGTAAGACTCGTAGGATATTGCGTATCGCTTTGCCCTCTTCTAGACCTGAAATCTGATGACGTACTTGAATATGCATATCTCGGATACGTAGATACATACTGCTGAAAATCTCTGCAGATGCTTATCATAATATTTTGTGACGGGTTAAAAGCAAAGGGAGTTGTCAATTGAATTTCCTGCCATCCCGGTGCAGCTATGCTTGTAGTTGTGCCGGAAAATACTAAAGTCGATGATGCAGTGTCCCAGTTTCCTGTAGGAAGCAACTCTTCAGTCGTTAATTTCATGAATATTCTCATATTGTCGTTTGTTATACCGCTGACGTTATTGTTCTGATAAAATTTTATTTTTCTTATCAGTCCGGTTGTATTTATTTCCGAGCCGAGATAAATTCCCTGCCATCTGAAATAATTGTAAAATCTGTTCAGAGGATAAGACTCGTCAGATGTACCGTTTCCAATTGTAACGTTGGCTATCGGCAGTCTCCTGAGTTTTAGATCAAATGTCTGAGACGATGAAACAGAATCTGAAGCACTGTATGCATAAACCCTCCATTGGCCGGATATCGAATCATTGTTTCCGGCGCCTAAGCTTGCAGCAAGAGAATCCAATTTTGATATCCTGATACTTACAACCGAATCATATCCAGAGTTATCAGAAATATAAACAGCTTTTACATTTGCCGGCGAACTGAAATCCGGAACGGCATATTTCCATTTATAAATTACGCCCTGCCCTGATTTGGTCCAGGTCGGCATTAAATTTGAATAATCAGTTGGAGTTGTCTGTATGGTTGTCCCCGAAGGAGGCGAACTTAGATTAAATGCAGATAACGGAGGAACACCTCTTGTCAGTGTAAGTGCTCTCGGACCGTTTTGTGCGGATAATGAATCAACATTAGGAAGCTGTCTGTAAGCATATACTGTCCATTGACCAGCTAATGAAGAACCCTGATTTACTCCTAATCCTGCAAGAATATTATCAAGCTGACCAAGTGTTATTGTCAGACTGTTTATGCCTGTGGGCAGTGTGATCTTTCTGGTGCCGATCGTAGGCGAACCAAAAATCCAGTTATAGGTAACTCCCGTAGCGCATGTATCCCAGCTAATGGTTACCGGTGTCGTTGACAAAGGAAGGGAAGTAATGGTCGCTGACGAAGCAGGAGATTGGAGATTAAAATTATTCAAGACTGGAACATTTGTTACTCTTACTTTTTGAAGCATCTTATTTACATTCAATCTTCCGTTTGATACGGTAATTCCCGATAAAGACGGCAAAGTATCAACACTGGAAAGTATAAATTGTTTAAACAGCAATGCTGCCGAATCCGGATCATTCCTTGCAAGATTTATAAATACACTGCTTGCTCCGGCATATAACAAACCTATTGCGCCGGTCACCTGCGGTGTTGCCATTGATGTTCCGGTCAGAAGCCCGTAAGAGCTTGTAGGGATTGTTGAAAGTATGCTGGTTCCCGGAGCACCGAGGTCCATATTGATCGGACCATATCCCGCTCCGCTGTTTTTGGCATCGGTGTTGGTTGTATTTGTAACTGCAATCAGAAAATTACTCGGACAGGTTGTAGGAATATCACCAACAACGTCAATGTTTACATTATTGTTTGGTCCTGCTCCGGCACTCAAAATTCCTGCCGCTCCAAGTGAATCATAAAAGGCGCACCAAAGCGGATAATTAGACGGCTGACCGTTGTCAACTCCGAATGATGAGTTTGTTGAAACAACAAATGCGCCCTGAGCTCCGTTTGACTGATTATATAATTTTCTTTCCTTGAGTGCATATCCGTATGCTTTGACTACGCTCTGCTCAAGGGTTGGTGAGCTTCCATAAACTATGGGCATCGTTTTCACTTTTAAGTTTACTCCCGCTACCCCGAGATTGTTATTTCCCTTAGCTCCTGCAATACCTGCGCAATGTGAGCCGTGCGTAGCCGCCGGAATTGTTCCATTATTACTGGATGCATTCCATCCGTTGATATCATCAATATAACCGTTGTTATCATCGTCTATTCCGTTACCGGGAATCTCAGCCCAGTTTCTCCACGTGTCCAGATCGGGATGGTCAACCTGCTGCCCCCCGTCAACTATTGCGACAACAATGGTGTCACCTAATACTGTTATGCCGCCCTGTGTTATATCCCAGGCTTCCGGTGCATCGATGTCGGCATCAGGAGTTCCGCCTGTCTGGCCAGTATTATTTTTGTCCCATTGTTCGGCAAATCTTGTATCGTTTGGAATTACCCGCTCTGTAACGATGTGATTGAATTGCGCGATCTCAACATTACTGTTTCTCAAAACGGAAACCAGCGCGTCCGCCGGCTGAGATTTGGAAACATCGTACTGCAGCAGATAAATATTAAGATCCACCACAAGGACTTCTTTTATATTTAAATCGATATCACTATAATTGCTTACAAAAGATTCGGCATTTACCCCGGATTTAAACATTACTATCAGATCACCTTCGACATAGTTTTTGTCATCGTTAAAACCCGAAAAATTGTTTTGGCTTGTAGTTGAATTGTTTAATGAGAATGAAATCAAAACAATAACTACAATGAATAAAATTAATGATAGAAATTTCATTTTGTTGATTTTTAAAGTTGTAAAAAATTAGTTTATAAGATAAGAATAATACTATTAAAAAATAACTACTATTTTTAATATTTTTTAGCGATTTGCAATGCTGATATCAATAATTCAATTTTATTTCATAAACGGATTCACCAATTGAATTGGAAAATACATTTACTAATTCCACATTATTTGAGTTAGTAATTTCTTGAAGTTTTTTCTCAATAACACTATGCTCTTCTTTGTCGGATTCCTTCTTTCTTGATTGATAAATTATTTTTCCAGAAAGACCTTCCTTTTTTAAGTCATCAAGATTTGGTATAAAAATGAATTGATATCCTACATCATAAAATATCAGCTGTTCATTTGAGAATATTTTATTTAGATAATTGAAATAATTACCTTTTTGGTAACCTGCATATCTAATAGAATAGGCTAAAGCATATTTGTCGGAGGAACTTCCGTGAGATGCAATCAATGTGGCGTCTTGATAATTATCTTTAATATAATCATTTACCTTAATTGCCTCATCTTTTCTTGAAGAATGCCATTGTATCCAACTAATTCCAAAATACACAAACTGAATGACAGTTACAAAAATAAAAATCGTAATAATGCGATTTGTTCGGAAATAATTAAAAACATTTTTTAATTTTTCTGAAGACACTGATAAAATCAGATATATTGAAATGTTTAAAAACATCGTGGCTTGCAGCATATAGTGTTCTGAATAATGCTTTGTTATCATCAATATCAGAATTGTTGCGGAAATAAATATTCCAATTAATAACTTATATTTTTTTGATTCCACATTGTCAAAATCTTTTCTCTTAAAATTTATCAGAATGGTTGCTAAAATTGAAATATATACAAAAGTAAAATAGATGTTTTTTAAAAAAATATTCTTCAGATTTACAGATACATTGGATATTTCCACAACATCCGGATTCCCCTGGCCATATTTACCGTCATTCAGTGTTAATTTGTAGATCCAACTCAGGAAATAGCTGTAACTTGAAATAGCAGGGAATATAAAAATAATACTGGAAATGAATGTAAAAATAAGAAAAACAATTTTTTGTTTATAAGTGTCTAATAGTATTAATGGAATTAAAATAAGGGGCAAGAATGTAATTTTTGTCGCAATTCCTATTCCGCAGATAACAGCGAATATAGTTATGAAATAATATTTATTTTTTTTATTATGGTTTTCGTATATATAAACAATGGTAAAAGTAATCAAAGCTATTATTACAGGGATTAAAAAAATTTCCGTTGATACGCTGGAGAGCCTGTAGTATATTGTACCTGATACGAGAGGAGTTGTCTGAAGAAAAATACAAATATATACGTTCTTGATATATTTGTAGAGGATTATTCCCATTAAAAAAATGAAAATGCAGTTTATTAATATCAGAGTAAGATTAATAGCATTCAGATATAATTCAGGATTTGATAAGACATCCGCTGCAATATCAGAATTTTTACCAATAAATAAATAACATATTCTGATTACAACCGCGCCTATTACCTGAACAGGAATACCCGGATGCTCTATGAGGAATGTTCCTGATAATTGAGCTAAGTTAAGCGAACCTATGAGATAAGGATATGATGGATCGTACAGACCATTTAAAAAATATTCACCCTGAGCTTTTCTCAAAGAAAAAGAAAAAATAAATAATATTACAGGAATTATTGCCCAAATAAAATAATAATACTTTTTTTCCATCGATCTTATTTTTCTGTATCGAACCTGGTAGAAGGAAATTCATAATTGAATTAATAGTAAGCTACTATTATTCAAAATATTTAACTATATACTTTATTGTCTCCAAGAGCATCCGGGCTGTCTGGTGATTTCAGAAGGAGTACGTAATTATATAAACTTTTCCTGAATTTTCGAAGGCATTGATGAATTATGTATCCTATCATTCTATTATAGAAATTTTTTTCATTGGCTGTTCTTAAAATTAATAATAAATTCTGTTCCCTCATCGGGTTTACTTTTAACTTCAATTGTCGAATTATGCAGGTCAAGAATTTTCTTAACAATGCTTAGTCCAAGTCCGTATCCTCTTATTTTTTTACCTCTGGATTTATCAATTCTGTAAAACGGCTCGAATATATTTTTTATTTCTTCTTTCTCAATGCCTTTACCTTTATCCCGGACAGATAAACTAACTTCGTTTTTACCGGCGGGAACATTCAGAATGGATACATCAACGGGCTTTCCTGCTGAATATTTTACGGCATTGTCCAGAATATTACGAATTACAATTTCCATTTTATCTTTGTCGATGATCACATCCTTTTTTTCAATATCAGATTTAAAATTTATTGAAGAATTACTGAACTTTGAAATAACCTTTTTAGTCAGCTCAACAATATCGGCTTTTTCAGTATTCAGCTTTTCCTGAACAATGTCCATTCTGTAAGTTTCCAGAAGCTCGGTAATCATTGCTTCCATTTCCTTTACATCATCCCTGATCTTATTTTTTATATTCCCATCATCTATAAATTCATTGGCCAGCTTTATCCTTGTCAAAGGACTTCTCAATTCATGTGAAACGTCTATCAACAAAGATTCTTTTGCTTTTATCATATTGGAAATATTTATCTTCATTTCATTTATTGAGTCTCCAAGATTTCCAAGCTCATCTTTTGTATTTATTTCAATTTCAGTTTCAAAATTTCCGGCACTGATGAGTTCTACTCCCTCGGATAATTTTTTTATGGGACCGAATATCCATCTCAGAGAGAAATACAGAAGTGAAGCCAAAGCGGTAAAAATTACAACCAAAGGAATAATTGCTCTTTCAAGATCAATATCATCCCGGGGTGACGGAGGAGCAAAAATTACATAGCCGTCATCAACTTTATAAATTTCAAAAAATCTTCCACGCGTTCTCACTGTAAATGTAGATAAATTATCATCAAATTCCCGATTATTTCTGAGCTCATCTATTGTCGGCACACTCTCGTCGCTCGTCCAGCCGGACCCGGAGGTTTCATAGCGAATGTTTGTTCCGAGTTCATCCAAAATGGTTTTAGCTTTTACTGTATCCGGAGGATTTCCAATGTCTTTTATAAAGTACTCATTAAACATGTAGGAGAGTTTGTTTGGGCGGCGGAAAGGACCTCTGTCAAAACCCAGCCTGACAATAAATCCTATGGATATGTTTACCAAAACTGTAAAAATAATTATTAGAATTATCAGCTTTAAGAAGATCGAAAAATTAATTTTCTTCGGGCTCGGCATAAAAGATATATCCTATTGATTGAACGGTTTTAATATACTGAAAATTTTTCTGTTTCAGTTTGTTTCTTAATCGTGAGACCATTACATCAATGCTTCTGTCATAATATTGCCAGGATGTCCCTTTCATTTTCTGCATCAGTGTATCACGGGAAAGAACCTTGCCATTATTGGCTGAAAAAAGAAAAAGCAAATCGAACTCGGTGGAAGTCAATCCGACTTCCTTTTTATTTAGTTTGACTGAACGGTTTGATGGATTAATTGTCAGGTCTTTAAAATTAATGACAGAATCCAAAGTTGATTTTGAATCTGCTCTTCTGAAAATCGACTGCATTCTTGCAACCAGTTCTCTCGGTTCAAACGGCTTTGCAATGTAATCATCAGCTCCGAGCTCAAGACCTACTATTTTATCAGTTGTTTCACCTCTTGCAGTCAGCATGATAACCGGGATTTGGTTTGTTCTCCTTATCTCTTTTAAGGTTTCAAAGCCATCCATCTCTGGAAGCATAAAATCTAGGACGATCAGATCGAAATCATTGCTTTTAAGCTGATTCATTGCATTTATTGGATTATCAAATGCCAGGCTTTTATAGTTGTATTTGTTAAGATAATCGGTCAGAAGATCGGTTAGTTTTGTGTCGTCGTCTATTAACAAGATTTTTTTCATTTTCCAAAAAAAATTTTTATATTAAAAAATAAGGGGTTGAAACCCCTTATTTTTTTAAAATTAAAACTTCAATTCATTCCGGCACGGATTCATTAATCCCTTTTATCTTTTGGCCTTCCGTTCCTGTTCCCATCATGGTTGCCTCTGTCATGAAACTTGTTCTTCATGTCTTTCATCAGTTCAACGGCTTTAGTTCTTTGTTCGGGAGTAAGCAGATTATGAAACTCCACTAACTTATCAAGCATAAAGTCTTTCATTTCCTGCTCATTTTGAATCCGCTGCTGGTCAAGTTCTTTGAGCTTGTTTTTATCAAGATTGTCTTTTGTGAATTCATTTGCAAGCTCTTCCATCATATCGTCTCTGTTTCCTTTTTTTGATTCCATTTTTGTCTTTATTTCATCTTTGATCTTTTCAACCTGTGTTTTCTGAGTTTCGGTCAGGTTTAGTTTATCAACGATCATTCCGATCATAAATCCATGAGGACCGTCTCTGAATTTCTTTTTTGCCCATACAACCCCGCCTATAGCACTGGCGAACACAGCTACAGCAACTAAGGTAACGATGATCTTAACTTTTGCGGATTTGAGCAGACTTTTTTTTGAATTAACTTGGGTAGGTTCATTGTTTTCCTGATTGGAATTTTCCGCGTATTTCATTTTTATCTCCTTATGATAAATTTTAAGTTAAGCAAATATACGAACTGAACATTTCAGAGTTGTATGTATAGTGTAATACTTTGTAACAGGAAAAAAAATCAGTTCATAAAATTTAGTCCGAATGAGAGCAGCAAGCCGCCTACATTGTTAATTGTGCTTCCCACAAGGCTTTGGACACCCTCGCCTACAATTGGCAGATAATAATAATTTAAATTAACATTAAGTGATGTACTTTCGCTTTGAGTAAAATTAACTCCGAATCCTCCGTAAACTCCGAACGCAAAATGAGTTTGTGTATATCCCAGGGCACTGAAAAAACTGATGTTATAAGGGTTTGTAAAAATAAGAGTAGGAGATACTCCGAAATTCATGAGCGGAACGAATGAACCTTCAATTTCATTTTTGAATAATTCCTTTCGGATTCCTATACTAAGAGGCATCATAAACACACGGTTTATTTTATCTACTACAATGGAGTTTCCGAAAATATCATATCTTTCAACCTCCCGTGTGTCTGCAACACCTGAAAATGCAAGATTCAGGGTCAGATCGGTTGTCTTCCCTATGGAATTATAAAAACTTACAGAAGGACCAAATCCATTCTCGGCATAGTTCAAACCAATACCCCAGGTATTCCTTGGTACTTTCTTTTTGTATTTAATTTCATTTTGAGCGTTTGAAACGGAAGAAGAAGTAATTACTACAAAACAAATTAGAATTGTTGTGATAATTTTTTTCTTCATAATAGTTGGATTTGTTTATTGTTTAAAGAAAGTTAATTAATTAATTTTTCATTTAAAATTCCAAACACAGTTGACTTCAAAAAGATTTGTCAAAATTAAAAATGTAGTTGAAAGCAGACAAAAATATTTTACGATCGTTCTTGAAAACATTCATGATTTTCACAATGTAAGCGCTATCTTAAGAAGTGCAGATGCAGTAGGAATAGACAGGGTTTATCTTATATATAATTCAAACAAATTCCCCAGGATCGGAAAGGCTTCTTCAGCCAGCGCAAAGAAGTGGATCGAGCTTGTAAAGTTTGATAATGTGAGTGATTGTTTTAAAAGGCTCAGAGAAAACGGATTTAAAATTTATTCTACCCATTTTTCGGGAATAAAAAAAATCATTCTTTATTCGATCTGGACCTTACAAAAAAAGTCGCACTTGTATTCGGCAACGAGCACGAGGGAGTCTCAGAAGAGGCAAGAAACTTCAGTGACAAAAATTTTTTAATACCAATGTACGGAATGATACAGTCTCTTAATGTATCTGTTGCAGTGGCTGTGTGTCTTTTTGAAGCGCTGAGACAGAGGGAAATCAAGGGAATGTATGAGAAGTCTCAATATCGAAAAGAGAATTAAAAGAAAAAATCAATCATTATCTGAACAAATAAGAAAAATGCTGCCTGAATATTTATTTAAAGAACTGAAACTAAAACATCCGGACAATTTTTTGTTAATATCCGGTCCCTGTGTCGTCGAATCGAGATCCATCTCATTCAAAACCTGTGAAAGATTAAAGAACATAACGGACAAATTAAAAATACCATTTATTTTCAAATCGTCGTATGTAAAAGCAAACAGGACTTCATCAAATTCTTTCAGAACAATCGGAATTGATAAATCCCTCTTGATATTATCGGATCTGAAAAAAGAATTTAATGTGCCGGTACTTACAGATATTCATTCGGAGATCGAAGTTGAGATCGCTGCAGAAATTGCCGACGTGTTACAAATTCCGGCATTTCTCTCCAGGCAGACCGATCTGCTCGAAGCCGCAGGAGAAAGCGGGAAGGTAGTTAATATAAAGAAGGGACAGTTTCTTGCGCCTCAGGACATGAAATATCAGGCGGAGAAAGTTGCTTCTACCGGCAATAAGAAAATACTTCTCACCGAGCGAGGCACGACATTCGGGTACAATAATTTAGTGGTTGATATGAGAAGCCTTGTGATTATGAAAAGGTTTGGTTATCCTGTGATATTCGATGCTACACATTCGGTTCAGACTCCTTCGAAAGAAAAAGGAGTAAGCGGCGGAAATCCGGAATTTATATTACCTATGTCAAGAGCTGCAGCAGCAGCAGGAGTAGACGGATTTTTTATCGAGACACATCCTGATCCGAAAAAAGCGCTGAGTGATGCAAGCAGTATGATGAAGCTTGATAATATGGAGTCTTTATTAATGCAATTGAAAGATCTGTATTCATTAACGAAAAAATTCAGAGAATAAAATTTATCAGAAAATTTTTTGGGAAGATATTCAAACCCAACTTACATTAACTCTAAAAGCAAGATCGCATGAATCTAAATTCACCAAATATATAAATGAATTCAAAAAAAACTTCAACTCTCCGTTCCGAAAAGATTAAATCTTCATATTTTACCGGTATATTTTTGATTGCACTTTCGACTCTGCTTCTTGAATTTTCCCTCACAAGAGTTTTGTCCGTTTCACTCTGGTATCATTTTGCATTTATGGTGATAAGCGTTGCCCTGCTCGGATTCGGAGTCAGCGGAGTTGTGCTGTCGCTTAATAAAAAGCTGAACTCAATAGATACGGATAAACTACTGACGATACTTTCGATGTGCTACGGTGCGAGCGTAATAATTTCGTTCATATTAATGAATAAGATACCGTTTGATCCCTTCAGTCTGCTGACTGACTCTGTCCAGTTTCTTTATCTGCCTCTGTATTACATTTTAATTACGATCCCGTTTTTCTTTGCAGGACTGATAATTTCAGTTTTGTTGTCACGATTTAAATCCGATATTTCAAAATTATATTTTTTTGACTTAACAGGAGCGGGTCTTGCCTGTATTGCATTTGTACTGATAATACCGGAGGTAGGCGGAAACGGCGCGGTTGTATTTGTTTCGGCATTTGCTTTTCTGGCTGCGATAGTATTTGGTTTTAGAAATTATAAAACCTATTCTCTGATATCATTTGTGCTGCTGATTTTTTCTTTAACATTTCTGATTAACAGGGATGTCAGATTTCCCATAAATGTAACTGCAAATAAGATTTACGGGAATTATATTAAGGACAGGCCTGATCTGAAGATACGCACCGACTGGAATACTTTTTCAAAAGTAGATGTGATGAAAGATGAAGATAAGGCGCAGGACGGATATGATATTTATCTGGCAATTATTGATGCCGGAAATGCAACGACCAATATTCCAAATGTAAAATCCTTTCCTTTGGAAACAAAACCTGCCGACGCATCCAATCTGGCTTTTGCTTTAAAAGATTCGGCCGAAAAAGTTTTCATAATCGGCTCAGCGGGAGGCGGAGAAATACTTGACGGGACTTTATCACAATGCAAAGAATATTACTGCGGTTGAGATCAACGGAATTCTAAATGATCTGATTCAAAATGACCTTGCTTACTGGACAGGTCCGCTGATAAAGAATAATAAAAAAGTAAAGCTCATAACGGATGATGCCCGCTCGGTTTTGTCATCAAAAAGAATTGTTTATGATGTAATAATTTCCGCGCATACGATTTCCGCATCTGCTGTTTCCAGCGGCGCAATGGGTATGGTTGAAAATTATATTCTGACTAAAGAAGCTGTGAAGGAATATCTGAATCATCTTGACAAAGACGGAGTGCTTTATATTTCCCGTCCCGAAACACAGATACCGAAACTCATAACAACTCTGAAAGAAGCGAGCTTTGAAAACAGCAGAGGACTCGAAGACAGCAAGAAAAATTTTATTGTATTCAGAAGACCTCCGAATGATTTTGAAAATGATAAGAGTTTTCTTGCGGGAGTACTTTATAAAAAGAACGGTTTCACTGATCTTGATATTATCGACATCCGGAAGGAAGCAAGCTCACTTGAACTGGAGATTCTTTATGATCCGCTATTTCGAAAACGAAAGTATTTACAAACAACTGATTGAGTCGGATAACATTTATGATCAGGAAAATAATTTACAGACCTGCAACTGATGACAAACCTTTCTTTGATCAGAACATCGGCTTTTCAAATCTTTCATGGAAGGGTATCAAAGAAACTTTTTCTCAGGATGATAAAGCCATACTTGCATTAAAAGATAAGCCCGTTGCCGAAACAACTCTTATTGCAATATTAATTCAATGCATTATTATTGCAGGTTTATTGATATTGCTGCCGCTGAAATTTTTTAAAAAAGAAAATGCTCCAGTTAAAGCATGCCGAATGAATTTTCAATTGATAAAAAATATCTTATATATTTTGCATGTCTGGGATTCGGATATATTATACTTCAGATATGTATGATTCAGAAATTCACTTTGTTTCTCGGACAGCCGGTGATCACACTTCTGACTGTTGTTTCTACTATGCTTGTTGCATCCGGATTCGGGAGTCTTGTTTCGGCAAAATTTTATAAGAATAATTTAAAAAAACTTTATATTATTTTTGGAATAATAGCTTTGCTGACTTTAGCAATCGGAATTTTAAATCCGTTATATTTTCAGTTCACTTGTGAGACTCGAGCTTCACTGGAGAATATGTGATTTCGGCACTAATAATTTTTCCTCTTGGATTTTTTATGGGAATGCCTTTTCCGGTAGGAATGTCATTGATACTTCCCGCTGAAAAAAGATTTGTTGCTTTTGCCTGGGGAGTAAACGGATTTTTTTCAGTGATCGGAACTGTCTCTGCAATAATTCTTGCAATGATGTTCGGGTTCAGATTTGTATTTATTCTCGGAGCAGTGATTTATATTTTGCAATGTTTCTGATAATATTAAGATATAAAAAAATAGCAACTGTATAACGAGTATTGTAAAAACATTCTTTTGAAAACTAAAACGGAGTTTCCTTGACAATTTCGAGAATTTTTTTCCGGCTATGCCAGCAGCATGAAACCCTTTAAAAGGTTTCGCTCTGGATTCAATTACTAAAATATTTAATATATGAAAATAGGAGTATTGACAAGCGGAGGCGACTGTCCCGGGACTGAATGCAGTATTGAGAGCAATTGTAAGAAAAGCCCTTTCTCTTAATTTCCAGACAGTCGGAATATTAAACGGATGGAAAGGAATAATAGATGAAGATTATATGCAGCTTGGATTAAAAGAAGTTTCGGGAATAATTAACCGCGGCGGAACAATCATCGGCACTTCCCGCTACAGTCCGTTTCAGGAAAAAGACGGAAAAAAATTACTCATTGAAAAAATTTATAAAGCGGATTTTGATGCCGTTATTTGTATCGGCGGGGAAGGCTCAATGCATGTTGCGCAGCTTGCATTTGAAGCAGGTGTTCATTGTATCGGAATTCCCAAAACAATTGACAATGATATTTACGGAACGGATTTTACATTCGGTTTTGATACTGCTGTAAATATTGCAACGGAAGCAATTGACCGGCTTCATACAACAGCCGAATCACATCACCGAGTCATGATTCTCGAAGTTATGGGAAGAAATGCGGGCTGGATAGCAGTTTATGCAGCAATAGCCGGCGGAGCAGACGTTGTACTGATTCCCGAAAGAAAATTTAAAATTGATGAGATAGTGGATGTTATTAAAAACAGATATACACGCGGAAAATGGTTTTCCATAATTGTAGTCGCAGAAGGAGCCAAGATAGATGAAAGCGATATTAAATTTGCCAATCCGGAATTAAAAGGAAAACAAAAATTTGATGACTTCGGAAGAAAGCGCCTGGGAGGAATTTGTCATTATCTTTCTGAGGAAATTGAACAAAGATCCGGCTTTGAAACACGGGCAACGATTCTGGGATATGTTCAGAGAGGCGGAATGCCGACTGCATTTGACAGGATACTCGGAACAAGATTCGGTGTTTATGCAGTCGAGATGGTAAAGGAAAAAAAATTCGGAAGGATGTGCGCGATAGTCTCAAATAAGATTACCGACATCACTATTAAGAAAGCAATAAGCAAATTGAAGACAGTCGATCCGGAAATATATAAAGTCGCTCAGGTATTTTTTAAATAAGAATAAGTGCAGTTCAACATTACTGTATTTAAAACTAAATTCAAAATGGAAAAACCTAAACACGAAGTTCACTCAAGCGGTCTGCTCACCAAGCTCGGACTTTACACTGCAATATTAATTGTAATAAGTTCGATGATAGGGTCGGGGATTTTTAAGAAAGCAGCACCGATGTCTGTGGATCTGCAGTCAGGCGGGATCCTTCTTCTGTGCTGGCTGATCGCCGGCATAGTTACATTAATAGGAGCGGCGACGAATGCCGAGATTGCAGGACTTATAGCAGCGCCCGGAGGTCAGTATGTTTATTTCAAGGAAATGTACGGGAAAGCGTTTGCCTTCATTTACGGATGGTCATGCTTTTCTGTGATACAGTCTGCATCAATTGCTTCGATTGCTTATGTTTTTGCAGAGTCGGTAAATGCAATAATTCCTCTTCCGCATCTGAGTCCGGCTCATGGAACAGTTTACTCTCTTTGGAATATTTAATCCGTTTGCAAGCTTTGGCGTAAAAGCTCTGACAATTACTTACAATAATTTTTCTGACGACGGCAAATTATCTCGGCGTAATATTCGGAGGTTTCATAAATAATATCTTTACCACTTTAAAAGTACTGGGAATACTGGTGATAATCTTTCTCGGACTTACATTGAGCGGTGGATCAGTGGAAAATATTAGTCCTATCGGAGAAAACTCTTCGGCTCAATATGGTTCTTCGCTTGGATTGTTCGGAGCAATGTTCGCAGCAATGCTCGGCGCTTTCTGGGCTTATGATGGCTGGAATAATATCGGCTATCTCGGTGGCGAAATAAAAAATCCTAAGAGAAATATCCCGCTGGCGCTGTTTATTGGTGTCGGAACAGTTATCGTTGTTTATTTATTGGTCAACTTTGTTTATCTGTATGTAATGCCCGTTGATGAAATGATTGCAATTGCAAGTAATGAGAATACAATAATAGCAGTAGAAGTATTGAGAAAGTTTCTCGGGAACGGCGGAGCATTTTTTATTTCCATATTGATAATGATCTCTACATTCGGAACGACCAACGGGACGATACTTGCTTCATCAAGAATTTATTTCGCAATGGCAAGAGACAAGCTCTTTTTCAAATCATGCGGGAATGTTCAGCCAAGATATAAAACACCTTCTACTTCTCTTCTAATACAGGGAATCTGGTCATGCCTGCTTGTCCTGTCAGGAACATTCGACCAGCTAACTGACATGCTGATTTTTGCTTCGTTTATTTTTTATGGTGCGGGAGCATTCGGAGTTTTTATTTTGAGAAAAAAAATGAAAGACTCTCACAGACCATACAAGGCAATGGGATATCCGGTTGTTCCTCTGATATTTGTTTTGTTTTGCATAACGCTTGTGGTCGTGACCATAATACAAAATCCGCGCGATGCGGGGATAGGACTGGCTCTTGTACTGAGCGGAATTCCGTTTTATATTTTCTGGAACAGGAAAAGCGTTCGCAGTTAACAAAGAATTGCTGAGACTGATTAAAAAATTGCATGGCAGAGTTTGGTATGAAATTGAAAAAAGTAATGATATCGAATATTTACATATTCAATTCTAATTATTATATTAGAAACTATCAGAATTCAATTTCATAAACTAAAATCTCAGCACAATGGAAAACAAACAAAAAAATTTTGGCTTTGATAAGGACATTGCCGAAAAATTTGCTGGTGAAATAGTCGACACACTTAACAAAGGTTCACTGGCATTAATGCTGTCAGTCGGACACAGAACGGGATTGTTTGATGTCATGAATGAAATGGACCCTGCACCGGTTTCTGAAATTGCATCGAAAGCGAATCTTAATGAAAGATATGTGAAGGAATGGCTTGGCTCAATGGTTACTTCAAAAGTAATTCTTTATGATCCGGCTAAGAAAACTTATTCCCTTCCTTCTGAACATGCGGCTTTCTTAACACGCGGGGCAGGAGCAGACAATCTTGCAGTGTTCGCTCAATACATTTCAGTCCTGGGTGAAGTTGAAAATGATATCATTGAATGTTTCAAAAAAGGAGGCGGAGTTCCTTATTCAAAGTATTCAAGATTTCATGAAGTGATGGCGGAAGACAGCGGGCAATCTGTCCTATCATCACTTGAAACCCATATTATACCGCTGATCCCTGAACTCAAAGACAAATTAACAAAGGGAATAAACATGCTTGACGTGGGCTGTGGTTCAGGTCTGATACTTCTTAAACTTGCTGAATTATTTCCAAAAAGCAAATTTTCCGGAATGGATCTCTCAAAGGAAACCATAGATAAAGCAAATAAGATGGCTTCTGAAAGAAATCTGAAAAACATAAAGCTCATTCAGAAAGATCTTTCAGACTTCGACAAATCCGCCCCGGAAAGAGAATATGATTTCATTACGACATTTGATGCCATTCATGACCAGGCAAAGCCAATGAATGTCTTAAAGGGAATTTACAAAGCTTTGAAAGATGACGGTGTTTATCTCATGCAGGACATAAGCGGGACAGGTCATCTGGAAAAAGATATCGAGCATCCGATCGGAACATTCCTTTATACAATTTCCACAATGCACTGCATGACGGTGTCACTGGCTCAGAACGGTGAAGGACTCGGCGCAATGTGGGGCGAGGAGACGACACGTGAATATTTATCCAAAGCCGGATTCAGGAACGTTGAAACAAAAAAATTAGCTCATGATATTCAGAACAACTGGTATGTTGTAAGAAAATGAAATTAAACTGACACAGATTATTTTATCATCAGCATTTTCTTCGTCAGACTGTTTTCGCCTGAGGTTAAAGTATAGTAATAAACTCCCGATGAAAGCGAGCTGCCGTCAAACTTAACGACATAGCTTCCCGGAATTAAGTCTTCATTAAGAACAGAGTAAACTTCTTTGCCTGACATATCATAAACTTTTAAAGTTGTAATTCCTGATATAGAAATATCAAATTTTATATTTGTCCCGGGATTAAAAGGATTGGGATAGTTCTGATATAAATTAAAATTTATCGGTTCGCTCAGATTCGAAATGCCTGTCAATGGAATATACTGGGTGACAGTTTCTGAAATTGTAACATGACCTCCGGGAGGTGTATTTCCTGCAACTACCTGACCGTAATATTTCGGACCTATTATGTAAGGATAATCAGGATTTCCGAGTGAATCTATTGTAATGAAGTAAGCATATATTCCTGCCGGATATTCGGGAGTAATGCAGGTTCTTCCGTTGTGAGAATCAAGATCAGCACCTGATGCAGCAAGTTCATAATCTTCAACGAAGCATCCTAAAGGATATGAACTACTGACTGGTGGTCCGTATTGATTCGCCGGTAAGACAGTTCCGTCGGGTAAAGTTGTTCTTTCAGTAATATTTCTTTTCACATATCCGCTTATCATTCTTCTGATGCCGCCTGTTCCGTTTGTGATTTGAATATGCATAAGGACCATATAAAGGATATCCGTCAAACATGTAACCGAGTATCGGTGAGTGCTCGGATGAATTTGGCGTGTATAATTTTTTCATATTGATATGATAATGATAAACTCCCCCAGGAGCCGGATGACCGCCCGAAGTATCAAAGCCGATTCCTTCAAAGTACTGGGCGACTCTGTGCCAGATGTTCTGATTGTTGTAAGACATCGCATCACCGGAATTGAATAGAACGACTCCGTTTATCAATACCCCTATCTGTCCGTTGCCGGCTGCTACAGGCGAAGGACTGGCAACAGGAAATCTCGCTATCTTAAAAGTCCAGTTCTGATTCGTTGGAATATTAGGATTCATTGCCCATGGTCCGATAGTGTAAGAGGGAATTCCGGTGCATTTCACATAAACATAATTCGCCGAATAGAAAACTTGCTGAACATCTGCGGGAATTCCGTTGTAACCTGTGACTCCCGTAAGTATTTTGTTGCCATGAATAGATCTCAGGAGTGATCTGCGCGAAAAGCATTTATGGAACAAAAAAGAAAAAGTGCTGAAATAAGGATTTTCAATTTTATGATTTAATTAATTTTTCAGACTCTCAAAAAGTCAGCATTTGCATCGGAAAGTCTTATTGCAATTAATTTTCCGTTATAGTTAAATGCTATGTGTTTTTGGTCCGGTGTAATGTATTAAAAACCATTGTTATTATCTGAACGTACTGTCTTTATAAAAGCTCATCGTGCCCGTGGAAGTACAGTAAATATAAGTGAATGGATCATAATCAATGAGATTTCTTGATCTCCGATAATTTTTTTAGATCGTTAATTTCTTTTGATTTGATCTTGATCCTGCCTGTTGAATCAAAATCCGATTTAAAATCAAACTTATTTTATTTGCCTGTGATATGTCCGGATGGCTTTCATAATCTGTCATTGCTCCCGCAGGAATAAAATAAAGTTAGAGTAAGAAAAAATATTAATTTGTTTATCATTATTATTTTTAAAATTATTTTATTTAATCGGAAGGCTGGCGGAGGAGGAGTCGGTCCCATCATTTTTAATGCATCGCTGATGACTTCATCAAATCTTTTTTTCTGCTCATCATTACAAAGTTCTTTAACCTTCTGAAAATGCTCATAAGTAACAGCTCTGTCTCTTTCTGATCTGCTCCAATTTCAGATGTATCCTTTCGGCTTCTGCTGAATCGCCGTTTGATTTTGAAAGGGTATCCCAGAGTTCGTCTCTTTCATTCCTTATCTTTTCTCTTATTCTTTTCATGTCTGACTGGTGCTGTTCAACCAATTTCTGGTAATCCTGTATTTGTCTGTCATTCATTAATTTAATTCCCGGATAAGAAAATCTTTTGGTCCCGTGTCAGGAGGCATTCTGTCCGGATGCCGGATGCCTTCAGGCGGATGCACTCGTCATTCCCGGCAACATTCCTTCGGGAGGTAATTTAGGTGGTCTGCCTGTCCATAAGCAATACAAGTATTCCGATATTGATGACGCAGTAAGCAATACAACTGATACTGTTAATATTTTATTTTTATCGAAGTAATTCACTTTCCGCTGTAATTGTATTCAGTCTGATTTGAAAAATATTCTTTTGCAAATTCATTTAACTCTTTTGAATAATTTGTAGCATCAGCTGCAATTTTGTTATCGGTATTTTTATGATAATTAAAAAATGAAAACAGATTGATCAAAATAAGTATAGCAAAAGCTATGGCATATTTTCCAAAAGAATTATCCTTTTATAAAGCTGATATCTTTTTGATTGTACATTGTTCATTATTCTTCTCGAATAAATGTTCATCCGGAACAGGAAGTTGTCAATTCATCTATGCTGCATAGATGTTCATTCAACTAAGTTGTTAACTTCTCTCTCTTTCATACTTTTTGTAAATGTTTATTTAATTAGACGCCTTTATTTCAGAAAACCTGCGGTCAGGATCTGTAAAATTTTTCCAGTCTTTTTTTAAGATTTGTTTTTGCCCTGAAAATAAGCGACTCAACGGATGAAACAGAAATATCCATGATATCACTGATCTCTTTATAGCTTAAATGTTCAACTTTATTCAATATGAATGCTATGCGCTGATTGTCCGGGAGCTTATCTATTTCTCTTGAAAAGTATTTTTGACAATTCACGTTTTTCTGTTTCAACGCCCGGGATGTTCATAATTCACAAATGACTTCTTTCTTATCTTTATCTTCTTTTTCGAAAATTTCAGTTACAAAAGCAAACCGTTTCTTTGTTTTCTTTTTCCTCAAAAGATCGAGACACTTTGTGATGGTATCCTGTATATCCATGTTGAAAGCTTTGATCTTTCTTTGAAATGTTTTACCGATCTGAATATCTGAATGAAGACTTCCTGAGTCACATCTTCCGCATCACTTTCATTTGTAAGAAAACCGGCGGCAGTATTGAACACCTTTGTTTTATAAAGATCGAATAGCTCTTTGTAAGCGGACTCATCTCCTTTAATAAGCTTTTCTATGAGTTCAGATTCGTCCGACATATTCATTATAAAACAAATAAGAAATTAGTTTTTTAAACCGAATTATTTTAAGAATGGCAATAACATAGTTACATAATATTATTAATTCAAAGTAATTACTAAATATTTTTAATTCCGTTTAATTTTCTGTCTTTGTAACTCGCTTATTTTTTTCACGTTAATAAAAATCACTTTATGAAGTCACTCAAACAAAAAATTCTCCCCCAGCTTTTTATAATATATACACGTTATCTCATCGGTGGCGCATTTGTCTTTGCAGCCATTGTAAAAATAAAAGGAGAAAGGTTTACAACTTATGACGGAACGGATACTCCGTTAAACTCACCCTTTCATTTGTTTGAAACGCTTTATCAGTCAGGACTTTACTGGAAATTTCTTGGTGCAGGTCAGGTGGCAGCGGGATTTTTGTTAATGACTCAGAGATATGCGAAGCTCGGCGCGCTGATGTTCCTGCCGATAATTGCGAATGTATTTGTGATCACAGTATCATATGATTTCAGAGGAACACCTTTTATAACAGGCTTAATGCTTCTTGCGAATATTCTTCTGGTGCTCTGGGACTGGGATGAAATAAAAATTCTATTTAACCTTACCCCGGTAATGGAAAACAGAAACGCGTGGATGAACGATAAAGTCTGGGAAATAACAGGGCTGGCATTGTTCATCTTTGATGCATGTTACAGATTTTTCACGGTAGGTTATAATATTTTTCTTTGGTTCGGAATCTGCGCTTTGATCGGACTGGCGGGATTGATTGTCGGGCTGAGAAGAAGGAAAAATTATGCAATGGTCAATGGTTAATCGGTTAATCGGTAAATTTAATCTAAAATCAAAAATCTAAGATCTAAAATCCTAAAGATCCCAAATCCGCATTCCCAAATTCCAAATCAGAAAATAGGCAACTTTCCCTATACACAAATAAGCTAAACTTCCTATTACAACTTTCCTTTTCCATTCCCATTTTTGTAAAGAACAAATTAACAACAAACAATTTAACTGGGGAACAAATATGAAAGCATACTTTTCAGGTTTTACATAGTGATGTAAAGCTAAACGAAATATTTATTTCGCAATTATTATAAAAATTTTACAAACTAAAATTAAGGAATAATAAAAATGAAAACATTAAATTTATACTTTAAAAACTTACAACTTTTATTTTCTACACTTTCAATTTTTATC
>CAWIJF010000001.1:0-299061 GCA_963836395.1 uncultured Ignavibacteria bacterium | reverse complement strand
AAAAGACTGAATAGCATCTTTTTGATAAGGTCTCAGTTCCGGTGTATCAATCGGCTTGTCTTTTAGCCATTGTAAAGCAGATTCTATTTTTGAATAAAATAAAGTCTCCATAGCTTCCGGTGAATGAAAACTGAAAATCTGCCTGTTTAGATTTTTATTGTCTCTTACATCCAGATAATAAATTAATTCCCCATTCGAGGAATACAAAAAAGGAACATGATATTGTTTCCATTCCCCAATCGTTTTATCAGCACCATTTGAATATCGCTTAGCTTGTTCCAAAACATTTTGAGCACCAACCTCTAATTTCTTTGCCTCAACTATACCGAGAAGTTTCCCATTAACAACCAACGCATAATCCGCGGGACCGTTAATTGTCCCGAAATTCTTCAATAGCATGATTAGTGAGACCCGATAAGTTCATACCCTCTGTGTAAGGTATGATAATCCAGCCATTAGCTTTTAACTTTTGGTCAATCCGTCTTTTCCTTGTTATTTTTTCCGATTCGTAAGGCACAATATAGTTTTATAATTTTTTGCAAAAAAATGGCATCATGAGATAGAGCTTCTGAATATTCAGAACTAATATGCCATTTCTAAGGGAAGATTAAATTACGCAGGTCATTTTTGTTTTTCAATGATGTTCGAGGAGTGTTTATTGAATTCTTAAATACTAATTGTCTCTTTTCTAAGTCACCTATAAAAAAGTGCGTGACTTATCTCCTCGGCTCAGAGTGTAATTAAACCTGAAATTTTATTAGATTTATTTTAACTTAAATAAAAAAAGATCATTTTTACCCATGAGTAATGAGATCAACAGTAACACTTCGGAAATGTATTTTGTTAACTAAATCTATCTAATTAAGAATATTTGAAAATAAAATAAATAAGAATAACTAAACTTCTTATCAGAAAGGGGAAGGAAATGAAAGAGAAAATAAGTCTATATTTTTTAAAAAATGACTATTCTGGAACATTGGAGGGTTTTTGCAAAAGTCATAAAAATAAACTTGAACATGAATATAAAATTGATTTTGGAAATTCAAATCCTTTAAATGTGTCATTTGACGCATACTGTCTTCTAAGTTATTGGGCAGAAAGGTCTAATTTTTCTCCCAGTATTCCTTTTAAAAAATACTTTAGATACAAAGATAACAATTTTCAATTCTGCAATTATTTAATTGAATTCATTAATATTTTTGCAGAGGATATAGTTGACATTTCAGATAAATATTTACAAGAATTTGTAGATATCTTCTTAAAGACAAAATCAAAGACTATAAGAAATAAACTTTATAAGGCTTCATACTTGTTAACCTTAGCCTTTTTAAGTCTTGAAAACAGATATCGAGTTTCGTACAGGAGAAAAAAAAACTTACTCAAGAGGTAATTAGAGATGTAGGAGAGGCCCTTACTAAATCAAAAGCATTTGAGTCTCTATCAAAAAAACAAAAATCTGAAATCATAGAGCGGGTAAATGAAATATTCCATTTACAAAAAGAGAATATTAATATTAAAAAACAAAAGAGGAACAATAAATGAATACTTTAATGATTGGGAAAGTGAATCAATGAACATTAAAAAAGGGTTTAAAAATGAGTTTTATAATGAAGATTTCATAACCGCAAGACTGGAACTGAAAAACTATTCTTACGAATCCTTTATCAATAATTTTAAAAGTTGGAAATCCCAGCGAAGAAAGGCGTTGAGAATGAAAGGTTAATGGTTTTAACCTTTCAAATGATTGTTATAAACAAATAATACTTCTAATTTGTGATTAAAATTATCTAAGGTGATGATTATTTATTCAAAATATCATAAATTAGAGTTTAAAAATAGCAGAGGTTTTTCTTTTTCTTCTACCTTCCCAGAAGTCTTAGATAATTTTTCCTCTGCTATTTCTTTATATAAAAAAAATTATCTATGCAATCACAAAAAGAGATATTACTTTGTGATACAAATACCGGGAATACCTTTTTGTTGGTATCTCTTGTCAGCAGTCATCAAATCAAAAAGCGTTAAAATCCAAAATCAAAAGTGAAACATCAAAGTATATACAGAGTTTAGATATCCCCGACTCTTCAAGTTTGAACGCTGATAAATCTTCATTAAAACTTTCCGAAGTCAAGAAAAGAATATTCTCTCATTATAGAAATAACAATTCCTACAATACTTACCGAAGTTATAAAAGCACTTTCGAGAATCTCATTAGATTAGTCGGAGATAAAGAACTCGATATGATTACAAAAGTAGATTTCGAGGATTTCAAAATAAAGCGAAGCAAAGAAGTTAGTTCAATCTCTGTCAACATTGATATAAGAAATATCAAAGCAATCTTTAATAAATTAGTAGATTTTGAATTGCTTCAACAGTCCAAAGCTTTAACTATAAAGCAATTTAAAATTGAGAAAAAGAAAATGTTGTCAATTGATCCGGTAGATATAAGAAACATCTTAGATAATGCAGAAGACCCACAACTAAAACAAATAATCAAATTTACATTATTGACAGCGAACCGGATTTCAGAGGTATTAAATACAAAAATTAAAGACATTGATTTTGAAAAGAGTTTGATAAATATATATCAGCAAAAGTCCAATTGCTTTAAGACTATACCAATATCAAAACAAATGTTGGAACTGTTAAGTGAAGTATTAGGCTCGGGAGATGGAAATAATATACATAAATTTAGGGAATCCGAGAGTTATTTGTGTATTGGTTCACCGGAAACAGGAATTTTCAAAATTTTATGGTGTAAATTTATACTGCATATCTGGTTTCAATTCTGTTGTTTCTTGCTTGTGTTAATTTATCTTCTCTTACTTTTAATTTATCTTTTATTCTATCCATCAGAAAATCTTCCGGAGTTAAATAATATAATGAACTGTGAAGTCTTTTGGTATTATAAAAATCAATATACTCTGATCTGTTTTCTTGCATCTTCTAAATTAATGAATGAAGATTTTGATAAACATTCTTCACCAGCTGTTCTGTGAAATCGTTCTATCTTTCCGTTGCCTTGTGGATATGCAATGGAGGTTTTTATATGTTGCAGCCCTGCGAATTTCAGAACTGCGCAAAGTCTTTGCTGATGAACTGGGATCCGTTGTCCGATATTATTCTCGGACTATAGCCGGGATATTTTTCTATTGCTCTTTGAATCGTCAGCTGTACATCAAACTCCTGCATATTCATTCTGAGATCATGCTGAACTATATATCTGCTGTAACCATCGATTACGGAGATCAGGAAAAAAAATGTCCCTTTAAAATTAACATACTTGATATCCACGTGCCAATGCCGGTGCGGACCTCTGGCTGAATAAATCCTGTTCCTTTCGAGTTTGTTGGTTTCATTCCATCGGTTTAGAAGTCCTGCAATCTTCAGTACCCGGTACATTGAGAAGGACTGACAGCGACTATATCTTCGTCAAGCATCATGTAAGTCAATCTTCGGTAACCCTCTCCTAAATGATTCTTCGCATAATCAATGATAGCTTCTTTTTCCCAATCCAAAAGCCAGTTCTCTTTGGGATCATGCCATTATGACTATTTGGTATTCCTTCTCTGCCTTTCCAGGAATAATATTTACTTGAGTCTATGTCTTATCAGTTTCAACAAAGTTTTTATCGTTAATTCAGTTTTTTTTATAATTATGGATATAAAGTTTATAACGTCATCGCGATGTCAACTTCTACCCAAGAGGTCCTTCAGTCTTCCCCATTTATGTTTTTTTTTAACTCAATATTCTCTGTAACAAGAAATGTAATCGCTTCCTGACGATCCTTCAGCTTTCTTCCTGTAGTTTCTAATCTTCTTCTCTGCTTCAGAAGTTTGTTTACCGGATTTATTGTTAAATATATCTGCTGCATTCAAATAGTTTCTTCTTCCAGTTGTAAATATCATTAGGATGGATATTGTACTTCTCTGCTAATTGGCTGACAGGAACATTATTCTCAAGAAGCTCTCTGAGATATAATTTTTTGTTCGGCGGTGTAATGTTTTCTCTCCTGCATTTTGGAATCTCCTTTCTTTAAGTTTACTAAAATAATTATTTTGAAATTCCTTTTCCACTTGAAGCATTACAATTTTCTACAATCAAACAAGAAAGAATCCATTACTGAAACTGAGGACCGATACAATTAGCAAAAAATTCAAGATGATTTTAAGGAAACTAAATTTGAGTGAAGATTTTAAATATCACTGCCTACGCCATTCAGCTATTACGGAACTGACAAAAAATAGTGTCCCGTTGAGTATCGTCCAACAAATAGCGGGTCACAAAAATGTATCGACAACTATGATTTACTCCCATATTAAGAGCGAGGATATGAAACAAGCAGTAAACTTTTTGAACTATTAAAATTGATATGAATACAATATGGAGGGTCTCTCAATGACAAAACAATTGATAACTGAAGTAACCAAAGAAGCAAATTCATATTTAACTAAAAAATGTATTGACATGACAATGAATGAATTATTAGAATCTCAATTAGAATTACCAAAACAGGTTTGCGGCGATTTCATTTACGACAATGAAGTAGTTATTTTTTTCGGAGCTACTGGAATAGGGAAAACAATTTTTGCTTTTCAATTTGCGGATATGATTTCTAAGGGTGCAAATACAAATCCCTTTGAAAATGAAATCGGAAAGCAAAAAGTTCTATATTTTAATTTGGAAATGACTACGGCACAAATCAAGAAACGTTATTACAAAGAAGGTTTCGGAAACTATCCGTTCGACGAAAACTTTCGGTTGATTTCAAATATCAGCTATGATAGTGAAGCGGAATTATCACGTTTCATTAAAAACAAAATTGATGAACATAAGCCGAAAGTTGTAATAGTAGATAATATAAGTTTTATAGCCCAAGATAAAGAAAAAGGTGAAAACGCAAAATTACTTATGAAAGACTTAAATGATATGAAGATTGAATACAACATCAGCATACTTTTGATTGGTCACACACCAAAAATCCCCTCGCATATCGAAATTGAGTTACGTCATCTCTCCGGCAGTGCAAACTTAAGTAACTTTTGTGATGGGGTTTTTGCAATTGCTAAATCAGGTGTATCTGCTGACTTAAGATATTTAAAACTCTTGAAGAATAGAGGAAGCGGAGGGAATGAACAGGTTTTCGTTTTTAAAATTAATGCTGATTCAAATTTCCTACATTTTGATTTTGTGAGAATGGACTGGGAAGCAAATCATTTGAAGAAATATGATCGGCAAGAAATCCAAAGTGAAGCTAAAAAATTAAGAGAAGAAGGAAAATCATTAAGGGAAGTATCAAGGGAATTAGGGATTTCAGTAAACACAGTAAGAAAATATGAGGAGAACGGGGTTTATGAAAAAGCTTAACTTTACCAAGTGTATCATGTGTATCAAAGTGTTATATATATATATATATCAAAATGTATTAATTGTATTAAACTGTATCACATGTATCAAACTATATCAAATATATGGGCTTTGAATTAGAAAAATACTCCGGTGCTAAAAGCCGCTTTCTTTGTCCAAAGTGTAAGCATAAGGGCGAATTTACAAGATATATTGATACTGAGTCAAATGAATATATTTCTGATAATGTTGGCATTTGTAATAGAATTGAAAAATGCGGTTATCATTATCCCCCAAAAGAATATTTCAAAGACAATAGTGATACTGTGAAACAGTGTGATACAAATGATATACGTGATACAGTTGATACAAAAATGATACAGTTTGATACAGTCCCACCTGAGTCGATATCAAAGACCTTAGATTTAAGCATCGCCTTGAGTAATAACAACTTTGTTAAATATTTATTGAGGATATTCAGTGATTCCTTGACAATTGAGCTAATTCGGAAATTTAAAATAGGAACTGCAAAAAATAATTATACGGTATTTTATCAAATTGATACGGAAGGTAGAACCCGAACTGGTAAGAAAATGTTGTATGGTCCTCATACCGGAAAAAGAAAAGACGACATTACATTCATTCATAAGAAATTGGATCTGAATTATAAATTGAATCAGTGTTTCTTTGGTTTACATCAGTTGCAAAGTGATTATCAAAATATTGCAATATTTGAAAGTGAGAAAAGTGCGATCTTGATGAGTGTTTACTTAAAAGGTTTTATTTGCTTGGCTGCTGGCGGTTCTAATATGTTAAGCCTTGATAAGTTTAGAATCCTCAAAGAGAAGAAATGCAAAACAATAATTCTTTATCCGGATAAATCACTCTATGGAACATGGAGCGAAAAAGCAATAACTTATTCACAGGCATTGAATTTAGATATTCACATTAGTAAGACATTGGAAAAATCAGATCTTGTAAATGCAGGAGATGATTTAGCAGATTATTTAAACTTTGACAAAACATATAACTGGGCTCTAAGCTGTGATGGCTATCCGGTTTTTTGGGATTTCCTTAAATAGTTGTTTGAATATTATAACGATGTTGTTGATAACAATATGTAAAAGTTCACGAAAGAACCATAGCATAAAAGAAAAAACAATCCAATATATTTACCATTTTTTAAACTTCTTAAAATGAATTAAAATGCAGCGCGGTGGAAAAAGACCCGGTTCAGGTCGTAAATTCGGTTCAACGAATAAAATTACTTTAAAAGAATTTGCATCTTATATTTCAGAATCAGACATTAAAGCTGTCATCCGGGCGGGTGTGGGGAAAGCAAAGAAAGGAGATTCAAGATGGGGAGTATTTATACTTGAAAGATATTTTGGAAAACTTACAGCATCAAATGATATTCAGGATACTAAGCCATTATTGGTTTTTAATGTCCCGCCACCAGTGAATAAACTTGAATAGGTACCAAAATTACTTGTAATAAATCTATTTTCATTTGAAAGATTTTAATTGAAAAATAATCAATGATTCAAAAGTTGTAATAATTATATTATATTTTTCTTGAGAGGTTTTTACACTCCCTAAAGAAGAGTTAATTTCATGTTCCAATGAGTTGAATAAGCCACAAATACAAATGCCCTGGTAGGGAATTATTTGGTGCAGATTACCGAAGAAATATGGGGGTGACAAAATGTTTCCTATTATTTACTTAGTCCAACTCAATTGATGTAAGTTCTGGTCCCGGAATCTATGGACAAAAGAAATTCACGCTGCCACCAATTGATCTCTATTTGCTTTTACATTTGCAGTTGATTATTTTTGTATAAATAAATTTCGAACTGCAAAATGAAAACAGAATTTAATTTTAAAAATCCCGGTAAGTTTTTTAAAGGTTTTTGCAGACCTGAAATTTATTCTTATCGGGATTTTTCTTTTATTAACTTAAATTGTACTCCTCAAATTTTCATTAGTATTTTCATTAGTCAGCTGACTAAAAACTCACTATTTAATGCTTTCTCTTCACTTTATCTGTTAAAACAAAAGCCCCAAAACATAATTGTTTTGAGGCTTTTTGGAGCTGGCAGAGGGATTTGAACCCCCGACCTGCTGATTACAAATCAGCTGCTCTACCAGCTGAGCTATGCCAGCATTTTTAATAATGTGTAATATAACTCTCATATAAAAATTTCTTTCAACCCAGATTTGAGTTTGCTTAAGTCAGAAAGGTCCGTCTGTGACATTTTACTTGTATAATTTCAAAACCTGCCCGACAAGTATTTTATCATTCTTTAAATTATTCCATTTCATTCAGATCCCTGATTGAAATGTCAGTCTCATCGGAAATGGAAGCCAGTGTATCTCCTTTCCTGACTTTGTAGGTCTTCTTAACGCCGGAAGTTTTCCTGTTTGTCTTATGATCAGAACCGTTATTTATGACTCTCAGCTTTTGCCCAACAAAAATCACATCGCCGTCAATATCATTCATGTCTTTTAACTCCGAAAGTGAAAGTCCATACTGGTTTGCAATCATTGTTAGATTCTCACCTGAAGAAACCGTATGTATTGATGTCTTTGTATTTGAGTTTGAAGGATGAATTTTCAGTCTTTGGCCGACAAGGATCTTATCATCATCCAAACCATTCCATTCTTTTAAATCGGAAACGCTTACTCCGTAAGTCCCGGCAATTTCCGTTAGATTATCTCCCTCCGATACTACATACGTTGTTGCAGAATTATTTTTGAAAGTGGAAACCTCTTTTGTAACCTGTTTCTTGGTTGTCGGCTGAGACTCTGTCTGTTCGTAAGATACAGATCCGTCAGTTGATGATGTTGTTTCATCCAATGATTCCGGCTCCTTCGTTGTTTCGCTGTTACTGTTATCGGAAACATTTTCATTTGAGTTTGCACGTACGAAAGCATCTAAACTTTCATCGGAATATTCATCATTGTTTTCAGATGTATTATTCTTTGCAATATAAACCGGGGTTTCAACCTGAGCCGGCGGATTTGTATCCACAGCAGGAGGCGGAGCTTCAGAATTTTTCTCTTCATTTTTATTTTCAATCTTTTCTTCAGACGGCGTGCTATTATCAGTATTTTCGGATATTAAATTTGCATTTTCGTCAGGGTTATTCAATCCCTGCAGTAATTTATATTTTTCCGCAGAAAGATAAATAGCAAGTTCCTGTTTGGATTTAGGATAGGTACCGTAATTCAAATCATTCCATATTCTTATATCAACAGGTCTCACCGAATAGTAAACTGCAACAGAAGCCAATGCTTCTTTCTTTTTGAACTTATGTGTGACTTTCATTTTTCCGTCGGTGCTTCCGATTAAATGAACATCGTCCGGTTCGTAATTTTTTACTTTGTATTGTACCGATGCAAGACTGTTCGCTACTGGACCCGATTCATCCCCCGCATACTCCGGGGTATAGCTGCCTTTGTTAATATCACTTGCGTTTTCAAAATTTGATGCAAATTTTTTAAAGCTCTTATGAGGAATTCTCAACTGATAAGGAACATCATAGTCCGGCATAAAATCATTTGTCAGCTCCGGATTCAGATCCCTTATAGTTTCTATGTCAGTTTCGCTAAGCTCTGCAATTTTTTGAAATGACAATTCACACTGCATGTTTACAATGTCAAAAGAAACAGGAGTCCCGTATTCAATATCATTAAAGCCGTATTCTTCAGGATTTCTCAAAACGAAAGACAAAGCAAGAATAGACGGAACATAATTTTTTGTTTCTCCGGGCAGATAACCCCTCAACACCCAGAAATCATTAGAGCCGCTTTTTTTGATGGCAGACCTGACTCTTCCCGGTCCTGCATTGTAAGCTGCAAAAGCAAGATACCAGTCATCAAATGTTCTGTATAAATCTTTTAAATGTCTTGCGGCTGCATCAGTTGATTTTTCAAAATCTCTTCTGTCATCTCTGTATCCGTCACTGCCCAGTCCGTAAGCATAACCTGTTGACGGCATGAACTGCCACATGCCCACGGCTCCCGCTCTTGAGACTATCGTCGGATTCAGACCGGATTCCTGAACCGAAAGATAAACGAGTTCCTCGGGCGCATTGTTGAATTTTAAGATCTCTCTCATCAGATGAAAATACTTTCCTGAACGGTACAAACATTTATCAATAAAGCTTCTACCTCTGTCAGTATTGGAAAAGAACTCTATGTATCCGTCAACTACGGAATTCCTGATCAATGGCACATCGCTTCCGTCCGGAAGCGGCTCCCTGTCTGCACTGAATTCCTCTATCTTTTCATAATTTACCGAGACTCTTTTTGCAAATTCAAATACAAGGCTGTTCTGAATGATCTCCGATTGAGTGATAAGATAATCCTCCACAATGCTTTGTGCCAGCTCATTGTAATCCTGTTTCCAAAAATAATTTTCAGGATCAGATATTAATTCATAATTTATTTCATTAAGCTGCCTTAAAGCTGATTCGAAATGTGAATTTGCTTTTTGTTCATCCGAAGACTCGTTATAAACCAATGCCTCCCTGTAAAGTGAAAATGCTTTTTGCATTTTAGCGTAAACATCTATTGAATCCTTATCTCTTTGTGTAAGCTCCTCTACTTCGTCTGATCCCGAACAGCCGCTGAAAAATTGTGAAAGAGATAATGTTAACAGAAGTAAACCAAAATAGAAAAAGCATTTAAATGCATGAAGTTTGAATTTATTATGCATAATTCCAAATTTTAATTTTCATATAAATAAATAGCTTAGATATTGTTGTGTAAAGTATTATTTTAGATTGATGTAAAATAAAAAAAGTTTTTTAAAATTACAGTGTATTACAAATATAAATGGAAAAAAGTTATACTCTGATTGTACCCAAAATAATAAACAAACAAAGAATTGACAAGTACATTACCATGTTTATCGAAAATGCTTCACGAACCAAAGTTCAAAAAGCAATCAACCTCGGCTATGTGACTGTCAACGGAGAATTGATAAAATCAAGCTACCTTGTCAGTCCAGAGGATGAGATAGAGATTGAGCTTGATTATCCGGACAAGCAGGAAGTAGTGCCGGAAAATATTCCGCTTGACATAATTTTCGAAGATGAATTCTTAATGATAATAAATAAACCTCCCGGAATGGTTGTTCATCCCGCTTATAAAAATTACAGCGGTACGCTTGTAAATGCAGTAATGTATTATGCCGGACAAAAGAAGGAATCTTTGTCAAGCCTGAATGGATTTGAAAGAGCCGGGATTGTTCATCGGCTTGATAAAGATACTTCAGGACTGATAGTAGTTGCAAAAGATGAGACGACACACAGAAAACTCTCGGAGCAATTTTTTCATCATACTATAAAGAGGGAATATAATGCATTAGTCTGGGGAAAACTGAAGAAGAAAAAAGGTGAGATATCAAACAGGCTCGGGCGTGATAAACGTGACAGGAAAAAAGTTGCTGTATTAAAAGAAGACGACGAAACAGGAAAGATCGCAATAACAAATTATGAAGTTCTTAAAGAATTTGATATTCTGTCCCTTGTAAAGCTGAACTTAAAAACCGGAAGAACACACCAGATAAGAGTTCACCTTGCAAGTCTCGGTCATCCTGTTTTTGGTGATGAAACTTACGGCGGGAGAGAACCTCATTCAATAAATATTACATCAAATATAAAGGCCCGGATAAAAAATTTACTTGAACAAATGCCGAGACAGGCATTACATGCGAGGCTGCTCGGGCTTACTCATCCCGTTACAAAAAAAGAATTGTTGTTTGAATCCGAACTGCCTGATGATATGAAGGGAATTATTTTTAAACTATGATTGATAATGAATTTTGAACTATGATTTTTATGATTAAATGATTGGCATGATTAAACACACCATTCACTCCAAACACTCCACTCACTCTAAACACTCAATTGACTCCATACACTAATCATCATCTTCATCATCATTTTCTTCTTTTCCGCTATTTTCCTTATTAGTGTTTTTATCTTCGTTTGAATTTACAGACGATTCCCATGGAAGCTTGTCTTCCCGTATTTCCGGATGATGAATTTTTCCGCCGAGGTAAGCTGTATAAGCCATCATCCCGTTAACGACGATCAGGACCGCGAGTATAAAGTAAGCAAATGAATTCGGAAGAATCTTCGGTTTTTTATGAAGTAACATTGAAACAAGGGCAAGCGCACCCGCAATGTCCATTGCGATGAAACTATACAAAGCAAAGTCTTCGTGTGCATCTATATATTCTTCTTCTACATCTTCATAGTTTCCTTCCACCTTTGCCTGGGCTTTTTCACCGCTGAGATATACAGGAATTGTAACGAGAGCGGTCAGAACCAGTATCAGAACGCTGACTTTTTTGACGTCATCGCTTTTTTTGATTATGCCGATGAGCAAAACAAATATTGCAATAGCTGAACCGATGATCGGGAAATGGTTTATGACAAGATGAAAATGAGCAGCATTCATAACAAAGAATTACTCCTTAATGGTTTAGTGTAAATTAATTAAAATGTTCTTCATTTCAAATGACTGAATTGAATTTATTAATACAAAAATATTTTAATTTGAAAGTAATAAAAAATTAAAATCCGGGTTAATGTAGGATTCATGTGGCTTCGTGCAAAACCTTTTTTTCAAATTTCTAAAATTGTATCAGCTTCCGTCTTATAATTTAATTTTAGAATGAGTATTTTGCATATTCTAAAACCGATTTTTCAAACCTAACAAATTAAACAAATTATCCAGATGAGAAGAGAAATTTCAAAATGGTACAGCCCCAGCCTGAATAAAGAAATGGAGATTGTTGCATACGGGGATTATGGAATTGCTTTACTGCTTTTCCCGACAGCTGCTGCAGATTTTCTTGAATATGAAAGATTCCAGATGATTGAAACTTTAAAGCCCTATATTGATGCCGGGAGAGTTAAAGTTTATTCGATCAACAGTATCAACAGTGAAAGCTGGCTCAATGATGAAATGAATCCGAGAGACAAAGTGATACGGCATCAGCAATTCAATGACTATGTTACAAATGAAGTCGTTCCGTTTATTAATAATGACTGTAACGGAGAAGCAAAAATAATCACGTCGGGCGCATCGCTGGGAGCTTTGCATTGCGCTAACCTGTTTTTCAAACGACCGGATTTATTTGCAGGCACCATTGCAATGAGCGGATCATATGACCTTTCCGATTATTCAAACGGATATTTTGACGAAGATTGTTATTTCAATTCACCAATGCATTATCTTCCGAATCTTGAAGATGAAAATATTCTTAATGAAATGAGAAATAGATAAACATATTCATTTACTGACAGGACAGGGAAATTATGAAAATCCAAAGGCAACTGAAGAGCTCTCGGCAATTTTAAATTCGAAGAATGTTCCCGAATAATGCCGAGCTCTGGGGATTTGATGTTCCGCATGACTGGCCGACCTGGAGAAAGATGATTCCATATGTGATAGAGACGAAATTCTAGTATTAGGTATTAGGTATTAGGTATTAGGTATTAGGTATTAGGTATTAGGTATAATTAGGTATTAGGTATTAGGTATTAGGTATTAGGTATTAGATATTATTTCTATTTCCAAAATATACATGTTATCCAAAACATTGTCATTCCCGCATTCTCGGGAATCCAATCAGTAAAATTATAAATTATATTAAAATAATAATTTTGCAAACCATTAAAGAAGAAGTAAAACAAATTATAGAGAAACTTCCGGACAATTGTTCATTGGAAGATATTCAATATCATTTGTATGTTCTTCAAAAAATTGAGAATGGATTAAAAGATATTGAAGAAGGGAAGAGTTATTTCTCATGAGGAGATTGAAAAGAAAATGCAGAAATGGATTTTAAAGTAATTTGGTCTGCTGAATCGGAATCTGATTTAGATGATATAGCGGAATATATTAGCAGAGACTCTTTGTATTTCCTTCCGTTAGAATTATAGCTATACAAAAAAATCATTTAATCATAAAAATCATTAAATCATAGTTGAAAATTTGTTTTGCAGCTTCGGAATGTTTCCCTTATGTAAAGACAGGCGGGCTTGGGTGATGTTGCCGGTTCGCTTCCAAAAGCAATCGCCGAAGAAGGAAATGAAGTAAAATTATTTATTGCCGCTATACGGAGGAATAAAAACCGAGCAGCACGATCTGAATTTGCTCGAGATTATCAGGATATTCTTGTCAGGGTAGGAGATAAGAGTATATTTTTTAATGTATGGTACGGGATGCTCCCGAATTCGGAAGTAGAAGTTTATTTAATAGACTGCCCGGTTTATTTTCACAGGGAGATGCCCTATACAAATGATCCTGACGAGGACGAGAGATTTATTTTATTTCAAATCGCAGTGATCGAGACATTGCAAAGACTGAAATGGGCGCCTGATGTTATTCACTGTAATGACTGGCAGACTTCTCTCATTCCTGTTTATCTGAAAACAAATTATAAGTGGGACAAACTTTTCGAAAATACTTCTATAATTCTGTCCATACATAACATCGCATATCAGGGAAGGTTTTCCAGGCGTTCAGTTTACAATGCGGGGCTTTCGTATTCGGAATATTATCCCGGCGGACCTTACGAACTCGATAATACATTTTGTTTTCTGAAGGCGGGAATTATCTATTCTGAAATAATAGCTACCGTAAGTCCGACTTATGCAAAGGAAATTCAGACAAAGGAATTCGGAGCAGGGATGGACGGAGTGTTAAGTACGCGAAGGGAAGATATTTACGGAGTATTGAACGGAATAGATGACGATCAGTGGAATCCGAAAACAGATAAATTCATTCCTGAGAATTATTCAAAAAAAAGTTTGAAAAATAAAAATAAATGTAAACAGGAATTACTGACAGAGGCAGGCATTGAATACAATAAAGATATTCCCGCCGTAGGTATCATTTCCCGGTTTGCGGGACAAAAGGGACTGGAGCTTCTGGTTCCTGTGATTAATAAATTAATGGAGCTGCCATTTCAACTGTTGGTTTTGGGAAGCGGTGAAGAGGGGACGGAGAGATTTTTTGAGCAGCTTGCGTTAACTTTCCCTTATAAAGTAAATACTTACATCGGTTATAATAATAAACTCGCTCACTGGATCACTGCCGGATGCGATATGTTTCTTATGCCTTCCAAATATGAGCCGTGCGGATTAAATCAAATGTACAGTCTTAATTACGGGACTGTGCCTGTAGTAAGAAGGACAGGCGGTCTTGCAGATACTGTCAGGGATTTTCACGAATCAGGAGATAAGGGTAACGGGTTTTCATTTGAAGAATATACTTCATATGCATTGTATTCAACTCTTGAAAGAGCAATTGATACTTTCAAAGACAAAGAGATATGGAAAAAGATAATGATGAACGGCATGAAAGAAGATTTTTCGTGGAAGCATTCTGCGAAAGAATATGTGAGACTGTATAAGAAGATGATCAGGCAATGATCAGGATATGATTGAATGAAATCAGTGATCAAATCGTGATTTAAAGAATGATTGATTTAACCAATCATATTGGTGAATCTTAATTATTGCTTCAATCAAACCGGAAGTAACTAATCAGAAGCGCAATAATTTATAAAAAGACTTTAGGTCAAAACATTAACAGCCGGGTTTATTAAATCCGGCCGATAAGTCTTGAAAACTATTTGAGCATTGAGAGAACGTTCAAAGCACTTGACCATGAGCTTTGATTTTTCTTAAAGCTTCCTGTAAGCGAGCCCGGGTTCAGCATTCCCGCAAGACTTCCGACACCTCCCGCCACATCCGCAATGGATCCGGCTGTCTTAAGCTGGTCTAAAACTCCGTCTTTTTTGTTCGCCCAGTCCGGAAGAAATGCAGCGCCCTTCAGCATTCCCGCAAGCTCACCGGCATATGATGCATATTGAAGATAATCGGATGACTTCACTCCTGCTATCTGGCTGATCAGATCTTTCTTGGCAGATTTTCCGCCGGTGAATGAACTTGATTTGATTCCGCCAACCAGTGAGCCCATCAAAGAACCCATACCTGTATTTGAACCAAGTACATTTGTAATGCCTTTCAGAGGATCATCCTGCGCCCGGGAGAATGAAGCCAGAAACAAAATAAAGATCAAAGACAAAATTTTAGTCTTCATACTTTTAAAAAATTAAATTAATAAATGAGCTTAAATTGGGGTTCGGCTAAAATAGAAAATTAATATTATTTTTAAAAGAGACTTTGATTTTTTTTATCCGAATGGTTGCATCTTAAAATTATCATTCGTAATTTTGTAAGGCATAAATCACGGATCTATTAATAAATTTAAGAGAGGTGAAATTAAAATAATAATAATGATGACATTAAGATTAAATATCGCAGGCATTGTATGCCTGATTTCGTCATTCACCGGTGTGGACAGAGTCAAAAGTCCGTGGTTTAATTGGAGGTTTATAGAGTAGGTAAGAACTACATAGAATTTTTCAGAGACCGCGGATATAAAGTATTCGCGGTTTTTTTTTGCATAAAAAATTTTAGCATATAAATATGGAGAACATAAAAAGATTATTTCAGATACTAGGCAAGTGGAAAAAATTCTATATCCTTTCTGCTGTAATGCTGATAATATCAACCTTGGTAAGGATGCTTGAGCCCAAGGTTCTACAGATAGCAGTTGATAAGGTGATCGTGTATTTTCAAAGCGGGGGAAAGATAACATTCACTCCGGACGATTCAATTACAAAATTTTTCTATTCAATAATTCCTGACCTGAGGATGGACAATCTTCAGGTCATATTGATCTCGCTTGGAATAATATTTCTGGTCATTTCATTATTAAGAGGTTTGTTTTCTTTTTCGGCAAGCGCAATTTCATGCATCATCAACGGAAAAAGCCACTAAGAAACTTAGAGACAGACTGTTTTCACACATACAGGCGCTTCCGCTTGCTTATCATTCGAAGACACCAACAGGTGAACTGATACAAAGATGTACCGGTGATGTGGAAACAATAAGAAAGTTCTGCTTCCAACCAGGTAATTGAAGTAATAAGATTGACCGCTCTGTTTTTCGGAGCCTTTGTAATGATGGCTTCAATAAATCTGACTTATGCATTGGTATCTATAATTATCGTTCCGGTCATATTGTTTGGCTCAATAATTTTCTTCAAAAAGGAAAGTGAGATCTGGACCGAACATGAAAAGGAACAGGACAAGCTTTCCGTCATTGTTCAGGAAAATCTGTCCGGGATCAGAGTTGTGAAAGCATTTGCAAAAGAAAATTATGAGATAGATAAATTCACAAGACAGAATGAGGTAAAGAAAAAATGGGGATTGAAGCTTTTAAGGCTGAACAGGATCTACTGGCCGACGTCAGATTTTTTTGTTCATCAGCCAGATCGCAGTTTCAATATTCTTCGGAGGATATCTTGACTTAAAAATCAATTGTCAATCGGAGAGTACACTGCCTTCTATACTTATTCCATGTTTGTTGCATGGCCGATGAGAAGGATAGGTCAGATTGTCAGTGAGATGGGAATGGCGTCGGTTGCAATCAAAAGAATATTTTCAATACTTGATACTCAGACAGGAAGATTATTCCGGTGAAAAATTCAACGGTGAGAATTTAAAAGGAGAGATTGAATTCAGGAATGTTTCTTTCAGATATGACGGCAATGAAAAGCACAGGGTACTGAACAATATCAGCTTTAAGGTAAGAGCAGGGTGAGAAGATTGCTTTGCTTGGTCCGACAGGAGCAGGCAAGACAACAATAATTTCTCTGCTGATGAGATTCTTTGAAGCTGACAGCGGGAAGTATTCTGGTTGACGGAAAGACAATCGGAAGATTATTCAAAAGAATATTTAAGAAGCAGGTTCGGTGTTGTGTTGCAGAAGCCTTTCTTATTTTCAACAACTATAAAAGACAATATTGCTTATGCAAATCCGGATTCTCATATAGATGAAGTGATAGAAGCTTCAAGAGCTGCAAAGATACATGATATTATTACTGAAGTTTTTCCCGATTCATATGAGACGATAGTCGGTGAAAAAGGAGTGACATTATCCGGCGGACAGAAGCAAAGGGTATACAATCGCAAGGACACTGCTTAAAGATCCGGATATATTCATCTTCGATGATTCAACTTCGGCAGTTGACTCCGAAACTGAATTTGAAATTCAGAAGGCACTCAGAAAGATGATAAAGTCAAAGACCACATTTATCATTGCGCACAGGATAACTTCAATACAGGACTGTGACAGGATTATAGTGCTGGATAAAGGCAATATCATTGAAGAAGGAACGCACGATGAGCTGTTCGTGAACAACGGATTTTATAGGAAGATCTATGACATACAGGTTTCGATTGAAGAAGAAATAAAACGGGAATCGGAATCTGAGCTAAAATTTAAATTAAAAGATTTTACCACTAAGACTCAGGTCACAAAGAGTTATACTTTTTTTATCTTTTTTTTCATTTGTAGTAAGTACAGCTGAGTTTTTTTACGTGTTTTTCTTTGTGTCTTTGTGACTTGGTGGTAAGAGAAAATTGAGAAATTGTTTAAACAAAAAACAGCATGAGTAAATTAAGAGACAAACAATTTAAGACAGAAGGTTCAATATTTCCATTTCTGAAAAGGATATTCTCGTACAGCATGAGATACAGGAAATGGATGATCGGCTTCATAGTTTTTGTACTGATCGTAGCTGCAGTCGAAGCGATAGTACCTTTGATATGGCTTAACCTGCTTGACAATGCCGTAGTGCCTTTGGTTGAAAAATACAGGCCGCTGTACGAAACGGGAAGCAGCCCTGAAATTGATCTCATGCCGCTAATAAAAAATGTATTAATGATCTGGGGACTGGGAATGCTCCTGGCTTTTTCGGTATTCATGTTCATTAATTTTACCGGAAAGATCAAAGAATATGTTATGTATGATATCAGACAGGATCTTTTCAGAAAGCTTCAGGAACTTTCATTTTCATTTTATGATAAGTCAGCTGTAGGATGGCTTATGTCCCGGATTTCATCGGATACTATAAAGGTAACGGAATTGATTTCATGGGGATTCATTGAATGCATATGGGGATTCGGAATGATCTCATTTTGTTTAATCGCAATGTTTCTTTATAATGTAAAGCTTGCACTTATTGTAACTCTGACCGTTCCCGTTCTTGCTCTGATCTCTTTCAAAGTAAGGAGGCTCATACTGAAATATTCCAGGGAAGCCAGAAGATATAACAGCGAAATTACGGCAAGCTTTAACGAACACATCGGAGGAATCGAAGTCAATAAGAGCATGGTCCAGGAAAACAGGGCAAGCTCTGAGTTTGAATCGCTTAGTGAAAAGATGAGAATGTCTTCTTATAAGTCGGCTTACTTCACTGCATTATATCAACCGCTTGTAATATTTATAGGCTCTGTCACCGCAGCATGCATAATATACATCGGAGGAAAAATGGCAATTACATTTCCACCGGAAATATCAGTGGGACTGCTTGCAGCATTTTTTGCCTATGCAACAATGATCTATGAACCTATTCTCGATATTTCGAGATTCTATGCTGAAGCTCAAAGCTCCATGTCTGCCGGAGAAAGAATATTTTCTCTGCTTGATACCAGGCCAACGATAAAAGATAAAGAGGGCGCCGATGATTTTGATGAGGTAACCGGAGATATTGAATTTCAAAATGTATTTTTTCATTACGAGAAGGATAAGCCTGTAATTGAAAACATGAACCTGAAGATCGAAGCCGGCAGCTCAATTGCTTTGGTCGGTGAGACAGGCGGCGGCAAGTCAACAGTGATAAACCTTATCTGCAGATTCTATGAACCGACAGGCGGAGTAATAAGAATAGACGGACAGGATTATATGGACAAGACTACCGAAAGCTTAAGAAGCAGGCTGGGAGTGGTCTTGCAGACTCCGCATCTTTTTTCCGGAACCATCAGGGAAAACATAAAATACGGAAGAGATGACGCTACCGAAGAAGAAATTATCAGCGCATTATTGCTGATAGGAGGTGATGAATATCTGAACCGTCTTGATGAGGAAGTTGGTGAAGGCGGAGAGAGGCTTTCACTCGGTGAGAAACAGCTTATATCCTTTGCGAGAGCAGTACTTGCAAATCCGAGAATATTCATAATGGATGAGGCGACTTCCTCTGTTGATACATTGACCGAGCATAAGATTCAAAGCGGCATACAGGAGATGATAAAGGGAAGAACTTCTATCATCATTGCTCACAGACTTTCTACAATAAAGAACTGCGACAGGATCTTAGTTGTAAAAAAAGGGAAGATCATAGAAGACGGAAGCCATCATGATCTGATGATGAAGAAGGGATATTATTACAGCTTGTATACAAGACAGCTTAGAGAGCAGAGAGAAAAAGAGATGCTGTCTTTTAGTTGAGTTAGTTGAGTTAGGTGAGTTGGGTAAGTTAGGTGAGGTTAGGTAAGGTGATCAATAGTACGGAAATCAATAGGTTTTTGTTAAAAGAATTTTTAGAATAGTATCTAAAATAATTTATTATGAATTCCATTCAAGCAAAAGACATGACAGATGGGCAGTGGCAGTCATTTGCAGAACTTCTTAATTTTTTAAGACGGGAAATTTATCCGCAGTTTTGGGACGGAAGGGATGCGGACCGGGAAAACATTAAGAACAATCGATTGGATAAGGTCAGTTTGTCAGACAACTCTTTTTCAAATTCTTATTATATTATCGAAGACAATAAAGTGATTGCTTTTATCGATGCTTATGAGAGAAGAGGGCATCTAGATTTTTTTTTCAATTACTTCGGTAAAGTTATTACTCCGGATATCATGAAAATAATTTTAACAGAAATAAAGAATCTTTTAACAGAAAGAAACAGAACTGAGGCTTTTTTCAATACTTCTTTTGAAAGAAGACATTATGAAGTGGTTTTAAAAACCGGTGCGGAGATTTATGATGAAGAAATAAATTTGAGATTATTAAAGAAGGATATTGATTTTTCATATCTGAAAAAAATTTTACAGGACAATAAATATATCAGTGATTACGAATTAAAATTATTTCGTGAAATACCGGAAGAGATCCATCAAAAGTATGTTGATTATATGAAGGAAGTAAATAATGATAAGAATGAATTTCATCCAAAGAAACGGAATGTAGCGGAATATACAATGAATGATCTGCTGAGAAGGATAAAGGACATGAATGACAGAAAATTTATTTTCTATATGTATATGATTTTTGATAAAGGTGAGATCGCAGCTTACTGTTCAGTTTATGTTGAAACAATTGATAGAAAACCATTCATACAGCACGCCGGGAACTTAACATCTGTAGGAAAAAAATACAGAGGCAAGGGATTTGCAAAATATTTAAAGTCGAAAATCTATCTTAAAATTCAGGAAGACTATCCTGACTTTGAGCAAATACTGACCGATACTTACCCGTGGAATAAATACATGTACAAAATAAATGAAGAGTTTGGTTTTAAACCCTATCTGAAAGGACATACTTTCAGATTTACAAAAGACTTTCTTGAAGAATTTCTTAAGAATAATTAATTCAGTATGGAGCGGATAGAGTTAAGAAATTTAACAGATGATCAGTTTCAAAAGTATCTTGGACTTTTGAAACTGATCAAAAATAAATATGAAAAGGAAAGTTTCAGGTTGGACTATGACTGGAATGAGTACAGAGATTATTATTTCAAAGAATATTCGGACGGGAAAATATTTAAGAGTGAGAGACTTAAGATTGCGGAAGAGAATAAGGAAAAGTCTCTATGGGAATATATAATTTTTGATCATGAAAGACCTGTTGCATGGATGTCGTGCAAAAGAGTTTCAGGAGATTATCATCAGTTTATATTTGACTACGAAGGTTCCGATATAACAGACAATTTGCTGGCACAGATATTTGAAGGATTAAAATTCTATCTTAAGGAAACCGGTGCAAAGAGCATTTCATACTGGGCAAATTACAAAGAAAAAGCTGATGCTTTCAGGAGAGCAGGTTTTAATTCAGCAGATAACAATGTTAATTCCATATTGCAGAGAAAGGACATTGACTTTGAAAAATTGAGGGACATCACAGAGAATACTGAAAACATAAAAAACTATGACCTAAAATTGTTCAGGGAAATTCCCGAAGAGATCTATGACAGATATGTGGATTTTATGAATGAAGCGAGACCGGCAATGAATCTATATCGCCCGCATAAAAAGGAAACGGAAATTTATACAAAAGAAAGTCTCCTGAAGAGTATCCGAAGAGATGCTGAAGACGGAGCTCCAATTTATATGTATGTCATTTTTGACAGAGATACTATCGCCGCTTTTTGCAAGGTATATATTGAGCGGATCGATGACAGTGTTTTCATACAGCATTGCGGCGGACTTACCGGAGTATCGGCGCAATACAGGGGAAGAGGTTTTGCGAAATTCCTCAAAGCAAAAATGTATCTGAAAATTCTTGAAGATTATCCTGACTTCAGACACATTCTTACCGATACGTTTCCGTGGAATAAATACATGTACAGAATAAATGAAGAATTCGGATTCCGAATACTTGATGAGGCATCCTCTTTCGATATCACAAGTGAATTTCTTGAAAAGATAATTATGAATTCCAACTCCAATCAAACTCAATTAACGCAAAATTAACCTATGAAAGCAACAGAAATAAGAGAATTTAATGATGAACAGTGGAAGGCTTACGCAGATCTTCTGAACAGCATAAGCAAAAAATTTCATCCCGAAGAAAATGTAGAAGAAACAAAATGGACAGCTTTGAAGAATGAAATGATGGAAGATATTCAGACCTATAATTTTAAAATGTATATGATTGAAGATGACGGGAAGGCAGTTGGCTGGAGTTCATATATAGTGATGGGCAGCAGTATAATAGATTTTTCATTCGATGCTGATCCCGAGAACATTCCTGATGGCTTTATGAAAATTGTAATTGAGCTTGCATTGAAATTCATGACAGAAAATAATAAGAAGGAGATCTATATTGATTGTAAAGATGAAAGACTGATCCGGGCAATAAAAAAAGCGGGACCACTGATACTCGATGAGAAGGTTTATTCACAATTAAAGAGAGATGAAATAGATCCGGAATACCTGGAAGAAATAATCAACGAAGCTGAAAGCAGGATCAATTATGAACTAAGATTATACACTGATATTACTGAAGAAATCATTGATGAATATTTAAGAATTTCAAATGAGACCAAAGAAGATAAAGAATTTTACAATCCGCAGAAGAAAGAGATAACTAAATTGACCAAAGAAAAGCTGGCTGAATTCATGAAGTACACAAAAGGACCGAAGGATTTAATGTATATGTATATTCTCTTTGATGAAAATAAAATAGCAGCCTTTTGTTCTTTGTTTGTAAGGGAAAATTCAAAACATATTATAAATCACGGCGGCGGATTGACCACTGTCGGAAAGAATTACAGAGGCAAAAATCTTGCTAAGTATCTGAAAGCAAAAATGTATTTACTGATGCTTGAGAAGCATCAAGATTTTGAATTCATAAAAACGGATACGTATCCATGGAATAAATTTATGTACCGGATAAATGAAGAGATGGGCTTCAAACCTTATGAAAAATATACTGAGATGAAATTAACTAAAGAAGCGATGGAAAATTTTTTAAACAGTTTGTAATACCTGACAAATGACTGAATTATACCATAAGACTTAATCTGCATAAAACTACAAACTTACGAACTTTACAACTTTACAAACTCACAATGGGCTCGATAAATCTAAATTCAGTAACGTTTTATTACACTGACTCTGTTGATAAAATTTTTGAAGAGCTGACTCTTAATATTGACACGGGCTGGCGGCTGGGTTTGATTGGCAGGAACGGTAGGGGCAAGAGTACGCTTCTGGATTTGTTAAATAAAAAATTATTTCCGGTGAAAGGTGATATAGTCTCAGACCACAGAACATTCTATTTCCCTTATGTACCGGAAAACACCGAGCAGACAACGTTCAATGTAATTAAAGAAAATATTGCGCCGTACAGCTTCTGGGAGAAAAAAATAGAAGAGCTGATCAAAGCGAGCGACGAAAAAAGCATTATTGAATACGGAGAGACGCTGGAAGAATTTCAGAATGCCGGCGGATATGAAATTGATTCAATGATTGAAAAAGAATTTGCCGAGCTGGGGATGAGTCCGGATTTATTGAAGAGAAACTTTAAGACACTCAGCGGAGGAGAACAAACGAGAGCCCTGATAATATCTTTATTTCTAAAAAAAGATTCTTTTCAATTGATTGATGAACCAACTGATCATCTTGATATGAAGGGCAGGCGCATACTCGGCGAATATCTTTCGAAGAAGAAAGGATTTATTGTTGTGTCGCACGACAGAAATTTTCTGGATGTCTGCACCGACCATATTCTTTCAATTAATAAGAGTGACGTGAGAATTAACAAAGGAAATTATTCTCAGTGGAAACATAATATGGAGACAGAAGAAGAGTTTGAAAGAAGGAAGAATGAAAATCTGAGGAGGGAGGTGAACTCACTTGAAACTGCCGCAAGAAAAGGAAGACGATGGTCGGATGGCAAGGAGAAAGAAAAGATTGGCGCTAAACGGGAGTTTACGGATAAAGGAAACATTGGGCGCAGATCTGCCAAGCTTATGAAACGGGCATTGCACATTGAATTACGAAGGGATAAAAAGCTTGAGGAAAAGAAGTCTTTACTGAAGAATGTTGAAGATGAAAGAGAGCTTAAGATTGAAACCAAGAAGAAGACTGAAAAATTATTATCACTGGCGGATGTGTCCGTAAGTTTTGACGGCAAAAGGATTTTTGAAAATATTTCTTTTGACATTTTCAGAGGAGACAGGATCGCATTGACCGGAGACAACGGCAGTGGTAAGACAAGCTTAATACGAGCCATCAATAAGGAGATAACTCCGGATGAAGGTCTGATCCACTTACCTGCTCATATTAAAATTTTAAATGCAAGACAGGATCCGTGTCTGCGCAAGGGATATCTCAGGGAGCATTTGAAAGAAGAAAACATTGATGAAACAAAATTCAGAAACATACTCGGAGTGATGGGAGCGTGGGGAGAGTTGTTCGACAGACCTTTGGAGACTTTCAGCAAGGGACAATTAAAGAAGGTGGAATTATGCAAATCATTTCTGGAGCCGTGTGATCTTATGATATGGGATGAACCGCTCAACTATCTCGATGTAAGCAGCCGGGAACAGCTGGAAGAAGTGATCCTGGGATTTAAGCCGACGATACTTTTTACAGAACATGATAAAACTTTCGTTGAAAATATTGCAACGGAAGTAATTGAAATTAAGAATTAGGAATTAAGAATTAAGAATTAAGAATTAGGAATTAGGAATTAGGAATTAGGAATTAAGAATTAAGAATTAAGAATTAAGAATTAAGAATTAGGAATTAGGAATTAGGAATTAAGAATTAGGAATTAGGAATTAGGAATTAAGAATTATCAATTAACAAAATGAATATCATACTAAGAAACATAAACGAAGACAACTGGCGGGAGTGCATTAAATTGAAAGTAAAAGATGAGCAGAAAAGATTTGTTGCTTCGAATGAAAACGGACTTGCGCTTGCTTATGCGCACAAGGAAATGGAGCCAAGAGGAATTTATGAAGACGGCACAATGATAGGATTTATCATGTTTGCCAAAGACCCGGACGACGGTCAATATTATATCAACCGTTTCATGATAGACGAAAAATACCAGTCAAAAGGCTACGGCAGAGAAGCTCTCAGAATTCTGCTAAAGGAGCTGAAGAATGAAGGAGTTCAGTCACTGGATATAATTCATAAACCCGATAATGCAAGAGCAATAAAGATATACAACAGCCTCGGTTTTAAGCTTACCGCGGATACCCTTAAAGACGATGTGATTTCAAGAGTGGATTTAAATTCATTTAATTGAGTGTTATCTTGTTACTTGTAAAACTTAATAAGTGCTATAAGATAATATGTCAACCCCCCCAAGCGGAACAGTAGCGTTTCTATTCACCGATATCGAAGGCAGCACAAGACTTGCACAGGAGTTTCCGGATACACTACCTGCAGCAATAGAAAGACATAATGAAATTCTGAAAAAGGCAATTGAATCAAACAAAGGATATGTATTCGAATTTGTGGGTGACGCTTTCTGCGCGGCATTTGAAAGTGCCGATGACGCCATCAAAGCTGCCTACGAGGCACAATTCAATCTCAATTCTGAAGAATGGAAAGATGCACGGATAAAAGTAAGAATGGGAATACACTGCGGAAAATGTGAATGGAACGGATCAAATTATATGGGCTACATAACTCTTGCCCGGACGCAGAGAATCATGTCGGTCGCATACGGCGGACAGATACTTCTGTCAAGTGACGCGCACGGTCTTAAGAGGGGAAAAATCCCCGAATGCATTTCATTCCGTGAATTCGGCGAAAGAAGATTAAAAGATCTGATTCAGCCGGTACGAATATTTCAGCTTGCATCTTCCGAAATACCTTCAGAATTTCCCCAGTTAAAAACTCTCGATGCCCGTCCGAATAATCTTCCCGTTCAGCTGACAAGCTTTGTCGGACGCGTTGAGGAAATAAAGAAAATAAAAGACCTGCTAAACGGCACTCATCTGCTGACGCTTGCCGGAACCGGCGGTGTAGGGAAAACACGGTTGGCAATGCAGGTTGCAGCGGACATCATAGATGACTATTCAAACGGTGTATGGATAGTAGAGCTTGCAGACATAACTGATCCGAAATTTCTTCCGCAGGCGATAGCTCAGGCAATTGGCGTAAAGGAAGAGCCGAAAAGGGAATTAGAGGAAACATTAAAGGAATATCTGCAGGATAAAGAGATCTTATTAATTCTTGATAATTGTGAACATGTCATTGATGCGTGTGCAAAGCTGGTGGAGAAGCTGCTGGAGAGCTGTCAAAAGATGAAAATAATTGCGACGACAAGAGAAATATTGAAATGTTCAGGTGAACAGGTTCATCATGTCGCGCCGCTGACCCTTCACAATCCCAGGAAAAAAATTTCCCCGGAAAAGCTTACTCAATATGAAGGAGTGAGACTGTTTGTCGAAAGAGCATTGTCCGTAAATCCTGGATTCAGGGTAACAAATGAAAATGCAAAAGCGCTGGCGGAGATATGTCATCAGCTTGACGGGATCCCCCTTTCGATTGAACTGGCTGCTGCGAGGATGAAAGTGTTATCGGTTGAGAAGATTAGTGAACGTCTGAGTGACATGTTTAAATTGCTTACGGGCGGAAAAAGAACTGCGTTACCCAGACAGCAGACATTAAGGGCAATGATAGACTGGAGCTATGAATTGCTCTCTGAAAATGAGAAAACATTGTTGAGAAGGTTAGCTGTTTTTGCAGGAGGATGGACTCTGGAAGAAGCAGAAGAAGTCTGCACGGATGAAAAATTAGACGAGCTGGATATACTGGATCTGCTGAGCAATCTTAATGAAAAATCAATAGTAATGTACAGCGAGGATAAAGAAAGATACAGGATGCTCGAGACAATCAGGCAGTACGGAGAGGAAAAACTTTCGGAGTTTAATGAAGGGAATTTAATTTCAGAAAAGCATCTCGGATATTATCTTAAGCTGTCCGAATTGGCTGAGCCGAATCTTAAGGGAGTCAATCAGAGGGAATGGCTTGAACAACTGGAGGAAGAGCACGGAAATTTACAGGCTGCTCTTACATGGTCTCTAAAAGCTGAAAAGAATGAGGAAGGAGTGAGACTGGCTGCTGCATTAGGAAGGTTCTGGCTCATCCGCGGACATTTGTCTATGGGAAGACGCTGGATGGAAAGTGTTTTGCTTAACGGGAAATCTGTTTCAAAGCCGGTGAAGAGCAATGCATTGAATTTATCCGGATTGCTGGCATATGGTCAGGGTGATTACAGCCATGCAAAACAGCTGTACGAAGAAAGTCTCGCCCTTCGAAGGGAAACCGATGACAAGAAACGCATTGCGGAAACTCTGAGTAATCTCGGTGATGTAGCATATTCACAGGGTGAATATGAACAGGCAAACAGTTTATGCGAGGAGAATCTCCTGCTGCAAAGGGAACTGGGAGATGAAAGAAGTATTGCACTTTCATTGAATACAATGGGAATGATAGCGTACTCACAGGGCGATTACGGGAATGCACAAAAGCTTTTTCAGGAAAGTCTGGATCTAAGAAACAAGCTAGGTGATAAGCGGAGCATAGCATATTCACTTAACAACCTCGGGCTTACACATTTCTCTCTCGGAAAGTATGAACAGTCGGAAAAATTTTATGAAGAGAGCTTAGCGCTTCAGCGTGAGCTCGGCAATAAGCAGGGTATAGCAGCTTCACTTCATAATCTCGGGCTCGTTTTATTTTCACAGAAGAATCTTGAGAAAGCCAAAGAGTTTTATGAGGAGAGTTTATTAATGCACCGTGAGCTTGGAGACAAACGGGGAATATCAAGCTCGCTTAATAATCTGGGAAAGGTTGAGATCAGCAACGGAGATTATGAGAGGACACGCAAGCTCACTGAAGAGAGCTTAAAACTGAGACTGGAAATTGGAGACAAGATGGGAATTGCTGAAAGCCTGATCCAGTCCAGTGAGATAATGAGCATTGAAGGAAATTTCAGGGAATCTCTTCTCATACTGAGCTACATTGATACTACGTTCAAATCCATGGGTGTTTCATGGGAGGGTGATTACGTTTTGACACATGACAGGATAATATCGGGCATCAAAGAGAAATTTAGCGACGAAGAATTTTCGAAATATTTTGAAGAAGGAAAATCCATTACACAAGAACAGGTATTGGAGCTGGTTTTTTCAATGAATTATCAATCATGAGCATACCAACAGGAAATGTTACATTTCTTTTCACAGATATAGAAGGCAGTACAAGGCTTGCCCAGGAATTTCCAGACAGGATGCAGCATCAACTTGAGAAGCACAATCTGATATTGAGAAAAGCTATTGAATCAAACAACGGTTTTATTTTCGAAATAATAGGCGATGCATTTTGTGCAGCATTTGTAAATCCCTCCGATGCAGTGAAGTCGGCTACCGATGCACAGCTTCGTCTTCTTAAGGAAAACTGGGCCGGGGTTCCTGTTAAGGTAAGAATGGGAATTCACAAGGGAAGAGCTGACTGGAACGGCAACAGATACATCGGCTATATCACTTTAGCGCGCACTCAGAGAATAATGTCGCTTGCTTACGGAGGTCAGATTATCATTTCGGGAGAAACCTATAATTCTGTTAAGGAAGAATCCGGCGCACGAATCTCATACAGGGATCTGGGAGCGAGAAAATTAAAAGACCTTGTCCAGCCGGAACATCTGTATCAGGTAATTGCAGAAGAGCTTACGCAGGAATTTCCTCCACTCAAGACCCTTGATTTAAGACCGAATAATCTTCCGGGTCAGACTTCAAGTTTTATCGGCAGAGAATCTGAGGTCAAAGAAATTCGAAGCTTGATCAAGAAAGTCCGTCTTGTTACTTTGCTGGGACCCGGAGGGACGGGCAAGACACGCTTAAGTATTAAGGCAGCTGAAGGGATGATCGATGATTATGCAAACGGGGTCTGGTTTGTCGATCTTTCATCAGTTTCCAATCCTGCAAATATTGTAAAAGAAGTTATATCCGTATTTAACCTGAATCCCGGTCCAGAACGAAATGCAATCAATACGATCATTGATTTTCTCAAGGAGAAGGAATTACTCCTTATATTTGACAACTGTGAGCACCTGATAAAGGATTGCGCGAGGCTGGCTGAAATGTTTCTAAACTCCTGTTCAAAGGTCAGGATAATTGCTACAAGCCGCGAGCCACTGCACATTTGGGGAGAGTCTGTTTATGATGTCAGATCAATGTCACTTCCTGACATGCAGGAACAGGTGGATCCGGAATCTCTTAATCAGTATGAATCAGTGAGGCTCTTCATTGAAAGGGCATTGGCTGTCAGGCGGGATTTTAAAGTAACTAATACAAATGCACCGGCGCTGGCAGAGCTTTGTTACACGCTTGACGGGATCCCGCTCGCGATCGAACTCGCAGCCGCAAGGATCCGGGTATTGTCAGTCGAAAGCATACTTGCAAAGCTAAATGACCGTTTCAGCCTTCTTACCTCCGGCATAAGGACTGCTTTGCCGAGACAGCAGACTCTTAAGGCGCTGATAGACTGGAGTTATGACCTGTTGTCAGATAAGGAAAAGATCTTGTTTTTGAGGCTCTCTGTTTTTTCTGGCGGGTTCGGACTTGAAGCAGCGGAAGATATCTGTTCAGACAAAAGGCTAAGCAAGCAGTGGATTCTGGAAGTCTTGAGTAATCTGGTGGATAAATCGCTTGTGATCTCGAGTGAATTTGACGGAACATACAGGTATAATATGCTTGAGACCATCAGGCAATATGCAAACGAAAAACTCTCTGGCAGAGAGGGGCTGATGAAGAAGCATTATGATCATTATCTGGCCTTGGCGGAAAGAGGTGAAACCAGGGGGGAGCATCAGATCCAATTTTACAAAAATCTAAAGACCGAGATGGGAAACCTGAGAGTTGCCCTTGGCTGGTCACTTTCAAAGAAACCACAGTTAACACTTCGTCTTGCAAATTCCGTGGGAGACCTGTGGGATATGAACGGAAATACTTCCGAGGGATATGATATTTATAAAATAATATTTTCAAAAAAAATAAAATACGATAACAAACTAAGGATCTACGGACTTATCAATGCAGGATATTTTGCAAGCCAGCTGGGTGAACTTGAAAATGCTGAGGAATATTATGATCTCAGTCTTAAGCTAAGCGAGGAGACAGATGATAAGATGATCCTTGCTGATTGTTACAATAGTCTTGGCAATTTTCATTTTTTCAAAGGAGAGGTAGGAGAATCGAAAAAGTATCACGAGAAAAGTCTGAAGATCAGTTATGAGATCAATGACAAGCAGGCAATAGCGCTTTCACTGGTCAATCTTGCGTCGGTAACCGCCTTCATGGGAAATATAAATACTGCACATAAATTATATATGCGTTCACTGGCAATATACCGTGAGCTCAAAGATATCATTTCAGTTGCAAGAGTACTGATCCAGCTTGGTAATATATCATCTAAGATGGGGCGCCTGAAAGAATCAATGGAATGCTATGATGAAGCCATTCCAATCCTGAAAGAATCGGGAGATCTCATTCCTCTTTCTTTTGCTTTGTTGAATTTAGGCAAGCTATCATTTACACAGAATAAACAGGATGAAGCTGAATTGTTGTTCAGGGAATGTTTGTCAATGGCGAAACAGTACAGATATACAAATCTGCATGTACATTCGCTTATCAAACTGGGGTATCTGGAACTGGCGAGGAAGGGATATGAAGAATCAAAAAAATTATTTGAGGAAAGTCTGAAACTGTCGGATAAATATTCGGACAAATACACGACCGGGCTGAGCATGAAAGGTTTAGCGGATCATTATTATTCAGTAAGTGAATTTGAATTGTCAGCAAAGATATTCGGGATTGCAAATAAATTCCTTGGTCAGACAGGTTACAATAAATTAACAAATGAAGGTGAAGTGAGAGAAGACAGGATAAGTTTATTAAAAGGCAGACTGGGAGAAGATGTTTTTGATTTACATTTTAATGAAGGAAAAAAACTCAACCAGAGTGAAGCAGTGGAGTTCATTCTGGGAGAGGACTGAAATACTGAATTAAGAATATGATCTTCAAACATAAACAAATATTATCGCAACTTAAATTATCATTAAATAAGGAGAGAACCTAAATTGAAATTTTCGGAAATGAAATATGAAAGACCTGATTTGCAGGAGACTGTGAAGCGTATCACTGAACTAAACGCACAATTTGCCGGATCAGAAGATTTTAAGGAAGCCGAAAGAACAATGGATGAAATAGTAAGTATTGGAAGAGAATTTGATTCGATGTCTTGTCTTACTCACTTAAAGTTTAATTGCAATACCAAGGATGATAATAATGTGAGAGAGAAGGAATTTTTTGACAACAATTCTCCTGCTTTTAATAATTTATATAACAAGTTTTACAAATCACTCTTGAATTCAAGATTTAAAGAAGACATTATAAAAAAACACGGAAAGCAGATCCTGAATATTGCGGAAATATCTTTAAAAACTTCCAGCCCGGAAATAGAAAAACTTCAGATCAGCGAGAACAGGCTGGCGAGTGAATATGATATCCTGACTGCATCCGCTAAGGTTAATTTTGAAGGAAAGGAAATGAGCATTCAGGAACTTGTTCCGTTCATTTTTTCAATGGAAAGAGAAGTTAGAAAAAAAGCATTAGTGGCATACTGGAAATTCTTTGAGGATAATTCGGAAAAGTATGACGAAATATTCACGAAGCTTGTAAAACTGAGAAATGAAATGGCAATAAAACTGGGTTACGAAAATTTTGTTGAGCTTGGCTATACACTTTTGAAAAGGACCGATTATAATGCCAGTATAGTGAGCGGATTCAGGGAAAATATGGTGAAATATTTTTTGCCGGTGGTGATCAAATTGAGGGAAAGAAAAAGAAAACGATTGGGATTGGATAAGCTGATGTTTTATGATAATCCGATCCAGTTCAAAACAGGAAATGCGAAACCGAAGGGCAGTCCGGATGAAATTGTCAGGCAGAGCATAAAGATGTATACTGAACTTTCACCACAGACCAAAGAATTTTTCGACTTCATGTTTGAAAATGAACTGATGGATCTGAAAGTACACGACGGCAAAACCTCCGGAGGTTTTTGTTCATTTATCCAGAAGTACAAGACTCCGTTCATATTTGCCAATATGAACGGCACGAGCCATGACATTGATGTCCTGACACACGAAGCAGGTCACGCATTTCAAAGTTATATGAGCCGTGATCTTTATTTTCCGGAATACATTGTACCAACTCTTGAATCAGCCGAGATACTCTCAAGAGGAATGGAATTTTTTTCATATCCCTGGATGGAATTATTTTTTAAAGAAGATACGGATAAATTCAAGTTCGCGCATTTGAGCTCTCTGGTTTCTGGATTTTTATTCCAATCGATGGCAGATGCATTTCAGGAGTGGGTCTATGAAAATCCGCATGCTGAACCCGGAAAAAGAAATAAAAAATGGAAATCGCTTACTGAAAAATACATGCCGTTTATCAATACGGAATTCATTCCGTTTCTCGAAGAAGGAAATCAATGGAAAGATTCAGTTCATATTTTTCAGGCGCCGTTCTATATGATCGACTATGCTCTTGCAAGCATTTGCGCCCTGCAGTTCTGGAGCAAGGATATAAAGAACGGTAACGGCAGATCCGGTGAGGCGTGGGAAGATTATGTAAGACTTTGCAGACTGGGCGGGAGTAAGTCTTTTCTTGAACTTTTGAAGGAAGCAAATCTTGAATCCCCGTTTGAGGAAAATGTAATTAAAAAACTGGCTAAGGAAGTTGATGAGTATCTGGGGAGCATCGATGAAAGCGGTTTTTAGTTACAAACTACAAGCTACAAATTACAAGTTTCAAATAACATATTACATATGGCAATAGAAATGATACCACATGAAATAAAGCCATGAATTTTAAATCCCCGAAATTCAAATCCAAGATCAAGAGAGTATTGCTTCTGACAGCGGGCTGGATGTTTGCCGCAATTTACATAATAATAGTTCAGGCGGCACCTTTTACAATTGAATTTCATAAGAGCTTTCTGGAAAGACAATTTCTGGAAAATTCAGTTGTGACTATTCTTGAAGTTTTTTTCACCGGACTGATACTTGCTTTTTTCGAGGTATTTTATTTTACAGACAGGTTTAAAAACAAATCATTTCGGTTTTGCTGTGATTGTGAAAAGTCTTATTTTATGTGATTGCACTTATGCTTCTTGTCTTTTCATTTCTTTTATTGAATACATAATAAAGGAATCTTATTCAAGCGGTTTTTATCAGGAGTATTATTCCGTCTCTGCTTGCAACATTATTTACATGGGACCCCGGTCTTTTTGATAAGCATATTTATTCTGCAGGTAAGCGACAAATTCGGACAGGGTGTACTGTTGAAATTTATACTAGGAAATATCACACTCCAAAAGAAGAGACAAGGATATTTATGTTCCTCGATCTGAAGTCTTCAACCATCCATTGCTGAAGCTCTCGGGTCATATAAAATATTATGAACTTATTAATGAATTTTTTTATGATGTTACTGATGCAATCATTGAAACGAAAGGTGAGATATATCAATATGTCGGAGATGAAATTGTCATCTCATGGACTATAGACAACGGTATTGAGAACTCAAACTGTATTAATTGTTTTTTCAATATTCAGGATGAGGTCAAAAAAAATTCGGGAAAATATCAATCGAAATACGGGCTTGTGCCTTCATTTAAAGCCGGGCTGCATTACGGGGATGTGACTGTGGGGAGATCGGCGTATCTGAAAAGAGAAATAGTTTTTTCCGGTGATGTGCTTAATACAACTTCACGGATTCAGGAACTTTGCAATAAGTATAATGAGAAGCTTATAGTATCAAAAGACATACTTGAATTATGGAACTCCCTGAGACGAATTTATTTCAAGGGAGATCGGACAGATCAATTTAAGAGGCAGAGCTGCCCCAGTAAGTTTATTCAGCATTATTAAGAATACACAGCCTGTCTTTTAAAACCTGCCTTGTAATAAAACTTCATTAACGTTATTTTTGCACTGCTTAATTCTTAAAGCCCTCCAAAATAATTATTGCTTTAACAATCTAATTTTTAATAATCAAATACATTTATTGAAAAATTTATCTTATAATACAAACTTAGAAATATTGCCATTATAGCTCACGTTGATCACGGAAAGACAACGCTTGTTGATCACATGTTCAGGCAAAGCGGAATGTTCAGGGAGAATCAGGAAGTAGAAGAAAGACTGATGGACAGCATGGATCTTGAAAGTGAAAGAGGAATTACTATTGCAGCAAAGAACTGCTCGGTGAAATGGGGCGATGTAAAAATAAATATTCTGGATACTCCCGGTCACGCAGATTTCGGAGGTGAAGTTGAAAGTGCACTGATGATGGTCAACGGTGTGATACTTCTTGTTGATGCTTCTGAAGGACCGCTGCCTCAGACAAGATTTGTTTTGAAGAAAGCACTTGAAGCGAATCTGAAGATCATTGTTGATCATAAACAAGATTGACCGAAAGGATGCAAGAGCAAAGGAAGTACTGAATGAAGTATATGATCTCTTTATTGATCTTGATGCAAATGAAGAACAGATCGAGTTTCCGGTTTTATTTGCGATCGGGAGGGAAGGCATTGCACAGAAAACTCCTGAAGAAAGAGGAAAAAGTCTTCAGATATTTTTGAAACAATAATCGAAGAGATCCCCGCACCTTCTTATGATCACGGATGAACCGTTTCAGCTGCTTGTTGCCGATCTTGACTATTCGGATTATGTTGGACGACTTGGCAATAGGTAAAATTGCTAACGGATCAATAAAACAAAATGATGAGCTTGTTTGCATTAATGAAGAAGGTAACGCACTACCTTTAAAAATATCCAAGCTTCAGGTTTATGACGGTATAAATTTCAAAGACGCGGAATCAGTAATGGCCGGAGACATTGCCATACTTGCCGGGATCGAAGATGTCCATATCGGAGATACGATCTGCAATAAAGGAAATCCGAAAGCACTGAAAAGAATAGCTGTAGATGAGCCGACGATTTCGATGTTGTTCTTTATTAATACCTCTCCGCTGTCAGGAAAGGAAGGCAAGATCGTTCAGTCGAATAAAATACAGCGAGCGGCTTCATAAAGAAACTCTCAGCAATGTTGCATTGAAAGTTGAAGATTCTCGACGACGGTGAAAGCTTTGTGGTAAAAGGAAGAGGTGAATTTCAAATGGTAATACTTATTGAAACAATGAGAAGGGAAGGATTCGAGCTCAGTGTAGGCAGACCGCAGGTAATATATAAAAAGAAGGACGGGCAAACTCTTGAGCCGATCGAACATTTGTTCATTGACTGTGATGAAAGCTTTGTCGGAATAATTTCTGAAAAGCTTTCGAAGAAGAAAAGGAAGAATGATAAATCTTGTAAATCACGGAACAGGCCGTGTGAGAATGGAATTTACAATTCCTTCACGTTCGCTTATCGGATACAGAAATGAATTTCTTACCGACACACGCGGAACAGGAATAATGAATTCATATCTTCAGGGTTATGAAGAATACAGGGGAGATTTTCCTACGCGGTCTTACCGGCTCGCTTGTTTCGGACAGGACCGGGTACGGCGCTTTCTTATTCGCTGTATAACCTTGAGCCGAGAGGGTACTTTGTTCATAGTTCCGAATGATCCTGTTTATGAAGGAATGATAGTCGGCGAACATAACCGTGACAATGATCTTGATGTCAATCCGACCAAAGGAAAAAAGTTATCCAACATGCGCGCATCCGGAAAAGATGAAAGCATGATTCTGACTCCGGTCGTTCCGATGACTTTTGAGAAAGCAATTGATTTTATAAAGGATGATGAGCTTGTGGAAGTTACTCCGAAAAGCATAAGATTAAGAAAAGCAATCCTTTCGTCACAGACAAGACATACTCAGAGAGGAAAAGCGTTTGCAATGAACAATGTTCAATGAGCAATGTCCAATGTTCAATGTTCAATGTTCAATGTTCAGTGTTCAATGTTCATAATAGTTACAATACTTCAATAGTTCAATAGTTAATACTTAATAGTATACAATACTTAATACTTAATACTTAATACTTAATACTTAATACTTAATACTTAATACTTAATACTTAATACTTAATACTTAATACTTAATACTTAATACTTAATACTTAATACTTAATACTTAATACTTAATACTTAATACTTAATACCAAGGAAATGGGAAAGAAAACTTTAGACGAAAAGGTTGAAGAGCTCGGAATTGATAAGATCAGACGTCATATTTTCTTATGCTGTGACCAGACAAAGCCAAAGTGCTGCGAGAAGAGTGTTGGTCTGGAGTCGTGGGAGTATCTCAAATCGAGATTGAAAGAACTGAATCTTACAGTCGAGGGCGGAATATACAGGTCCAAGGCGAATTGTCTGAAAGTCTGTCAGGACGGACCCATAGCAGTTGTGTATCCGGAAGGAGTATGGTATCATTCCTGTTCGCCCGAAGTGCTTGAAAGAATAATTCAGGAGCATCTTATCGGCGGAAAACCGGTTGAGGAATTTTTGTTTTACGACTCCGGCGACAAGGTAGTGTCATAGGTTTTATTCATATTTAAATAATTTACAAAATCAGCAACAACATTGTGAAAGGAATTTTAAATGGAAATTAAATTTAATGACTTTGAATACAGGAGACCGGATATGGAAATCCTGAAAGAAGAATTCAGAAGATTACTATCCGGCTTTAATATGGCAAAGAGCGCCGGTGAACAGTATGACATTCTGAGAAAGTTAAATGAATTAAGGAATGGTTTTGAATCCATGAACAGGATAGCGTCGATAAGATATACCATTGACACTAAAAATAAATATTACAGTGAGGAGCATGATTTTTTTGACAGTGTTATGCCAGAATATTCAGGATTGGTTAACGGGTTATATAAATCACTGCTGAGCTCAGAGTTCCGTGACGCCCTAGAAGATAAGTGCGGCAAACAATTATTTGATCTGGCAAAAGTTTCAATTAAAACATTCAGCCCGGAAATAACAGAAGATTTAAAATTGGAAAATCATCTTGTAACTGATTATGTGAAGCTTGTTGCATCAGCAAAAATAATGTTTGAAGGGCAGGAAAGAAATCTTGCCGGAATGTCTCCGTTTATGCAGTCCGAAAACAGGGAATTAAGAAAGAGTGCATATGAGGCGAGATGGAAATTCTTTGAAGACAATGAAAAAGAATTTGACAGGATATTTGACGAGCTGGTCAGAGTAAGAACTAAAATTGCAAAGAAGCTTGGATATAAAAATTTTATTGAGCTCGGTTATGACAGAATGAGGAGGACTGACTATAACTGGAATGATGTGCAAAAATTCAGGGATGGAGTTGAAAAATATATTGTGCCGGTAACGGAGACGTTGAGAGACATGCAAAAAGAAAGACTGGGACTGGAGCAGCTTCGATATTATGATCTTGAATTTAATTTTAAGAGCGGGAACCCGTCCCCAAAAGGTGATCCAGACTGGATAGTAGGGAAAGCAAAAAAAATGTACGGAGAGCTTTCATCAGATACAAAAGAATTTATGAACCTGATGATAAACCGTGAACTGATGAGTCTTGATAACAGGAAAGGGAAAGCAGCAGGCGGATATTGCTCGTTCATTCCAAATTATGATAGTCCGTTCATTTTTACAAATATGAACGGGACGGAGGATGATATTAGAGTTCTGACACATGAAGCAGGTCATGCATTTCAGGTTTATGAAAGTATGGGGTTCGAAATTCCTGAATATGTTAACCCGACACTCGAAGCATGCGAAGTTCATTCGATGAGCATGGAATTCATAACATATCCGTGGATGCAGTTGTTTTTTGAAGTTGATACGGACAAATATTTTTACTCTCACGTAAGCAAAAGACTTTCGTTCATCCCTTACGGCGTAACAGTTGATGAATTTCAGCATAAGATCTATGAAAATCCGGATGCGACACCGGATGAAAGAAAAAAAATGTGGAGAGACACGGAAAAAAAATATCTCCCTCATTTAAATTATGAGAATAATGGTTTTCTCGAAAGAGGATGTTTCTGGTTTCATCAGGGACATATATTCAAAAAGCCATTTTACTATATTGATTATTGTCTCGCGCAGATCTGCGCATTACAGTTCTGGAGAAAATGCAATCACGACAGGGATATTGCCTGGGAAGATTACCTTCGCCTTTGCAAAGAAGGCGGTAGCAAGCCGTTTCTTGAATTATTAAAGACAGCAAAAATAGAATCTCCGTTTGAAGAAAATACAGTTGAATCGATAATAAAGTACTCGGGTGAATGGCTTACCGGTGATAACAAAGTATTTGATTTTGATCAGCTCCCTTAACAATGTTTTAAAATGCCCGTTGCATCCGGCTTAGGAATCCTTCCGATAAAAATAAACTTTTTTATTCTTTGAATTATTTTTAACTTGAAGAAAGAAAAAGTTGATTGTCAAATCTTTTAAATTTCACAAAGAAAGGTATCTATTGTCCGCAGGCGGATGTGTATATCGATCCGTGGTCGTCTGTTAAAAAAGCAATAATAACTCATGCACATTCCGATCATGCACGTCAGGGAAACAAACATTACCTTTCGCATAAGCTTTCTGTTCCTGTCATAAAATACAGGCTTGGATATGATATTTCGATTGAGGGAATTGATTACAATGAACCGGTCGTGCTCAATGGAGTAAAGATATCTCTTCATCCCGCCGGTCATATTCCAGGCTCAGCCCAGATTAGACTGGAATACAAGGGCGAAGTTTCGGTCGTATCCGGTGATTACAAACTTGAAGATGATGGATTAACGACGCCGTTTGAGACAGTAAAGTGCAATACATTTATCACTGAATCGACATTCGGGCTTCCGGTTTACAGATGGAGCAAACAGTCTGAAATATTCAATGACATAAATAAATGGTGGAAGTCCAACATTGAAAAAGGAAAGGCGAGCATTCTGGCAGGATATTCACTGGGAAAAGCTCAGAGACTTTTATATAATGTTGATCATGCAACGGGTAAGATTTTCGGACACGGAGCAATTACAATGATCAATGAAATAATGATCAATGAAGGAATGAATTTGCCGAAGATCGGAAAAGTAAATTCATCATTAAAGAAGAAAGATTACAGCGGGGCATTGATCCTTGCACCTCCTTCGGCAATCGGCAGCAGCTGGCTAAGGCAATTCGAGCCATATTCTCTCGGATATGCATCCGGCTGGATGAAAGTCAGAGGCGCTAAACGCAGACAGGCACTGGATATCGGATTTGCATTATCTGACCACGCGGACTGGGATGAATTGAATGAAGCGATCATTGAAACAGGCGCAGAAAAGATCTATGTGACACACGGTTATACAGCAGTATTTACAAAGTGGCTGAGGGAAAAGGGTTTTGATGCTAATGAACTTGAGACAAAGTTTACAGGAGAGGACAATAATGAAGAATTAGGAATTGAGAATTAGGAATTAGGAATTAGGAATTGAGAATTAGGAATTAGGAATTAGGAATTAGGAATTGAGAATTAGGAATTAGGAATTAGGATTTTAGAATTTAGAATTATAAATAGAGAAGAAATTAAAGATTTATAATCTAAATACTATTAAACCGGAAAACAGATTAACAGATTAACAGATTAACAGATTAACAGATTAACAGATTAACAGATTAACAGATTAACAGATTGACTGATTAACCAATCAACAAACAAACAAACAAACAAACAAACAAACAAATATTGAAATCCTTTGCAGATTTTTTTGCATCTTTAGATGATACAAATAAGACGAATGAAAGAATTGATATCATTAAAGATTACTTTTCCAAGGCAAGCGACAGTGACAAGCTCTGGACTCTGTATTTGTTTTCCGGAGGAAAGATCAAAAAGAAATTCAATACATCGCAGCTCAAAGACTGGGCAATAGAATATTCGGAATTGCCGGGATGGCTCTTTGATGAATCATACAGTTCGGTTGGAGATCTGGCGGAAACAATTGCGCTTATTTTACCGGCTGCAGAGACTTCTTCCGGGAAAACCCTTAAAGAATGGATCGACTACATAGAGTCTGTTAACAGTGCAAGCGATGAAAACAGAAAATTGAAGATCATAGAAGCATGGAAAAGTCTTGATCAAAATGAAAGGTTTATTTTCAACAAGCTTATAACGGGCGCATTCCGCGCGGGTGTTTCTCAAAAGACATTCATCAATGCGATCTCAGGGCTGGAAAATATTGACGTGAATATAATTGCCCACAGGCTTATGGGCAACTGGCATCCGTCACGGACTTCATACAATGAACTTTTAAAAGGCAATGGCATCAATGATGAAATTTCAAAGCCATATCCTTTCTTCCTTGCATATCCCATTGATGACAAACCTGAAGATCTCGGTGATCCGTCGGAGTGGCATGCCGAATGGAAATGGGACGGTATCAGAGGACAGCTCATTCACAGAAAAGGAGAATTGTTTATATGGTCAAGAGGAGAGGATCTTGTTACGGAAAAATTCCCGGAGTTTGAATGGGTCAAAGCTTTTTTGCCCGAGGGGATAGTACTTGACGGTGAAATCATGTGTTACGCTGATGAGTGTCCGCTGCCTTTTAATTTATTGCAGACAAGAATTGGAAGAAAAAATTTAAATCAAAATATTCTTAAGAGCGCTCCGGTTATTTTTATGATCTATGACATACTCGAACATGAAGGAAAAGATATCCGAAACAAAACTCTCGATGAAAGGAAAGAAATAATTAACGATCTGATACCCGGATTATCCGATCTGGGATTTCTTAAGATTTCTGAGAAAATAAAATTCAAAGACTGGAAAGAATTGGCAATGATCCGGGATAAAGCAAGAGAAATGTCTACTGAAGGCATAATGCTTAAGAGAAAAGACTCAACATATCAGGTCGGAAGAAAGAAAGGTGACTGGTGGAAATGGAAGGTTGATCCTTTTACAATTGACGCTGTAATGATCTATGCTCAAAAAGGACATGGCAAGCGTGCAGATTTATTTACTGATTATACATTTGCAGTCTGGGATGAAGGCAAGCTTGTTTCCTTTGCTAAAGCATATTCCGGACTTACGGACAAAGAGATAAAAGAAGTGGATTCATTTGTAAAGAGAAATACTGTTGAAAAATTCGGACCGGTAAGAACAGTGAAACCGGAACTTGTTTTTGAAATCGCTTTTGAAGGGATTGCAAAGTCAGGCAGACACAAGTCGGGCGTGGCATTGCGTTTTCCGAGGATAGCCCGGTGGAGAAAAGATAAGAAGATTGAGGATGCCGACAGTCTGGAGAATCTTAAGAAGCTGCTGAAATGAAACCCGATCATAAATTTGCCTTGGATGTTATCCTGAACTGGTTTTCATCAAAGAACTGGACGCCATTCGATTTTCAGAAAGAGGTGTGGGACTATTATTTAAAGGGATACAGCGGTTTGCTTAACGCACCGACGGGAAGCGGAAAGACATACGCTTTATGGTTTGCGGTATTAGCTGACTACATTTCTAAATTTCCCGATGATTATAAAAAGAAGAAAGAGAAGGGATTGCAGCTATTGTGGATCACTCCGTTAAAGGCATTGTCAAAGGATATTGAAAGAGCGTTGCAGGAATCCTGCACAGAGCTTGAAATTCCATGGAAGATCAGTTCAAGGTCAGGAGATACATCCGCTTCAGTCAAGATGAAGCAGATGAAAAACATGTTTGAGGTTTTGATCACGACTCCGGAGAGTCTTCATCTTATGCTTGCACAAAAAGACCATTCGCAGTTATTCAGGAATCTCAAAGCAGTGGTAGTGGATGAATGGCATGAACTGATAGCATCGAAGAGGGGAGTTCAGACAGAGCTGGGTTTATCAAGACTGAAAAATCTGAGGAAAGACTTACGCATCTGGGGAATTTCAGCAACAATTGGTAATCTGGATGAAGCAACAGATGTGCTGCTTGGAAAAGAAACCGACGGCACAAAAAGAAAAAAGAAAATTGTAAGAGCAAAGATAGATAAAAAGATCGAGGTTGAATCCATTTTGCCTGACGAGGTGGAAACATTTCCATGGGCAGGATATCTCGGCATAAGGTTACTTGACAAGATCATTCCGATATTAAGAAAGAGTAAATCAACTTTAATCTTTACAAACACCCGTTCACAGACTGAGATCTGGTTTCAGAAAATTCTCGAGAACTATCCCGAGTTTGCCGGTCAAATAGCTCTTCATCACGGTTCGGTTGACAGAAACATTCGCGACTGGGTTGAGAATTCTCTGCATAAGGGAACAATGAAAGTTGTTGTTTGCACGTCGAGTCTTGATCTCGGAGTCGACTTCACACCCGTGGAAACTGTAATTCAGATCGGGAGCCCCAAGGGCGTAGCAAGATTTTTGCAGAGGGCAGGCAGAAGCGGTCATCAGCCTGATGCTGTAAGCAGGATATATTTCGTCCCAACGCATTCACTTGAGCTTGTCGAGGGAGCAGCGCTGAAGGAAGCAATGCTTAAGAATTATCTTGAAGACAGAGAGCCGCTGATAAAACCTTATGATGTTCTGATCCAGTATCTGATAACTCTTGCTGCAGGTGAAGGGTTTGACAAGGATAAGATCTTTGATGAGGTCAGGTCAACTTTCGCTTACTGTACATTGCGGGAAGACGAATGGGAGTGGATAATGAGATTCATAAGTTCCGGAGGTGATACTTTAAAAAATTATGATGAGTATTCCAAAGTAGAATTTAAAGACGGTCTTCACAGGGTCACTGACAGAAGAAAGATACTTTTTCATAAAATGTCCATAGGAACAATCGTGAGCGACCTCAGCATGAATGTAAAATATCTGAAAGGCGGAAGTCTCGGATCAGTGGAGGAGAGCTTTCTGACCCAGCTTAAGCCCGGCGATGTATTTTCTTTTGCGGGGAAAAACCTTGAGCTGATCTATATAAGAGAGACTACTGCATTTGTAAAAAGGACTAAGAAAAGAAGCAGCCGGATACCAAGCTGGCTCGGCGGAAGAATGCCGCTGTCATCACAACTTTCGGAAATGCTCAGACTGAAACTTAATGAAGCAGTTGAAGAAAATCCTAAAGATATTGAGATCAGAAAAATAAAACCTCTGGTAGAACTGCAGTCGAGAAGATCAATTGTACCAAAGAGCGCCGAGTTTCTCATAGAAAAATTCAAGACTGAAGAAGGCTATCATTTGTTTTTTTATCCATTCGAAGGGAGGCTGGTACACGAAGGCATGGCGGCGCTTTTTGCTTACAGAATTTCAAAGCTGAGACCGATGAGCTTTTCACTGGCGATGAATGATTACGGATTCGAATTGCTGTCAGATACGGAGATCCCGATTGAAGAAGCAATAAAGAAAAACTTATTCGGAGATGATGATCTTGTTAATGACATTCTGAGAAGCATAAACAGTTCGGAGATGGCCAAGCGCAGATTCAGGCAGATCGCGAGAATCACAGGACTGATATTTCAGGGATATCCCGGGAAATATAAAACTACCAGAAACATCCAGGCGTCATCGGAGCTTTTGTTTGATGTCTTCAGCAAATATGAGCCGGAAAGTCTTTTGATAAAGCAGGCATATGAGGAGATGCTTCAGTTTCAGCTCGAGGAATCACGGCTGAGACGGGCGTTGGACAGAATAAAAAAGCAAAAGCTTGTAATAACTCTTCCCGATTTGCCGACTCCGTTCTCATTTCCGATAATGGTAGACAGGCTGAGGGAAAAAGTCACTTCGGAAAAATTAGGTGACAGGGTAAAGAAGATGCAGCTGAGATATGAGAAAGAACTATGATTTAATGATTTGAACTTTGATTGAATGATTGAATGATTACTATGATAGGTATTTTGGTTTAAAGAACGTACTAAATAATTTTGATTTGAGTAATACTCTCGAAAATTCAATTGATATAAGCATCGAAGGCACCATGCTGACATTGCTTCCGCAGAAAGCTGTTTATTTTAGAAAAGAGTATGCTCTGTTAGTGTCGGACATTCATTTCGGGAAGACGGGACATTTCAGGAATGCCGGGATCCCTGTACCTTCGGAAGTGGCTTTTGCTGACTTTGAGATCCTGAGTGAATTATTATTGGACGAAAGTTTGAACATCAAAAAATTAATTGTTCTCGGGGATATGTTTCATGCAAAGCTAAATTCAGACTGGAAGATATTTCAGAAATGGCGGGAGATACATTGTGATATTGAAATACATTTAATAAAAGGAAACCATGACGTCCTTTCAGATTCAGTTTATGAATCCGCAAACATAAAAATTTTCAGTTTGCTGATCCTGAATAACCTGTTACTCGTTCACAATCACAGAGACGGGGACAACTCTGCAAACGGATTATACAAGATTTGCGGTCATATCCATCCCGCAGTGAGGATACATGGCAAAGCAAAGCAGGGAATCACTCTGCCGTGTTTTTATTTCGGCGAGTCAACAGGAATATTACCTGCGTTCGGAAGATTCACAGGGAGAAAACTCATCAGTCCCAGTGAGAATGCAGTTGTGTTTGTGACTGTGGATCATGACGGGGAGCAGAAAGTAGTGAAGATATAAAACAGCAGAAATTTCTCGAACCGGCTGAATTGAAAATATGATTTAATAATTCTGAACTATATAAATTCTCAAAGCAAATATTAAAATAATAAATAAACAAAGCAGCAGACTATTTATGATTGTTACAAACCGGAATTTATTTTTGAATTTATGCACACCCGGTTTAGAGGTCAGTAATTTTATTCCGATAAGATCGCCAATGCAAAAACTTATAAATAAAATGAATGTGAACAAACACTGAAGAAGAATAATTAGCAAAATGGATTTAAAGCTCCCCGGGATGAATGTGGAAATTGGCTGAATGAAAAAACCAATTTCATTACCCGCAACGAAGAAGAATGCAACTACAAAAAACTTTATGTATTTGTTCTGATTTGATCTGTTATGAGCAATGTTAATGTAAGAATTCTTTATTAATTCAACAGTGACAGAAGCTGAAATCAAATATGCTATTAGGAATCCGACCGTGAGAAATATTAACACAGGCAGAGCAAATCCCAGGAGTATTATGAATGTATCGAAAAAAAGATTCCCGGCAAATCCCAGTCCCGTGAGACTGGAAGAAAAGAGAACAAAGTTAAGAAGCGGACCGATCATTCCGTTTACTATGAGAGAGGTCAGGAAACCCACTACAAAAGGCAGCTCGTATTTGACATCGAATAAGATACCGGGATCATTAATTGCACGTATTCTTTCATTTGATGACGGATGCAGCATCAACAATTTTTTTCGGGCGGAGACTTTTTCTTTTTTTGAATTATGATGTAAGATTTTTAGCAATCCTTCTTTGGCACCATTATTTGATGCGCTTTGGTCGGCATAAAACTCTCTTGATCTCAGAACACTGCTTCTGATGTATGCAATGAAGATAAACAGCAGAAAGTACCGGACAATGATTAACAATGTATGCGGAACATTGGAAGTAAATATTGTTACAAATTCCTGTCTGTCAATTCCGCCTGAAGCTGTTTTTTCCAGAATCCCTGTAAAAAAAATCAAAGCTATTGTAATGAAAACGGGAATTATGAATATCAGTATCACAGAGTACCAGAGAGACTGTGAGAAATAAGTTTTAGGAATGTCTTTATTCAGGATATGACCGAACTCATGAAGAACGATCGCATTGAAAATATCTTTTGCCTTGCGGAATATAAGCCGCAATCCTCCGTCGAGCCGGAGGAAATATTTATTTTTGTATCCGAACGCCTGCGCATTGGATGAAGAAAGGGATTTTGTAGAAAACAATGTCACGCCCCTGATTCCGAGATTACCGGCAGTCTCATTTATCTGCTGAATGAAATTTCCATCCGTTCCCGGGCTCATTTTCACCAGGTTCCTTTTTCTTATTATGTGAGAAGGATATTTTTTGTAAATGATTATTGAAGAAATAAGAAGCAGAAGAACAAACAGAAACGGGAATACCAGAGATTTGATGCTGTCTGCAAGTACACTCTTATTATAAGAAAAATATTTTTCGAAACTGTCAATTTCATAAGGATCAATTTTCTTTCCGGAATTTCCCTTCCCGTCAATTCCGGAATTATTCACTATGTCCTGACTGCTTCCGGTAAGATTTGTGACTGCTCTCCCGAGATTCTGTCCTGTATTTACTGCAAAGAAAATTGCGGCAAGTATAAGAAGGATGAATCTCATATCGGTCTCGACTGGAAAATCAAAAACATTTATCTTATTTCCGGGAGATTGAGTATTCATTTTCAGATAACTATTTTGGAAGATTCATGGAGCCGATAAGGCTTGAAGACATCTTTTCCGCTATATCTTCCGAAGCTCCGAATTTAATGGCTTCCTCTTTTGCTAATTTTTTTATTTCGGCAAATTGTGCGGCAGAAAATTCCGGCAGTTCGTTTTTGCTTAATTCGGTTTTCTTATTAAATAATTTCCTGATCTTATTCTTAATGACTTCTGTTGACTGTTCACGAAGAGATTTGACAATCTCGTTGAATAAAAACCCTGTGACGGAACTGACCATCCCGATCACAACAGGGGTTGATACCGAGAGTATGCCATCCACCCCAAATCCCAGCATGTCATCTGCCTTGCCGGATTTCTTTGCCGGATTGCCGTAATACTCTTCAAAGATCTCACCGAACATTTCTGATTCATCTTTTGCAACTTCATTAACTACAATGAATGATATTTCTTTTATCAGATCTTTGTCTTCGGGGGAATATGATGTCATGATATATTTTCTTGTTTAGCGTTAAAATAATGAATTTATTAATAACACTGTAAATTGCCTAATCGTAATGTTTAACTTTTTCCCATACATCATCAATGTTGAATTTATAATCCCGTCCGATAAAAATCTGTATATTATTTTCATAAGGCATGGAATACTGTGCAGTATGAACTGCCGCCCGCGTGACACTTCCAAAAGATTTCAAATGGTCCTCCTGCTCGCCTCCTGTGATTATGACTATGGGATCCTTCACGTCGCCGTGACCCCAGAGCCAGTAATTATTATGACCGGATATTACCGGCGGGAGAGGATATTTTTCACTGTAATATTCGATCGCTCCGGCTTCACCGTAATTATTTGCATACATTACAACCCTGTATCTTTCATTTTCGGGAATTGCCAAATAAACTTTTGAAACATCTTCAGCCAGTTTTTCCCATCCGAACATGTCCGCATAAAACTGCGGAAGCTCGGAAAGCTTTTTATTTTCTGAAGAGGAGGGAGCGAATCCGAGAGAATCGGCATATTTAATATAAGTCTCAACCGGCAATATCGGAAGCGCAAGAGGTGCAATCAGCAAACCCAGTATCACCAGGGGCAGAACAATTATATATCTAAGCCACCGGAATTTTAAAGAAGTAACTCTTTCAATTAAAACTCCGCCCCCTGCATAGAGCGAAGTGTAAGCCGGTGCAAGATATCCCGCTTTGCTGTGCCCGTTAATTACTAAAATTGTAAAAACTGTCAGGTAAATTATGCCGATGATCCTGAATTGCTTTCCTTTTTTATCAAACAGAAAATAATATAATCCCAAAAGCCAGATTATGACGGATGCCGGATTCATATTAAGTATCTGACCTTTAATGAAATCCGCGGGACTAAGTAGTGCATTTTTTTCGGATGTTGCATTGCGTATGAATTCAATGTGAGCAAAATCATTATTGAAATTCCATATTATATAAGGAGCAAAAATAATCAAGGCAATGAGCGCGCACAAGTAAGGTTTAAATGTCAGGAGTTCTTTTCGTTTACCCGAAAATAACAGCCCGGCAAAGAAACCGAAACCGAGCCAGAGAAAACCGATCTTATTTAATAATCCAATTCCAAAGATAATTCCCAGAATTATCCAGTAAGATAATTTACTGTTTTCAATGATCAGGATGATCAGATAAAATGCAATTGACCAAAGAAGTATATCGAATGTGTTCATTGAATAGATCGAATTCATCCCCAGATATGCCGGTGCAAATATTACCGCTGCAGAGGAAATGATCAGAGCTGCTTTATTTCCACCGAGCCTGAGTGTAATGAGACAGGTAACCAGGATTGTAAGACCTGAATTTACGGCGGGTAACAGTCTCAGGGCAAAGACCGAATCCCCGAAGAGCATGCGGTTCAGTGCAAGCATAAATATGGAAAAAGGCGGCTGGTCAACATAACCAAGATCCGGTCTGTTGCTGCAGGCAATGTAGTACAGCTCATCTCTGAAGATTCCATAGCCGGCAAATATGTTTGTAAAGATGTGGATCAGGAAAGGAATTAAGCAAAGGGATGTTATTAGTAATCTTTCACTTCTAAAGTCTTTATTTTGATTGTTCAAATTATCAGCAAAAATTAATCAAACCGAAATTAGTACAGATGATTCAGAGTGAATGTTTAAAACCATAAAATGATTTTCTAAAGTTATTCCGTTTCATTCAAATATTAAAGATAAAATTTATTATCAATCAGTGCTTTGTAAACACAGATGCTTATTCAATCAACGGTGTTCTTCTGAAACCTTGTTCTGTTTTATTAAAAGCATATACGAGCATATGCCAAAGGAAAGAATTAAACTTGACAAACAATTTTTTCAGAACTAAAAAATAACAGACATGACATAAGAAGTATTCATACCAATCAAATCATTTCTCCAGATACAGTTCAGAATAAATACTTCCAAATAAGAAGCACAAAAATAATAATTCCCAAATTATACAACCCAATTACTTACCCCAAAAAAGTTTTTAAAGGAAACTTCTTTAAACTAAGATATTCCGGATATCTTTTCTTTTTTGAAAAGTAAGTAATAGAGATAACTAACTAAAAGCATTTTGAAATGCAGCTGTATCTGTAAACTCTTCAAACTGTTTGATTTTTCCGCTGTCGAACGTGAACAGGTTGATCCAGTCTGATGAAATCATATTGCCGCTGCTTTTTGCTTTGAATTTGTAATAGCCCTTTACGAATACGCAGTCGCCATTTGCGGCAAAGATCCCGGGTTCGAAAGAGACAGTTTCGACATAATCACCCAGAGATTTAAAAAAATCCAAAACTTCTTTTTTCCCTTTATGTGTCTTTGCAGGGGGATAATTTTTTATGGGAGGAATGATCCACAGGATATCCTCGGAAAGCATGTCAATGACACCCGTTATATTCCCGGTTTCAAAGTATCCGTAAATTTTTTTGACAAGTGAAATATTCTGATTGTCCGTCATTGTAATTTATTTTTTTCTATAATTAATTTCTTGTTAAGCTTAACCTAAAAATTTTTCACAAAAAATAAAAGCCCTGACTCTTTCCGGAATCAGGGCTGTAAAATATTAAAGATGTTTGAATTATTTTATGAGCATCATTCTCTTTATATCACTGAATTCACCGGCTTCAATTTTATAGAAGTAAACTCCGCTGGAAAAATTAGATGCATTAAAATCAATATTATAAGTACCGGAAGTCTTTACTTCGTTTACCAAAGTAGCTATTTCTTTTCCAAGTACATCATAAACTTTCAAAGTAACATGCGACTGCTTTGGAATAGAGAAATTGATCTTCGTTACAGGGTTGAACGGATTCGGATAATTCTGTGAAAGCTCGAATTTTTCCGGAGTCAATGTAAGAGGAGTTGCTCCGATTCCTGTAACCGGTCCTGACGTGATATTGTCAATGTAAAGATTATTTCCAAAGTCGCTCTTTGCAGTGAATCTGACCTTGTTCGTTCCAATCGGCATCAGATAAACCTTTGTTGCCCACTCAGTAGCGCTTGATGGTGTGAAAGCACCTACAAAAGGACCTCCGACCGTACTCATTATTCCGTTTGAATTGGTTCCTGAAGACAGAGTCTGAGATGCACCCATTCCCATTAATCTTGTCCAAGTTGTACCGTTGTCAGATGATACTTCAACAATGCAAGAGTCATTGGCTAAGGTTGTACCGAATAAATAATATGCCTGTGCATAATTAAATCTTACATAATTATTGGGAGATGTTACAGCCGGGAACTGATTTGAAACAAGTGATTGAGTTGTTCCTGCTGATGAGCTCCAGAAGTCAAATTTAGCCGAGCCTACACCAAACTGATAACCTCCTACAGTATTTCTTGTCCAGTAGATTGTACCTGTTCCGATAATGCTCCAAAACGGCGGCGGGAAAGTCGGGTCAACAAAATCCTGATTTAAAGGCAGTAAACCGGTTCTGCGGAAAGTTATTGCTCTGTCTGGTGCATTGGAATTTACCGAATCGGTGGCATTATAAGATCTTACTCTCCATTGACCTGTAATAGAATCTCCCGGATTAACGCCGATACCGGCAAGTAAGGAATCCAAACGTGAATTTCTTACTGTCCAGAAAGTATCCAGTCCGCCATTATTTGATGGTATCCTGAAAGTAGCGGGGTCCGTATATGTCGCTCCGGTTTTATAGAGCCATCTGTATGTGGCGCCCGTTCCGGATTTTCCCCATGAAAAAGTAATTGTTGAAAGATCAATAGGTGATGTAGTTATGCTGATTCCCGACGCCGGCGCCGAGAGTGCAAATGGACTCAAAGAAACTTGCTGTCTTCTCAGAGTGATTGCTCTTGGTCCGTTTGTTGCTTTTAATGAATCCGGTCCCGAAACTCCCGAAGCTTTAAATGCCCAGACATCCCACTGTCCTACTGCTGAGTCTGTAGCTGAGCCATTATTTGTAAATCCATTTGCTGCTAAAAGCACATCAAGCGCTCCTAATGTTGTAGTATAACTGTTTGTTGATGCAGGTATGGTCAAACGTCTCGGCGGAACCACGGGATTTCCGAATATGAATTTGTATGTTGCTCCGCTGGCTGAAGTGTCCCATGATATCGTCACAGGTGTTGTTGAACCGGGAACGGTAACTATTCTGGCTCCGGCCGCCGGTAATTGCAGATTAAATGCGCTTAGAGGGAAAGCTTTCCTACCAGGAATTGCAAACCCACAGATTTCTGCAGCAGGGTTAAATACACCTACTAAAGTAGTTGCGCCTGTTACTAAATTTACAGTTCGTAATTGTCCCTGTCCTACAGTATTGTTATAGGCCGCATACCATAGTGTATCGGTAGATCTGTCAAAGCCCAATCCCTGAATAAAATTGGCATCAAATCCAATCGCGCCAATTTGTGATGAAGTACCGTTGGTTAAATTAATGCTGACAAGGAAGTCTGTTAAATTAACACCGTAGCATTGCCCGGTGCTGTTAATACCTATGCCAAATAAATTCTGTCCTGTCGAGCCGACGAGCGTGGCGACCCTTGACGAAAGATTCAATGTATATAAATTATCGAATCCTGCAGTGATTGTTGTTATATACATTGTATTGTTGACCGGGTTAAAAGCCATACCCAGCACCTGTTCACTATTGATCCCGGTGATTGCGCCCAAAGGCGTTAATACACCGGAGGTGGTGTCAAGTGTTTGGAGAGGTGAACCCGCGGCAACGGCAATGCAGTAGAGAATCCCGTTGTTATCAAATTCCATGGCACCGAACAAGTCTGCCGACCCGGCGCTAAAGTTAGTGTGAGCTGCGGCTGATGTTAAAAACCCTTTTGTAAAGAAGCTCGTTAGGGCAGCGTTTTGTCCAAACCATCTGTCACCATAATTTAAGACATTATTATAGCCTGATTCATCTGTATTTTGATTTACAGTGGGTGCTAACTCAGTAGCGGTATTTCTGTGGACCGGTTTATTCTGTGAATAAGAGTTGACGCTTATAAACAGAATCAGTGTAATAACAAGAAATAATTTTTTCATTTTTTCCTTTTGGTTTAATGTTCAAAGAAAGTTGGTTTAAGTTGTTTATATATAAAATTAACTGAGCAATTTAGAGATAATAAATTCGTTTAGCAATTAACATAATTGGAATTAAATATTTTCCGGGCGATTTGAAAAAATTAACCTAAGGACAATAAGCTGAATATTGTTTGCTAAAAATAAAAGCCCTGATTCCGGAGGAGCCAGGGCTTAATAATTTATTTATAGATGCAAATTACTTTATCAGCATCATTTTTTTAGTATCAACAAAATTACCGGATGATACTCTGTAGAAGTAAGCTCCACTCGGAAGGTTCGATGCATTGAAACCAACTAAATAGCTTCCTGCACTTTTGACTTCATTAACAAGTGTTGCAACTTCTTTTCCTGTCATGTCATAAATCTTCAGTGTTACCAATCCTGATTTCGGAATGGAGAAGTTTATGTTTGTAGTCGGATTGAACGGATTCGGATAGTTTTGTTTTAATGAATAATTGTCAGGAATAATTTCTGAAGTGCCTGAGATTCCGGTAAGAATGCTCATTTTATAAATTGCACCAGATGATGTAACTGCCCATCCGCTCGGACATCCGTTTACTGCGAAATCCATATCATTAAATGTTCCTGATGTGGCTGTGAATGCAGATGTAAAAGTCAATCCGCCGTCCGCGCTGATGAATACTCCGGTTCCTCTTACATACCAGAAATAATTGGCATATCCTTCAAGTGCTGTAATATTTCCTGTTCCGGGAATGGTTCCTGCAGTTGTATATGAAACACCTCCGTCAGTTGACCTTACGATCCCTGCTGATCCCGATGCAAGTCCAAAGGTTGAGCTGTTGAAATGTACTGAGCCGTATGTTGTTGAAGTTACAGGAGCTATCGGAGAACTGCTCCACGTAAGACCCAGATCTGTAGAGCGATAAACAGTAGATACATTTGTATTGAACCATATGTTGTTTCCCTCAATGTAGAATGCATTATTCCAGCCCGCTTCAGCACCAACCTGTACCGGCTCTGTTGCCATCCTGTTCCATGTATTTCCGCCGTCAGTCGTCTTTACAATTGTCCATGTACCGCCGACAGGATCACCCATTCCATATCCTTCAGTCGCTGAGATCATCTGGAGACCATCAATAAATCCGCCTGCTAATGTATAAACCTGTGTCCATGTAGATCCGCCGTTTGATGTCTTATAAATAAAGGTTGCAGCAGGAGAAGTTGTGCAGATAGCATCGTTAGCGCTCCATGCATAAATATTATAAATATCACCTGTTATACCTGTACCTGTTGCATTACTCCATGTAGACCCGCCGTCCGTAGTTCGTCTGACTGCAGGTCCGGTTCCTGCGGACCATCCGATCAAATCAGATACTGTGGAAGTGGTTAGCAATGAGGTTGCAATAACGGAAAGCTGATCTGACCAACCATAGCTGCATGAAGGTGGTGGAGGCGTGCTCCCGGTTGGAATAGCGAACCCGCAGATCTCTGCAGCGGGATTGAATACTCCAACTAAATTTGTCGCCCCGGTAGAAAGATTCACCGTTCTTAATTGTCCCTGTCCTACAGTATTATTATATGCTGCATACCATAAGCTGTCGGTTGATCTGTCAAAGCTCAAGCCCTGTATAAAGTTTGCATCAAATCCTATTGCACCGATTTGTGCTGATGCGCCGTTGCTCAGATCAATACTTACAAGAAAATCAGTTAGATTAACACCGTAGCATTGTCCCTGGGTGTTGATTGCAATACCAAACATATTCTGTCCGGTCGAGCCGACGAGTGTAGCGACCCTTGACGAAAGATTTAATTTATATAAATTATCAAATCCTGCGGTGATGGTTGTAATATACATAGTGCTGTTAACAATGTTGAAGGACATTCCCAGCACCTGCTCATTATTAATGCCGGTAATTGAGCCCAATGGGGTTAACACACCGGTTGTAGTATCAAGTCTCTGAAGTTGTGAACCTGCAGCAACAGCGATGCAGTAGAGAATTCCGTTATTGTCAAATTCCATTGCACCAAACAAGTCAGCCGAGCCGGGGCTAAAGTTAGTATGGGTTGCGGCTGTAGTTAAGAACCCTTTGGTAAAGAAGCTCGTAAGCGCAGCGTTTTGTCCAAACCATCTGCTGCCGTAGTTTAAGGCATTATTAAAACCGGATCCATCTGAATTCTGATTTACTGTCGGAGCCAGTTCAGTAGCTGTATTTCTGTGGAGCGGATTATTCTGTGAATAAGAACTAACGCTTATAAACAGAAACAGTGTAATAAAAAGAAACAATTTTTTCATTTTTTCCCTCTTGGTTTAAAGTTCAAGAATTTGTTTTAGTTTTTCCATATAAAATTAACTGAACAATTTAATTGGAATTGTATACATTTTGGGTTTGAAAAAAATAACCTCTTTTTTCTTCTATGTGCCTCAGCAAAATATTTTTTACCAAAAACAAAAGCCCTGATTCCGAAAGGAGCCAGGGCTTAATAATTTATTTATAGATGCAAATTACTTTATCAGCATCATTTTTTTAGTATCAACAAAATTTCCCGATGATACTCTGTAGAAGTAAGCTCCACTCGGAAGATTCGATGCATTGAAACCAACTAAATAGCTTCCTGCACTCTTGACTTCGTTAACAAGTGTAGCAACTTCTTTTCCTGTCATATCATAAATCTTCAATGTTACCAATCCCGATTTCGGAATGGAGAAGTTTATGTTTGTAGTCGGATTGAACGGATTCGGATAGTTTTGTTTTAATGAATAATTGTCAGGAATAATTTCAGAAGTGCCTGAGATTCCGGTAAGAATGCTCATTTTATAAATTGCACCTGATGATGTAACTGCCCATCCGCTCGGACATCCGTTTACTGCGAAATCCATATCATTAAATGTTCCTAATGTGGCTGTGAATGCAGATGTAAAAGTCAATCCGCCGTCGTTGCTTATGAATACTCCGGTTCCTCTTACATACCAGAAATAATTGGCATATCCTTCAAGTGCATTTAGATTTCCTGTTCCCGGAACTGTAGCAACACTTGTATATGTTGAACCACCGTTGGTTGTCCTTGCAATGCCACCTACGCCTGACGCAAGTCCTAAGGTTGAGCTGTTAAAATGAACCGAACCGTAAGTCGTTGAAGTTACGGGCGCTATAGGAGAACTGCTCCACGTAAGACCAAGATCTGTAGAGTGATAAACTGTTGAAACATTTGTATTGAACCAGATGTTATTACCCTCAATATAAAAAGCATTGTTCCATCCGGCTTCAGCACCAACCTGTACCGGCTCAGTAGCCATTCTTGCCCATGAAGCACCGCCATCAGTAGTTTTTACTATTGTCCAGGTACCGCCGACAGGATCGCCCATTCCATATCCTACAGTCGGAGAAATCATCTGAAGACCATCTATAAATCCACCGGCTAAAGTATAAGCCTGTGTCCATGTAGTTCCGCCGTCTGTTGTCTTATAAATAAACGTAGCAGCAGGAGAAGTTGTACAGATTGCATCGTTAGCGCTCCATGCATAAATATTATAAACATCACCTGTTATACCGGTACCTGTTGCGCTTGTCCATGATGTTCCGCCGTTTGTAGTTCTTACTACCGTAGGTCCGGCACCTGCTGCCCATCCGATCATGTCAGATACCGTGGAATTGGTAAGTAATGCATTTGTTGTACCTGAAGTTTGAGATGTCCAACCATAGCTGCAGGAAGGAGGAGGAGGAGTACCTCCTGAAGGGATAGCAAATCCGCAGATCTCTGCAGCAGGGTTAAATACACCTACTAAAGTAGTTGCGCCTGTTACTAAATTTACAGTTCGTAATTGTCCCTGTCCTACAGTATTGTTATAGGCCGCATACCATAGTGTATCGGTAGATCTGTCAAAGCCCAATCCCTGAATAAAGTTGGCATCAAATCCAATTGCGCCAATTTGTGATGAAGTACCGTTGGTTAAATTAATGCTGACAAGGAAGTCCGTTAAATTAACACCGTAGCATTGTCCGGTGCTGTTAATACCTATGCCAAATAAATTCTGTCCGGTCGAGCCGACGAGTGTGGCGACCCTTGACGAAAGATTCAATGTATATAAATTATCGAATCCTGCAGTAATAGTTGTTATGTACATCGTATTATTCACCGGGTTAAAAGCCATACCCAATACCTGTTCACTGTTGATGCCGGTGATCGCCCCCAAAGGCGTTAATACACCCGAGGTAGTGTCAAGTCTCTGAAGCTGTGAACCCGCAGCAACGGCAATGCAGTAGAGAATCCCGTTGTTATCAAATTCCATTGCGCCAAACAGGTCTGCCGACCCGGCGCTAAAGTTAGTATGAGTTGCGGCTGTAGTTAAGAACCCTTTGGTAAAGAAGCTCGTAAGCGCAGCGTTTTGTCCAAACCATCTGCTGCCGTAGTTTAAGACATTATTAAAACCCTGTCCATCTGAATTTTGATTTGCAGTGGGTGCTAGTTCTGTAGCAGTATTTCTGTGGTTCGGGTTATTCTGAGAATAAGAGTTGACTCCCATAAACAGAATCATTGAAATTACAAGTAAGATTTTTTTCAATTTTTTCGTGGTTTAAGTTAAATAAAAATTAGTTTAAGGTAAATTGAACTTCCGGATCAACTTTAGAAGTAATCATTTGAATAAGATAGTAAAATGATTACTGTAATTTAGAGATAATAAATTCGTTTTGCAATTAATTAATAAAATAAATTACTTTCAGGCTAATTACTTTCATCTCTTTAGGTTCACAATTTATCTTCTGAAAACATATTTTTAAATTGAAATCAAAATTCAATTAGGGTAAATTTATCCATGAAAAATAAGACAGGCTACAGAGTACTCCTTTATTATAAATATACCCGTATTGAAAATCACGAATATTATGCAAGGCTTCATTTAAGATTTTGCAGGGCGCTTGGAATTAAGGGAAGAATTCTCATTGCCGGGGAAGGAATTAACGGAACATTGTCGGGGACAGTGGATCAAACGGATGCATATATGTATGCAATGAAAATGGACCCGAGGTTTAAGGATATGGATTTCAAAACAGATAAAGTGAAGGAGCATGCTTTTAAGAAACTGTATGTGCGCCCAAAGAAAGAAATTGTAACACTAAACCTGGACTGTGAAATTGATCCCAATGAAATTTCCGGCCGGCATCTGAAACCGAAGGAATTTCTTGAAGCGATGGAGGATGAGAATGCAGTTATAATTGATGCCAGGAATGATTATGAATATGACCTCGGGCATTTCAAAAATGCTGTCAGGCCTGAAGTCAGAAATTTCAAAGAGTTTCCCGGCTGGCTGAAAAACAACATCGAAAAATTCAAAGATAAAAAAATTCTTGCCTACTGCACAGGCGGAATACGCTGTGAAAAATTTACCGGTCTGCTTTTAAAGGAAGGTATTACGGATGTTAGCCAGCTTGAAGGAGGAATTATAAATTATTCTAAGGACCCTCAGACGCGGGGAAGACTGTTTGAAGGAAAGTGTTATGTCTTCGATGAAAGAATTTCCGTCGAAGTAAATCATGCCGAAGGATATACTCTGATAGGGAAGTGCTATCATTGCGGGAAACCGCATGACAGGTACGTTAACTGCGCACATCTGAGCTGTCATTTTCAGTTCATATGCTGCGAAGAATGTGAAGTAAGATACAAAAGATCATGCTCAAAAGAATGCGAGAACGCAGAAGATCATGAGTATAGAAAAATTGGGAATTTGGAATTATGAATTTAAAATTTAGACTAATTATATACCGATTTGATAAATAAAATTGATATTATAGAAGAGCTTCTTTCATATGAAGAAATTGACAACAAGTGGAGGCAAAGCAGAATGAATTCAGATGCTGCAGTGTTGCTTACTTTAAATCAGTTGGAAGCATTCGAAAAAATAGTTGCTGATGATGAAGCGTGGAAATTTCTCATGACAGCTTTTAATAGAGGAAGGGATGTTGATGCCTGGCTTGCTTCCGACTGGCCAGTTGGGTTTGACGAACTTGTATTGTGTCTCCCTCTTTGCAAGCTTGTAGATTTTGAGTGCTCCAAGTGTACTGTTGGCAGACGTCAGGAAAATAATTCCTGCGCAAATGATTTCTCTTTGTTCGGATACATAGCTGAATTATTGAAAATACCTGACAGAGAAGGACTGCTTGATCATATCAATACGGTAAAAAAAATTTTATTGAGTACGGATTTTAACTGGAATATTGCTTCAAAAAGGATCGGAAAGGTCTAAACGTATTTTCCCGAAGCGAATCCCGAAGCCCATGCCCATTGAAAATTATATCCTCCGAGCCAGCCGGTGACATCAACTGCCTCCCCGATAAAAAATAATCCTTTTATTTTTTTTGATTCCATTGTTTTTGATGAAAGTTCAGCCGTATCAATTCCCCCTAAGGTTACTTCCGCTTTCTCAAAACCCTCCGTACCGGAAGGTTCTAATGATCCAGTTATGAAATTTAGCAGCAATATTCTTAAGATCTTTTTGAGAATATTGATTTAAAGGTTTTGATACAAAATAGCTGCTGCAAAAGACTTCGGCAAATCTTTTCGGGAGGTAATTTGAAACAAAATTTATTAAATCGGACTTGCCTGAAGAATTTTCCGTCAGGCGGTCTGATAAATTTTCATCAGGCAAAAGATCAATTGAAATGCTTTGTCCTTCTTTCAAGAATGAGGAGATCTGGAGTATAGCCGGACCGCTTAATCCTTTGTGAGTAAATAACATGTTTTCTCTGAAGCTTGCCTGTTTGAATTTTACGATACAGTCAATTGAAATTCCGCTGAGCTGCCCGAATATTTTTCTTTCATTTTCATTTAAAGTAAGCGGAACAAGTCCGGGTCTTATTTCGGTAAGTTTGAGTCCGAATTGTTCTGCAATTTTGTATCCGAAGTCAGTTGCACCCATTTTAGGAATGGATATCCCGCCGGATGAGATCACGAGTGAACCGGACATGAATTTTCCTCCTGATGTCTCAATTACAAAAGATTCATTAACGGAAATATTTCTTACCCGGCAGTCAACCATGATTTCCGCATTTGCCTGCCTGCATTCATTTTCCAGCAGTTCAACTACCTGTCTTGAGCTTCCGTCACAAAAAAGCTGTCCGAGTTTCTTTTCATGATATGAGATCTTATGTTTTTCAATCAGGGAGATAAAATCATCAGGAGTGTACTGTGAAAGGGCGGATTTACAGAAATGGGGATTGCCTGAAATAAAGTTTTCCGATGAAACAAATTTATTTGTAAAGTTGCATCTGCCTCCACCCGAAATAAGAATTTTTTTCCCGATCTTATCGGCATGCTCAATGACCAGAACCGATCGTCCTCTTTTTCCTGCTTCGGCAGCACACATCAAGCCCGCAGCACCGCCTCCGATTATGATTACATCCTTCTTTGATACCGGCATAATGCAATTTATGAATTTCTTTCGTATAAATTAAATAATATAAAAATTATATTGACTTATGAATTTATACCATTCCCGTTTGACTGAACTTCATAAAATAATCGAACGCTTAAATTCGCGTCTTGATTTCCTGGATAAGAAAAATAACAGGTTTTCATTTTACAGATTGTTGATATTTATTGCCGGTTTAATCCTCAGCATCGGTTCTTATTTTATTTCCAAAGAGACCGGATGGACTGTAACTTTTTTATCCATATTGGCTTTTGGGATTCTTGTTCACTTTCATAACAGATTAATATTCGGAATGAGAAGATGTCATGAATACCTGAAAATAAAGGAACAGCATCTGGCAAGAATGAATATCGAATGGGATAAAATCCCAGAACCCATTGCAAGCTCTCCGTCCGAAGACATGACAACTCAAAGAGATCTTGATCTGACGGGGAAGCATTCATTGCATAATCTTATCGATCTTGGAATTTCTTATGAAGGCAGCGATCTTCTGAGAAATTGGATATCTGTTTTGACTCCTTCATATAAAGAAATCATTGCTAAACAGGAAATCGTTAAAGAACTTTCAGAACTCACTTTATTCAGAGATAAGTTTTTGCTCAAATCCAAACTCGTCTCAAAAAAATATTTAAACTGTAAAAAGCTGCTTGACTGGATAAAAAAGTCCCGGGACGTTGACATTCCCGGATGGCTGTTGCCTTTGATGACAGTTCTAATATCATCATATGTTACGCTGTTCATTCTGAGCATGCTTTCTCTGATCGAAAGTCCGTACTGGATTTTGTTGTTAATAATTTACTTTGTCATAAATATATCGTACAAAAAAAAATTAAGCATTACAATCGATGGTGCAATCGGACTTGAAAAGAATTTGAAAAAGCTTTCGGCATTAATAAATCACATAAGTAAACATTCCTTTAATGCTTATCCTGCCTTAAAGAATTTTCTGAATGTATTTTCAGGAAAGGGAAAAAATGCAGCAGACAAACTGGAGAGTTTACAAAAAACTATTTCGCTCCTGCTTGTCAGAGAAAATCCGGTAATTGGAATTATTGTGAATCTGGTTTTTCCATATGATATTTATTTTTGCAAAAAGTTAATAAAGCAGAAAAAAGAAGTCGAAAAAAATATTCCCGAATGGCTGTCAAAGCTGAATGAGCTCGAGTGTTACATTTCATTTGCCAACTTCTCCTATCTTAATCCTGATTATGTATTCCCGGAATTTGAAACAAAAAACAAAAATACATTCGAAACAAAATCGATCGGTCATCCTCTCATCAGACGTGATGTCAAGATTAAAAATGATTTTTTCATGAGCAATGAAAATGAAATAATCATCATCACAGGTTCCAATATGTCAGGCAAGAGTACTTTTCTCAGGACAGCGGGGATAAATCTTTGCCTCGCTAATGCAGGAGCTCCGGTAGATGCAGCGTATTTTAAAACATCACTATTTGAATTATTCACGTGTATAAAAGTAAACGATTCAGTTGTAGACGGGATCTCCTATTTTTATGCAGAGGTCAGAAGACTGAAAGAGCTATTGGATGAATTCGGAAACGGAAACGGTCTGCAGAAGTTTTTTCTGATCGATGAAATTTTCAAGGGAACTAACAATAAAGAACGGCTGATCGGAAGCCGAGCCTTCATAAAAAAGTTAGTTGAACTCAAAGGTATGGGTATGATCTCAACTCACGACCTTGAACTAATAAATCTTGCCTCGGAAATAAATATTATTAACAATTATCATTTCAGGGAAGAAATTGTAGATGGCGAAATGGATTTCGGTTATAAGATCCATGAAGGTCCGTGCCCTACTACAAATGCTCTGAAGATCATGGAAATGTCCGGACTTCCCGTAGGTCAGGAGTAAAAATAAACAGATCAATGATTTAACAGTCAGGGAAATGTTTCCAATGCAAAAACTTTTTGAACAACATTGCCCGCAAATTTAATATTTTTAAAATCACGTTTCTAATTTCATAAAGAAACATTAAATTTACAAAAAGTAATTTCACGGAAAACTTTACTATAAAATATTATGAAAAAAATACTTAAGCATTTAATATTTTATAAGTTGATCTTAATTTGCTCTCTGTTATTTACTGTAAAAGCGGATTCTCAGATAAATGTCAAGAGTATTGAAGCAAGATTAGACGAAGCCCTTGACTCATTTTATGTTAATGACAGTCTGCCGGGAATTACTGTCGGAATTTTTACACCCGGATTCACATATCAAAAATCAGTCGGTAAGGCCGATCTGAAAACTGGCGTTAACAGGAAGTATGACGACAAAATTAGGATCGGGAGCATCACAAAAACATTCGTGGCGACAGTGATCCTGCAGCTTGCGGATGAAGGTAAGATAGGGATCGATGATAAGCTCGACAAATATTATCCTGATTATCCCAATGCTTCCAATATTACATTAAGGCAAATACTTGACATGACAAGCGGCATTCCGGATTACATTGAAAATCCGGTTATCCTGAAAAGTTTTTTGTATGACAGACTTGATAAATACTCCCCAGGTCAGATATATGAAATTACAAAAACAATGGCTCCGGATTTCCCGCCTGGAACCTCCTGGAAATACTCAAACGGAAATTACAATATTCTTGGAATGATCATTGAAAAGGTAACGGGAAATAAAATTGAAGACGAAATAAACAAAAGGATCATAGTTCCGCTCGGGCTTTCAAATACGAGCTTTCCGACATCGCCAAAAATTAACGGACAATACAGCCACGGATATTTTGCAGATACGCTGACAAACGAGCTGCTGGATTTTACCGTGATAGATCCTTCCATTACATGGGCTGCAGGGTGTATGATCTCAAACCTCCCGGACTTGAAAATTTACTCTGATGCACTTTCAAAAGGAACGATGATAAGTCCTGAATCGCAGGCTGAGAGACTGAAATTTGTTAATACAGGGGTTGCGGACTTTATGAAGTACGGTCTAGGGATTTTGTCTGTTGGAGGATTTATCGGTCACAACGGAGGAATTACCGGATACAATACAACAATGGGTTATAATCCGGAACTGGATGCAACGATACTTGTCTCAGTAAATGAGTTCGGACTTACAAGTGCTAAATCCGATGCAATATTTGTCAGAATGGCAACTATCATGTATCCTGAAAAGAACTTTTTCAAATAGCATTGAGGAGACTGAATGACAAAAGAATTGAAAAAAGAAATTGAAAAGCTGACTGATGAAATTCTGGAATTCCGGAAAAAGGAACATGCCGAACTGGAATTTTTTGATAACGAAAAGGCAATTAAATTCAAGTCCATGATATCAGATCATATAATCCCATTAATAAAAGATGCATCGATGATCATTGGGCGTTCGGGATGCTCGCTTAACTATTATTCCAATGAACTCGCTGTGATACGTGATCCCCGCAAAAGGATTTTCATTCAGATATTATTTTATCCCTACGGACACAGCAAGATCACGCTAGGTGTAAATGCGCCTTTTTTGCAGTTCTCATACAGCCCTATCAAAGAGAATATTAAAATTACCACAAAGATCTCTATCAAATCTGATGACACAAGATACAAGATCGATGAGATCGAGATAGACGAATTTGCACAGGAGAAAATTGACATGGACATTCTTAATTTTTTGAAGGATGTGGTTAATGATAATACAAAATAGCTAATAGTTCAAAGGAAAACCCGGAATCAAAAAACATATTAATATTCAGTTATGAATTTTAATTTAAATTCATTAGTTTTAGAAAACATATTTATCCATCCTCAATAAAAAATAAAGTAAAATGAAAACCTCATTACTTATTGTTCTGTTTACCGGTCTGCTTGCAGGGAAATTGTTTGCAGATGATACTTTTACAAAAGCCGGGAACAGTGCAAATAACAACGCGGAAATAAGTTTGATCAGCTCGGATAATTCAAAGACAGTCATTGATGTAAAGGTTAATGGATTTTATAATAAAGTGGTGAATTTGCACGGACAAACCTTTGACAATATTTATTTAAAGGATTTCGTCTCGCTCGGTGATGCCGGACATGCGGCGCTTCCTACTATCACTAAATTTATCGCCATCCCTGACCATAAAGATGTCAGGGTTGTAATAAATAATTCTGATTATCAGACTTTTGATTCATACGAAGTATTGCCTTATCAGACTCCCGCTTTAAGAAATACCAACGGAATTCCGGACTCATTTGAAAGAGATGATATTTTTTATTCATCGAATAAAAATTTTCCGGAAGAGATAGTTCGAATAAAGGAAATTGCTGTGTTAAGAGATTACAGAATTGCTGTTGTTACCATTAACCCGGTTGGTTATAACCCGGTAACGAAACAATTAAGAGTTTACACGGATATTAATTTTGAGCTGAGATATGAAGGCAGTTCTGAATTAAATAATGTGACATACCATGTACAGGGAATTTCAAAGAGCTTCAGCAATATTTATAAGCAGGTGATCTTTAATTATAATGATAATGGTTCATTCACCGTTGCACCGAACTTACTTATCATCACAGCTGATTCTTTATACAGCAGTATTTTACCTTATGCAGAATGGAAAACAAAAAAAGGGATAAGATCTGTAATTAAAAAAATATCCGAACTCGGATTTTCCGGAGATCCCACTGCGCAGCAGATCAAGGATTATTTGACCGTTCAATACAACAGTCCGCAAAGACCCGAATATGTTTTGCTTGTTGGAGATGCAATGGGCAGCAATACGATCTCATGGTTCGATGCCACGGGGGGCAAATCCGATCATCCTTATGAATGTCTCGACGGAACAGACATACTGCCGGATGTAGTGGTCGGAAGAATTTCCGTGCAGTCTAAAAGTGAACTGGACAGCTCGGTGATGAAATTTATTCAATATGAAAAGCAGCCGAATATGTCAGAGACCGACTGGTATAAAAGGGCTCTTGTCCTTCACAGCAATGACGGGATCGATCCTATCAACGGACAACTTGCGAAAAATGTGTTTTTGAATGAAGGAGGATTCACAAATGTAGATATGGTAAACCCGTCAACTTCACAAAATCAGATAACAAGCTATCTAAACGGCGGAGTAAGCTGGGTCTGGTTTATCGGACACGGTAATGAAACGTCATGGGCGACTCCGATCTGGAATATGTCCCAGATGGTCAATTTAAATTTCGGATACAGACAACCGAATATCGTTTCCATTGCCTGCTCGAATGCAGATCTGGATTATTCACAAACATCGGATTGTTTCGGCGAAGCCTGGATCAAACGAAGCCCCGTAAATTCGGCAACAAATATCTGCGCTTCCACTGAGCTGTGCGCTTTCTACACAACCGATACGCTGGGCAGAGAAATGCTGTATGCATACTTCAGACACGGAATAAATGATTTCGGTTCGATGATGAATTACGGAAAGATACAGGCATATAATTATTTCAACGGAAACAATACGGTCGTTGAAACCATTGACCAGTTCATGGTTCTCGGTGACCCAACGATAGAATCTTATTCGGATGTTCCGAAAAATCTGAATGTAGTTTCATCTTTGATTTCAAATGAATATAAAATAAATGTAAAAGCCGGCGGAGAGAATACAGAAGACGCCCTCGTCGCAATAAATCAGAACGGTGAATTAAAAATTTCAGGATACACAGACAGCCAGGGAAATTATACTTTTAACACATCCGATATAGAGAACGGTATTACTGTCAACTTAGTCGTTACAGGTAAAAATCTTGCCCCGTATGACGGCAACATGATCCTGACCTCGGTTGGTAATAATTCGCTGGTCGCAGACAAATTTTCATTATCACAAAATTATCCAAACCCGTTCAACCCGAAGACAATTATCAATTATCAATGTTCAATGTTCAATTTTGTTTCATTAAAGGTCTTTGACATTTTGGGAAATGAAGTAGCAACTCTTGTAAATGAAAATCAAAACTCCGGAAGCTACTCAGTCGAATGGAACGGAGCGAACTATTCAAGCGGAGTATATTTTTACAGGCTGACGGCGGGTGATTATTCGGAAGTAAAGAAGATGACATTACTGAAGTAAAAATTCTAATAAGCAATATGGTTTGATAAAAAAGGAGAAGTTTATGCTTCTCTTTTTTTATATAAGAACGATTTTTCAAATTGTTTTTACAGAGTTGTATCATTATTTTCTTTTTGTGACGCTCATATGGCGGAATTGGTAGACGCGCTGCATTCAGGGTGCAGTCTAAGAATTTAGGTGAGGGTTCGAATCCCTCTTTGAGCACAAGAAAAAATATAAAGCTATGAAAATTGAAAAAGATTTGGAAACTAAAATCCGCATTATCTAAGGACACTGCCGAAAACAACGGGGATGTAACAGGTTTTATTAAGGAGATGAGTGCTCTCAAGACCAATGTAAGGCTCCCTGAGCTTATTCTCAGACTCCTGTATTTCAGGGGCATCACCGATTATCAGAAAGTTTTAAAATTTTTCCGGCCTACCATTGACAAGCTTTATAATCCGCTCTCAATGAAAGATTGTGATAAAGCATCCGACCGAATCATAGAAGCAATTAATACAAAAGAAAAAATAATGATACTCGGAGACTACGATGTAGACGGTACATGCGGAGTTTCGATGTTTTACCTCTTCCTGAAAAAACTGGGACTGGAAGCTGAAATTTACATACCCGACAGGATCGAAGAAGGGTACGGAATTTCAGTTCAGGCAATCAATCTGGCAAAGGAAAAAAAAATAAATTTAATCGTATCCATTGACTGCGGAATTACAGCAGTTGACAAAGTGGAGTATGCAAAGTCAATAGGAATTGAATTCATAATCTGCGACCATCACCAGCCGCCGGAAAAAATTCCGGAGGCTTTTGCCGTAATGGATCCTTTGAGGACAGACGATGACTATCCTTTCAAGTATCTTTGCGGGACCGGAGTAGCATTTAAGCTTGTTCAGGCAATATCCGTCAAATTAGGGAAACCGGATCTTCCGAATTCACTGATCGATCTTGTTGCAATTGCTACTGCTTCTGATATAGTTCCTTTAGTAGACGAAAACAGAATATTAGTTAAAGCCGGGTTTGAGCTTATAAATACAAAGCCACGTCTTGCATTAAAGATACTGATAGAGTCGAGCGGATTGAAGATTGGTAATCTGACTACGAGCAATATTGTATTTACGCTTGCGCCGAGGATCAACGCGGTGGGAAGACTTGGTGATGCAAAAAGAGCAGTTGAGCTTCTGACATGTGAAGATAACGAAAGCATAAAAGAATTTGCATTTGTGCTTAATGATGAAAATGAAAACAGGCGGGAGATAGACAAGTCCATTACCGATGATGTATTTAAAATTTTTGACGAGCCGATCAATATTGAAAATCAAAGCGCGATAGTTATTCATAATGAAACATGGCATCCCGGAGTTATCGGCATAGTCGCTGCGCGGCTTGTGGAAAAATACAATCTTCCTTCAATAGTGCTGACAACCGTGAACGGTGTCGGGAAGGGAAGCGCCAGAAGCATAAATACATTTAACATATATGAAGCTTTGAAACAATGCGAGCACAAGCTGATCCAGTTTGGCGGACATTTTCATGCGGCAGGGCTGGAAATAGAACTGGGCAACATAGAAGAGTTTAAGAAACTGTTTAATGACATTGCATCAAAAGAAATCAGCGACGAGGAGCTTATCCCGGAAATAGAAGTTGATGCGGAAGTTACTTTTGAAGAGCTTACGGATAAATTTGTAAAAATACTTACATTCTTTGAGCCGTTTGGTCCGGAAAACATGACGCCGGTTTTTGTAACAAAGGATGTACAGGTAATCGGTGATGTGAGGCTTGCAAAAGCGAACACACACATTTTTAAGGTAAGAGACGAATCAAACAGGATCTTCGAAGCGATATTTTTCAACTCGCCGGATTTTACGGAAATAATCAAGACAGGAAATTATTCTGACATTTGCTATTCAGTTGACAAGAGCTTCTGGAACGGCAAGGAGTACACTAAACTGAGAATTAGGGACATGAACCAAGCAATCAAAAAATTTTAATAAAATAAATATTCCGGAGCAAATTAATGTCAGGGCATTCCAAATGGGCAACTATCAAAAGAAAGAAGGCAGCCACAGATGCTGCAAGAGGAAAAGTATTTACAAAATTAATTAAAGAAATTACTATCTCAGCAAGAGACGGCGGGGGCGACCCGGATGCAAACCCAAGGCTGCGTCTTGCAATTCAAACTGCCAAGGGCAGCAATATGCCGCAGGAAAATATTACCAGAGCAGTAAAAAAGGGAACGGGTGAACTGGAAGGAGTCAAGTATGAAGAAATTACTTATGAAGGTTATGCGCCTCACGGCATTGCGATGATAATAGAAAGCGTCACTGACAATAAGAACAGAACTGTCGCAGAGGTCCGGCATACAATTTCAAAATATAACGGAAATCTCGGAGAATCTGGATCGGTTGCGTGGATGTTTGAAAGAAAGGGTGTGGTAAACGTTGAAAAAGAAAATGTAACGGAAGATGTTATCATGGAGGTAATTCTTGATGCAGGTGCAGAGGATCTGAAAACGGAGGGAGACTATTATGAGATCATAACACCGCTGGAGAATTTTGAAAAAGTAAGAAAAGCAGTAGAGGACAAAACCTTCAAGATCGAAAGCGCATCGCTTCAATTCATTGCAAAAGACCTGATCCCTGTGGAAGGAAAAAATTCTGAAGAAGTGATAAGATGCATTGAAGCTGTAGAAGAAAATGACGATGTGCAGAATGTATATACGAACGCCGATTTCAAAGAAGAATAGAATTTTTACATTTCAAAATGAGAATAATCGGAATTGATCCCGGGACAGCAGTAACCGGGATCGGAATAGTAGAGCAAAGAAAAGATAAAGTATATTTGATCCATTACCACTCCTGCAACCTGAATTCAAAAGAATCCTTACCTGACAGGTTAAAAAAAATCTATGATGAATGCGTATCATGCATAAGAAAATTCAGGCCGGATGAATTTGCGATCGAGACTGCTTTCTACGGAAAGAACATTCAGTCAACGTTAAAGCTGGGGCAGGCAAGAGGAGTTGCAATGATCGCCGCTTTGAATTCCAATTTAAAAATTTCCGAATATTCTCCGAGAGAGATCAAGAAATCAGTAACCGGTAACGGGGCATCTTCCAAAGTTCAGGTCCAGTATATGGTCAAATCAATTTTGTCGATGAATACCGGGGATATGGAAATCGATTCATCAGATGCGCTAGCAGTTGCGCTGTGTCATTTTTACCGTTTACAAAATATTTTAAGCAACGGTTTTTCGAAAAGGAAAAGCAATTCATGGGAAGTTTTTATTGAACAGAACCCCGGAAGGATATATAAGGTAAAGTAGTATGATATCTTTTCTCAGAGGAAAATTGATTCATAAGAGTCCCGGAGAAATTATTCTCGATGTAAACGGAGTAGGATATCACATCTTTATTTCAAAGAAAGTATCGGAAAAGCTGACCGAACTGAATTCGGAATATTCGGTAATTACATTTCTCGATGTAAAAGAAAACTCTCTGAACCTGTACGGCTTCATAGATGAAAAAGAGAAAGAAATTTACAAGATGCTTCTTTCGGTGAGCGGAATCGGTCCTAAGATTGCGCACACAATCCTCACGCATTTAACTTTTGAAGAAATAATCGGCATCATCTCGGATAAATCCGGTCCAATGCAAATTAAAATTCCGGGCATAGGCGCAAAAAAAATTGAACTGATCTCAATGTCATTGAAGGACAAGATCTACAAAATTGACAAAGAACAGGAATCAGGCCAGACGAGTATATCACGAAATTCAGGTGAACATACACGGTTTGAATCACTGAATGCATTGATTAACCTGGGATATCAGAGAAATGAGGCTGAAAGAATTATCAGGGAAGTGCTTAAACAGAATGAATCAGAGAAACTTACAACTGAAGAAATAATCAGAAAATCTTTGGAATATATTTCAAAATAATATCATGAATGACAAGGTCATAGATGAGATGTGGAGCAAGATAAGACTGCTTATGAAATCTCACCCCTGGCACGGCGTGCCCATCGGTAAGGATTTTCCGAAGACCGTGACAACTTATATTGAGATCGTTCCAACCGATACGGTAAAATACGAAATTGAAAAACAAAGCGGGTTTCTTAAAGTTGACAGGCCTCAGAAATATTCCAACATTTGTCCGACTCCCTACGGATTTATTCCCCAGACACTTTGCGCACAGAGTGTAGCCGGATACTGCATGAAGAAAACCGGACGGGAAAATATTATCGGTGACAATGATCCTCTTGATATATGCGTTGTTACCGAAAAGGCCCTGAATCACAGCAATATACTGCTCCAGGCAATTCCGATCGGAGGTCTCAGACTCATTGATAATGATGAAGCGGATGATAAGATAATTGCAGTGATGAAAGATGATGCAATCTTTAATGAGTGGAAGGACATTTCGGATTGTTCGCAGTCATTTATTGAAAGGCTTAAACATTATTTCCTGACTTACAAAGATGCGCCGGGCTCGGAAGGCAAGAGATGCGAGATAGAAAGTGTTTACGGGAAGGAAGAAGCCTATGATGTTATAGAAGCAAGCAATAAAGATTATTTAAATAAATACAGCGAGCTGAACAGCCTTCTCAGCAGGGAAGAGATATGAACGTCAATTACCGTATCTGAAAATTTTAACCTTTTCTTCTGTTATTAATGCGCTTCCGATCATGTCGGTGGTATCAAAAACTTTCTTCAGTTCATTTATTTTTTCTTCCGTGTCAACTATCTCAATGACAATCGGCAGGTCAGAAGAGAGATCGAGAAGATCGGAGGACCTGATCTTGCTGGCTTTTCCGAAACCCGTAATTCCACGAAGGACGGTAACCCCCGCAAAATGATTTTTTCTCAGATATTCAACAAGATACTGATAAAGATTCCTTCCGTTATATTTATCGCTTTCGCCGATGAAAATTCTGAGCAATACAGCTGTTGTTTCTCTTTGCATGATTATTTATTTAACATCATTCCGAGTTCTCTTCCGAAATATACTGCCAGTAAAGAAAGAAAAACATTTAAGAATAAATTTAATCCGAAATATAAGTATTCTGAAATCTCCATAAGACGAAATGACTCATAAGCAAATGTTGACATGGTTGTAAATGCCCCGATGAATCCGATTGTCATAAAGTCCCTGAGCTCAGGTGAAATATTTTTTCCGCTAAGAACGCTGTATACAACGAAGCCCAGCAGAAAACTCCCGCAAACATTAACGATCAAAGTTCCCAGCGGAAATGACGGGAAATAATTATTAAAAAATCTCGCTATAAGAAATCTTGAAACAGCTCCAAAGAATCCGCCGAGTCCAATGTATACTAATTGCATTAATCCAGTAAGAGAATATTAATTTGTGTAAAATAAGTAATAGGTAAGAAAGGTTGAAGTGAAATAAAATGTTATCCTCGGAAATCTATCAATTTGTCGAACTCACTTAAATTTATTTTTTATTTTTGTTTCATATAATTGTCTGAAACTTCTTTTGATCTCGTCCCTTACTTCCCGGTATTCATCCAGAATTTCTTCCCTGGTCCCCTTCGCTTCGGCAGGATCAATAAATCCAAGATGAAGCCTGTGCTTTACTTTTCCATTAAACACGGGACAGCTCTCTTTTGCATTATCGCAGACAGTTATGACATATTCAAACGAGTCATTGGTAAATTGATTTACGTCTTTCGGATAATTTTTTGAAATATCAATCCCTGATTCATTCATTACTTCTATGGAATTAGGATTAACTTTCTTTTCGGGATTTGTACCTGCGGAGTAAACTTCGAGCTTATCATCAAACGATTTTAAGAAACCTTCAGCCATCTGGCTTCTGCAGGAGTTTCCGGTACATAGAATTAATATTTTAGAGGTCAATAATGTTTTTTTAAAATTCAGTGGAATATAATAAATTTAGTTCATAGTAAGGTTAAAGTAATTATTAATTTTCCGATAAAAAAAAGCCGTCCAAAATTCTTTGAACGGCTTAATTCATAAAATGATCTTTATTATTTTTTAATCACCTTTAAATCAATTCTTCTGTTCCGGGCTCGCCCCCTGGGAGTTTTGTTTGAAGCAACCGGATTTTTTGAACCGTATCCTTCTGCCTTCATCCTGTTTTGAGCTACTCCAAGACTGACGAGCTCTGCCATTACAGAATTTGCTTTTTCCTTTGATAATTTTAAATTATCAGCTTCGTTCTCTGTGCTGTCAGTGAAACCTCCAATCATTATTTCTATGTTAGGATATGCCCTCATAATTTCTGAAATATTTTTTAGCTGATCCAAAGAAGATGGTTTTAATGTTGCTTTGCCGGGTTCAAATAGTATTCTGTCAAATGAAAACCAGGTGGCCTTTTCAAGGGGTTTGTTTTTAACAATGAATGAAATTAAATCAAGTTCAACTCCTGATTTTGCAAAAACTATTTCTTTTCCTCCCGGCAACTTTCTTTTCATGAATTTCCCAAGTGATGCAACAACTGAATCCATTTCCGCATCACCGGATTTTGGAACATCAATAGAGTGGGTTCCCTTTTTTGTTGAGTCATCTTTTTTGGGCTCAACCTTCTTTGTTTCAACTTTATCGGTTTCAACTTTCTTTTCCGGAGTAACATTGTCATTTCCACTGCCCTTCCATAAAATAACAGCAATGATCAATACAACGCCGATCAGAACCCAAGGCATGTACTTTTTCATTTTGAATCCTGAAATTACATTTGCAGTTTGATCATTTCCTTCATTTGTTTTATCACTTACAGGGACATCAGGAGCTACTTTTCCCTGAATAACATTACTGATAAGTCCGGATAGATTAGCCGGAATCAGCCCCGCTAAGAAGTTTTTCTGCCCGGAAAAAAGTTTTGCAAGTCCATCTGAATTCAGATTGCCTGCAGAAACCTGTTTCCTTACGATCCCCGCTATTACCGGAGCTAAAAATCCAAGTATTGAAGAAACAGAGTCAGAGCTTAGATCGCATGTTCTTGAAATAAAACTTGAAATTATTTTTAAATTGTCCCCGAATAAAGAATCTAAAATTCCTGTACCCGAACTAATAAAGTTTTTTGTTTTACCTTCATCGTTTAAATCATTTTCAAGATTCTTCAGGCTGCTTTCGTCAGCTCCGCCTTCTGCAATAATTTTCAAAATATCGGATGCACCCTGCTCTGTTGAAGATTTTTCAACTAAACCTCCGAGAATTACAGGTAAACCGATATTTATAGCTGTTTGAGTATTGGCTGGACCTGCTCCAAGAAAACCGGCTAACCTTGAAACTACACCGGGCGGAATTGAACCTTTGGTAAGTTCGACAAGATTTATTACCATGAGTTATTAATGTAAAATTTTTTCAGCAAATATAACTATAATCATATAAAGATTTGATTTAATTATGATCCGGTTATAAAATTAAATCTGCCTCAAAAAATTTTACTTTAATAAAATCATTCTCTTTGTTTCGGAAAATTCTCCTGCCTCAAGCTTATAAAAATAGATGCCACTTGAGAATCTGCTGCCGTTAAATTCAACAGAATACGTTCCGGCATTTTGTTTTTCGTTAACGAGCGTTACAATCTCTTCACCTAAATTATTATAGACAATAAGTTCCACATCTGACCTTTGACCTTTGACATTTGACGGAATAGAGTAATTTATTATCGTTTTGGGGTTGAACGGGTTTGGATAATTTTGTTCAAGAGAAAACCTTTCGGGAATTGAATTCTCTCTTTGCCGAACAGATGTTAATGTAGTATCTCCATATACTTTTCCGTCTATGATACAGCCGATCAATTTATATTCTTCTCCTGTTCCAATCTCACAAATGGAATAGCCCGAAAAGCCAATGTCTTCAATCAAATAATAATTAATATGAGCAATAATTGGTCCGGCGCATTGATATTGTTTCCTGCTTCTTAATGAATCAAAAATAGTTAATTGTTTAATACTTTCATACCAACCGAATGGCTGAGATGGGTTAAGCCTTTGACAATTAAAATAACTATTTACATTACCTAATAGGCTATCCAGTAAAAATTCTCCGTTAGTTGTTGAATCATATGCATAAACATTCATAGAATTGGAATCAATTCTTTGATATGTCCATGAAGGGCGCACGGGACCGTACAAATCCCACCAACCTGAAAACTGATAATAGGTCTTACCGTTTGGCTTAAGTACAAGATTTGTTATTCGAACTGTAAATGTTCCAAGTACTTCATGAAAATTACAATTGAACCACAGGTCATTATTGTTAAAACGATATGCGTTTCCTACATTTAAGGGGTAATACTTTGCGGCAGCCGAGTCCCACGCATTCGCATCAGCTGATTGCATTAAAATTATTAAGGCAAAAGTATAAAAAATAAGTTTTGTCTTCACAATTATCTGATATTTTATTTTATTAAAATCATTCTCTTAGTTTCGGAAAAATCCCCGGCTTCAAGCCTGTAGAAATAGATCCCGCTTGAAAAGTCAGAGCCGTCGAATTCGGTTTCATAGTTTCCCGGGTTTTTATTTTCATTAACGAGAGTTATAGTTTCTTTTCCCAAATTGTTGTAAACGACCAGTTTTACATTTGACATTTGACCTTTGACATTTGACGGAATTGAGTAATTTATTATTGTTTTTGGGTTGAACGGGTTTGGATAATTTTGTTCAAGAGAAAATGTTTCCGGAATTGAACTCGTATTTTGTTTTAGTGAAGTTAAGCCGCCGTCCCGGAATGATTCTACTAAAGCTGTTTTTCCGTTGACAGATTGTTCCCATAAGAATCTAATTCTGTATAACGAGCCATGAACAAGCTTTGTACTGGAATTAACAAATGTTTCTGTGCTTGAATCCCCAACATAGAACATGCTTATTGGCGCTCCAATTACTATCTGTGTTGAATCTTCAATTTTTCTTATCCACGAGTAGAAACTATAACCGCCGAGAAGATCTGAGGTAATGTCGCCGTGAGATGAACCTGTTCCTCCGAAGTTATCTCCTGTAAAATTTGAAGTTTGATTTCCTAAAAAGGTACTTATAAAAATAAATGCAGAATAAAAACTCCTGTTTCCAATTGTACCATAGTCATAATTTAATATACAATCATTTACACCGTTAGAAAATCTGATGTTTGTTTGAGGAGCAGGCTGGTTAATTTCAATCATTGCCCAAACATTTATTCCGGATGAAGTAGGTTCAAGTCGATGGTAAGAAATTGAATTTATTCCGTTCCTGTTTCTTTCATAAGCTATAAACATAGGATTAAATCCAAGTGCGGTTTTTGTTAAGGATGGTGAAAAACAATTCAGACTGTCATTGGAAGTAATGTTAACTTCATCTTCCCATGCATTATTATAGTAATTCTTAATATAGACATCATTATTCTTTTCATAGGCAACAAGAAAGTTCTTTACATTTCCAAAGGTATAGGGAACTATAACAGGATTTGTTTCATCATCGGTGTCATTTGCAATTGCAACAGGAGAACTCCAGCTGTTCGAATTATAATAAGAAAAATAAATATCCCAGTTACCGTTTCTGTTTGTTTGGAAAACCACTGCGCCGGGATTATTTTCTGATGGCGTAGATTGCTCAATCAGATAAGCAACAGCCGGATTAATATTTAGAAATAAGTCATCCGTTAATTCAACTTCAGGTTTTAAAGAATCATATTTCATAAATCTTACTGCAATTTTAGAATTCAGAGGTGAGCTCCATTTTTCATAAGCTAAGATACAATCCTTTATAAAATAATTAATTGATGAGCCGGTCTTATCAAACTGTGGATTTTTATAGTCATATATCGGTGAAGACAATAGAATCTGCGAAGTATCAATATTCCCTGTTTGTGAAAAGCACTGAAAGGAGAAGGGAAAATAGGAAACAAAAATTAATACTAAAGTAAGTAACTTATTCTTCAATTTGAGACCTCCTTGTGATTTTTCTATGTTTATTTTACTAAATCTAACTTCTACAATCAACCTAAATATACTTCAAATAGAATTGTAATAGACACCCGTCACTTTTATATTTGTAGCTTATAAAAATTTATGAGATTAACACAATTCTTTGTTCCAACACTAAAAGATGATCCCGTAGATGCGGTTGCTGCTTCGCATAAGCTGATGCTCAGGTCAGGAATGATAAGACAACTTACATCCGGCGTTTATTCTTCATTGCCGTTAGGGCTGAGAGTATTCCGGAAAGTAGAGAATATCATACGTGAGGAAATGAATGCAATCGGCGGCAATGAATTCCTCTTGTCTGCACTTTCACCAGTAGAGTTTTGGGCAAAATCAGGACGGCTCGAAGACTATGGCGATCTTGTATTCAGAATCAAGAACCGTGAATTTGTGCTTTGTCCCACACATGAAGAAATATTCGTTTCGATAGCAAAACCAAATTTAATCTCTTACAAAGACCTTCCTAAGATCTGGTTTCAGATCCAGACAAAGTTCAGAAATGAAGAACGTCCGCGCGGCGGCGTTTTGAGAGCAAGGGAATTTACGATGAAGGATGCGTATTCTTTTGATTCATCGTGGGAAGGACTCGATATTTCATACAAGGCAATGTCGGATGCATATAAAAATATATTTACAAGATGCGGTCTGGATTTTGTAGTTGTGTCTGCGTTCAGCGGGGCGATGGGCGGCAGTGATTCCGAAGAGTTCACCGCGCCGTCTTCAGCCGGAGAGGACAGTATTGCAATCAGTGAAGACGGAAAGTATGCTTCGAATCTGGAAGTCGCAGTTTCATTTAAAGAGAAAGGTTAATAGAAAAGACTCTGATCTGAAATATGAAGAGTTTCATACGCCAAATATTAAAAGCATTGATGAGCTAGCAGGATTCCTTAAGACTGAAGACAAGTCAAGATTAGCCAAGTCGAGGGTATTTGTGAATCCAACAGAAGACGGTAAAGAATTTGTCATGGTGCTTGTGTGCGGAGATGACGAAGTAAATGAATTTAAGCTCCAGAATTATTTCGGGATCAACATCCGCCCGGCATATAGTGAAGAGCTGATGGAAATTACCGGTGCGGATGCAGGTTCGATTGGGCCGGTGGGATTGAAAAATAAAAAAATCAAAATAGTCGCCGACTTACTTTTGGAAGATGCAGATGAACTCATCAGTGGTGCTAACAAGAATGACTACCACATAAAGTACATTGATCTGAAACGTGATGTACCTGAGATTGAATACCGGGATCTGAGAATCATAAAAGAAGGTGAAGAAACTTCAGGCAGGAACAGTAAACTAAAAATCACAAGAGCGATAGAAGTAGGACATATTTTCAAACTGGGGACTAAATACGCTGATGCGCTCGGCGCAAAATTTCTTGATGCGGAAGGGAAAGAGCAGCCGATAATAATGGGAAGTTACGGCATTGGGGTTCAGAGGACGGCCGCTGCTTTTATTGAGCAAAATCATGATGAGAAAGGAATCATATGGAAGGGAGAGCTTGCCCCGTTCAGAGTCTTGGTCATATCGCTTGATCACAATAAAGATGTAATAAAAAATTTATCGGATGATTTTTATAAAGAGCTGCTTGACAAAGGCATAGAAGTTCTTTATGATGACAGGGCAGATGTAAGACCGGGAGTGAAATTCAATGATGCGGACCTCATAGGTATTCCTGTTCAGTTAATCATAGGTGAAAAAAATCTTAAAGAGGGGAATGTTGAGATCAAAATAAGGAAGTCAGGAGAAAGAATGATTGTGAAGAAGGAAGATGCGATTGGAAAAGTATTAGGTATTAAGTATTAGGTATTAAGTATTAGGTATTAAGTATTTGAATAAGAGAATTTTAGAAAAGGTTTTAAAACAAAAATACATACTTGCTTCGAAATCTCCGAGAAGAATTCGTTTGTTGAATCAAATCGGACTGAAGTTTAAAAGCATAGACAGTAAGATCAGTGAACTTGAAACAAGAAATCATAATCCAATCCTACTCGTAAAGCATAATTCCATTGCCAAGTCAAAAAAGGTTGCAGCCGGTTTTAAGAGTGAGATTGTAATCGGTGCCGATACAATAGTTGTGCTGAATAAGGAAATACTTAACAAACCGGAAGATTCAAAACAGGCGGAAGACTTTCTTAAATCACTAAGTGATAAAAGACATTTTGTTTACACTGGAATTAATTTGATCAATACAAAAGCCGGTATTGAAATTTTTGATTATGAAAAGACTTCAGTTTATTTCAGAAAGCTGGAAGAGGATGAAATCAAGTATTATGTGAGAAAATACAGACCTCTGGATAAAGCAGGCGCATACGGCATCCAGGACGATTTCGGATGTTTGTTCATTGAGAAGATAGCAGGTGATTATTATAATATCGTCGGGCTTCCCTTGGTGAAGTTATATCAGAATATTAAGAAGATCATTTAGTCACAAAGATGTTTTCAAAATATAAAAGGAAAATATTAATATCGGTTGCATTCGGAGCAATTGTTTTTCTTGCATTCAGCATTTATGCGGATTTTGATGAGCTGATAAAAACATTCGGTGAATTTAAATGGATTTACTTCCCACTGATCCTTGTCCTGTCATTCGGAAATTACATCACAAGATTTTATAAATGGGAATATTACAGAAATCTTCTGAACATACGGCTGACAAAGAAGATAAGCTTTTTGATCTTTATGTCGACATTCGTGATGAGCGTGACGCCCGGGAAGATGGGAGAGCTGTTGAAGTCATATCTCGTTCGTGAAGAAAACGGAACCCCAATAAGCCGGTCAGCGCCGATAATTCTTGCAGAAAGACTTACCGATTTCATTTCAGTAGTATTGCTTTGCATAGCCGGAGCATTTGTTTTTAACTACGGGAAAGGACTTATAATAGGAGTTGGTTTATTTTTCATTGTGGGAGTTGCCTTAATTAGCTCGAGGAAGATCTCTTTAAGAGTAATATCATATCTGGAAAAGATAAAGATCTTTCACAGAGTGGCGGAGAAGTTTCATGAAGCTTATGAGAGCATGTACATCCTATTGAAAATAAAGCCGCTGTTAATATCAATCGTAATCAGTGCATTTGCGTGGTTTCTGGAATGCATGGGGCTGTATGTTGTTCTCAGGGTCTATTCGTCATTTACGCATATTGATGTAAGTATATTAAGTGCTGTTTTTATTTATGGATTTTCAACGCTCGTCGGCTCTATAGCAATGCTGCCTGGCGGTCTCGGGGCGACTGAGGCTTCAATAACGGGATTGTTGCTGCTTCTACAAATCCCAAAGGATATTTCAGTTGCATCAACTTTCATAATAAGAGTCGCCACATTATGGTTTGCAGTGTTGATCGGAGTAATTGCGGTTTACTTTTATCAGAAGCATTCGCACAAGGATTTAGAGCAGCTGGAAATACAGGGTCAGGAAACATAAAATTCACTTGAAGTAAAATTGTATTTGGCTTAACTTGTTTACTTAATAATGTCAAAAAATAACAAATCGGAAAAGAAAATCAGAGTTCTTATAGGGAAAGTAGGACTCGACGGACATGACAGGGGAGCAAAGGTTATTGCTGCTGCTTTCAGGGATTCAGGCATTGAAGTTATTTATACCGGTCTGAGACAAACTCCGGAAACGATCGTTGAGGCTGCACTTCAGGAAGATGTGGATGCGATAGGGATCAGCATATTAAGCGGAGCTCACATGACAGTTTTCCCAAAGGTCAAAAAGCTTATGCTAGATAAGGAGCTGAATGATGTTTTGCTTTTCGGGGGCGGAATAATTCCTAATCAGGATATTGAAGAGCTAAAGAAAATGGGAGTCGGAGAATTGTTTACACCCGGTACACCAACCTTTGAAACAATCAACTATGTAAAAAACTGGGTTCTGCAGAATAAAAGGAGGGAGACTGCTTAGGAAGGATTCTACTTTATTATAAATCTAACTAAAATTAATGAGCAAAAAAACAGAGCCGGTAAAATTTGGCACCGATGGATGGAGAGGAGTAATTGCTGATACATATACTTTCGAAAATGTCAGGAGAGCCGCAAAAGCCACAGCAGAAGTCTTTAAAAATCACCCGAAAATAAAGAACGGAATTGTAATAGGATATGACACCAGATTCCAATCTAAACAATTCGCTGAAACTGTTGCACACGTAATAGCAGACCAGAATATAAAAGTTTTTCTCACAGACTCTTTTGTTACAACTCCCGCCATTTCACTTTTGTCCAGAGATAAAAACTGCGCACTCGGAGTAATGATAACGGCTTCACATAATCCTTTTCAGTACAACGGTTACAAGCTTAAAGATGAATTCGGCGGCTCGATGGATCCGTCTGAGATCACAAAAGTTGAAGATGAATTAAAGAAAATAGTTTCTGTGGATGAAGAGAAAAGCTTCGATGATTTGGTGAAAGAAGGCATGATCGAGTATTTTGAGGGCAGGGACTATTACCTGAATTATCTTAAGAATAAGATTGACATAGAAAAGATAAAGGCAGCAAAGCTGAAAGTAATTTATGATGCGATGTACGGAGCCGGTCAGAATCTTATGAATAATTTTATAGAGCTCAGGCAGTTGCATGGTGAGATCAATCCGTCGTTCGGAAAAAACCCGCCCGAGCCCGTTGAGAAAAATCTTCATGAGATCTCCGGTGACATGAAAGACGGCAGTTATAATATCGGGATAGTTACTGACGGCGATGCTGACCGGATTGCTATTATGGAAGAGAACGGAGACTTTCTGGATTCACAGAAGACATTTGCATTACTGTTAAAATATTTGTTTGAAAAGAAAAAGATGAGAGGAAAAGTGGTCAGGGGATTTTCAACCAGCGAGCTTATAAAAAAATATTGTGAAAAAAATAACATAGAGCTAATCACTGTACCCATTGGGTTTAAGCATATTTCAAAAATAATGATAACAGATGATGTGCTGATAGGAGCAGAGGAAAGCGGCGGTATCGGGATCAAAGGACATTTGCCGGAGAGGGACGGCATCTATAACGGAATGCTCTATCTTGAAATGCTTGCAGAATATGGGAAAAGTATTTCGGAATTAAAGAAGGAGCTTGATGATGAATTTGGGAAATATTTTTATAAAAGAAATGATGTACTAACAACGGAAGAGAAGAAACTGAAGACTCTTGAGAAATGCAAATCGATGAAACCCGGTGATGAGATCGGGGGCAAGAAAATCATATCGATTGATAATCTGGACGGATACAAATTTTATTTTGATAACGGATGGATACTGATAAGAGCTTCGGGAACCGAGCCTCTTTTGAGAATATATTGCGAGACAAGCGGTAAAGATGAAACAACAACCATTCTCGAAAAAACCAATAAACAGTTTGGATTATAAAATGAAAAAAATACTTTATTTTTTATATTTCTATGTCTCCTTTTTTCTTCCGTTGCTTATTCACAATTCAAAAGCAAAGAAAAAGAAAAAGAAGAAGACCCGTTGAACAAAACCCTAAACCCGACTAAACTTCCGGAAAGTAAGGTCAGGGATCAATGCGGATGCACCCGATTTATTTAATAAGATAGAAAGTCAGAATACGTTCACCACTAAGTCAGTTCCTATTGAAGGAGCCATTGACGGAAATAAATACATAATTGGTCCAAATGATCTTTTTACCCTGGGAATTTACGGATATATCAATCAGCAGATACCATTGGTAGTTTCCCCGGAAGGCTCAGTAGTTATTCCCACAGTCGGAGAAGTTTCAGTAAACGGGATGAAATTAAATGATGCAAAGGAAAGAGTAGTAAGAGCAGTTAAGAAAAGATATTATTCAAGCGATGTCAGCTTTACGCTGAATACACCAAGAACTTTTCTTGTAAAAGTATCCGGGCTCACACAGGGCACGTTTGAAGTTTCGCCGGTAACGAGGGTTTCTGAGATACTGAAGCTATTGATCTTTGATACATTGAATACATCAAGGGTATTTTATGAAAAGACAAATGAGCGTGAGTTTTTTAATACACAGATTTCACTAAGAAATATTGAGCTGATAAGAAAAGACGGAACAGTAAAGAATGTCGATATTTATAAATATTTTTTGACGAATAATGATGATCACAATCCTTTTTTTCTGGAGGGTGATTTGTTGAAAATTCCATATATACAACTGGAGAACAATTTTATAACAATCGGAGGTGCCGTTCAGCTGGCGGGATCATATGAACATGCCGTTGGAGATGACCTCGAGACTGTTGTAGGGATAGCAAGGGGTTTTGACATTGGAGCAGAGCCGGACAGCATATTGCTTTTCAGGGCAAAGGAGAATACCGCCGGATATGAATTAATAAATCTGTCATACGAAAAAGACAGGGATTATCATATTGAACAGTTTGACAGACTATTTGTCAAATACAAAATAAATTATCAGAAGAATTTAAGCGTATTAATTTTAGGAGAAGTAGTAAGACCCGGATATTATCCAATTTCATTTAAGACGACAAGACTGAAAGACATTATAAATCTGGCAGGCGGATTAAAAGATAAAGCCTATCTTCCATTGAGCATTTTGTTCAGAGAATATGATGCCGAATATGCGGCAAAAGATTCGGCAGAAATATTAATAAACTCAAGGGCGAATGATCTCTTAATAACTGATATTGACAGACTAAATTTTGCAACCGACATAAAGGGAAAGCGAAACAGAGTGATAGTTGATTTCGAAAAACTTCTTAATAAAAATGACGAATCACAAAATGTTTTGCTGGAAGGAAAGGACATAATTTACATTAATGATAATAAGAATATTGTCTATGTCTTCGGACAGGTCGGACAGGAAGGATATGTACCATTTAAGAAGGATGCCGATCTGGAATATTATATTGACAGGGCAGGCGGATACGGACTTGCAGCAGATGATGGCGACACGCGGATCATAAAATTCAATTCCCGGGGATGGTACAAGCCTGACGAGACAAAGATAGAATCCGGAGATTTTATATATGTTCCAAAAGAAGTGCCAGCTCCATTCGGTGCTACAGTTACACTCATTGCTCAGATAGCGGGAATAATATTGGGGATATTGACGACTTATATTTTAATAAAGCAGAATCAGTAAGAAAACAATTATGGCTACTCTTATACAAAATGGTTGCAGACGAAAATAAGTCAGAGTTAACGTATCTTGATTTGATCAATATTTTTCTTGAACACAAGAAAAAAATATTTCTCACTTCAATTATTGTTGGTATTATTGTATCAATTGTAGTATTTTTTATTTTAGATCCGATTTTTTTGTCTTCGGCAACGGTAAAGACTATTTCAAAATCGTCCGGGTTATCCGGTCTGATTGGAGCAGAGGGTATACCGGATATTGGGGATTTAAGTAACTTAGGCGGAAGCAGTGCAGTGAAAGAGCTCGCTTTGTACGAAAACATTTTGACCAGTAGAAGGTGCGTTGAAGAAGCAATTGTAAAGTTCAACATTATAGAGGAAGAAAATTTTAAATACATGTTTGATGCTGTTAAATATTTCAGAGAAAATGTTATGACGCTTACAAAAGATAAGGTTGCCGGAACTATGGAAATAGGCGCTTATGATAAAGACCCGGTTAAGGCAAAAGATATGGCTGATTTCCTGGTATTTCAGCTTAACAAAATTAATACGGAACTCAATGTTCAGAATGCAAGAAATAACAGGGAGTTTATTGAAGGCAGATATGATTTGGTAAGAAAAGATCTTCAAAAAACGGAAGACACATTAAAACAGTTTCAGGACATCTATGGTATTGCCCCGGATTTACAGGTTCAGGCTGCAGTAAAAGCGGAAATTGAAATTGAATCTGAAATAAAGTCAGAAGAAGTAAAACTTGAAATTTTACAAAAAATATTGTCTCCGGGTCAGGAAGAAATAAAGCTTCAGGAAGAAAAGATCAAGGCGCTTCAAAATCAACTTTCAGACATCCAAAATAATAGTAACCTTGATAATGTTCTTACGCTGAAAGGAAAACCCAATATAATATTGAATTATTTAAGGCTGAAAAGAGAAGTAGAGATTCAGACTAAAATCCTTTCTACAATAATACCTCTTTTAGAACAATCTAAAATAGAAGAAAAAAGAGAAACCCCATCAGTGTTAATACTTGATCCGCCCGTTGTCCCCGATAAAAAGGTTAAGCCAAAAAGACTTACAATTGTTTTAATATTTTTGGCCCTAACATTTTGTTTATCATTTCTGTATTTCATTGCGAAATTTAAATGGAATTCAATAGGAACGAGTATATTCTGGAAAAAATCTCAAAACAGAGAGAATTAAGTTAAATATAACACTTTACTTTGCTTACCAAATATTTACCTTCAGATTTAATAATTCTATTATTGTTGTTTTTAAGTTTGTTTGTATCAACAGTTTTACCCGGAGCAGGTATAATGTTGAAAGTAGTTTCTGTTTTTCAATTCTTGTTATTCCTTATCTTTTTTTTATTAAATTTCGATAAGACTTTAATAATTTCACGGTTGCCTTTCTTTTCATTGTTGAACCTTAGTTTAACAATTGTGATATTAGTTTTCATTTGGTCAATTTTTAAAAACATAGAAAACAATAATTCATTCTTAGCAATATTTAAGACGTTGAGTTACTTCGTACTTTTCTTCGTTCTCTTTTTCTATTTTTCGAAAAAATTGTTGTCGGATGACGATTTCTTTGAAAAGTTTATGAACCTGATCATAGTCTTTGGAATAATAACTTCAGCTTTTTCTCTTCTGATATATTTTGCAGGAATAAATCTGCACCCCAATCCTAATTTTGGATTTATGGCAACCGGTTTTTTTATGCATCCGAATACTGCTTCACATTTTTATACAATAATAATTCCCGTACTAATCTATAAATATTTTACAAAAAAAATAGATTTTATAAGATTTGTACCGGTTCTGATTTTATTCCTGCTGGGACTATTATTTACTTTCAGCAGAGCGGGATATATCGGGGCATCTGTTGCGATATTAGTAATTACGTATTCAAGATCAAAAAAATATTTTTATCTCACAATAGTTTTATTAATAATATCAATTTATCTTTTTGTATTGGATTTCACTTCCGCCAAGAGCGACAGTTCAATATCACGAATACTTCTCTGGGCGACTGCGATAGATATGATATTCCGGGATATGAATAATACTATTTGGGGGTATGGAGTATCCAATGCACTTACAATTTTTCAGAGTGAGAAAATTTATTTTGGCAGTACAGAAGATGTCCCGGATCCTCATAACGTAATACTCCTGTTTTCCATTCAATTTGGATTACTTTTTGTAATAACGCTTATGTCATTTTTAATTTTATTGTTTGGAAAACTTTTCTTTTTAAGAAGCACAGAATATTTCAAAAGAAACAGAAACAAAGTATTTTTATCTCTTGCAGTTGTTGTGGGACTGATAGCTCAGAACATGGTTGAAAATGTTTTAGCATATCCGGAGCATTTTGCCTTAAATATTTTTTTGATCTTTCTTGGTTTTTTGTATAATATTGTAAATGTTTATGAAAAGGATAAATCGATAAAAGTAGTTTGAACGAATACCTTGGATGTTATTTATAACTAAATCACTTCAGTAAATTACACATGAAATTTTTAGTAAAGACTTTTTCCTTATTGTTTTTTATTTCAGTTTGTATCAGATTTGTTGATATTTTCAAAAACCTATTGGTCGCTTCAAAGCTTGGAGTATCCGATCAGGCAGATGTTTTTTTATCGATATCTGCGTTGCCTGATAGTCTTCTGATTTTATTTGGTCTGGATTCGATTAGAGGAATAGTAAATTCAGAATTTTCTTATGAAATAAACAAAAGCCCGGGCAACGTCAGAGAATCATTAAATAATCTGTTCAAAATATTGTTGATCGTAGGGTTTTTGATCTCCTCATTAATTTTATTGTTTAGAAATGAATTAATAAATTTATTATTACCGGGTTTTGAAGGGAACAGATTTATTCTAGCCAGTTCAATTTCATTAATAATCTTACCCGTTTTTTTTTTAAAACCTGTCCAGGCACTTGTTGGCTCTTACTTCAATGCATTAAAAAAATATTACTACCCGGTTATAGTGCAGGTAAGTGTCAGCATTATCATAATAATTTCAGTATTTCTGCCCTACCTTAATAATGAAATTCTCAATAATATTTCATATGGATTTCTCCTTGGGAATATTGTTTTCTTTTTGCTTTTATATTTCCATAAAGTTGTCAGAGATAATATTAAAATTGATTTCAAACTGAAGATTGATAAACTTACAAAAAGAATAATAAGAAATTGTATCACTTTATTTGCAGTAGTAGTTATAAACCAGATTTATCTTTATTCACGCAATTTTTTTGCTTCATATTACAGCGAAGGTTCAATTGCAGCTTTAAATTATGGAAGTTCAATACCAATGTTTGTTTCGGCATTGACATTTAATGTTGTTTTTGGAGTTCTGTTGAATAACTTATCTAATTTCCATTCCCTTAATTCCGATTCTGAAGCAAGAAAATTGATAAAGAGTACGATCAACACTCTCATATATTTGTATATCCCTTTAGTAATTACATTCTGTATATTCAAAATAAATATTTTAAATATTTTGTACTTAAGAGGCAAATTTGATAAAGCCGGGATAGAGCTTACATCTCTTCCATTTTTATGGGAATCCATATCATTAATTCCGTTTGTTTTTTTTATTGTTATTGTAGCCGTATACTTAGGCTATAAGAAATACAGAAAATATTCATATATTGGTGTAATTATTTATGCTCTCGGAATCCTGATTAATTATTTACTGACAAAGTATTTTGGATTTTACGGTGTATCAATTGGCAGTTTTGTTGTTAACAGTATAATGGCAATTTCACTGATCTATTTTTCAAAAAATATTTTTACAAACTTATTCCGGGAATTTTCGGATTCAGCAAAACTTATCCTGATCGGGATTGTGGTAACGTTATTAGTTTTAATTATTAAATATTTTATTTTGGATGTTTATCTGATTGAGAATGGTATTTTTAGTTTAGTAACAGGTTTCGCAATTGTTGTTGCGTTCTATTTTATATTTACTATGGCCTTTGGAGTAAATTATTTCGGAAAATTGTCATCATTGATTAGAAAATGAAAATTAATTTTATTGTTCCGGGTCTTTATAAATCAGGCGGAATGAGAGCAATATATGAAATAAGCAAAGGGTTGGCAAAAAAAGGACACGAGGTTAAAATGTACTATCCTATCTTTCCTTTTAACAGTTTCAAAGGAGAGTACAATTGGAATGCTTTGAAGAATTACTATTGGGATATCAAAATGTTTTTTTTTAATAAAAAAAATCGCGGATATTTTGAAAAAGGAGGATTTGAAATTGCTGAAGTTCCTTTCATTTCTGATTTATTTATTGATGAGGCAGATATCGTGATCGCAACCGCATGGCAGACTGTTTCAAGCGTAAAAAAACTTTCAAATACGAAGGGAAAAAAAATTTATTTTATCCAGGACTATGAAACGTGGAGAGGAAACCTGGCACAAATTGATAAAAGTTATAATGAAGGAATGTACTCAGTGACTACCTGTGAATATTTACACGATTTAATATTGTCCAGGTTTAATGTTGAATCGGATTATATCTATTACGGCATTGACTTTGAATTATTCAACAACCCTGATAAAAAATTTAATAAAAATAAAACTATCTTATTCATTAACCACTCAGCAGATAAGAAAAATACGAAAGCTTCCATTAGTATAGTGGACACTATAAAAAAGAAGTATCCGGAGGTCAATATTAATTCGTTTGGAGTATTACAATATGATGGTCTTCCCGAATATGTAAACAATTATCTGAATCCTTCCGAAAAAAAAATTAAGGAGTTATATTGCCAGGCAGACATATTCATCTATACCAGTAAGGAAGAAGGATTCGGAATGCCACCATGTGAGGCAATGGCTTGCAGAGCTGCTGTGGTTTCTACAAATGTTGGTGCTCTTCCGGAATATAGTGTAAATGGGGAGAGTGCTTTCTTACATCATGCGTCTGACATTGAAGGAATGATCAAAAGCGTTGACAACTTAATTACAGATGATACGCTATTGAGGAAAATATCAGAGGATGGATATTTAAGGGTAAGGGACATGCTTAGCTGGGAAAAGGCTGTTAATGAATGGGAGACTTTGTTATTTGAAATTACTAAAAAATAATCAAATCAAGAAATTTAACTTTAATAAAAGGGTCAGGCTCAACCGCAGACAACTAAATTAAGCGACTCAAAATTTTTTTCTGATGCTGTTATCAATCATAATAATAAACTATAATACTTCTGACCATATTAAGATGTGCCTGGAGTCAATTGAGAGCTTTCTTAAAGTTGATAATCTTGAAATAATAGTATTTGACAATAATTCTCCGAACCGTGATATTGAAAATTTGACGGCTCAATTTCCCCAAGTCATGTTCATATTTAATGATACAAATCTTGGATTCGGAAGCGGATGTAATGAGGCAGTAAGACATTCATCCGGAAAATACTTATTATTTTTGAATCCCGACATAAAAATATTTGATAATTCAATTTCCGGATTGCTTGATTTTATTGAGAAGAATGAAGATGCAGCTGTTGTTTCAGGGCTCCTTGTTGATTCCGACGGTTCTTTCATATATTGTTTTAACGATTTTACGAACTTAAGATGGGAGTTTCTGGATATGATTGGATTCGGACATGCGCGTGAAATTAAGAGTATCATGAATCGTCCGGAGATAAGTGAAGGAAAGAATTTTGAAGTTGATTGGTTTCACGGCGCTTTTTTGCTGATGCGGAGAAAGGATTTTGACTCCGTAAAGGGATTCAATGAGAAATATTTCATGTACTATGAAGACGTCGAGCTTTGTTACAGGATGAAGCATGATCTTAAAAAAAAAAACTTTTGTTTACCTTCGGTGAAAGTATATCATCATACCAAGTCTTCGCTGAAAGGTGAGAAGACAGACGATATTTATGCATTTCACATGATTCGGGGGAAGTTACTATTTGCCAATAATTTTCTCCCTGGCAAAAAATATGCAGTTAAAACCATGGGATTCATTTCGGTTGTAATAAGGATCCTGTATCTTCCTTTTCAGGGAAAGTATGCTGGGATCAGGAAAGAAAAACTGAAACAATTAATGAGCGTGCTAAAATTGTATTTCAGTAATTCTTATCTTGAGTCAAGCAAGTTCAAGTATACAACAGTCTAATTGTCTGATAAATGAAATATCTGAACCTCATATTTATGTCTTCCACATGGGATCTGAATCACAGAAAAGGATTGCATACTAATTTACAAGAGCGTCTTTCAAGCTGGAGCAATGTAATTTTTATTGAATCCCCGTTTTCTTTGTTGTATCATACATTTTTCAGATTCAGGACAAGGGTTATTCCTGTCTTCAAAAAAAAAAACATTTCCGGAGATGTAAAATCTTTTGCTCCAGTAACCGTATTTCATCATAGAGTCTGGAAAAAAATCCCTTTATCTTTAAAACTGGATAGTTTGATGATTTCATCCCAGTTAAGGAGGTTCATAAAAAAGTATTTTCCTGAATCAAAAATTATTGCCTGGGCAAATTCTCCGTTTGATTACGCAAATATAAAAAATATTGATCCGAAGAATATTATTTATGATTATTATGATAATTTCAGTTATGATAATTCCGGGAGATTAAACAGATTCCTCGATGATCTGAACAGAAGACTAATTAAGAATTCGGACCTTATATTCTGCACCGGCAAGGTTATGTATGATTTTGCTAAATCAATGAATAAGAATACGTGGTATGTTCCAAATGGTCATAATTTGATTTTAGGCAGGAAAATTACCAAGAAAGATTTAAATGTTAATGGAAAAATCATAGGTTATATAGGAAACATAAGAGACTGGATTGACTTTACACTTATCGGCAAGCTCCTGAATTCGTTAAAGAAAAATGATTATTTATTTTTTATCGGACCGATAGAAAAAAATGTTTTGGAACGGGTTAACCTTTTGAAGAAAAACGATAGTTTCCGGCATCTGCCGGCGGTTGAATATTCTGAAATATTCAATTTCATCAAGGCATTTGACATAGGAATAATACCTTTTAAAATAAATAAATTTACAGAGGGTGTATTGCCAAACAAATTTTTTGAATACATAGCAGCTGATATAAAAATAGTTTCGACACCATTGCCGGACTTGCTGCAATTTAAGAACATTATTAATGTGGCAAAAGACTGTGATGAATTTATTGAAATGTGTATCAACGAAAACATGAAATTAAATAAAGACCAATCCGGATATAAAAAAATAAAAGATGAGTCAACATGGAATAACAGGGCCGGATTTATTGAAAGTAAAGTAAAAGAATTACAGATTGATAATTAAAACGGCATAGCTTGCTAAAAAAAAAAATAGTACACATTATTTCAAATTTAAGTTTAGGCGGTGCTCAGGTTTTATTATTTGACATTCTCAGTTATTTAAAGCAAAAAAATGATCTTGATATTACCGTGATTACCATTGATTCCGGTGAATACATCCGCAAGTTTGAAAAAGAAGGTATCAAAGTAATTGACCTTAAGGAAAGGGGACTGATAAATCTTAATATTTATTTCAAGCTGAGGAAAATCCTGAAAGAAATAAACCCTGACATTGTGCATACTCATTTGAACAAAGCCGATTTTTACGGAAGACTGTCGGCTAAAAGCATAAATACCGGATTGATATTTTCAACATGTCACAATTATTCGACTCACCATAAAGGGGCAGATATTAATAAGCAATCCATATTTGACAGAATTGATAATTTCGTAATTTCATATTCCAAATCAAATTTAATTGCAATATCCGAAGTAGTAAGGAAATATCTGGTTAACAGAAACAGCAGCTTTGAAAAAATTACTGAAGTAATTTATAACGGAGTTAACATTGAGAAAATGCAATATAAATTGAATGCCCCGGGTTTAGTTAATTTCAGAAAAGAGTACGGCATTTCTAAAGATGATTTTGTAATTTCAATTTTAGGAAGACTGGAGCTGCAGAAAGGCCATGCTTTTTTTTTAGATTCAATAAAAGATTTTATAAAAAAAAAAAGAATGTTAAGGTTTTAATAATAGGTGAAGGAAAATTGAAAAGCGAAATTGAAAATACAAGTAGGGAAAATGGTTTAGCTGACTATGTTAGCATTCTTGGCTTCCAGTCAGAAACAGAGAAATTTATTGAGATCAGTGATTTGATCTGTGTCCCGTCGTTGTGGGAAGGATTTGGATTGGTAATAATTGAAGGCATTGTAAAAAGAAAAATTGTCCTGGCGTCAAATGCAGGGGGCATTCCTGAAATAATTGAAGACGGTAAAACCGGTTTTTTATTTGAAACAGGGAGTAAAAAAAGTTTTCTTGAAAAAATTAATTTTATTTATGATAATTATAACAAACTGGATTTTATCAAAGAGAATGCTTTGGAATTAGTCAGGAAAAAATTCGACATACAAAAAAATTCAGAGTTGTATTATCAATCATATTTGAATAAACCGGAGTGTAAATAGTGAATATAATCATGAAGATTTCAAAACCAAAATATTTACCGGTGTAATATGGGACAAGAGTTTACGGAATGCCCGGCTTGTATGTCAGGAAGCTTTAAAAATTTGGGAAAGCCCATAGAGTCTCATATCAATTCAATTTACAATGTGATAGAATGCAATGAATGCAAATTAAACTGGTGCAGTCCGATGCCTTCAAAGGAGGATTTGAATAATTACTATAACAGGTATTATGAAACCCGCTATAGTACAGTAGATAAATATCCCCTGAAAACGAAAATAAAGAGTATAGTGACATTCAGAGAACAAAGACTACAAAGCTTCTTCTCTATGATTGAAAAATATTCTCCGGGAAATAGAATTCTTGATTTTGGCTGCGGGGAGGCGAATATTTTATATCTTGCAAAAGAAAAGGGATGGAAAGTTATAGGTGTGGATTATTCGAATGAGCTTGCGGATAAATTTAAAAAAGATAATATTGATTTTAAATGGGGCAGTGACTTGAATTCAATTGGAATTGATGAAAGATCTTTCAACTGTATATCAGCAAAGCATGTAATTGAGCATATACCGGATATAAAATATTTTTTGAGCTCAATAAAGCGATATCTGACACCAGGTGGGATATTTGCAGTAAAGACCCCGTCAGCTTCAAGCAACAGGGCAAAACTTGGATTGGCTAACTGGCATCTGGTAAGACCAATGGAACACTTCTGGGGTTTTAACATTGAAAATTTCAGAAAGCTGTTGGAAAAAAATAATTTTGAAATTCTATATCTGAAGGATAACCTGTTGGTTGATGAGCTGACATGTATTGCAAGAGTATTAAATTAATTTTAAAATATCATATCACATTTTTTAAAAATGAAAAAAAATAAATTTGTTAGTGTCATATTCTCTTTGATCATTTTTTCTCATTTAGTTTCCTGCGGGTACAGTAAAGATGACAATCCGAACTATGAATGGAAATTAACATTTGAGGATAATTTTGATACATTTGACAAAACTAAATGGATTACACTTTTTGATTTCGGAAATAGAACCATCTGGTCAAATAAAGAGCTTCAATGGTACCAAGATGAAAACGTCACAGTTGAAAACGGAGTACTAAAATTGACGGCACAAAAGGAATCCATTTATGGAAAAGATAATGAAAGTGAAAATCAGTTTGAATACACATCGGGAATGATTTGCAGTTCATTTGGATTTGCGCAGGCTTACGGGAAGTGGGAAATAAAGGTAAGGTTTCCTTTTAAAAAAGGATTCTGGCCCGCATTCTGGCTTGTTGCAAAAGAAAGACCGGGTCTTCCTGAAATTGATGTCTTCGAATATTTTGGAATTGAAAAAAACAAAATTTCCAGTACGCACCATTGGGGGATATCCTATCCCAATTATTCAAATGCTTATGGGGGAAAAACAGCACCTTTTTATTATGTTGAAAGCAAGGAAACAAAAGGAAACTTTGCAGATGAATGGATGATATGGACATTTGAATGTTTGCCGAATAAAATGACATGGAAGCTGAATGGCAATGTAGTGTTTGAAGCGACAGAAGGAATCCCCACAGCGCCTTTATACATAATTGCAAACGTAGCAATAAAAGACTGGGCTGACAACAATAATGTTGTTGATAATACAGGTCTTCCCTACATTATGGAAATAGATTATATTAAAGCTTATAAAATGATACCAAAGAATTGATCAAACATTTCAGGCAAATTTACAAACAAACTATAAAATTTTAGATATCAATTTGCAAACATATAAGAAGAAATTTATTCATTCAGCATTGTTCATTATTGTTTTCGCCCAATTAGTTTCCTGCGGATCCAGTAATTCAGATAGTCAAAATTACGAATGGGAATTGACATTCGAAGACCAGTTTGACAAATTCGATACGACAAAATGGATAAGCTTTTTCGATTCGGGCGGACGAACAAACTGGGCAAATAAAGAGATTCAATGGTACAGGGATGAAAACGTAATTGCTGATAACGGAACACTCAAGCTGATTGCAAAAAAAGAATCCGTATACGGCAGAGATCTCCAGGGCGAAAAGCAATTTGAATATACCTCCGGAATAATCTGCAGTTCATTGGGATTTTTACAGGCATACGGTAAATGGGAAATAAAAGTAAAATTTCCTTTCAGAAAAGGATTCTGGCCTGCGCTCTGGCTGGTGCCGAAACAAGATCCGACTCTTCCGGAAACAGATGTATTTGAATATTTCGGGATCAAAAAAAATAATATTTCATGCGGTCATCATTGGGGAATAGAATATCCGCATTATTCCGGGAATGTATATGAAGGAGAGGGTGCGCCGTTTTATTATTCTGACAGTAAAGAGACAAAAGGCAATTTTTCTGATGTCTGGATGATATGGGAATTTGAATGTTTTCCGAGTAAAATGGTATGGAAGCTCAATGACGAAGTGATCTATGAATCAGCCGAAGGGATTCCCACTTCACCTTTATATATAATTGCAAACGTTGCAGTTAAAGACTGGCCCGAAAATAACTATAAAGCTGATGATTCTGATCTTCCGTACACTATGGAAATAGATTATATAAAAGTTTACAAAATGGTACCTAAGAAAAATTAGCCGGAATAAAAAATGCTGAAAAAAGTTTTTAATTCCATCTTTACTAACGATTATTTAAAATATCTATTTAATACCTTGTTTGTGAATAAGTATCTCATAAGTCCTTTTAATTACATCTTTGAATTTTCTCCCCATATTTTTCAGGAAATATTTGTCAGGCTTGCAAAAACTCCTGATTTTAGTTTTTATTGGACAATATATCTTACAAATAAAAAAAAAGTTAAAGTGTACGTTGACAAAAATAATACTTATTCTTTTGCTTTTGCAATTAGTTACAAATGGCATGACATAGGACTTAGAAAATTAGAAATTGTGCTTAATGATTATTACCCACTGAATTATTGCTACATTGACATAGGAGCAAACCATGGTTTAAGATCTATATATTCGTTATCCCAGGGAAGAATTTCATATTTATTTGAACCGAATCAAAAATTGAATTCTTTTATGATAAGTTTATTCCATTTAAATTCATTTGAGAAATATAATTTAGAAAACTTATGCCTATCTGATGTATCAGGAATTAAGAATTTTTATTTATCACCAAGTTCATTTCTAAGCTCGTTTGAAAGAGAAAATGCGCTGCTCGATAATGAAAAAGGTGAAGTAACTGAAATCAAAGTGGAAGTGAAGTCCCTTGATGAATATTTTAAAGACATTAATATTAAACCCGGAATAATAAAGATAGATGTTGAAGGACATGAATATGAGGTTCTTAAAGGAGCCAGTATGCTCCTCAAAACATTCAACCCTGATTTGATTGTGGAAATACTTCCTGGTAGCAAGAAAAAAGAAATTTATCATTTTATGGAAGAACACTTTTATAAATGTTATGCAATAACAAATAAAGCGAAATTAACCCTGATAAAATTTAATAATGAATATGATTTTATAAATACTCATTTCGCCAATAACTATTTGTTTGCTGTAAATGAAAGTTCCCTTTTTGGAATTAGAATCATTAGAAGTGACAAGTATAATTAAATACTTTAGCCTTAACGATTTAACTTTTTTTTTATGAAAAGCAAAAGGCATTTTTCCGATATTTGGATGATCTGCACATTTTGAATTCTTTCCCGAAAAAATGGTATGGAAGCCGAATGGCAAACATAGTTCATGAAGTGACAGAAGGAATTCCTACGAGACCGTTATATATAATGCAAATATAGTCGTTAAGACCGGGTTGATAATAATAATGAAACTGATAACGAGGAATTACCATATATTATGGAAATAGATTATGTTAAAGTTCATAAAATGTTTCCTTAAACACAGCGCTGTAATTTTTTAATTCCTTCTAAAAATAAACTACTCCCAATTTCTAACTTTAAAATTTTAAATTATATCCATAGCTTGACGAATAAATGAAAATCAAGGATCCGAATACTCCCGTTGTCAGCATAATCATGCCAACTTATAACAGACTAAAAATGCTTGAAAGAGCCATAGAGAGTGTATTTGATCAAAGCTATTCCGACTGGGAACTGATAATCATTGATGATGCATCGACGGATGAAACGGAATGTAAAATGAGAGAGCTCGATGCGAAAGAGGAAAAAGTGAAGTATATGAGAATCCCGAAAATTACGGGAAAGGGAATATCGGAATATCTCAACATAGGGTTACGAAATTCAAGAGGGAAATATATAGCAAGGATTGACGATGATGATTACTGGTGTCACAAAGATAAATTAAAGATTCAGGTTGAATTTCTTGATAACAATTCTGAGTATGTAGTTGTTGGCGGGGGTGTGATATTGGTTGATGAAAAAGGAGATGAGCTATTCAGGTATTTAAAAAAAGAAACAGATGAAGAAATAAGAAATTTTGCCTTATTCTCAAATCCGTTTACACATGCTACCGTTCTTTTTAAAAAGGATATTGCTATGGAATTAGGCGGATATAAACACATTAAGCATGTTGAAGACATGGAGCTGTGGCTTAGAATGGGGAAGGTCGGAAAGCTTTATAACATGAAGGAATATTTCATAACATATATGACTGCAGGTCAAAACAAATCTTTTACTCACCAGAGAGAAAATTCAAAGACGGTACTCGAAGTTCTGAAAATGCACAAGGATGATTATCCTAATTTCAAAAAGGCATATTTTCTGAACTATACTCAATATGCTTATTCTTTTCTTCCTGTATTCATGAAAAAAAATCTCCAGTCATTCATGTATTACTTCAAAAGGAAAAATTTTTAACATTTTACATTTATAATTGGGAACCAAATATTTTGTAGTCGGAGGCGCAGGATTTATCGGAAGTCATTTATGCAGGAAAATACTAAGCGAAGAGAAAAATTCTGCCGTAACAATATATGATAATTTTTCTTCAGGTAAAAAATGGCACCTTGAAGACATTATCAATAATAAGAACTTAAAAATCACAGAAGCCGACATAAAAGATCTTGATAAGCTTACTGAATCGGTTAAAGGATCGGAAGTCGTTTATCATTTCGCATCAAATCCGGATATATCAAAAGCCATGACCCAGCCGGACATAGATTTCTGGGAAGGCACGTATCTTACGAACAACGTTTTGGAGGCGATGAGAATAACCGGTGTCAAGAACCTGCTTTATGCTTCAGGCAGCGGTGTTTACGGCGATGCAAAATATATCGAGACAGATGAAGACTATTCCCCACAGCTTCCCATCTCAACCTACGGAGCAAGCAAGCTTTCATGTGAAGCGCTGATATCTTCGTACTGTTATATGTTTGATATGAATGCTGCTGCATTCAGGTTTGCTAATGTTGTCGGTCCGAATCAGACTCACGGCGTAGGGTATGATTTTGTAAAAAGGTTGTTGATTGATAAATCGAAGCTCGATATACTGGGAAACGGAATCGCAGAGTAAATCTTATATTTATGTAGGTGATGTGCTCTGCGCAATGAGGCTCATCGAAAAAAACCGTTTAAACGGTTTTTCATATTTTAATGTGGCAACGCAGGACTACATTACCGTTAAGGAAATTGCAGACATTGTAACATTTGTGATGAATCTGGAAAATGTGAAATACAATTTTGCGGGAGGTGACAGGGGCTGGAAGGGAGACGTTCCGATAGTCAGATTGAACTCCGATAAAATAAGAAGCACAGGCTGGGAAAATGAATATTCATCTAAGGAAGCGATCACAAAATCCGTAGAGTCAATATACAGGATGCGCTGAAAAAAAAATTTGACTGGAAAGGAGCTGAAGTTAATTGATCATTTCAAGAGCTCCAGTAAGAATTTCAATGGGCGGCGGCGGAACCGATCTTCCTTCATATTACGAAAAGCACGAGGGTTTTTTACTGGCTGCCGGCATTAATAAATATGTTCACATACTGCTCAACAAAAGATTCGAAGAATCCATCAGACTTTCGTATTCAAAGACGGAGATTGTAGATAATGTTAATGAGATCGAACATTCAATTTTCAGCGAGTCTCTGAAATATGCCGGCATAAAAAAACAGGTTGAGATTGTTTCGATTGCTGATGTTCCTTCTAATTGTGGGCTCGGGACTTCTTCTACTTTTACAGTTTCGCTGCTTAGCGCTTTGTTCGCTTATAAGAGAGATTATGTGTCGTTGAGTAAATTAGCAGAATGTGCATGTAATATTGAGATCAACCTTTTGAAAGAGCCGATAGGCAAGCAGGACCAGTATGCGGCGACGTTCGGCGGATTTAACGCTTATACTTTTTATAAAGACGGCAATGTAAATGTCGAGCCTGTAAAAATAAGCGACGGTGCATTTACAGAACTACAAAACAATATATTTTTATTTTATCTGAATAAAAAAAGATCAGCAAGTGATATACTCAAACATCAGAACAAGAAAACCAAAGAGAATAACAAAGATGTTATTGACAGACTTCATAAAATTAAGGAGATTGGTTTAGTTACAAAGAAGATTTTAGAAAAGGATAAGATAAATGAGTTTGGCGAATTGTTACATGAACACTGGGTTTTGAAAAAGGGAATATCAAAAAAAATATCAGATCCGTTTATTGATGAAGTTTATGAAGCTGCGATGAAAAACGGCGCGATTGGCGGCAAGGTAATAGGAGCAGGCGGCGGGGGGTTTTTGCTTTTCTATTGTCCCTATGAAAAATCTAAATTTTTATCGGCATTAAAAAAATTCGGGTTATCACCCACGTGGTTTGCATTTGAAAGGGAAGGGGTAAAAACGGGCTTCTATAATTAAATATTATTTATTTGTTTTGATTCAACAGTTTGGTACTACTGGCCGGAGGTCTGGCTACGAGATTAAAACCTGTGTCTGATAGTATTCCGAAATCAATGGTAGAGGTTGCAGGCAAACCCTTTATTGCACATCAGTTTGAACTGATAAAGAAAAACAATATTACAAAAGTTATGATCTGTGCCGGATATCTGGGTGAACAGATAAAGGATTATGCCGGTAACGGAAAGTCTTTCGGACTAGAGTTAAATTATTCATTTGACGGAGACAAGATGCTTGGAACCGGGGGAGCAATTAAAAAAGCACTGAAAGTTGCTGGATGATAATTTTTTTGTTATGTATGGTGATTCTTATTTGGACACTGATTTTAAAGTTATAAATGAATATTTTTTTTCCGCTGGAAAATCTGGACTGATGACTGTCTTTAAGAACGACAGGCAAATGGGATAAAAGCAATATAGATTTTAGCAACGGTGAAATAATAAAATATGATAAAAAATCAGTGGATGCTAAAATGAAATACATAGATTACGGTCTGGGAATACTAACTAAAAAGGCATTTGATGACTTTATTTCAAAAAATGTATTTGATCTTGAGGAAGTTTTTAAAAATCTTCTGGGAAAAGAAGAATTAGCCGGATTTGAAGTGAAAGAAAGATTTTATGAAATAGGTTCTTTTGAAGGTCTTGAAGAAACGTCGAGGTATTTGGCAATTAATTATGGAAAGCAAGATTGATAATTTGATAATTTTACAAATAAAAAATGGAAAAAGATTATACGGATAAGTATCTTGATGAAGTGATTGAAATTGCAAACAAGATTGACAAAAGGGAAATTGAAAAGATGATCGATGTCATCCTTAAGGTAAAAAAAAATGAAGGAAGAATGTTTATGCTTGGTGTAGGCGGCGGCGCCGGAAATGCTTCGCATGCCGTGAATGATTTCAGAAAGATCGCAGGATTGGAATGTTATTCACCCACGGACAATGTTTCCGAACTTACCGCAAGGGTCAATGATGACGGATGGGATACATCATTTGTAAACTGGCTTAAGGGAAGCCGGCTGAATTCCAAAGACTGTATCTTTATATTTTCAGTTGGCGGCGGAAATGTTGAAAAAAATATAAGCGTGAATCTTGTAAACGCATTGAAATATGGAAAAGAAACCGGGTGCTCCATAATAGGAATAGTCGGTAAAGACGGCGGATACACAGCAATTGTTGCAGATGCATGTGTGATTATCCCGACAGTCAATCCGGAAACGATCACTCCGCATTCCGAGTCTTTTCAGGGAACGATATGGCATTTGATTGTTACTCATCCGAAGATAAAATCATTTGAAATGAAATGGGAAGCGTACTGATGCAGATAAGAAATGAATAAGGCAATTTTTCTGGACAGAGACGGAGTAATAAATAAAATGATTTTTGATACCAGAAGAAATGAATTTGATCCGCCATATAAAAGAGAAGAAGTTGAAAGTGTTTGAAGGTGTAATTGAAAGTTTAAGAGTTTCAGAAAAATGATTTCATGTTGTTTTTAGTTTCAAATCAGCCGGACTATGCAATAGGGAAAACAGGTCTTGAAAATCTGGCTGAAGTGCATGATGAATTGCACAGAATACTCACTGCTAATAATATTAGTATTTTCCGGATATTATTACTGCTATCATCATCCAGATGGAGTAATTCCGGAATACTCAATTGACTGTGAGTGCAGAAAACCTAAAAATTATTTTGTATTGAAAGCAATATCAGAATTTGACATAGATATAGAAAAGTTCATGGTTTATTGGTGACAGGGATAAGGATGTGTTGTGCGGTATTTCATTCGGGATTAAAAACAATCCGGGTAGAAAGCAAATATTACGAATATAAAAATAAAGTTGATGCAGATTTTGTAGTAAAGGATCTGAAAGAAGCTGCAAAAATAATTTTATCAAAAATAACAAAATAATATATGCCATCAGTAAAAGATCTGAAGATAAAAATATTTGCTGACGGAGCGAATGTAACCGAAATGAAAAAAGTATATTCCGAAGGAGTTGTGAGCGGATTTACTACCAATCCGACATTAATGAAAAAAGATGGAGTTAAGGATTATGTTGCATTTGCAAAAGATGTTCTGTCTGAAATAAAGAATATGCCGATTTCATTTGAAGTGTTTACCGATGACTTTGATTCTATGGAAAGACAGGCCAGGGAAATTGGAAGCTGGGGAGACAATGTTTATATCAAGATCCCAGTCACAAATACAAAAGGTGAAACATCATATGAGCTGATAAAAAAACTTTCAGACGAGGGATTGAAACTCAATGTTACGGCCATTCTTACCCTGGACCAAATTGAAAATGTTGCAAAGAAAATAAATAAGGACACTCCGGCCATCATTTCTTTGTTTGCCGGCAGGATCGCCGATACAGGAAGAGATCCGATTCCTTATATCAAAGAATCGTTGAATATATTAAAAGGTTTGCAAAAGTCGGAATTGCTCTGGGCGAGCTCAAGAGAGCTGCTGAATATATTTCAGGCGGAAGAATGCGGATGTCATATCATTACTGTAACTAATGATCTGCTGAAGAAACTTCACATGGTCGGTAAGGATTTGAAAGAGCTTTCTCTTGACACTGTAAAAATGTTTTACAATGATGCCTCTTCGGCAGGGTATGAATTTTAATTTTAGAATTCGGTCCAGGTTGGAAGGATTGTATTAAACCAAAAGTATTATTTAAACGGGAATATCCTTTTGAATTGTCACCAAAACAGAAAAAATATTTTTATTTTTCTCGGATTTTTTATTCATAAATCTTGCATGGTACATTTATTATTATTTCAGAATTGAATCCGGCTGGATATTGTATGCAAACCCTCCTGCATTTTTGTTGCCTTTAATTGTAATTTATTTTTACTGGCTGATAATTTTTTCTTTTGCAGGACTCTATCAGCACTGGTTTGTCAGGTCGAGATTTGATGAATTCGCATCGGTCTTTAAGACAGTTTCGTTCGGATGTTTTATATTGTTCTTTATCATATTTCATTGATGACTTACATTAATAATGCTCCGATAATATCCAGATTTCTTATTCTGATTTACTGGGTTCTGATGGTAATTTCAGTGAGTACCGGAAGAGTGATAATAAGAAGCGTTCAGAGAAATCTTCTTGAAAAAGGAATTGGACTAAGAAATACTCTTATTGTCGGAAGCGGAGAAAAGTCCTCTAAATCTGAAAACGATGATGGAAAAATATCCTCAGCTTGGCTATAAAATACTCGGGTTTATAAGTTCGTGAAAGCATCCGGAAAATGCTTCAGGAAACAATCTTGGAAATCTTGAAGACATGCCGGACATCATAAAGAAAAATAATGTATCCGAAATACTGATTGCTCTTGAACCTTTGGAAAAAGAGAAACTAATTGATGTCATAAGATATTGCTCCGATGAAAAAGTAAATATGAAAATACTTCCTGATATGTATGAGATAGTGAGCGGCATGGCGAAGACAAATCAGATCTACGGCGTTCCTTTGATCGAAGTGATGCCCGACATAATGTCCCCCGCCGGGAAGCTCACAAAAAGAATTATTGATGTCGAATTTCAATATTTACATTGATCATTTTATCCCCGGTTTTGTTATTAATTTCCATTATCATAAAATTGAATTCGAAGGTCCCGTACTGTATAAGCAGATCAGAGTCGGCAGAAAGGGAGAGGAATTTATAATGTACAAATTCCGGTCCATGGTAATGAATGCAGAAGAATACGGACCTGAATGGGCCGGGAGAATGATGCGAGGATTATCTGGATCGGGAGAATCATAAGAAGAATGTATATGGATGAATTTCCGCAAATGATAAATGTTTTGAAAAATGAAATGAGTCTTATTGGTCCGAGACCTGAACGCCCGTTTTTTGTTGAACAGCTTAAAGAATGAAATTCCTTATTATTACAAGAGGCTTACCGTAAAACCCGGAATTACAGGGTGGGCACAAATTAAACATAAATATGATTCATCGCTGGAAGATGTCAAGACCAAGCTTCAGTACGATTTTTATTATATAGAAAACATGAGCCTTAAACTTGATTTCAAAATAATGATAAATACAATTATGGTAATCTTACTAATGAAAGGTCATTAATAATTGAAACGGACTTTAGTTATTATACCGACATTTAACGAAGCAGATAATATTCTGAAGATAATACCCGAAGTATCTGAAAAATACGACTCCGGAAAATGAATTCAATATCTTGGTTGTTGATGATAACTCGCCCGATGGAACGGCTGATCTTGTCGAAAGATTAAATAACAGGTAATGTCAGTGTGCTAAAGAGAGAAAAAAAATCCGGACTCGGCACTGCTTATGTTGCGGGATTCCGGTATGCAATAAAAAATAATTATGACTTTGTATTTGAAATGGATGCTGATTTTTCCCATGATCCGAAATATCTCAAGGGTTTCATTGATAAGATCTTCGAAGGATATGATCTGGTTATAGGTTCAAGATACATAAACGGAATCTCCGTGCTTAACTGGCCTCTAAGCAGTCTGATCCTCAGCTATATGGCATCAGTATATACAAGAACTGTAACAGGTCTGAAAGTAATGGATACAACAGCGGGATTTATGTGTTACAGGGTTTCTGCTTTGAAGCAGATAAATCTTGATGATGTAAGATCAAACGGATATTCATTTCAGATTGAAATGAAGTTTAAATTCTATAAGAAGGGTTTTAGGATTGTCGAAGTTCCGATACTGTTCATTGACAGGCGCGAGGGTGAATCAAAAATGTCCAGGAAAGTTGTCTATGAAGCTTATTTTATGGTATGGAAATTAAAATTCAAATCCCTATTCGGCAAATTATAAGAATGATCATAAATTGTATGCCTTAAAGATAAAATCAGTCCTTATATTAATATTCATCTTCTCCGTTTTTCTAATTTTATGTTTCAAAATTTCCTTTCTGTCCGACGACGCCTTCATCAGCTACAGGTATGCAAAGAACTTTATAAACGGCGAAGGTCTGGTATTCAATTCCGGTGAAAGAGTGGAAGGCTATACTAATTTTCTCTGGGTAATGTTCTCTGCAGTGTTTATTAAATCAGGTATTGACCCGCTTAGGGGAGCGCGGATAATTTCAATTTTGTCAGCATTCCTGGTTTTAGTCATCACGTTTTTGATTGCAAAAGAAGTCTTTAAGATCAGCGGTCTGATATCTTATTTAGGTGTGACTATGCTTGCATTAAATCCGGGGTTTGTATTATGGACTTACTCAGGGATGGAGACAATATTCTTTACACTTTTAGTCACTGCAGGTATATTTTTTACATTGCTCTTTTTGGGCAATAATAAAAACAGATATCTGATTTATTCATCGGTATTATTTTCTTTGTCAGCGCTCACAAGACCGGAAGGAGTTTATTTTTTCTTTCTTAACAGTTTGTTTCTGTTAATTTCATTTTGGTCAAACAGGTCGAAAGAAAGATTTTTAGGATTAGCCGGGAGGTTATTGCTGCCCGTAGTTATTTTTTTGGTAATTTACGGATCATACTTTATCTGGAGATTCAGTTATTACGGATATATTTTTCCCAATACCTTTTATGCAAAGACAGGATTTGACAATCAGATCTTAAGAGGATTATATTATTGTTTTAAATTTTACCGTGAAAGTATGGCGATGGGGCTGCTTTTAATTTTCCCGGTTTATTTAATTATTAAAGAAAGAAGAAACAAGAAAATAATATACGTGCTTTTTATTATTCTGGGATATCTGTTGTATGTTATTTTAATAGGAGGGGATAATTTACTTGTGCAGAGGTTTATCGTTCCTGTGATGCCGTTGATATATACACTGATAATGCTTGGTCTGTACAGATTTTTCAGGGACTATTCGATCAGGTTTTCAATGAAATTCATTATAACGGCTTTGATAATATTTTCTTCGCTGTTTGTAATTGTTGACAGCCGGACGTTTCCAATGTACGGTGTCAGCAGTACGCTATCTCATTATGAAAACATGAAGAGGGCAGCATTATGGCTAAAGGAAAATGCCGCGCCGGACGAAACTCTGGCAGTGGAATCAGCGGGTATAATCCCTTATTATTCGGAATTAAAAAGTTATGACAGGCTCGGTCTCAGTGACCTGTATATTTCGCATAAAGGCAAATACGAGGGTGGTGCAAAGGAAAAAAATGATGAAGAATATATTTTGCTGAAAAGGCAGCCGACGTATTTTATAGATGCGTTCCCGACTTTGGGTAAAAAAGAAAAACCGGATTTACGAAAAGGTGATATAGTTTATAAATACCACAGTGTATTGATCGGCAAGGGAACGGTTGAAGAGAAACCCGGAGTAAAAGAAGATGGTGAGTTATATTTTAACTTTTATAAAAAAACAGAGTGACTGCAGAAGGTAATCCTGATATTTCGGTAGTGATAGTTAATTACAACGTAAAGGAGCTGGTTGATAATTGTATATTATCAATTTATAATGCCAACGACAGAAAATATAAAATCGAAATATTTTTAGTTGATAACAATTCAATAGACGGCAGTGTCGCCCATATTGCAGGAAAATATCCCGGTGTAAACATTATATCCAATGATACCAATATTGGATTTTCAAAGGCTAACAATCTTGCTCTTAGAAGAGTCAAAGGAAAATATATTCTGATCTTGAATCCCGATACAGTTCTGGAAGAAGGGACTTTTGAAAAGCTGATCTTATTCTGTGAAAATGATAACTTTGCCGGTGCTGTTACTTCAAAGCTTATACTGGAAAACGGGAAGCTGGACTCTGCATGCCGCAGGAGTTTTCCCGTTCCGTCAGTTGCAATTCCGCGAATGCTGGGACTGTCAAAATTATTTCCGAGCAGCAGGCTATTCGGGAAATACAATCTCACTTATCTCGATGAAAACAAAACGTATGAAGTAGATGCGATATGCGGTGCATTTATGTTTATCCCTAAAAAAGTACTCGATAAGACGGGGTTGTTTGACGAAGATTATTTTATGTATGGAGAAGATCTGGATTTATGTTTCAGGATAAAGAAGACCGGATACAAAATTTTTTACTATCCTGAAGTCACTACCATTCATTTCAAAGGAGAAAGTACAAGGAAGACCAACTTATCCTATGTAAATAATTTTTACGGAGCAATGAAGATCTTCGTAAGAAAAAATTTTACAGGAGCGCCAAGGATACTGTCTTCGTTTCTGCAGGTAGGAATTTTCTGGAGTCTTTTTTTTCATATTTAAAAAGATTCATCAAATTCATTTTATATCCTGCAATTGATATTATTCTCCTTTATCTCTCGCTGATCCTGTCGGTGGAAATCAGATTTGACATATTTCCGAATAAAGATTACCTGTTCATAATATCGGTATATGTTTTTGTCTGGCTGCTACTGCTCATCGATCTTCGGACTTTATACAAAGAAGAATTTCCTTTCCGTTAAGAAAACTTTTAACGCGTTGATAGCAGGTTTTTTTGTAAATTCATCCATCACATATTTTTTTAATGAATATGCCTTTTCAAGGGGCGTAATACTGTCATCAACATTGTTTTCAATCCTGTTTCTTATTTCATGGAGGGCAGTTTTCAGGTCATATCTGTTCTTTGTATCAAAAAACATTCTGCTGAATAAAGTAAATCTGCTTATTGTAGGAAAGGAAAGGCTGAATCAGAATGTCAGAGGATAAGCTGAATTCCAAATATAACATTCTGCACTTTGATGAAATAGCGACGAAGAAGAAATGCTGCAGAGCTTGAAGAAACTAATTCAGATAAAAAAAATAAACGAAGTGGTATTTGCAGGGAGTTATTTTACAAATCAGGATATATTAAATCTGATGTGGGATTTCAGGAACAGGAACGTAAGATTCAAAATTTTTCCGTCCGGGAAAGATCTTATTTTATCAAAGCTTAATTCAGAGCAGTCTTGATGAATAAACTTAATTGAAATTGAATATAATATTAATAATAAATTAAATATATTTTTAAAAAGAATTTTTGATATTTCACTATCATTTATATTGCTCATTACAGTTTACCCCGTATTGATCTTGTTGAATAATGTGTTTGACATAAAATTATCAAAACATTTTTCAAAACTGTTGCAGCTTCCAAAAGTATTTAACGGCGAATACAGTTTTGTCGGATATCCTGTCTGGTCTGATTGACCATAACAGCCAGTATCATCGGGAAAGAAAGGACTGACGGGATTGATACAGCTGAATTATTATACGGGAATGTCGGAAGAGGAGATGGAAAATCTTAATCTTTATTATGCAAAGAACCAGTCACTTGCTGCTTGACATGGAAATTTTGCTAAAAACGTTCTTCTCTTTTTTTAAAAAATAAATTTTTTATAAATGGCTGTCACAAAATTTTCTTGATTTTGAAAAACCTGTTATTGAGCTTGAACAAAAAATTGCGGAGATGCGGAAGATGTCAGACCAATTTGATATTTCAAATGAAATAAATAAACTAGAAACAAAAGTAAATGATTTGAGAAAAAATATACTTGAAAATCTTAACCCCCTGGCAGGTTGTCCAGCTTGCCCGTCATCCTGAAAGGCCGTATTCACTGGACTATATTTATCTGATGACGGAAAATTTCATCGAGCTTCACGGAGACAGACATTTCGGTGATGACAAAGCCATTGTCGGCGGTTTTGCAAAGATGGATGATAAGACGGTAATGATCATCGGTCAGCAAAAGGGAAGAGATACGAAGTCAAATATATACAGAAATTTCGGAATGCCGAATCCTGAAGGATACAGAAAAGCGCTGAGACTTATGAAGCTGGCTGAAAAATTTGATAAGCCGGTCATAACTTTAATTGATACTCCGGGAGCATTTCCCGGAATTGAAGCCGAGGAAAGGGGACAGGCGGAAGCGATCGCAAGAAATTTGTTTGAAATGTCCAAGCTGAAAGTTCCGATAATTGCAGTGATTATCGGAGAAGGAGCATCCGGCGGCGCGCTTGGGATCGGAGTCGGAGACAGAGTTCTGATGCTTCAGTACTGCTGGTATTCAGTGATATCACCCGAATCATGTTCATCCATATTATGGAGAAGCTGGGATTTCAAGGAACAGGCAGCCGAAGCACTGAAGCTTACTTCAAAAGACATGCTGAAATTCAAGATCATTGACAGGATAATCGATGAACCGGTCGGAGGAGCTCACAGAAATCATGAAGAAGCCGCGGATAATATTGAAGAAAGCACTGCTGGAAGAGCTTGCCTTTACTGGGAAAAATAAAAAAGGAAAAGTTTCTGGATAACAGGATTAAGAAATTCGGCGATATGGGTTTCTGGAAAGACTGATTTGATTTTGAAATTGGATTTAGATTTGGATAGAATTTAGATTTGTTAGATTGATTTTTAAAAATAATTAACAATCATGACAGATCTACGATTGATCTTTTATAATTAACAGAATAATAAAATTCAATTATAAATTAAAATAACAATTGTCGGAAACTAAATTCAAATTTTTTAATTAACGGAGGAAAGCCTTTACATGGAAAAGTGAAAGTCAGCGGCGCAAAAAACTCCGCATCGAAGCTTCTTGTGGCTTCATTGCTTACGAATGAAAAATGTATTTTTCATAATTCCCCGAATAAGATAAGCGATCTGATACTCACAAATCGAGATATGTGAATCGCTCGGAAGTAAAATCAAGATCGACAAAGACAAATTATCCGTTGAAACAAAAGAGATTACAAATTACCATATTGAAGAAGATCTTGGTAACAAGACCCGCATTGCGATTCTGCTTGCAGGACCGTTATTGCTGAGAACCGGCAAAGCTGAGATCCCGATCCCGGGCGGCTGTAAGATAGGTTCGAGTCCCGTTAACTTTCACATTGATTCTCTGGAAAAATTAGGATGCAATGTAGAGATAAAAGATGATTATTTTATTCTTGAAGCAGACGGACTTAAAGGAAATAACATACATCTTGAATATCCGAGTGTCGGTGCAACTGAAAATATTATCATTGCCAGCTCGCTCGCAAAAGGAAGAACCATACTGACAAATGCAGCGGTTGAGCCGGAGATTATTGATCTGATAAAATTCCTTCAGAAGATGGGCGCCATAATTGAAATCAGTACTGACAGAAAGATTACAATTGAAGGCGTGGATAAATTATCGGGAGCCGAGCACACTGTAATCCCGGACAGAAACCAGGCTGCTTCATTTGCCTGCGCCGGCATTGCATCGAAAGGCGATGTGTTCATAGAAAATGCCGTGCAGGATGACCTTATAACTTTTTTAAATGCAATAAGAAAGGTTGGCGGTAAATATGAAGTCAAAGATAACGGTATAAGATTTTATTATGACGGTGAATTGAAGTCTATTGCGATTGAAACCAATGTTCATCCGGGATTTATGACAGACTGGCAGCAGCCGTTTGTAATTTTACTGACACAGGCAAACGGCATTTCAATAGTTCATGAAACTGTGTACGAAGAAAGATTCGGTTATGTAACTGAGCTTCGGAAAATGGGAGCTGAAATAGAATTGTATGACACATGTCTCGGCGGCTCTGCAGTGCAGGTTTGCTAACACTCATTATTTTCACAGTGCGGTTGTTAAAGGACCAACTCCGTTACACTCAGCGGAAATAACTGTCCCTGACCTGAGAGCCGGTTTTCTTATTTGATTGCCGGAGTAATTGCAAAAGGTGAGTCAATAGTAAACGGAGCTGTTTATATTGACAGAGGATATGAAGATATTGACAAAAAGTTAAGAGATCTTGGTGCGGATATAAAGAGAGTTTGAACTATGATTAAATGATTAAATGATTGAATGATTATTATGATTTATGCAAACTTTGATATCATTACAATTCCCCATTAATAAAATGGTAAGAATATTCAGATGGAATTATATCATAATTATATTTCTGCTTTTAGCAAATTTATTCAAGGATTTTCTGAAAACTTATTCTCCAGAAAAAGGGAAGAATCTTGCTACGAAGGAAGACATAGAAGAAATAACGGAAAAAATTGAAAGTGTAATTATCAATAATGGAACTTTACCTAAAATATTTTTTTAATCCATTTCAACCAGCTAATAGAGATTATGAAAATGAATTTAAGAAATGTCTGTCATTAATTAACAAGTTTGAACTATATTATACAAAAAACAAAATATTTTATAATAATTAAATTAGAAATATTGTTGATGACATAATTTCAAAATCTAAAGAAGCATGGTTTAAATATACTCTAGAACCTCCAGTTTTTAATAAAAAATATAAAGACCATACAGAATTTAAAGAAAATTTCGATAGATGGAATAAAGCTTGGATTCAATTGATAAAGTTATACCTGAATTGAAAGAAAAACTGGAATTTGAATTAAATAAGATTTTAGAACCATGAATACAAATTCAAGCAGATTCTCTTTCCAAAACCGCTTCAGAGGCATAAGCAAGACAGGCAATTATATCTTCTTTTTCCAATACCGGACGCTCTTTTAATATTTGTTCAAAAGTATATCCGCATGCAAGATCATCCAATATTGTATCAACTCCTATTCTCATATCCTCTCACTATTGGCTTACCGCCTAAGATTTTAGGATTTCTGCGAAATCCTTTTTAATAAAATTTTTGTATTCATAATTCATTGATTCTAAATTTAGTTTCTGTGATTACAATGAAGTTATTAATAATTTTATCATTGTTAAACTCTAATAATTCTGACAATATTTTGATTCTATTTTCCAAAGATTTTAAATTCTTTGAAATAACACGGATTAATATAATCCCATAACAAGGAATCTTATCTTTGAATACTCTTTCGCCAAAATCTTTATCTTCTGTAATTATTATCAGTTTATTGCCTATCCTAGTTGCATTATTTCTTCATCACTCATAAAACAATCAATCTCTGAAATTCTTTTAATACCATATTTGTAATCTTCGATTACTTTTATAAACGATTCCTCAACATTCATATCAGCTAAAAATTTTAAATCACCCATAACTAAAATTAAACTCAATTTATTGCATAGTTCAATCTATTGAATTATTTATTATTTCTCACCTGAAAAGATAATTCATAATTAGTAAATTGATTAATTGGAAAAAAATAATTTAAATAATCCCGTGCAAAGTGACGCAATAATTTCAAAGAAACCTCTTGTAAGATTTATCTTAATTACCGGAGGATTTTTGTTTGTAGGCATCGGGATACTTGGAATGTTTCTTCCTTTGTTACCGACAACAATATTTTTCCTTATTGCTGCATGGTGTTTTGCAAGGAGCTCTGTCAGGTTTTATGACTGGCTTCATTACAATAAATTGTTTGGAAAATATCTCAGGAATTATCGTCTGGAAAAAGGTATGACAATCGGATCCAAAACTTTTTCAATATCTTTTTTATGGGCCGGAATAATATCATCTGCGATATTTGCTACGGATGTCTTATATGTCAGAATACTCCTCTTCGCGATTGCGATCGGAGTGACCTGGCATATCCTTGCAATAAAGACATTGAAGTAATTTCATAAAGGAAAAATAGAATTTTACAAATAATCTTAAGTTAGCCGAATTAACAGTGTTTGAAACTAATAGAATTTCTACCTTTGGCGGAACCCGTTTCTTCATACTTGAAAAATACAATACTGTTTATACAGAAATACCAAAAGTCGCCTGCTCTTCATTTAAAATCTGGATAGCTCAATTACTTGGGATTGAATTTGACCCTGACAAATGGGAGTCACATTCATGAGCTTGATCTCCCGAATGAAAGTCGGACAACGAAATGAGAGAACATTATTCTGATTATTTTAAATTCTGTTTTGTGAGAAATCCATGGGACAGGCTTCTGTCCTGCTGGCTAAGCAAGATAAAGAGCGAGGACTGGGACGACGGCAAAAACTGGAGGAAAGGGTGTCGAAAATAATTTCTGGAGATACGGAGACCTTTTTTGGACTGAAATGCCGTTTCGGGATTTTATCAATTCTGTAATGACGATCCCTGAAAAAGATTCTGATGCGCATTTCAGATCTCAATATACTTTCATATTTGATAAACAGAATAATCCGGTTGTAGATTTTACAGGAAGACTTGAAAATATTGATCAGGATTTTTCATATGTTTGCAGTAAAATGGGAACTCCGGATATTAAACTGCCTCATGTTCATGTCCAGGAACATAAGCATTACAGGGACTACTATGACTCACAATACTGCCAAAAATAATCGGAGAAAGGTATATCTATGATATTGAAATTTTCAATTACCAATTCTGAAATTTTAAGTTTGCCGGAATGGACCGAATTAAAGTTTGATAAGAGAATTTAATAAACAGCATTTGAAAACATCTACACAATAAAAAATTTATATAATTTTTTGATGAAAGATAAAATACAGGAATTAAAATCCAAAAGACAGGAAGCCTTGCTTGGCGGCGGTCAGAAGCGAATTGATGCACAGCATAAGAAAGGCAAGCTGACTGCGCGGGAAAGAATTGAATTGCTTCTTGATAGTGGAAGCTTTGAAGAGATGGATATTTTTGTGAGACACCAGTCTAAGGATTTTGAATATGGATAAGTCAAAATTTTATACTGATGGAGTTATTACAGGAACAGGCAAGATCGAAGGAAGGAACTGTTTGTGTTTTTTCACAGGACTTCACAATTCTCGGCGGCTCTCTTGCAGAATATCACGCAAAGAAAATCTGTAAGATCATGGATATGGCGATGAAGATAGGAGTTCCTGTGATTGGAATAAATGACAGCGGCGGAGCGAGAATACAGGAAGGAGTTGTTTCACTTGGCGCATATGCGGATATTTTTTTAAGAAATACACTTGCAAGCGGAGTTATCCCTCAGATCTCTGCCATAGTCGGACCGTGTGCCGGCGGTGCTGTTTACTCTCCTGCAATCACGGATTTTATTTTTATGGTGGATAAGGTTTCGTATATGTTCGTCACAGGTCCCAATGTAGTGAAGACAGTTACTCACGAAGAAGTTTCATTCGATGATCTCGGCGGGGCACATACACATGCTTCGAAAAGCGGTGTCAGTCATTTTACTGCAGAAAATGAAGTTGAATGTTTTCAGAGCATAAGAAGGCTAATGTCATACATTCCTTTAAATAACATGGATCCGGTTCCTTTTACTGAATATAAGAACGGCGAAAAGAATCTTGATTATCTGAATGAATTTCTTCCGGATAATCCAAATAAACCTTATGATGTGAAAGAAATTATTACGGGAATCCTGGATGAAGATACCTTTTTTGAAGTTCACAGAGAGTATGCAGAAAATATAGTCGTCGGGTTTGGCAGAATAAACGGAAGGTCAATCGGCATTGTCGCAAATCAGCCATTAGTACTTGCCGGAGTATTGGATATCAATTCATCTGATAAAGCGGCAAGGTTTGTGAGGTTTTGTGATGCATTTAATATTCCTTTATTGGTGCTTGAGGATGTTCCGGGATTTTTGCCGGGGACTGATCAGGAATGGAACGGAATAATCCGTCACGGAGCAAAACTTACTTTATGCATTTTGCGAGGCGACTGTCCCGAAGATCACGGTTATCATTCGCAAGGCGTATGGCGGAGCGTATGACGTTATGAATTCAAAACATATCCGCGGTGATATTAATCTTGCCTGGCCTTCTGCGGAGATAGCAGTTATGGGCGCTCAAGGGAGCCGCTGAAATTATTTTTAAGAAAGAAATTGATGCTGTCCGAAGATAAAGATACAGCATTGAATGAAAAAGTAGATGAGTTTATTGATAAATTTGCTAATCCGTATCTTGCAGCCGAAAGAGGGTTTGTTGATGATATTATTGAGCCGAAAGATACAAGCAAAAAGCTTATCTATTATTTTGAATTCTTGAAAATAAAGTTGATACGAATCCGAAAAAAAAGCACGGAAATATTCCGCTTTAGTTACAAGTTAAAAGTTACGAGTTACAAATTACAAATATCGTTGTAGATTTGGGGAAGTCAGAAGTTTTTTTTAATGAATGAGTATCATTATTTCATCCGAAATAAACACCGATGAGTAAATAATCAATATTATGAGATAAGCAGCAATAGAAAACAGCAGTACCAGCCGAAGGTACGAATATTCCTCCACATCAATTTTCCCCAAAAATAATTCAATAATAAAAATACATATCAGAAACACGCCGGTTCCGGAAATCAGGGATGGAATTACAAACAGTATTTGTATCAGGATTCCTGGGTCTGAAACTCCGAGTATGAGGTAAGACAAGATTTGTATTACCATGTATCCCGAGAGTGCGTTAAAAAAGGCTATGAACACTCCCGTGACGATGCTTACGATTCTCCTTAATCTGTCATCGTAATTGAAATACTTTTTTATTCTGCTGAGGCTTGTCACTTGGATAAAAATAATTATTCTTCTTAGTATCGGCAATGGTATTTCTATTGGGATTATTACAATGCATTGAATGCAAAAAAATCTTCCCGAATTGATTTTACAAAACTAAATTTTTCTAAAATCCCTCAAAAGTCGAATTGATTTTAAAACCCAATTTCGTTAATTTTGTAATCGCTGAATGTTTATGGATGAGAATCAAAAAAATTCTGAAAAGAATAAAAGTTCTTTAAAGGAAATTATTACAAAACCTGTATTCAAAGTAGATTCCAAAGTAGCACAATATTCAGGATTAGGAATTACTCTGGCTGGTTGCAATCCTGATTTTTTTTTGGATAGGCAAATGGATAGACGGAAAATTTGAACACAAATGTTCTCTTTACATTGATTTTAACATTTCATTGGTTTTGCAGCCGGATTCTATAGTTTTTATCTTAATATTAAAAAGCTTACCGAGACAGATAAAAAAGAAAATCCTAAATACAATAAATTCTGAAAAATTTAGATTTTAAAAAATTTGTATTTAAGATTAGTTCTGGTAAGTTTAATTTTTCTTTTCCGTGCGTTTTTATGATCTTTTTCATGGATTTTAGAAATTTATATTACTTCCTCTTGATACTTGGCTGGGTTGTAAGTTTCTTGAATGTTATGATCGGAAGTTTGATAATTACCAGAGCTTTCAGAGACCCGGGAAAAGGTTTTATTAACAAAGTTCTTTTAAGTATGGTTGTCAGAATGTTTGCTAGTTGTGCGATTGTTTTTGTTTTGATTTACTATTTTAAAATTGATAAAATAAGTTTAGCAGTATATTTTTTTTCTTTTACTTTTTATTTTTAATTCTGGAAATTAATTACCTTTCGGAAACACCAATAAAAAATAAATTTCCTATTATAATTAATTTGATAAAAATTTCAGATTTCAATAAATACGCAGCTTCTCAAAAGCATAGAATCATTCTTTAAACTCTTTCATTATTATTTATTCTTTCCCTTTTTATTGTTAAAATTTCCGTATCGCAGGACGCACTTCTGTCAAGAGTGAAAGTGAATTTCAGAAAATAGGAAAGGAAGGCAGATAAACTTATGCACGAGGAAAAAGAAGAAACTCTTGATGTAATATCGAAAAAGTCGTTGATCATGATTATATAGATTTTTATTTCCTAGGGAAACTGCATCTGCCCAAATTTAAGCCTGTTACGATTTTCGGAATTGATTTTGATTTTTCGATCACGAAAACTTCTTCATGATGTTTCTTGCTGCAATCATTATTGTGATGTGTACTTAAGTATGCAGTTTCAAGCAATAAGAAAAATAAAGTACCGAAAGGGATCGGTAATGTTGTAGAAGCTTTTGTAGTGTTTGTCAGAGATGAAATTGTCTTAGCTAATATAGGACCTGAAGGACTGAAGATGATGCCGTTTTTTCTGACTCTGTTCTTTTTTATAATTTTCGCCAATCTTCCTTGGATTGTTTCCCTTCATGGCTCAGCCGACTAAGAATATTAATGTGACTGCAGCATCTGGCTATTATCACTTTTGTTGTCACACAGTTAAAGGAATTCAGCTCACGGGTTTGTTGGATTATTTAAAAGGCTCAGTTCCTTCCGGGATTCCAAGTTTGTGTTTTACCTATTATGATTGTTGTTGAGTTTATCGGATTGTTTACAAAGCCGTTTGCACTGCTGATGAGGTTGTTTGCTAACATCACTGCTGGGACGATTATAATTTTTTCATTGATTGGACTGATTCTTTTTATGGATATGCAGGAACCGTCATCGCGATTCCGTTTGCATTGTTTATTTATATAATTGAAATTTTATCGCATTTCTTCAGGCATATATCTTTACATTGTTGTCTGCTTTTATGTTGAGTATGGCAATGCACACAGCCATTAAGATTTGGGATTTGGAATTTAGATTTTAGATTTATGATTTTAGATTTTGATTTTAGATTTACGATTTAGATTTCAAGATTGACTATTTTCATTGACATACTAAAAATTAACATAACTAAATAATTTTAAAAACTAAATTAAAATAAAAAAGGAGAATCATCAAAAATGGATTTAGCATTTTTAGGAGCCGGTATTAGGAGCCGGATTAACAGTAATAGGTGCCGGTATCGGGATCGGCAGACTTGCAGGGTCAGCACTGGAATCTATCGGAAGACAACCGGAAGCTGTGGGTGAGATCAGAACAACTATGATCATTGCAGCAGCGCTTGTTGAAGGGGTTGCACTGTTCGGACTTGTTATATGTATTTTGCTTGCTTAAAATAACTGTCAACACTTTAAAAGCCAAATTTATTAAGTAAAATATTTTCGGATATTTTCTTGTATAAATATTAAAATTAAATTTAAAAATAAAATCAGATAATGATTTATTATCTTTCATTACTATTTAATTATTCGATGATATTTCTGCTGCAGTGAACCTGATGGGGTCATGATAAACCAAGTCTCTTGTCTGTCAATCCGGGCTTGATAATCTGGCAGCTGTTAATCTTTATTATTCTATTGTTTATTCTGAAGAAGATCGCATGGAAGCCGATCCTTACAATGCTTCATACACGAGAGCAGGGAATCAAGGATTCAATGGACCATGCGGAAAACTTAAGAAAGATTCCGAAGATCTCCTCGAGCAGAATAAAAAAATTCTTGCCGAAGCAAATGCCCAGTCCATGAAGATCATCAATAATTCAAAAGAGATGGCAAGCAAGATGCGGGATGAACTTATGGCAAAAGCACAGGATGACTCTAGAAAGCTTATTGAACAGGCGAAGATCGAAATCAATCAGGAAAAAGAAACGGCAATGGCAGATCTAAGAAATGAAGTCTCTGACCTTGCCATCAAGACCGCTGAAAAGATTCTCAGGGATAATCTTGATGCTGACAAACAAAAGAAAATCATAAACGACTTTATAACTCAGATTCCAAGCAATTAATCCAAACTATGATTACAAAAGCTGCAAGGCGTTATTCTACGGCTCTTTATGATGTTGCGGAAGAAAAGGGTCAGCTTATTGAAGTTACCGACGACATTACAAACGTTCTCGGACTTATTAATGACAATAAGAATCTCGAACTTTTTTTTGCAAGCCCGATAATAAGTAAAGAAAAAAAGCTTTCCATTGTAAAGGATATTTTCGGAGGCAAACTTTCAGAACTCACACTTGACTTTATTAACTTACTGGTTTCACGAAGAAGAGAATCTTTGATCAACGGAATATTTGAGGATTTCTTGAATCTGAAAAAAGAAAAAGACGGAATAGTGGATGTGCAGGTAAAAACATCTGTTGAACTGAATGACGATGAGAAGATGAAGATGAAACAAAAAATCGATTCATACACAAAGCTAAAAAGCAATTTGAGTTTTGAAATTGATAAATCATATCGTGGGCGGGTTTGTTGCAAAAATTAATGATACGATTCTTGATGCAAGCATAAAAAGACAGTTGAGAGATATTAAAGATAAATTCAAAGCAAGGGCGATTTTATTTTGAATTAATAATTATTACAATTTAAAAAGTTTTAGAAAAAAATAATTTCAGGAGAAATTAAAAAATGGCAGAAGTAAAATCAGATGAAATTTCCTCGATACTCAGAAAACAGTTATCGGGATTTGAAACGGAAGTTGATGTATTATGATGTCGGAACGGTACTTATACGTGGGTGACGGTGTAGCTCGTGTTTACGGCTTATCGAAATGCGAAGCAGGTGAACTGATTGAATTCCCAAACGGAGTTTTCGGCATTGCATTAAATCTTGAAGAAGACAATGTCGGATGTATTCTTTTCGGAGAGTCATCATTGGTAAAAGAAGGTGATATTGTAAAGAGAACCGGAAGAATTGCTTCCATGCCGGTCGGTGAACAAATGCTCGGAAGGGTAATAAATCCTCTCGGTCAGCCGCTTGACGGTAAGGGGGAAATCCACACTGATAAATTTTTGCCGCTGGAAAGAAAAGCTCTTGGAGTTATTCAAAGACAGCCGGTTAAAGAACCGCTTCAGACAGGTATCAAGGCAATTGATGCGATGATTCCAATCGGAAGGGGACAAAGAGAACTTATTATCGGTGACAGACAGACAGGTAAAACTGCAGTTGCAATTGATGCAATAATAAATCAAAAAGGCAAAGATGTTTTTTGTATCTATGTTGCAATAGGACAGAAAGGTTCGACAGTAGCGCAGGTCGTAAAGAGTCTGCAGGATCACGGAGCAATGGAATTCACGACAGTCATAGCCGCAACAGCTTCAGACCCTGCTCCGCTTCAGTATATTGCTCCATTTGCCGGGGCGACACTCGGAGAATATTTCCGGGATTCCGGAAGACATGCTCTTGTAATTTATGATGATCTTATCAAAACAAGCCGCATCATACAGAGAAGTCTCACTGCTTTTGAGAAGACCTCCGGGAAGAGAAGCGTATCCGGGAGATGTATTTTATCTTCATTCAAGATTGCTTGAAAGAGCTTCAAAGCTTTCTGATGATCTTGGAGGAGGAAGCCTTACAGCGCTGCCGATCATTGAAACACAGGCCGGGGACGTATCGGCATACATTCCGACAAATGTAATTTCAATTACGGACGGTCAGATATATCTTTTGCCCAATCTTTTTAATGCCGGCATAAGACCGGCAATTGATGTCGGTATTTCGGTATCACGTGTCGGCGGTAACGCACAAATTAAAGCAATGAAAAAGATTGCAGGAACATTGAGATTGGATCTGGCGCAGTTCAGAGAGCTCGAAGCATTTTCAAGATTTGGTTCTGATCTGGATAAAGCTACGATGCAGCAGCTAGAAGAGGCGAACGTTTGGTTGAGATCCTTAAACAAAGACAGTATTCACCGATGCCTGTAGAAAATCAGGTTGTAATAATTTATGCCGCAACAAAAGGATATCTTGATGAAATTCCTATACCGGAAGTTCAGAGATATCAGGTCGACTTTCTTCAGGAAATTGAAAATATGCATGGTGATATCTTAAAGACAATCAGGGAAACGAAAGATTTATCACAGGAAACATCGATAAGCTTAACTCTGTATTAAAAGATTTTACTGAAAGATTCAAGAGTACAATTGTAAATTAGATTAGAGTTAAGAATTAAGAATTACATTTAATTTTTTAAATTTCAATTTAAGATTTGGCAACACTTAAAGAATTAAAAGTCAGAATCGTCGGAGTAAAGGGAACTCAGAAAATTACCAGAGCAATGAAAATGGTGGCTTCGGCAAAATTCAAAAGAGCTCAGGACAGAATTATTGCAGCGAGACCTTATGCAAAAAAAATAAATGAATTGTTAAGTGATCTTGTGAGTGCAGCTGAAGAAGGTGTTGACGAGCTTTTGGATTCACGGGAAATTAGAACCCGGTGTGTTGTAATTGTTTCCGCTGACAGAGGTTTAGCCGGCTCTTTTAATACAAACATTATAAAGTATGCTTTCAATTATGTGAAGAGTTTGGACAGTAATACTAAAATAATTATTGTCGGGAAGAAAGCATTCGACTCCCTTAAAAAAAGAGACCTTAGTATTATCAGAAGCAACACAAGTCTTTTCAGTGATCTTAGTATTGAACAGTCAAATGAAATTGTAAATTATCTGGTTGACGGATATAAGAGAAAAGAATTTGATTCGGTAGAAATTATTTATAACCAGTTTAAGTCGGTAGCCAAGCAGGTCGTTTCAAAAGAACAGTTTCTTCCATTGCAAAAAGCAGAACCTGAAGAAGGCAAAAAGAAATCTGTGGACTATATTTACGAACCGTCAGAAGTTGAAATTATTAAAACACTCATACCAAAACAGCTCCGTGTTCAGTTCTGGAAAGTTCTGCTTGAATCAAATGCGGCAGAGCAGGCAGCACGGATGACCGCAATGGAAACAGCTACAAGGAATGCTTCCGATTTATTGAAGCTGCTTGAGCTCCAATACAATCAGGCAAGACAGGCGGCTATCACAAAAGAAATTCTCGAAATTGTCGGCGGAGCAGAAGCTCTGAAAGATGCCTGATTCGATTTTAGATTTTTGATTTATGATTTTGGAATTGCGATTATTCCGATTTTCGAAACAGAGTCGGGATTTTTTTTATATACTATTCTCGTTTTTACGTCTTCCGTCTCGTGTATCACGTGCTATTAATTTTATTCTTCTTGGGCAGATTTTCTAAACTTGCTCCCTGTACACGACAAAACTTTATATGTAAGAATTCTTGCTGATACTAACCCCTCCCAAACCCTCCCGCGAGCGGGGAGGGCAGGGTGGGGTTGCCTAGAAAGCTAGAGAAATTTAACGATTTATCTATGTTCTAATAAATCTTGAAATAGATTGCAAAATATAAATTTAATTTAAGAAGTTGGCTACATAGAACCTTGCTGTAAGATTCACTTTTACATTTCTTAAGAATCTTATTTTAATTAATTATGCATAAGAATTCATAGCATTTCAAATTTTAAAATAATAATATTATGGCTTCAGTAGTATTGGTAAGCGCAAATTTCCAATGTGATGAAATAATCAGCGGAACAAAAGGAATAAACATTGATAATTCAGACGAGCCAATAATAATAGATGCTAACTATATTGAAGGAAGTAATGGAAATGATGGAGTGATAAATTCTGCAAGCGGTTCGAATTATGTTTTAAGAAATGCGAAAATAAAAGAATATCAGTACATCTGGGGATTCAGTCTGCATTTACATACCATCAGGAAGTTCTTCTACTGACCAAAATATCGAAATAGAAAATTTAATCCTTGTAACCGGCAATACTGCAAGTGGAAAACCCATTCATAGAGTTGGATCAATTTCTATTGATATAAAAAATTTAGGATTATTTGTTAATAAAGGTATTAATAGAACTATGATAATATTATTAATTGGAACAGGGACTGAAGGAAACTATAAATACATTGAAAGTTCTGACATAACTTGAAAGAATAATGAATATATTTAGAATATGCTTATCTTTGTTTTTAATGCTAACCAATTCAGGTTTTATTTTTTCTCAAGTTAAACAAGAGTGGGTAGCAAGATTTTCCCAAGTTTCCAATAGCAATGATGGAGCTACTGACATAACATCAGATAAGGATGATAATATTTATGTAACAGGGGCAAGTTTATCACAAGGAACACAAAGCGATTATACAACAATAAAATATAATTCAAGTGGTATTCAACAATGGGTTAGAACTTATAATGGCACAGGAAATGGACCAGATATTGCTAATTCAATAATCATTGATAATGATGAAAATGTTATCATAACTGGTAGTAGTGTAGGTATAGGAACTGGAGTTGATTATATAACAATAAAATATAACTCCACTGGAGTCCAACAATGGATTGCAAGATATACAACTTCAGGAAATCAAAGGGATGCTGCTTACTCTCTTGCAGTTGATAGTTCAGATAACATATATGTTACAGGCGAAAGCTCCAATGATATTGGAGGAATAGATTATTGTACACTAAAATATGATTCATTAGGAAATCAATTATGGGCTGCTAAATATAATCAAGGAGAAAATAGTTCGAATCAGGCATTTGAAATCGCATGTGATGATAATGAGAATGTATTTGTAACCGGTAGAAGTGATGGGGATATAGTTACAATAAAATATAACTCACTAGGAGATCAACTTTGGCTTAATAGATTTAACGGCCCCCTGAATGACGAAGATTTTCCATTTTCTATGAAGTTAGATAATTTTGCAAATATATATATTTGTGGAACGACAGAAGGTAACTTGCATTACGATGACTATTTAATACTAAAATATAGTTCAAGTGGAATAGAACAATGGTCAAGAATATACAACGGTTCCGCAAATTATTTAGATCAAGCACGAGATATAATCATTGCTATGTCTGGCAATTTATATGTTACAGGTTATGCAACGCAGTCCTCTCAAGGATATGATTTTACAACAATTAAATATAATACTAATGGAGACCAACTTTGGTTAGTAAATTATCACAATGGATTAAATGACTATAGTGATGCAATAGCGATTGATAATGATGAAAATATTTATGTAATTGGAGAGAGCGATGGAAATGGAACGGGATTTGATTATGCTACTGTAAAATATGATTCATCAGGTAAACAATTGTGGGTATCAAGGTATGACTATTCAGGACAATATGGGGATTATCCAACTTCAATAGTTGTCGATTTTAATAAATGTGTCTATGTAACGGGTTCAAGTAATAGAGATATGCTAACAATAAAATATTCACAAACAATTACAGGAATAACTACAAATCTATTAGAACTTTCATCTAACTATATGCTTTCTCAGAATTATCCAAACCCATTCAACCCGGTTACAAATTTGGAATTTGGGATTTCGAATTTGGGATTTGTTTCTTTGAAAGTGTTTGATGTTCTTGGAAATGAAGTTGAAACTTTAATTAATGAAAAGAAAAATGCGGGAAGTTATGAATTGAAGTTTGACGGTTCGGATTATCCGAGCGGGGTTTATTTTTACAGATTGACTGTCGATGGGAATATTATAGATACAAAGAGAATGGTTCTTTTAAAATAAAAATTATTACAAATCACTTTCAAAATATCTTCCTATTTCTCACCTCTTACATGTTCACATTGCAGGCTACTAATTTTATTCTTTAAACGATTCGCTAAAGAAAGTATTTTGTATTTATGCTGAATAATTATTTTACATTAAAAGCTGTAGCTAAGTATTTAAATGAAAATATTCCCGGATATTACATTTCCGAAATCTATACACAAGAGAAGAATAAGCTTCTGATTGAATTATCCAATGATGAAACTAAAGCAGTTAAGGTTTTGGAATTTTCAATAGAGAAAGATTATAATTGCTTAATACTAAAAAATAATTTTTCCAAAGCTAAAAAAAATTATGCAGATTTGTTTGAAGAAATATATGGTAAAAAAATATTAAGTGTCAGCTTATACAATGATGACAGAGCTGTAATTTTAAAGCTTAAGGATGAAATTGAAATGATATTTACTTTTTTTTCTAATAAAGCAAACTGCTTTATCGCCAAAGGGTCTATCATTGTAAATTCGTTCAAAAATAAAGAAGATTATTTGCAAAAGAATGTTTCAGAAGTCATACCTTTAAAACAGAAACCCGAAGCTTTAAATATTGATAATTTAACAATACGGAAATACATTTCTCAAAATTTCAGAACCTTTGGAAAGTCATATTGTGATGAGGTTCTCCAAAGACTGTTAATATCTGACGACAGTATAATGGACAATTCAAAAAAAGAAATATTGGATGAAGAATTTAATGCGCTGAGAGTTAAGTTAGAATCACCGGAATTTATTTTATATTCTTCCGATGAAAAATATATCATGTCTTTGGTTAAACTCAACAGTATAGGAAAGTCTGATGTAAAGGAATTTGAGAATATTAATGATTTAATAATTGAATATCTGAAACTCAATCAAAGAAAGGAAAATATACATTCATTAAAGGAATCAAAGACAGATGAATTAAATAAAAAAATTTCGAACTATGCAAAAAAAATCAACAGTCTGAAAGTTCAGTTAACACATAGTGAGGAATCCGTCAACTTTAAATTGTTTGGTAATGCAATACTTGAAAATCTTAGTATGATTAATAAAGGTGATAAAATATTTAAGTATAATTCAAATGACGGAAAGTCTTTTGACATAAAGCTGAAAGACAGTTTATCTGCAGTAGAGAATTCACAAAACTATTTTGACAAATATAAAAAACAGAAATCATCAGCAGATATTCTGAATGTTAAAATTTCAAAACTGGAAAGGGAAAAGAAGATTTTGGAAGATGAACTTGAGAAGGTAAAGGATATGAACGATTACAAACAATTAAAGAAGGCAGAAAAAAAATTAGCTGACAGCAAGACGGATGAAACATCGAAATTCAGAAAGTTTAAACTGAAAGGTGAATATGAAGTCTGGGTAGGGAAGGACAGTGTTTCAAACGATCTGCTGACGACAAAGTATTCAGCGCCGAATGATCTGTGGTTTCATGTAAGAGGATCAAGCGGCTCACATACTGTTTTGAAAGTAAGCAATAAGAAAGAAACAGTTCAAAAGGAAACAATAGTAAGAGCCGCATCCATCGCAGCATATTACAGTAAAGCAAGAAACGCTTCATCGGTTCCGGTAGCATATTGCGAGAAAAAATTTGTTAAGAAAAAAAAAGGATTTAAATCCGGGAGCGTGGTGATGGAAAGAGAGAAAGTAATTTTTGCCAAACCTGAGCTGCCTCCGGAAAATTACAATTAGATCTTATCATACTTAAGCATGTTCCTTTCAGCTCATATAGTTTTTCTTCGATTCGCTTGTTCATTGCCCGAGCCCGCCCGCAGAAGGATATTGTAAGCATCGAAAGCTTCCTTGTAATTTCCCTGTTCTGCATAAATATCCGCTAAAGTTTCAGTTACTATCTTAATTTTATTGAGAAGCTCTTCCGGATCATCCGGATTGATCTGACTTTCAAAAGGTAACTCAGCCTTATTTTGTTTCACGGGAACCGCTTTATCGAAATGAAATGAATCAAACTGGCTGATAAAATTCTGATAATCCTTATCACCCGAAACATTAACGCTGTCTTCTTTGAACATATCATTTAAGGTAAAATTAGAAAATAGATTTTCCTGAAAATGAAATTTTTTCTCGAAGGATTTGAAATCAAATTTATTCTTAGCTGATTTATGGATAGTAAATCTTTTCCTGTTGTGAAATTGTTTTTAGATGCTGAATATTCTGTTTAAGCCGGGTCAGCTGATCATTGTTTGTAAGCTTGGGTTTTATCTCCTTGAAAAGAATTTCCGCTTCATTGAGATATTCGGCTTTAAGAAATGCCTTAAGTAAAATTAATTTTGCGGTGAGATATCCAGGATATATTTCAAGCCCGGTTTTACAAATTGAAATGCACTCTTCATATTGTTCATTCATGTAAAAAAGATTTGCAAGCCGGATAAAAAGAGGAGAAAGAAAATTTTTATTAAGCTTTAATTTTACCTCCAGAGTATATTTATCTAAATTATTTTGCATCTAATGCTAACTTTTGAGAATTAATATTGTTGGATAATACTACCTGCCTGATTGATAAAATCGAAATTGTCGCGAAGCCCCCGCAGAACATAAGCTGAAAAGGAATCGCCGCGATCTGTGCAGTCGCAATTGCAATTACAACTCCGCCAAAACAATACAATGCCATTGCTGCTTCAATGTATGTTGTGAAAGATAATTTTTTATTGACATATTTTTTTCCTGCCCATGAATCCTTCTTATTCATTATCTGATATTTCGGAGTCCTTACAAACTCACTTTTCTTGTCAAGCAATCCTTCGAAAACTGCTTTGGTATTATTAACTGAAAATCCCATGCTGCCTGCAAGGAATACGGGAAAATAAATTATTCTTTTCTGCCAGTCAGGATAAACATCCTTCTGTGAATACAAATAAAATATAAACGAACTGATGAATGCAAATATAAACAATGACATAAACTTAAACACAGCATCATATTCACCGCCGAGCTTGATAAGCATCACAGGCAGATTAAGAAGTGCAGCCATGAGAATAAACGGATATGCGAGATTGCTGTATAAATGAATGAATGACTGAACTTTAAGCTTCAACGGCATTTTGGATCTCAAAACTTTTGGGTAAATCTTTTTTGCAGTTTCGATTGCGCCTTTGGTCCATCTGAACTGCTGTGACTTCAAAGCAAAAATATCCGAAGGCAGTTCCGCAGGCGAAGTAAAATTAACAAGATATTTGAACTCCCATCCTTTCATTGCGCCCTGTATGAAAGATCAAGATCTTCTGTCAGAGTATCAGCTTCCCAGTTACCCGCATCGAAGATACATTCTTTTCGCCATACACCGCCCGTTCCGTTAAAGTTAATAAAAAAGCCGGCTCTGTTTCTTACCGCCTGTTCTATTACAAAATGACCGTCGAGAGCAATCGCCTGTGTCTTTGTCATCAGTGAATATTCCCTGTTAAGATGTTCCCATCTGGTCTGAACCAAGTCCAAGCTTATCATCTTTATAAAAATACGGAATTGTTCTTTTCAAAAATTTTTTGCGTGGAATGAAGTCGGCATCGAATACAGCAACAAATTCTCCTCTTGCAGTTTCGAGTCCGATCTTTAAAGCGCCGGCTTTGAAACCGGCTCTGTTGGTTCTGTGAATATGCTTTATATCAAAGCCGGCATCGAGATATTTTTTAATGTGATTCTCAATTATATGAGTTGTCTCATCAGTCGAATCATCGAGTATCTGGACTTCAAGCTTGTCTTTCGGATAATCCATTCTCAGAACAGAATCAATCAATCTTGTAATGACATATTGTTCATTATAAAGAGGTATCTGCACTGTGACTACGGGATATTCGCTCATGAAAAAATCTTCAATCTCAAGATCTTCCGTTCTCATTGAAAATGTTTTGAAATAATAATATATCATATTAAATCCGTGAGCACCGAAGAAAAAAAGTATCGACAGAGAAATTATGTATGCGGCAAGTATTATGCTTTCAATATTCATTTTAATAGTCCGTTCTTTTAGTATCTGTCTTGAAATTGTTATTACCAGTTGGATGTAATGTCTATCAATATGTCTTCTGTTACCCTTTGTACAGCGATGTCGATTCCTTTGGCTCTTTCGGATTCAGTTACATTGGATGAATTATATTCCCCGTAATTTTCAAAAGGCTTAGTCCAGATATTTTTCTGTGTCTTAAGATTCTCAAAAACTACATTTACCGCGATCGTAACTTTTCTTTTGGAAACATTATCTCCTGCAGAGACAACAAGCGCCTCATCCCTGACATTTGTAACCGTACATTTTAAAACAGCATCAGCAACCTTCACATCGGCAACTCTGTAAGTATTGTCACTAATTATTTTATCTTTTAGTTCTTGAGTAAACTGATCGGCGAGACCCGGAGCTGAAAATCCGCTTTCATCATTGAAAGTAGGGACGGCAATGGAATTTATCCCGGGAGTAGGATTATTACCTCTGAATCCGTAAACACCGCATTTAAAGCCGGCAAGGCAAACGGCAAATATGAATGCTATTCTTATAAATCTTTCCATTTATCATCGCTCTTTATATTATATTTCTTCATTTTACTGTAAACATTTCGTCGGCGTTTGTTTCAGGATATCGGCGACTCTCTCGACATTCCAGTAATTGTTCTGAAGCAAAAATACTATCGCTTCCTTTTCTATTTCGTTCATTGTCATGCTCATGAATTTTTCTTTCGGGATAGTGAAATTTTCTTTACCTGAGTCATATTGAGAGTCATTTTCACCAAGGGTACGCAGAATGTTTTTTATGTCAATAATATCGGATTTCAATTCAAGTAAAGCCCTGAAGAAAAAATCTTTCTCTACATTCTCTCTTTGCTTGCTGAATATCATAGGCAGTGTCCGCATTGAGTCGGATTTCTCTATATGCAAATGTCTTTTTACGTCTTCGAGAGTCAGTCTTTTCTGCGGATAAAGAACGACAATGCTTTCGCAGAAATTTTTCAATTCTCTTGCATTCCCGGGCCAGTTATAATTCAATAAAAAGTCAAGCGCAGATTCTTCAATTCCCTGGAATTTAATATTGTTGGCTTTGCAGTAGTTCCCGAAAAAACTATCGATCAAAAGTTTGATATCGGATTTTCTTTCGCGAAGAGGAGGGATGTAAATATTAATTGATCTCAAACGGTAATAAAGATCTTCGCGGAAATTTTTATGCAGGACTTCATCAGAGAGATCTTTATTGGTTGCGGCAATCACGCGCACATTAACATTAACATTCTTATTCCCTCCTACTCTCATAAACTCGCCCGTTTCCAGCACTCTCAAAAACTTTACCTGTGTACCCAAAGGCATATCTCCGATTTCGTCCAATAAAATTGTACCTTTATCTGCCATTTCAAAATATCCGCGTCTGTCTTCGATTGCTCCTGTGAAGGCGCCTTTCTGATGACCGAATAACTCGCTTTCAATTATTCCTTCCGGAATCGCTCCGCAGTTAACGATTATGAACGGCTCATTGTTTCTTTTACTGAAATCATGAATTGAATTTGCAACAACTTCTTTCCCGACACCGCTTTCACCAGTGATCAAAACGCTTACATCTGTGGGAGCTACCTGCTTGATGGTTCCGTTAATTTCTTTTATCTGGATTGAATCACCTATGAGTTGGTCTGACATTTATAAATTTTTTACAAATATAACATTATAGAAGAGTTTATAAAAGTTAATATGAAAGTAATAGATTGAGAATGATATCTCCTTTGCAACGACGGGTTCTTATGAGATGGTTAAAAATGTGATTAAGTCCTGATCCACAGTGTAAAATAAATTTCAAATATTATTGTTTTGAGGTAATGAAAATATTTAATTTTGATGTATAAAGAAAGTAATCTGTAGGTGGTCACACTTACTGTACTAGCTAAGATGAACAACCGCTCAAAACACCGGGTCCATATTTTAATGAATCGTGGTGTATAAATTTTACCCACCGCAAACGGCAGGAACAATCTCAAAATTAAAATAAGATTTCCCCCTCCTTGCAAAGGAGGGGGCAGGGGGGAGGTCATAATGGGGATCGAGAAATTTCGGCAGAATATTTAATCAGAAAAGCCAAAATGAAAAACGGAGAACATTAAGAAATTCTATGCCGCAAGCTGAGATATTATTATGGCGCAGGTTAAAGGGGAAACAAGTTAAGGGTTTTAAATTTAGAAGGCAGTTCAGTGTTGGTAAGTATGTTATCGATTTTTATAATACAACTTTAAAGCTAGCGATAGAAGCTGATGGCGATACTCACAGTACTGTTGAAGAAATTGAATATGATAGGATAAGACAAAATGAAATCGAAAATTTTGGAATAAGATTTCTGCGTTTTAGGAATGAAGAAATATTTAATAATTTAGATGAAGTTATTATGAAGATCGAAGAGACCATCACAGCAATGAAGCATTGAGGTACTGAAAACGACCACCCCTGCCCCCTCCTTTGCAAGGAGGGGGTTCTGATGAGATGGTGGGAAAAGATGTCATGAAGTCCTGATGCTACAGGTAAGACTCTGCGGATCATTGTTAAACAAGATTCAATTATTATTGATTTGAGCTAATGACAATATTATTTTGTGCATATACAGTATTTTGCAGCTGGTCACGCTCGCTGTATTAGCTAAGACGAACAACGGCTCAGAACACCGGGTCCGTGTCTTGGTAAAAAGGATATTTTGAAACAGACACTAAATTAAAATAAGATTTCCCCCTCCTTGCAAAGGAGGGGGAAGGGGGAGGTCATAATGGGGTTGTAGAAATTTGGGCAGAATATTTAATCAGAAAAGTCAGAATGAAAAACGAAGAGCATTAAGAAATTCTATGCCGCAGGCTGAGATATTATTATGGCGCAGGTTAAAGGGGAAACAAGTTAAAGGTTTTAAATTTAGAAGGCAGTTCAGTGTTGGTAAGTATGTTATTGATTTTTATAATACAACTTTAAAGCTTGCGATAGAAGCTGATGGCGATACCCACAATACAGTTGAAGAAATTGAATATGACAGGATAAGACAAAATGAAATTGAAAATTTTAGAATAAAATTTCTGCGTTTCAGGAATGAAGAAATAATTAATAATTTAGATGAAGTTATTAAGAAGATCGAAAAGACCATCACAGCAATGAAGCATTGAGGTTCTGAAAACGACCACCCCCTGCCCCCTCCTTTGCAAGGAGGGGGTTCTGATAAGATGGTGGGAAAAGATGTTATTGAAAGATTTGACTAAAAACTGGTGCTTACTTGAAAAGCAGTGCGAGAGTAAATGAACTGCGTCAGGACTCGTCCAGACGCCATAGGGGAAGTCTCTATCCCTTATGAGTATTTTTAAATCTTGATAGTTGTGAAGATTGAAATTATTTTAAACTTGATTTGGCTGAATTACAAATACGTGCCGTTAGGCACAATATTATATAGATACTAACAAATAAAATTATCATTATGCAAATTGAATATGATTTGGCTCTCTCGTTTGCCGGTGAGGAAAGAACAATCGCAAAGCAAATTGCAGAAACAATGCTTTGCAAAAACTATAAAGTATATTATGACGACTTTGAACCTGAAAAAACATTTGGAGAAAATCTGACGGTAGTACTTGGAGAAATTTATGGCGAAAAATCGAAATTTTGTTTGATAGTAATTTCAAAGAGCTATGTAGAAAAATCTTGGACATATCACGAATTGCAATTTGCATTATCAAAACAATTAAAGCAAAAAAATGCATATATCCTGCCCTTAAAAGTAGATGATAGTGAATTACCCGGCTTTTCTCCTTTGATAGGTTATATAGATCTAAGAAATTCATCTGTGCCAATTATTTGTGATTTGCTAACTAAAAAGATAGGTGTTCCCTTTAGTTTACTCGATGCAAACAGAGTTAATAAAAAGGATGACAAAAAACTAATACAAGACGTTTTATCTGCTTGCTACAGAAGAGCCGTTTTTACAAGGTATCATGCACAGTTAAATCATGAAGCAATGTTTGAGTCACTTGCAGATTGTAGAGTTCAGCTTCAGAAGCTAATAGCTTATTTGGAGGACGATAAAAACCAATCACTTGTTTCGGGAATAATCGGTGAATTAGATTATATAGAAAGAGTAAATAATGCTAAATTTACTTGGGATGGTTCGGGAACAATGGGAAGTATCGATGGAGCAAAATTAAGAATAATTAAATCTTTGTATGAGCTATCAAATTATTCAAATTTGAACTTTGTAATGCCGAAGTCTTTAACAGAAGAAGTCTTCTGGAATAAAAAGGATGCTTATGATCCTCCAGTCGGACACGAAACTGATGAATATTTGATTGGTGGAGGTGGTGGCTTTAAAGGTTGAAAAATACTGTGCCTAACAGCGGGTTTGGCAATATGGTGGGTGGACGTAAGCCCAATCAACAATTTGTAAAGCCAAGCTGTGGTTCGGCTGGACACCAACAGCAAAAACTTCGTAGAAGTGTTTCCAGTTTAGAACTATCTTACAAACTGGGGTTTGGGAAGGAGTAGAGTGTGTGGATAGTCCGATGGGCAAAAAAAAATCCCGGCTAATGACCGGGACTTTTTATGCTCGACAGGCAGGACTTGAACCTGCAACCCTTCGGTTAACAGCCGAATGCTCCACCATTGAGCTACTGTCGAATGAACTACAAATATAATCGTATTGAATTTTTTAATCAATGAGATTTTGAATGAAAATATTACGGTTTATTACGGTAAAAGATATTGTACGCAAGCCATTGTATTGGCAGATTCATAGAAAGTGACCAATCTGAAACTCATATTCCCATATTTTCAAATTAAATAAATTACTATTTTGATTTGAATTAAAACTAACATAAAATTCTCAAGAATTGATTATTCCCGTAACAGTCTCGCAGCTTTCAAGACAAATTAAATCTGTCATTGAAGATGAATTCAGGTTTGTTTATCTGATTGGTGAAATATCAAACTTCAAACACCATTCTTCCGGTCATTTTTATTTTACGCTGAAAGATGACAAGGCACAGATCAGCGCCAATATGTGGAGCTCGAGGAATAAGGATCTGTTTTTTTCTCCGGAAAACGGAATGAAGGTTTTGATCAAGGGAAGACTGACACTTTATGAATCGAAAGGAACATATCAGGTAGATGTTTTTGAAATGAAGCCGGCAGGAGCGGGTGAACTTCAGATCGCTTTTGAAAGGCTGAAACAGAAATTATTTGAAGAAGGTCTCTTTGACGAAGACAAAAAGAAAAAGCTTCCTGAATTCCCGGAAAGAGTAGCTATAATAACTTCGGAGACAGGCGCTGCGGTGCAGGATTTCATTCGTGTTACACAAAAAAGATATCCCTTCATAAAACTATTTCTGATCCATGCAAATGTACAGGGCGGAGGATCTGTTAGCAGCATTTGTTCAGCGATCAGATTTGCAAATGAGTCAATACACAATATTGAAATTCTCGTGCTTGCAAGAGGAGGAGGTTCGACTGAAGATCTGTGGAGCTTTAATGATGAGAGAGTTGCGAGGGAAATTTATGATTCGGTAGTCCCTGTCGTATCTGCGATTGGTCATGAAATTGATTTTACCATTAGTGATTTTGTTGCTGACTTAAGAGCTCCGACGCCTTCGGCTGCGGCTGAAATGATATTCCCTGACATAGCAGGAGTTTTAAAGAGAGTAAATGATTATGATTATGACTTAAGGAATATCGCTGCAAACAAGATTGGTAATTTGAAACACCTGCTGAACAATATTGAAGATAATTATTATTTCAGAAAGCCGTCTGACCTGATCAACGAAAACAAGATCAGGCTTGATGATCTGGAGAAGAGGATCAGGGAGATAATCGGGAATAAATTTGCAAATGTTAACAAAAGTTTATCGTCAAGTGAAAACCTTCTTAACAATCTGAATCCGGATCAGATCCTGAAAAGAGGATTTACAGTCATATTAAAAGACCGGAAGATTATGTCAAGAAAAAGTATGGTAAATATCAATGATAAGGTGGAAATAAAGTTTTATGACGGGGAGAGAGAGGGGAGAATTACGAATTAAGAATTAGGAATTAGGAATTAGGAATTAAGAATTAAGAATTAGGAATTAGGAATTAAGAATTAGGAATTAGGAATTAAGAATTAGGAATTAGGAATTAGGAATTAAGAATTAGGAATTAAGAATTAGGAATTAGGAATTAAAATAATGATTAAATTGGAAAAGAAAAAAGAACAATCCAAAACTGATAAAAATACCTTTGAGCAATCGTTCAAGCGGCTTGAAGATATTTTAAGAAAACTGGAGAATGATGTGGAGGATTATTCGCTTGAGGAAATAATCAAGTATTATCAGGAGGGTCTGCAATTACTTAAATCCTGCAGGGATAAACTCAGTGAAGCTGAGCTGATAATCGAAAAAATTAGCACTGAAGAAAATATTAAATTATAGTATATTTATAAAATATTTTTATGATAAAGAATAAACAGGTAACTTCGATGAGTGAATATGATATCCTTTCGACAAAATTCCTTAAGGACATAAACTTTCCGACTGATCTGAAGAAATTAAATTTAATGGATTTGCGTGAGCTGGCTCAGGAAATCCGTGAATATTTGATTGACACTATTTCGAAGATCGGCGGACATCTCGGAGCCTCGCTTGGAGTCTGCGAGCTTACACTTGCACTGCATTATGTTTTTAATACTCCTTCGAGACAGGATCGTCTGGGATGTCGGACACCAGGGATATATTCATAAGATACTGACGGGAAGGAAAGAAGAATTAAAAACAATCAGACAAAAAGACGGCATAAGCGGATTTCTGAAAAGAAGCGAAAGCGAGTATGACGTGTTCGGTGCGGGTCACGCAACTACTTCCATTTCTGCTGCACTTGGAATTGCAACTGCGCGGGACTTTCTGAAAAAGAAAAACAAAGTAATAGCTGTGATAGGAGACGGCTCGATGACCGGAGGAATGGCTTATGAAGCAATGAATAATATAGGTCTACTTAAGAAGGATATTATAGTTGTATTGAATGATAATAAAATGTCAATCGCTCCAAACATGTGGTCATTACAGAATTATTTTAATGAACTGATGACAAATGATACTTATAATAAATTCAGAAGCAAGGTCTGGGAAATGACGGGAGTGCTTGATAAAAAAACCAGCGACAGATTGAGAAGAGTTGCGGCTAAAGTCGAAGGCGGTCTCAAAGGCGTAATAACTCCGGGGATGCTGTTTGAAGCTTTGGGATTCAGATATTTCGGACCGGTGAACGGACATAATGTAGTCAATCTCGTAAAGATGCTGGAAGAAGTAAGTAAAATGTCCGGACCAATATTACTTCACATAATAACAGCAAAAGGAAAAGGACCTTCTTATGCAGCTTTGCATCCGCAAAAAATTCATGCATTGAATCCGTTTGATAAGGCAACAGGAGTTGAACATAAGAAAGCAGCAGTCACAACTTACACTAAAATATTCGGAACGGCTTTAGTTGAACTTGCGAAGAAAGATCCGAAAATAATTGCAGTGAATGCAGCAATGCCCGACGGAACAGGATTGAATTTTATCCAGAAAGAAATTCCCTCAAGATATTTTGATGTAGGTATTGCCGAACAGCATGCCGTTACATTCTGCGCAGGTCTTTCAACTGAAGGTTTTACACCTGTCGCAGCAATTTATTCTACTTTTTTACAGCGGGCTTTTGACCAGATAATTCACGACGTTGCTATACAAAAGCTGCCTGTTATTTTTGTAATGGACAGAGGCGGACTTGTGGGGGCGGACGGTCCGACACATCACGGCGTTTTTGATCTGACCTATTTAAGGCTTGTTCCCGGAATGGTGATCATGTCGCCGAAAGATGAAAATGAGCTCCGCAATATGCTTTATACTGCTACACAATATAAGCGGGGACCAATAGCTTTAAGATATCCAAGAGGAAATGCGCTTGGTGTTAAGATGGGTAAATTTGAAAAGCTGGAAATCGGTAAGGGGGAAATTGTAAAAGACGGAAAAGACATTGCAATTGTCGCGATCGGAAACATGGTTCATAACTCTCTTGAAGCTTCAAAAATACTTGAAGCAAAGGGAATTGATGCTGAAATAATAAATGCGAGATTCGTAAAGCCATTTGACAGAAAGCTTTTGACGGATGTCTTTTCAAGATTTGATAAGATACTTACAATCGAAGATAATACTATAGTCGGAGGATTCGGGAGCGCAATATCTGAATTTGCATCCCAGCATAATTTTAAAAATGATATCTTAATTCACGGTGTTCCTGACAGGTTCATTGATCACGGAAAGCCGGAAGAGCTTCACGAAGAATTAAAGCTTGATGCAAAGGGAATTGCCGAAGTTGCCGCAGAATTTCTTTTGAAAGGAAAAAAACATGAGAAAGTTAAGTCATAGCATATTAACAATAATTGTTTATTCAGTATTGTTCGGATGCAGCGATAACGCAGTTGATAATACTCCGGTTCAGACTGAGACTCTTGTTCTCCAGCTGGATGGTGTCATTGAAGAGGTCGGCGGAGACTGCTCGGGTGTGCAGGTACGAACGAGAAGTCTCGGCGAATTTGATCTGGCTAATTCTGACAAAATCAAATTTACATTTAACGGGATGTCGGATGCTGATCTTTCAAGCATCACGATTTTTTATCTGCATGAAAATGAGCCTGTAAATCTGATGCATCTTCCCGACAGGGAGAGCATTAATTCAACAAGCACTTTCATCACGGACTCACCTCAGGATCATGTTGAGCTCTTTTCAAGAGTGACTTTGAAATCTTCAGTATGCACGGGACAAATATTCTTTCTTACTTTCAGCGATCTGAAAGTTTATACAATACAATAAAAAAAGCCAACTTGGAACTGACGAATCTGATATTAAATAACGGAGCTATAGAGTTATCGCCAAAAAGTTTTAATAAAACAGCAAATGACAAAAAGGTTTATATTGAAACTTATGGCTGTCAGATGAATTATTCCGACACGGAGATTGTGCTTAGTGTCTTGAGCGATTTCGGTTATAATGAAACAAGTGACATAAATGATTCTGATGTCATACTGTTAAACACCTGCAGTATCCGGGATAATGCGGAGAATAAAGTTTATAAAAGATTAGATGATTTAAAAAAATATAAGAAGGGCAATCCGAATCTGGTCATCGGAATATTAGGCTGCATGGCTGAAAGATTAAGAAAAGATTTGCTCGAAAAAAGAAAAATTGTTGATGTCATTGCCGGACCTGATGAATACAGGAAAGTGCCGCACTTAATTGACAGCGTGATAGAAACCGGTGAGAAAGGAATTGCAGTAAAGCTTTCGAGAGTAGAGACGTATGATGATATAACCCCGTTGAGAAGGGAAGGAGTCACCGCCTGGATTTCCATAATGAGAGGATGTGATAAGTTTTGTACGTTCTGTGTTGTGCCGTTTACGAGAGGAAGAGAACGAAGCAGAAGTCTGAAAAATATTGTTGAAGAAGCAAAGAGGCTTTATGATGACGGAATAAGAGACATCTGGCTTCTCGGACAAAATGTCAATTCATACAAATATGAAGATTATGATTTTGCAGATCTGTTAAGAGCTGTTGCAACAGCAGTTCCCGAAGTTCGTGTCCGATATACAACATCACATCCGTACGACCTTTCGATTAAGCTTCTTGAAACGATGGCTGAATACAAAAACATTTGCAAGTATATTCATCTTCCCCTGCAGTCAGGCTCGGACAGAATTCTGAAATTAATGAACCGTCTTTATTCGGTAGAGCATTATATGAATGTAATGCTGAAGTCACGAGAGATGATGCCCGCCATCGGATTATCAACAGATATTATTTCATGTTTCCCGGGTGAAACCGAAGCTGACCATGAAATGACGATGAACGTTATAAAAGAAGTCAGATACGACGGGGCTTATACATTTGTTTATTCGCCGAGAGAAAATACAAAAGCTTATTATATGCAAGATGATATAGATGAAGAAACAAAAAAGCGAAGGCTGGATGAGATCATAACATTGCAAAGGGAAATCTCCGTGCAGATAAATAAGAAGCTCATCGGCACGACCATGAAGGTTTTAGTTGAATCCCTGAGCAGGAAATCGGATGAATTTTTTATGGCGAGGAGCGATTGCAACAAGTCAGTGATCATCCCGAAAGAGATCAGCTATGTAAATGAAACCGGTGACCTCGTAATGAAAAAAAGTTTAAAGATAGGCGACTTTGTAAATGTCAATATCAGGAAAGCCAATTCGGCAACACTTTTCGGAGAACCAATTCCGCAATAAATTTATTAACTCTAATTTTTAATTTGGCAGACAAACTCAGCTTAATATTATTCAAAGCCGCAGGGTTTGTTGTAAGTCTCTTACCGCTCAAAATCATTCAGCGCATTGGAAAAACAATGGGGCTGTTTTTTTTTATCTTGTTCCAATCAGAAAGAAAGTTGCTTTCGGTAATCTGAGCATTTGTTTCCCGGAAAAAAGTCCCCGCTGGAAAAACGACATCATCAAAAAGTCTTACATTAATCTCGGAATAGACATATTTGAATTTCTGTATTTCCCCAAAATGAACGAGCAGATACTGAAAAAGATGGTCAGGTTTGAGAACCACCATTTAGTTGATGAGTCCTTTTCAAAATCCAAAGGAACCTTCTTTCTTAGCGGTCATTTTTCTAACTGGGAGCTTATGGCGTTTTCATATCCCCTGTTTTATAAAGATAAGCTCAGCATCATTGCAAAGATACAGGCAAGCAGAGGATTGGATGAAGAGATAAACAAATACAGAGAATTGTCGGGAAATGAAATCATAAAAATCGGGTTTTCATTAAAAAAGATTTTTGAGAAATTGAATAACAATCAAATAGTCTGTTTTCTTGTTGACCAGTCGGCGCACCCGGACTATTCCGTTTATGTAAACCTTTTTGGAAAAAAAGTTGCAACATTTTCCGGACCTGCAAAGATCGCGCTCAGGCAAAGACCGGGACTGCTCCTTGCTTACGGTATTAGAGGAAATGATTACAAATATAAAATCAACTTTGAAAAAATCATTTATGATGATTTGATTGATTCTTCAAAAGAAAACATAATCGAGCTGACACAGAGAATTCAATCCGGCTTTGAAAAGATAATAAGTGAAAATCCTGATCAGTGGTTGTGGTTTCATAAAAGATTCAAACACATTAAGAATTGAATTACAAAAAAGTATTAATACTTCAGACAGCTTTTCTCGGTGATGTAATATTGACGCTGCCTTTGGTTCAAGTTTTAAAAAAAGATTTTCCCGGATCCGAGATCGACTTCTTATGTATACCCGGGACTTCAGGTCTGCTGGGAAATAACCCTTACATAAATGAAGTGATAGAATATGATAAGAAGAATTCAGGGATGAAAGGTCTTCTTGATTTGATGAAAAAGCTGAGAGGTAAAAAATATGATCTGATCATTTCTCCCCACAGGTCTTTCCGATCAGCTTTGATAAGTTTTTTTTCTTCTGCCGGTAAAACAATTTCTTTCGACAGATCATCGGCAGGTTTTCTTTATGATATAAATGTACCTTATGCTGACAATGTGCATGAGATCCAAAGAAATTTGAAATTGCTCACGGCGCTTGGTGTGGCCGGTAACGGTATTATCAAACCTGAATTGTTTCCGGGGATTAATGAAAAAGAAAGAGTTGATGAATTGCTGATGCAAAATGAAATCACAGGAGAGAAAAAGATAATTGCTATTGCACCGGGTTCGGTATGGTTTACAAAAAGATTTCCCGAAGAGAAGTTTGCAATACTTTGTGACCTTCTTAGGCAGCTTGATCATAAGATCGTACTGATAGGAGGTGAGGCAGACACGGGAATTTCGAAGAGGATCCTATCCATGTCAGACAACAAAAATATTATTGATCTAACTGACAGAGTGTCAATACTGGAATCGGCTGAAGTTATCAGACGTTCTGCTCTTCTTATTACAAATGATTCGGCGCCGCTTCATATTGCAAACTCATTCGGCACTGCCGTCATTGCAATCTTCGGTGCAACGGTTCCATCATTCGGATTTTATCCTTACGGAAAAAATGATATTGTGATTGAAACACCCGGGCTAAGCTGCCGTCCCTGCAGCATACACGGAGGGAATAAATGTCCCATCGGAACGTTTGAATGCATGTTGAAAATTAAAGAGGAAAGAATATACGAGTCAGTAAGAAAGATCTTAGGCTAAAAACTCTTCCAGCTTTTTTTTGATATCCTCTTTTGACATCATGCTCCCGTTATTATTCATATCTCTTATCAATTCTCTTATCACAGCTTTTCCGTTATCTTTCAGGTTATCCTTCAGAAAGCCGTCGAATACAGTCTCGCCGTTCATGGCGCGGTTTATTTCGGATTCCTTATTATGCTCTGTAAGCTCGGTATAATAAACTACCTTAAACTTTTTATTAAATTCTTTTTCACGGTAGATTTCAAACATTGTCTTGTCGGATTCGAATGCCATGAGTTTAATTTTTGATTCATCAAAAAAAATAATTTAATGATTTAAAACTAATTGTAATACTTTCTGGGATATTCAAATGATTGAATTTACCTTTCCCGAAATCAATATCTTTCCAGCTGTCAATATCAAATTCAATTCCGAAAATTCCTGATGTAGGAATATTATCAATATTGTAGTTGCACAATGAATTTGCAAAATAAGTCAGATCCGGATTATGACCGACAAGAAAAACCGTCTTATTAATGTCATCCACTGATCTTACGATTTCAAGCATGTCCATTTCATCAGCCATATAAAGATTATTCGTTGCAGTAATATTCTTTTTTTTGTAATCCAATTCATCGGCAATGATCTTCGCAAACTCAAAAGCTCTGACAGCCGAACTGGACAGTATTAAGTCCGGATTAATATCTTTCTTTCTTAATAACTCTGCCATTAAAGGCGCATCATTCTTTCCGCGCTTATTTAAAGGACGGTCATGGTCTTTTAGTTCAGGATGTTTCCAGCTTGACTTGGCATGCCGGATTAAATATAAATTAAATTTCAAATTTCTAAGTTACGAGTTTCAAATTACGAGTTACGAGTTACGAGTTTCAGAGTTATGAGTTACAAGTTACAGTTACAAGTTACGAGTTTAAGCTATAACCTCTGACCTCTGACGTTTGACATCTGACGTTTGACCTCTGACCTTTGACTCTGACGTTGTTAATCCAGCAGATTGATCGGCTGAACCGGAGTGATCATGAATGCAATTATATATGCAACTACTGATACAATTAACCCATACATAAAAATCGTATAGCATATTCTTAAGTATCGATACTTTCTTCCAAGCACCTGTCCGAGAAAATAAAAATCCTTGATCATATTCCCGTATAAAAACTCTTTATCATTCATCATTTCATTCATTCCCCATTCGAATTCTTTGAGGGGCATATTATAAAAATTTCCGAAGAACAAAAGATTTGTTTTCTTCTGATGTATATCCTCTTTGGTGAATTTTCCCTCGGTAATCTTTGGTCTTGTAACAAGCACGGAATAAATTATGCAAACTAAACTTACGGTTAATAACATGAATGTAGGAATTACAAGCTGTGGATTTGTGTCAAGCTTACGTATCAAGACAGTTACGATGGCACCTATGATCAATGTGTTTATGCTGATCATAATGTTTGCTTTATTGTCAGCCATGCCGCTGAACTCCACATGCGTCCTTACAGTATTCCTGAACATTGTTTCAATACCTCTGTCAGACCTGGTGCTTGCTTCTTTTTTGGCGTCGAGTTTCTCTCTTTCAAGATCAATTTTCTGTCTTTGCTTTTCATCGTTCTCTTTTTCTTCGATCTTCTTCCGGTATTTTTTCTGAAGCTTTATTAATGCTTCTGATTTTGCATCACCTATGGATTTTCTGGCATATTTGGTATAGAATTTTTGTGTGGAAAGAAAATCAATATTCAATTTAAGCCATTCAAGATCTGAGTATTGCTTGTTATTAGTTTTTTCCCATTCTACTCTCAGAAGATCGGACTTATCGCCGTAGTCTTTTGTCCCAAGGTGAAAGAGATCGGCATCACACATTATTTCTTCCAGAAGATTCTTTGGTTCCTGCGGATACCTTGTGGCATTAATACATCCGATTATCTTGTTAATATTTTCTTCTTTATAATTATGTTCTTTCAAAAAATTCTTAGCAAGCTCAATGCTGACATCTTCGTGATTTTCACTTTTCTCAATGAAACCTGTATCATGAAACCATCCGGCTAAAGTTACTGTCTCTAAGTCTTCTTCATTGAGTCCGGATTTATTTCCGATTTTTTTTATTGCATCAACTACATCTTCAGTATGCTTGTAATTATGATAAACATAAATACTCGGCAGCTTTTTTTTAAAAAGCTCGAATACATAATCCGATGCTTCTTCTGTAATACTCTTATTGTTCTGAATCATTGAATTTTATTTTTGCTAAAATAAATAAATAAATGAACAGATTAAACTGCAATTTAAGATATAGTTAATAGCTTTCTCCCATCCGTCCAAAACGCTGTCATTCCCGCATGCTTTTGGCGGGAATCCAATCATATATGTTTAAATCAAAAAAGAAATTATTAAAAATATTATGTCAATATTTTTACATACGAAAAAATGAACTCTATGAATTATTGTCATGGACAATCTATCGTGAAGAGTATCCGGTCATAAAAGAAAGGAAGTTAAAGGATTTACATAACCTAAGTTAGGAATAGGGATGAAATGATTGCAAGAAAGACTTTCCGTTATTCTCATTTTTGATGATTGGATTCCCGACAAAAGCATTCGGGAATGACAGAAACGGTGAGATTTAAGGAAGGGATAGTTTTAGGAAATTTTAATAATAATTTGATTAGCTGTTAAAATACAAACATTTATAAATAAAAAAAATTTGTTTTGGACAGTTGCGTAGCTTCTAGGCTTTTTCAATGTGATTCACTTTTACATTTCTTAAAAATTATATTTTAATTAACTATGTGAAAGAATTTTTAATGTTAAGGATTATGGGCTCCTGGAAATAAAGGTATCGACATGCTCATATAAATTTACTCTTACTAAGAACATAAGTATAATATTATGTCTAAAAGCATTTTAATTTTACTTTCGGTTATCTCATATTCTGCTTGCTTTTCTCAATCCGGCTGGATAAACAAAATAGCGGAACAACTCTAATTTGTATTCAGTTCATTTTGAAAATTCTTTTACCGGATGGTGTGCTGGAATGATGGAAAAATTTTAAAACTATAAACGGAGGAATTAATTGGATTCCAGCAAATAAGTGGATTCAACAATAATTTAACGATCTGTATTTTTTAATTCAATAAATACCGGATATGCTGTAGGTTATAGTAGCTTGATTCTTAAAACTACAAACGGCGGAATAAATTGGATTCGTTTAGGATTTAATTGTGAATGTCAGTTTATCATCTCTCTAATTTTGTATCTGATTGCTTAGGATTTAGGTGGATGTTCTGTCATCCAAATAAAATATATAAGATAATCAATGGAGGAAATATGTTCGACTCATCAGTTCCTCCTGGAATTGATTACATATCCTCTCTTTACTTTATAAATTCTAATACCGGTTGGAGTACCGGTCAAAATGATCTCATTTCATTCTGGGCTGTTTCTAAAACTACAGATGGCGGACTTAACTGGATTTTTACACAAATCTTTTCATCTACCTACAATATTAATTCAGTTTTTTGTATCGGTTCTTTGTATGGATGGCTCGGTAGCCCCGCAGGACCACCCTTCGGAGTTTATTCTATTTATAAGACGACAAATGGCGGAATGAATTGGATATCTTCACCAAACGGAATTCAAGCTAATTCATTATTTTTTATTAATCGAAACAAAGGTTGGGCAGCGAGTAATAATGGAAGTATTCTTATTACTGAAAACAGCGGTACTAATTGGACAAATCAAACTGCATCTCATCCGGGAATAAGTTACCATTCAATTTATTTTTCAGATTCACTCACAGGCTGGGCTGTTGGTGACAGCGGTACAATTCTAAAAACAACTACCGGCGGAGTTCTCACTAACTTCATAAACACAGAAACTGAAATTCCCGACAGGTATTTTCTTTCACAGAATTATCCGAATCCGTTTAACCCCAAGACAATTATCAAATATAAATGTTCAATTTTCAATTTTGTTACTTTGAAAGTTTATGATGTACTTGGAAATGAAATAAGAACATTAGTTAATGAGAATAAACCGCCCGGTAATTATAGAGTAGAATTTGATGGCGCGGATTATCCAAGCGGAATATACTTTTACAGACTCGAAGTTAACGGAAATATAATTGATACAAAGCGAATGCTGCTAATAAAGTAATCAATCACTTGTCGCTAAACAACTGAAGCTACTCTCCCTGAATTATTATCTCACCTTCTGCTTCCTTTGGTTTCCTCTTAAACTTAGCCAGTAAACTGTTTACCGAAATAAATATTGTCGGCACTACAACAAGCGTAAGGAATGTCGCTGCGCTAAGCCCGAAAATAATTGCAACACCCATCGGTCTCCAGAACGCTGTGTTCTGTCCGCCGATTACCCATGAGAAAGTCCTCCAGTCAAAGTCAACTCCCGTCGTAAGAGGAATAAGCGCAAAGATAGCTGCAGCAGCCGTAAGAAATACAGGTCTTAATCTTATCATGCCGGATTGTATTATTGATTCTTCTTTACTTAGTCCGCGTTTTTCCAGTTCAACCTGGAAATCCAGAAGTATGATTGCATTCCTTACCACGATGCCCGCCAACGCAATGATCCCGATACCTGTCATTATTATTCCGAACGGAGTATCTGTGATCAACAAACCCAACAGAACTCCGATCAGAGAAAGAACAACGGTAAACATGATTATCAATGGTGAAGTAACCGCATTAAATTCTATCACAAGAAAGAAGAATACAAGAAGTAAAGCTACTATGAATGCCTGACCTAAAAATGTCTGGGATTCCTGCTGGCTTTCCTGTTCACCGGTATAGACTATATTATATCCGGGAGGAAGCTTCAGATCCTTAAGCTTTTCCTTTACATCATTCAGTACATCATTCCCTAATCTTCCTTCGGCGTTGGCTGAAACAGTTACGACTCTCTTCAGATCTTTCCTGTTAATAGCTCCGAGTCCTCCGGAAAATTCAACACTGGCAACGGAAGTTAACGGGATTTTCGCACCGTCTTTTCCGGGAATGTAAATGTTCTGAATTGATTGTATGTCTTCCCTTTGAAGTGAATCAAGCCGTACGGTAATGTCATATTCTTTATCGGCTACTCTGTATTTGCTTGCAGTTGTTCCGTTGATCGCAGTCCTGACTGTAGTTGCAATTGTAGTAGTATTCAGATTGTATAGTGCTGCCTTCTCCCTGTCAACCGTGATCTTTATTTCAGGTCTTGCTTCATCATAATCATCCTTAAGATCCTTCATTCCCGGAATATCTTTTATTTGTCTTTTTACTTCATCGGATATTTCTCCTAGCTTTACAAAATCATCTCCGGATATTTCGATATTGACCGGAGGTCCCGTTGGCGGTCCGCCGGACTGCTTCTGTATCCTTACATCAGCGGTTGTGATATTTTCTATTGCATCACGGATCTCTTCAATGGTTTTAAACGAACTCTGTTGCCTGTCTTCTTTATCAAAAAAACTAAGAGTGATTGTATTCTTATTTGATACATCACCTCCAAATCCGGTACCGATTTCAGATCCGATGTTTGTTAAATAATATTCAATATCTTTAAATGGAGGAAGCTTCTCTTCGACCTTTGTCGTTACTTCATTTGATTTATCTAAGATTTGTTCCAATCGGCATATTGACATAAATGAAAGCCTGCTGCGGCTCTACCTGCGGAAAAAATTCTATTCCGTTATTGAATTTTCCGTAAATCATAAATACTAAAATTAACAACAACACAGTTCCGCCTATTGTCAACTTTCTGTGCTTCAATGAATACCTTAAAGTCTTTTCATACTTCTTTACTAAGGCTGCAAATAGTCTGTCAAACCATAAATGAAATCTTGTAATGAGATTATACCACTTTGTTTTTTCTTCCAGCCTTGCCCGGTCTTTTTTGAAATTAATGAAATGTGATGACAATACGGGATTGATTACAAGAGCAACAAATAATGATGAGAATAAACATATGATCAATGTAATGGGAAGATATTTCATGAACTCTCCAACTATCCCCGGGAAAAAACAGCAAAGGGGCAAATGAAGATATGATCGTGAATGTGGCAATCGTTACGGGAAACTGAACTTCACGCGGTCCTTCTATTGCCGCGTCATGTGGAGTGTAACCTTCAGTCTCCTGAAGCCGGTAGATATTTTCGGTGACAACTATCGCATCATCAACAATTATTCCAAGGACAAGTATCAATGCGAATAAAACAACTATGTTCATTGTAATTCCCAAGATTGAAAGTACAATGAATGAAATTAAAAATGAAAACGGTATGGATGTCGCCACCAGCAAAGCATTTTTCAAACCCATCGCTGCAAGCAGGATCAGACATACAAGAAAAAATCCTGTGATTATTCCATTCTCAAGTTCATGTACGGTATTCTTAATGCTCTTCGACTGGTCACCTGTAAAGCTGATCTTCAAACCTGCCGGAAATCCCGACTCTTTTTTCTTTACAAGTTCTTTTATGTCATCGGCAATTCTGATAATATTTTCTCCGCTTCTTTTCTTTACTACAATTGTTACAGCTTCCTTGCCGTTTTCCCTGGATAAAGTTGTCCTGTCCTTAAATCCGTAAATAACCTGCGCAACATCTCTTATGTAAATGGGCTTCTCCTGATCTGCTTTTACGACGATGTCTCTGATTTTTTCCGGATCTTCATACTGCCCCGGGACCCTCACAAGATAATTCTGCTTTCCGACGTCAACGCTTCCTCCCGGAATGCTCTGATTTTCGAAACCAATCTTGTTGATTATGTCATTAAAAGTTACATTGTAATACTTAAGTCTGTTTGCATCGACATTTATTTTTACTTCTCTTTCAAGACCGCCTTTTACATCTGCACTTAATACTCCCGGGATAACTTCAATTTCATCACTGAGTTTATCCGCATAATCCTTCAGCGAAGCCAGCCCGAGATTTCCGGAAAGATTTAAATAAAGCATCGGCTGTTCGGAAAGATTTATTTCAGTGATTGCTGGCTCCTCTATGTCATCAGGCATCTTCGTCTTTGCAATTGCAACCTTATCACGTACCTTCTGCAGCGCATCGTCAATTTCCACATCAGGATTGAACTCTATATTTACCAGCGAAAAGCTTTCCTGCGATATTGATGTAACTTTCTTTACATCCTTTATGCCCTTTACTTCTTTTTCAATTTCCTGAGTAACCAGATTTTCCATATCCTTGGGTGAAACGCCGAAATACAAAGTTGATACGAAAATGTTCGGAATGGTGATCGAAGGAGCAGATTCTTTTGGAATGGATGAGTATGAGAAAATTCCGAACAATACTATTATTGCAACAAGTATGTAAACTGTTACGCTGTTGTTTACCGCAATCTTTGAAATATTCATTTCTGTGATTAAAAAAATTTTAATTAATTACCTGAACTTTGTCCCCGTCGGCAAGCGGCTGAAATCCTTCTACAATAAGCTTGTCATCTTCATTTAAGCCCGAAAGTAATCAAAACATTATTCCTATTTCTTCCGCCAAGACTAACTACCCTCTTTTTTGCCACGCCGTCTTCGAGTACAAACACATATTTTTCATTTCCGAAATCGACAATCAAATCCTGATTTAATACTATCGCATTGTCAACTTTGCTTTTTTCAATTTCAATGTTGGCGCTCATTTCCGGTTTAAGCCTTCCGTCACTGTTATTGAGAACAATTTCTATTTCAAATGTCCTGTTTACCGGGCTCAGAGTACGGAGCTACATAACTTACTTTTCCTGAAAATTCCTCTCCTGGATATACATCAAAAGTAATTTTTACAAGCGAACCTTTATTAACCTCCCCGATAAAACTCTCCGGAATCCCCGCAGAAATTTTTACTCTCGATACTTCAACCACATTCAATATCGGAGTACCCGGTCCGCAGACCTCACCTTTACTTAAATATTTCTGATCCACTATTCCGCTGATCGGTGATACGACATAGGATTTGCTTAGCCTTGTTTCAAGTACATCCAGCGCATTTCATTGCAAGCTCAAGCTGAAATTTTGCATTTGTATATTCCTGTTCTGTTGACACCGATTCGTTATAAAGTTTCTCTATTCTGTCAAAATTGCTTTGTGCCAGTTCGCATCTGCGTCGTCGCCTGCTCATAAGCCGCAGCATCCTGATCCTTCCTTAATCTGACAACGACCTGACCGTGCAGAAACACGGCTTCCTTTATCAAACGGCTGATATGTTATCAGTCCGCCTTCTTCGGAAGATATTTTTGCGCTTTCATACGGCTTGACTATGCCCACTACATTGTAATTTTCCTGAAACGGCTCGGCTACAATTTCCCTTACCTTTACCGCCTGCAATTTTTTCTCAGGTTCGGTTTTCGTTTCTCCGTCACTGCCGCAGGATTGAAGCGTTATGACTCCGGCTAACAATAGTATTAATAAAAATAATTTGTTTATCATATTGGTTATGTTATATAAAATTTCAATTATGCTTATTGATCAAGTAATTTTTCAATTTCTGCCTTTGCTATCTGGTAATCATATATTGCCTGTAAAAAAGCGAGTCTTGATTCCGACAAACTAAGCTCTGCTGCCTGTACATCTATCAGATTTATCACACCTGCCTGATAACTTGTATTTGCAAGGTCCAGCGCCCTCTCAGCAAGCTTCAATGTATTCTTTCTTGAGATGATCCTTTCCTTAGCGTCTTCCAGTGCAATGATGGCACTCTCTGCTCTCAATTTTAAACCCTGCTTAAGTTGCAAAAGCTGTTCGTCATTCTTTTTGACTTCAAGCTCGGATTGCTTTACCTTAAAAGAATTTCTGAAGAGATTTAAATTCCAGTCAAGTCCGAATCCTACAAACAAAGTATTGCTGAACCTGTAATCCAGTATCGGCTGCCCGTCATTTTCCGACGAGAATAAAGTATACTGTCCGAAAACAAAAACTTTTGGGAGATAATTAGCTTTATCTACTCTTACAAGCTGCTGGTTTATGTTTTTTAAAATTTCAAGCTGCTTCACTTCAATGTTATTCTTTGCTATGTTCGAGATCATTTCATCAGTGCTCTGCCACACCTCAGTGCTGTCGTACAGCAGTTCTCCGGTAACATCAATTTCCTGCTGATTCTTAAGACCGATCTCATTCAAAAGAATCTTTTTGCTTATCTCGAGATTCCTTTCTGACTGTGACAGGTCAGGAACTGAATTATCCAGTCTTACCTTTGCTCTCAAATAATCAAATTCCGTCGCAGTTCCGTATACGGTATCTTTTCTCCACTACATTAAAATTATCTTCGGAATTCTTCTGAGTCAGCCTGTTTACTTCAACAATTGATTTAGCCAGCAGAACCGAATAATATGCGTCTTTAACTTTTTTCCTTACATCAATTTCAGTGGATGTGATATTCTGCTCCTGAGATTTCGAATAGTAGTCAGCTATCCGGATAGCCGTAAATACAGGCGTTCCCAAAACGGGAAGCGATTCTCTTAAATCGATAAGATTCGAGAACGTATTATCTGAACCCACTTCAAATCTCTCTCCGAATATATCAAATACCTGCTTCCTTATTGCACGCTGAAATCTCGAAGCTAATGTAACGGTAGGAAGAAGATTATCACTGTAGACTTCGGAGACCTTCTCATCGGCTTTCAGTTTATCCAGCTTTGCTTCAATTATCGATGAATTGTTTGCGTAAGCCAGGTTGATTGCCTGGTCAACATTAGTGATTGTCTTTACCTCCTGAGCCGGACTAAATGAAGAAACAAATAAGATCATTATGACTAACGCAACAGTCTTCCTGACATGTCTACCCGGATATTTTATCACCATTTTGTTTATAATTTGATTTCTTTTGCTAATAAAGCTTTTGTTTTTTTGAATATTTCTTTTCCAGTATTTGTAAGTATGCCGTTTAACAGCATCTCGTATGTAATTTTAAATGCATGATGAATTGTAAATTTATTGTTTATCAGAAAATCGTGATTCACAACTGCCATTAATGATGAATTAAAGCTTGCGATTATGATTGGTGTGGGGTAGTTCTCAATAAGCCCTTCGCGCTTTCCCTGTTCAAGTAATTTCGTGAAGACCTTGTTTACCTGATCGTTTTTCATCTCGTCAATACTCTGCTTAATGCCGGGAGCATGTATCGTCAGATCCTTGATCCATTTATCGCTTATGTTCATTGTCATATTACTGTGCATGTTAAGCAGCCTGACGAATTTCACGACGACATCCTCGCTGCCGAAAAGAATCTCTTCAATTTTTGATTTTATTATACAGGTGGTATCCGAGCATATTTCTTTAAGCAGAATTTCTTTTGAAGGGAAATGCTTATATATGGTCTTCTTGCTTATGTGAAGATCGGCTGCAATTTCATCCATTGATATTTTGTAGAATCCTTCCTGGTGAAATTTATTGCGGGAATGTTTTAATATTTTTTCCCTGTCCGCGGTATGTTTTTTACTGGTTGTAATAAGAAACGGTTTTCGTTTTATTGGTTTCCAAATTAGCAAAAAAAATCCCTACATTCAAGTTAGTTGTATACGGAAATTTTTGTTTTTAAAGTCTTTTGATGATATGCTGCTTACGGATACTTATTTTGAATTGTTGCAGAATGAGCAGTAAGCCTATTTCCCGGTATCTGCAATCTTATTTTCAGGATTGTTTTGTAAGTCCATGCTACGCGAGGCATTCTGAAAATTCTGAACTATTTTTTTAACACTGGATTCTGTCTTGGACAGGAATGTATTGGGATGAACTCCGATCCAGACAATAAATATAATTATTGGAATGAAGGAGAAGATTTCTCTTTTGTTTAAGTCAGGAAGGTTTTTATTTTCCTCTTTATCTATTGGACCGAGCATGACTCTCTGAAACATCCACAATAAATATACTGCAGCTAAAATAACAGCAGTTGTGGAAATTATTGTATAGGCATGCGTCCCGAGATTGGTTGAATAGAAAGATCCCAGTAAAATCAAAAACTCCCCGACAAACCCGTTTAGTCCCGGCAATCCGATTGATGAAAAAATAACAATCATGAATATTACGGAGAAGACCGGCATTACTTTCATGATCCCGCCGAAGTCTGCAATTTTTTTTGTATGTCTTCTTTCATACAATACCCCGACAATCATAAACAGGGCGCCCGTTGATAAGCCGTGATTTATCATTTGAATTACGCTTCCCTGTAATGCAACATCTGTTATGGCAAAAGTTCCCAATACTATAAAACCCAGATGACTTACGGAAGAATAAGCGACTAATTTTTTAATGTCTTTCTGTACAATCGAGACTAAAGCTCCGTAAACAATTCCTATTACAGCTAAAACAGCAATGTAAGGAGTTAGTTTGATAAATGCTCCGGGAAACAGAGGTATTGAAAATCTTAAAAGACCGTAGGTCCCCATTTTCAAAAGTACTGCTGCAAGAATGACACTTCCGGCAGTAGGCGCCTGTACGTGTGCATCCGGCAGCCAGGTATGAAATGGAAATAAAGGGACTTTGATCAAAAAGCTGAGAGTAAATAAAATAAAAAGATAGATCTGCTTGTCCAGAGGAATTGCCTGACTTGCCTGCTGAAGCAATGACAGATCTGTCGTGAACTGCGTTGTAAACGGCAAACACAAAAAACTCAGCCAGATTATTCCGACCAGCATAAGCAAGCTCCCGAACATTGTATAGATAAAAAACTTTACCGTTGCATAAATTCTGTCTTCAGCTCCCCATACCCCGATAATAAAATACATTGGAATCAGAATAAACTCCCAGAAAATGTAAAACAATATCAGATCAAGTGAGGCAAAAACTCCTATAAGACCTGCGTCCAGTAACAGCAGTAAAAAGTAAAATATCTTCAGATTAATTTTTATGGAGGTCCAGGAAGCCAGTATGCACAGAGGAAACATAAATGCTGACATCAGTATGAGTAGCATTGATATTCCGTCAATCCCTAGAAAATAAAATGTGTTTGTGATTGCTATCCACTGGAATTTTTCTACAAACTGGTATTCAGAATTAGCCGGGTTAAAAGCAAAAAATAAATATACCGCTATTGCCAGAGGTATCAATGAAACAATAAAGGCATAACTCTTGATCAGTGTTTCTTTCTCTTTTTTAAAAAACATTATCGGCAACGAAAGGACAAGGGGCAGAAAAATCAGAATCGATAAGATATTATTCAATCTTTTTTTATTTTATATTGTTAATGCCGGCTGAAAATAAATGTCATAAAAATTTAGGAGCAATATAGTTAATGAAAATTTTATTTATAAGTCTAAATATTTCTTACTTCAGTAATCTTCTGCAATAGATCGCAAATAAGACATATTTCCTTCCCGCACAGCTCGTTCCGTCATCATCATAAAACTGAACTGTTACGATCTTCTGTAGTCTCTGCGCTTTTTTGAATCCCATCTTACTAAGATTGCCTGATGCTTTTAAATTATCTTTGTGAACGTATCCGACAATATACTTGAATTTATTCAAACTGAGAACGTAATCAATCAAAATCTGCGATGATTCATACCCGAGACCCAGTCCCCTGAAATTGCTTTCAATGGCAGTGGAGATCTCACACGCCTCATCATAATGCTTTCTCCATTTGAAGCAGACATATCCGATGTAATTACTCTTCCACTTAATTATATACCAGACTTCGGCAGGATTGGAGGTTTTACCCCTGATCCACTTTCTGATTTTAGTCTTTGTCCTGTAATTTAAATATTCGGGATTTAGGTATTCCTCGGTTTCCTTTTCATTGAAAAGTTTGTAAATCAGTTCAATTAACTTTTCATCACCATTTTTAAAAAGCTCTAAGGAACAATTTTTCCCCTGATGATTCTCTTATGCATAAAATAAAAGAGTGATTCAACATTAAGGTGAGTAAGGTAACCAGGGTGAGTAAGTGAGATTACGTGGAGATACTCACCTAACTTACCTAACTCACCTAATCTTTTGGAACAACCGTACCATACCAGAACTTTTTCGTTCTGTCTTTGATCTCGTCAATATGAATATGTTTTGCTTCCGTATATTCCTTTAATCCTTCGAGACCAAACTCTCTGCCAATCCCGCTTTGTTTGTATCCGCCGAACGGCGCCCTGTCACTAAGCAGATGATATTCATTTATCCAGACAGTACCTGTTCTGAGCCTCTTGGCGACATTGACAGCTCTTTCATCATTTCCCGACCAGACTGCACCGCCGAGTCCGTAAATTGAGTCGTTTGCAATTGCAACAGCTTCATCATCATCTTTGAATTTTATCAGCGTAACCACGGGTCCGAAAATTTCTTCCCGGGAAATTCTCATCTTGTTGTTTGAATTAATAAAGACAGTCGGCTCAATGTAAAATCCTTTGTCACCAACTTTATTTCCTCCCGTCAGAATCTGTGCACCTTCATCTTTTCCAATCCTGATATAATCCATTACCGTATCGAATTGCTTTTTATTTATTACAGGACCAACATCTGTTTTCTTATCCATCGGATCTCCTATTTTCATTTTTGCTATCTTGGCTTTCAATTTTTCAACAAACTCATCATAAATTTTTTCCTGAACCAAAAGGCGGGTCCCACCTTCACAGCATTGTCCCTGATGATAGAAGCCTGCATAAATGGCTCCGTCAACGCTCATGTCGATATCCGCATCATCGAGAACTATGTTTGCCGATTTTCCTCCGCACTCCAGAGTTATCTTTTTCAGATTGTCAGCAGCGTTTTTCATTATTATTTTTCCAACCTCGGTCGAACCTGTAAATCCGACTTTATCAACTTTCGGATTCGAAATGAGTTCGGTTCCTATTTCACTTCCGCTTCCAGTAATTATGTTCACAACTCCTTTCGGCATATCAGTCTCGCTTATCAGTCTTGCAAGCTCACAAGCCGTGACGGATGTTTCCATAGCCGGTTTTAAAATTACTGTATTGCCCGCAGCCAGCGAAGGACCTAATTTCCATATAGCCATCTTCAAAGGAAAATTCCATGGATGATCAGAGCACAAACTCCAACCGGTTCTCTTCTTATGATATTTTTGCTCACACCTGCTTTTGACAATCCTTCCACCTCTTCATCGAGATTAACTGAAGCCATTTTTGAAAAATAGTTTAAGCTTTTTGCGGAAAGAAATATATCTTCTCCCGCTTTTTTAAGCGTTGAACCTGAATCCATTATCTTCGAGCTCCGTTAATTTCTTAGCATTCTCATTTATCTTGTCGACTATCTGTTTCAATATTCTGCTTCTCTCTTCACCCGGAAGCCCGCTCCAGATCCCGCTGTCGAAAGCTTTTCTCGCCGCATCGACGGCATCTTTTGCATCCTTCACTGTTGCCTTGGATATTTTTGCAAATACTTCTTCCGTCGCTGGATTCACTGCATCGAAGGTTTGTCCGTCACTTGACTCTCTGAACTCTCCGTTTATGTATAATAAATATTTTTCCATTCATGAATTTTTAGTTTTATATAAAAAGAATTTAATTTAGATTTATCGGTTAAGGCAGGATTTTACAATTGCTTCTTTACAAAGAAGCTTACATATAAAGATAAGGTTTCCATTCTTCATCAATTCTTCCCGCAAAGTTTTTTATGAAAGTAATATGCGAAGGTCTTTTCGGGAAATTAATCAGAGTCATCTTGGATTCATCCGGAGTTCTGTTGCCTTTCTTGTTATTACACTTGATGCATGCAGTTGTAAGATTTTCCCAGCTGTCTTCACCTCCTCTTGATTTAGGGATCACGTGATCAACGGTCAAATTGGATGTCGTTCCGCAATACTGGCATCTGTGACTGTCCCTTCTTAAAATATTCTTTCGTGATAAAATTATCTTTTTGAAGGGAACTCTTACGAAGAAAACCAGCCGGACAATGCTCGGATATTCGAAACTTGTATGCACGCTTCTTACTTTCCTTTCCGCAATGCAATATATTGCTTCGGCTTTGCCCAGATAAATGAGTACAACTGCTCTTCTGACATTGCAGATGGTCAACGGCTCATAATTTTGATTTAAAACCAGAACCTTACCGTTTAAATAATTTATTTGATTATTGTATCTATTTCTATGGTCATGTTCGAAGAAGACAACCTCCTTGATTTAGGAATATTTAAAATTAAAGATATTAAAAGGAATAATCAATTTTAAATTGAGGGGAGTGGCAAAAAAAAAATAAAAAAAAATGAAAAGTAAATCTGAAATTTTCTTTTCTGAAAAAATCAGGAACAAATATTCAAAGCTTTCCCCTGATCTTCCGGGGAAAGCTTTGAATTATTAACTTGGTTCTTTTTCATTAAGTCTTCATTAGCGGTCTCACTCTTATTCATAACAGCGGATTTATCATTTCATCCGACCTTTTTTAAACTACTTTCTTTTTTTCTCATTATGCTTCTTCTCTACTGCTTTCGTATTTCTTTTGGCTCTCTTATTGACATTCCCGTTACTTTTCCTGACCACAGTTTCTTGCTTGCTTCCTTCATATTTCTTTTTTTCTTTTTTTTCATTCACTTTATCGATGTTCTTATTACCGTTATTCTTTTCCCCTGCAGCCGGATTTTTTTCAAACGAACCTTCCGGTTTCTTGTATGTCCCGGAAGTATTGACTTCTTCGTATTTCGTGAAATTTTTGGGCTGGACGATTGCCCTGCTGATATTTTTTTTGACTTTGACTTTCTTGAACTGAGGCGAATATACCAAGAATTCATTTGGAGAATAATTGACTCTTTTGTAATCCCTCACTTTAGTTAATCTGATCATTCTGAGCCTTTCTCTGTTCAGCTTTTGAAAAAGAGAAAAATCAGGTCCGTTATTAATTACTTTCTTATTTAGGACAGTTATGCCGCCAACCCTGTTCCATGTAGTAGCAGTAAATTTGTTTCCGCTATTTCTGTAAACATATTTATACACATAGGGTGAGGTAAAATACTGTTTCTCAACAACGACATATCTTTCATTATATACCGGAGGAGGCGGCAAAGTATTTTCGACAATATAAACACTCGGGGGAACAGGTGTCCATGCAATATGTGAATCATCTTCTCTCCAGTCAACCCATGCAGGAGACCAGACTCTTCCCGGGAGCCAAACCCATCCTAAAGAAGGTGTATAGGACCATCTGCCGTAATGATGAACAATCTCTTCATAAGGAGTAGGTGCCTTGAAATACCAGCCGGCATCTGTATAAGTCCATTGACCGTTTGTATATGGAACATATACCGGTTCGGTCTCTCCGGCAGAAGCCGTAACTGCCAGTTCCGGTGAAGGTTTCCATACAAAAAATGTTCCTAAACTAATGTCCTCAGCGAATGCTTCCTTTACGCCGAATAAATCGGACAAGCTGATTTTTTTATGTCCTTCCACGGATGAAGCTGAACTTTTCACAAGATCAACTCCAAGTTCTTTATCGGTTACTTCAATCCATTCACCGTGGGGAGCCAGTTCATCATAAAATTCTTTGTAATCTACGGTAAGTAAATCTTCATCATTTTCGGTAAAATTATCTTCACTTATTGTATCCATTTCCAAATTAATTTCACTATCCGCTTCTTTTACAACAGTTTCATCTGATTTTTTTGAACATGAATTTAATCCGAATATAAAGATCAAACTCATGATCAAAATTATTATTTTTGGTTTTTTTATCTTATCCATGATTCGTACTCCTTTTTATATAAATTGAAAAATTATTGCTAAACCTGTTCTTGAAATAGCAGGCCATTCAAGTTGTACAAGAAAGTGCAAATACCTTGCCAATCAATTCATTCATAAAACTATTTATTTACCAAGAAATACGGTCATGAGCCGTTCCCTAAAATAATGACACTAATGACAATTTGACACATTTGTCAGAATTCACTTTATGCTTTGTTGTTCGCTTATTTCGGAAGACCGGTTGTATTTTGAAAGTAGATTGAAGTGCGAAGACAGTTTCTCCGGAATTACTTCTCCGACGATCTTAGATTTGACAGGTTGTTTATTTTTTCATCAATGAATACCGAATCTGAAGGGATCACTTCCCTTGCCTTCATGAATATTTCAATAGCTTCATTATATTTTTTTTGTTCTTCCAGATTCAATGCAAGCTTGTTGTATATTGCCGTTTTTGTTGAGTCAAGCTTTATTGCTTTTTTAAACATCTCATTTGATTCCTGAAATTTCTTTTCCCGGTTCAAAACATCTCCCGCTCCAGCATATGCATCCGCGAAATCCGGATTCAACTGGATTGATTTTTTGAACATATCCAGCGCTTCTTTGTAATTTTGTTGTTCGTAATATACTCTTCCCAGCCCGGTGAATGCATCAGCTGATCCCGGGGTTATTTGAATTGCCTTTTTATACTTTTCGATAGCTTCGTCATATTTTTTTTCCTTTAGTAAGACATCACCATAGCTCAGATAAACGTACTCGTAGTTTGGATCGATTGCTATTGCCTTCCTATACATTTCTATTGCACTGTCATTCTTATTCATTGTCTCCAGGTTTATCCCCCAGTAATGATATGTGTAATAATAGCCGGGATCAAGGTCAAGCGCTTTTTTATAAACCGCTGAGGCTTCGTCGTATTTTTTTAATTCATACAAAGAATAAGCCCAGCCGTTATATGCATCTACGTAGGACGGGTCAATAGAAATTGCTTTCCTGTACAGCTCGATCGATTCATCAAATTTTCTTTCATCCCACAATACGTATCCCCATAATGTGTATGCCATTGCATCATCATCTTCAGGCAGATGAGAAAGGGAGTATTGTATCATATCAAGCGCTTCTTCTCTATTTCCCCGGTAGTTGTAATAAAGATAAAATGCTAAAAGGTATGGCTGCGTATATTTCAGAACGTACTGCGCGGCTTGTCCCATGATGTTATCGAGGTCTTCAAGCTCACCTGAAAATGTTTTCGAAGGCTCCCCCTGTACCCTTATTGTAAGATATAATTTCTTATTTAAAACTACTTCTCCCGTTATGCGTGTTTGTTTTCTTCCGAGAAAGTTTTTTACATTCTGCAACAGGGATTTCAGCGAGATGCCCGAACCGGGAATTACTATCTCAAGCGGGAAATCATAAATTGCAAGTGAGACGTCAAATTTTTTATATGCCGTATCTGCCTTCGTTTTAATGTTTTCTATCTGGTCAATGAGCTTATTTACTATTGCCTGACCCGTGATGTTTTGCTTCTCAAGATCCAGGGGAACCTGAAAAGGCTCTATAATTATAGTGTCTTTGTTCAGTTCCCTGTATATAATTAATCCGACAACAAAAATTACAATCACTATTATCAGGTCGAGAAGTATGCTTCTAAAAGAACTCAGGCTCCTGGAAGTTTTTTCAAGTCTGGCTGTATTTTGTTTCGGCTGTATAGTCGGCTGATCTTTGATAATTATGTTTTTTTAAAATTCCAAAAAACTAAACAAAAAAAACTCTTATTTCAAAGCAATATGCTTTTCAATGAATATTACTATAAATACACTTGTACTGTCTGTCCCTTTTCTTATGGTCTGCATTTAATTTCACATCAGTCCAAAACGTTCCTTGAAAAGTTTTATAATTAATTTGGTAAAACAATTTTTTGGACAGTACTGATTTAATTTAGTCTGTAAAATAATTTTTATACACTGTTTGTGGGAATTAATGCGAAGCCTGGTTTTTAGTGTATGCTTATGTCAGGATTTTGTTGTATCACACCTTCAGCCGGTGTTAGCCATAATTGTTTTGTGTCTCTCCGATCTTTTGATCAATTTTACAAATTCATACCAGATTACGGATAAAAAGCCCGTGACGGTACAAACTAACAGCTGGGATAGATTCAATGAATCAAATTCAAAAAAGGCTGTCAGGGGTTTCGCATACAACAGCAATGCAAGAAGAACAACAGTTATAGAAATGATCAGTGGCACAAGTTTATTCCTGTAATGCAACGTAGTCAATACGGAGTAATAAAAAGAACGGTTAACCAGCGTTAGAAATATATTGGCTATAATCAGAACAGTAAATGTCATTGTTCTGGTCAGCGCATCATCATATCCCTGATCTGCCGAGTACCGGTAAACAAACAATGCTCCTGCAGTGATGACCAATCCCTGAACAATGCTCGTTGAGAGTTCCCTCAGGTTAAAAAAAGTGGATGTCAGCGGTTTCGGTTTGTTAAGCATAATGTTTTTTTCAGGCGGCTCATTTTCATAAATAATTGAACAGGTCGGTCCCATTACCAATTCAAAAAAAATAATGTGTATGGGAGAAAAAATATTCGGATAAACCCATCCCAGCGCCAGCGGAATAAATACCGTGAGAATTATCGGGATGTGAATTGATATGATGTACTGAATGGCTTTTTTCAGATTAGCATTAATTTTTCTGCCCATAGCCACGGCATCAACCATCTTGGACAGATCGTCTTCCAGCAAAATCAGGGAAGCTGCCTGTTTGGCAATCTCCGTTCCTTTTTTACCCATGGCAATTCCTATGTGAGCAGCTTTCAAAGCAGGTCCGTCATTCATGCCATCCCCAGTCATTGCAACTATCTGGTTCCTCTCCTTTAATGCATTAATTATTTTTAATTTGGCTTCGGGAAACATTCTGGTAAAAACATTTGTGTCCATGACACAGGTTTGTAATTCGGCATCTGTCAATTTCATTAGTTCTTCTCCCGAAATACTTTTTTCATATCCTCTGAATCCAATTTGCCTGGCAATGGCACGGGTAGTATCTGCATAGTCACCGGTGATAATTTTTACATGTATTCCTGCTTTGTAAAAATCATCAAGTACTTTCGAAATGTTTTTTTTCGGCGGATCATAAAAGGCTGCAATTCCCTTAAACTGAAATCGGAATTCCTGCTGTCTTGCCGGAAAATCATTTCCGGCAAAGTCTGATACTCCAATGCCCAGTATTCTGTACCCGTCAGATGCGAGTACTTTTACTGCTTCATTAATCCGGTACTTTTCAGTTTCCGTCAGATCAGAAACATTCATCAAAGCTTCAGGCGCCCCTTTGGCTGCAATGATACGTTTCCCTTTTTCATCTTTAAAGATGTGTGTCATCATGGGAGGCTGTCCGCCAATCGGATACTCATGAATGAGGCTGAAGTATGGTCTTTCATCTGTTATGGCAATGTCGCCATAGGTCCGATGCAGTGCAACTTCCATTGGATCAAAAGGAATCGGCTCACTTGCCCACATAGCCAGTGAAATAAGATCGGTCTCATCCTTGGTTAATTGATCTTGCGGCTGAAACATTTTCTTAGAAGAAAGCAAGAATAGTTTTGCCAGGCTCATCTGGTTTTCGGTTATTGTTCCGGTCTTATCTGTACAGATTACCGTCGCGCTTCCCAATGTTTCTACGGTTTTCATTTGCTTTACGATAATCCCCATTTTCATCAAACGCCAGGCACCAAGAGCCATGAAAGTGGTAAAGGCAACGGGGATCTCTTCCGGTAGGATGCTCATCGCCAGAGTGAGTGCCTTCAGCAAACTGTCTAAGAGATCATAAGAACGGAAATAGCTTATTGCCCAAACAACCAAAAAAATAATTGCGCCCGCAATAACCATCTTTTTTACAAAACTGACGATCTGCAATTCCAAAGGAGTCTTCTCTTCCTTTATGCTCTCTAAGCTTTCTCCGATCTTACCTAGCCTGGTCTGATTTCCTGTGGCTGTTACAACGGCAATTGCCAGGCCGCTGGAAACAGTCGTTCCTGAGAAAATCAGGTTATCTTCTTTTGTTTTGTCCTTAAAAACCGGAAATGATTCTCCGGTGAGTATGGATTCGTTTACAGAAAAATCGTTTGAATGAACAATTGTGCCGTCTGCTGAAATGAAAGTTCCTTCTTCAGCTACCATGCTGTCTCCAATAACCAGGTCTTCGCATTTAATTTCTTCTGTTTCACCGTTGCGGATTACTTTGCAATTGGGTTGGGTAAAGGTCTTTAATTTTTCAAGTGCACTACGACTTCTTGAATCCTGATAAAGTGAAATTGCTGATACAAGAATGATGGCTGATGCAAGGAAAATTCCGTCACCCGCCTTGCCGCTCAAAAAATAAATGAGGGATGCAGCAAAGAGCAATATAACCATCGGCTCTTTTGACAGATTTTTTACGGCTTCAATGAATCCATTTTCACTTTTATATTCAAGTTTGTTTGGCCCGAACTTTTCTCTTGCAAGAATTACCTGTTCATTGGTCAGACCTTTTATGTTGAAATTATTTTCAGCCATTGTTAAAAATTTTACATTTGTTTCGGAAGGGTTTCTTATCCTGACTCATCAGGATTTTCTGATTTCCTAAAGCCACTTCTTTTTCCTGAAGTAGATCATCATTCCCAAGGCAACTGCAATTATGACTCCCCACATAACAAAGTATCCGTATTTATAATGGAGCTCCGGTATTACGTCAAAGTTGGTGCCGTAAATGCCCGCAATGAAAGTAAGTGGAATGAAGATCACAGAAAAGACTGTAAGAAACTTTATGATATCATTCAGCTTGCTGCTGATCGTTGTATGATATATTTGTAACTGGTCTGATAATATTTCGCGGTAGCTGTCAGTGGAATCACTTGCCTGATTGATATTATCCTGGAGTTCCTTAAAATGAATGTCCGTGTTTTCATCTATCAGATCGGAATCGATTTTTGTTAATGCCAGTATCATTTCTCTGGCGGGCTTAATGTTCTTTCGCAGGAAATTCAATTCTCTTTTGTAGGAATTTATTTCATCTATAACAGTCCTTTTCGGATCGAGGAGAAGGTTCTCCTCCAATGTCTCGATCTTCTCTCCAAGAACTGCTGTCACATAAATGTAATTGTCTATTACTATGTCAAGCAGCGCGAACATTAAATAATCTGTTCCGGAATTTCTTATTCTTCTTTTTTGCTTCCGGATCCTTTCTCTTACCGGTTCGAAAACATCGCCCTTCCTTTCCTGAAATGAGATCAGCACTGAACGGGTGAGTATTAAGCTGAGATTCTCAGCGGTAATGATGCCTGTATCCGGATTTTCCTGGATCATTTTTATCGAAAGAAGGATACAGTTATCAAACTCCTGTATCCTGGGTCTTGCCTGCGTATTCATTACTTCGGCAAGGATCAGACTGTCGAGATTAAATCCGTTTGCAATTTCCTCCATCACTATTGTATTGTGCAGACCGTCTATGTTAAACCAGGTAACGGTATCTTTCTCCTGATACTTCAATACATCGTTGACACTCTTTACTGCTTCTTCCTCAAGAGTATTCGCGTCAAAATTAATGATGCGCAAAAGAACTTCATCAATTTTCCTGTCACCCCGGAATATTAATTCGTAGGGTGATATTCCGATTTCCCGTTTCTGTTTTCTTAAAAATCTTGCCATGTTTAGTCCCCGAAGTTTTATGGTTTCACGTTTGCAAACTTATTATTTAATTTTGGAAACAATTCCTACCATGTCAATCCTTATGTATTCAATTTAAATGTTGGTGTTGAATTGTTTGTTTAAGAATTTTTCAAGCTGTAACATTCACTTATTATTTTACAATTGTTGAATTTCAATTTTTAAAAAAAAAGATTTGCTTCAGACCTTCTTATCCTCAGTAGTTCCTTTACGGTCATCTATGACAACCGTTTCTGCTATTCTGTCATGAACTGTTCTCCTGTAAGGTCTGATAAAGTACTGAAAAAACCCGAATCCAAATTCGAGAGCCGATGCACCGTAGCCAAGCGAACGTTCAAAAGAATGCCATAGTGTGACTTTATCGTGTGTCAGAGAAACAATCCGGATCCCGCAAATGATCTTTCCGGGAGTTCGTCCTTTAAGGAAGTAGACACAAAGTGTAAAGTATAATACCAGCCAGATGACACTGTACCAGTTGCGGAAAAATGTGAATTCGAAATTAACATCGGATTGAAGTGTCACCCAGCCAAGTTTAATAAACAATGTTAGCAGTCCCATTGAAATAAGAAGAAACGTTGAGCTTGCGATAATGAAATCTATAAGAAGTGCAATTGCAAGCCGGCCAAAGGATGCGAGCGGCTGACCTGTCAATGATCTTGCATGAGTATCATCAGGAACCCGGTAAGTGTTTTTATTCATCATAAATGTTTGCCGCTTTAAATATCAGTGCACTTAATTTTTCAATGAATCATGCTCACTTTTTAATAAGATACATCCGCTGAGCATCATTGATGACTTGTCTTTCCCCGGATTGCAATAGCCCTCCCCAATAGTCTTATCGAACCGTCAGATTCCACAGCTAACTTTTTACGAAGGCTAAGTTTTAATTCATTCTTTAAATTTTCCGTTAATGAACTTAAATAACCCGGAGCCGGTCCCTGTCCTCCCAAAAATGGATTCCAGTAATCTTCGAAATTTATGAAAACAGTATCGATATCCAGTACAATTGATTCGATATCAATTAAATCTGCCATCTGAAAAATTCCTGTCAGGTTCTCCTGTTTGCAAACCGGGAATCGTATGCCTTCATCAAGTTCATGTGAATCCGGATCGATCTCAAATGCTGTATCCCAAAAATATCTCAGGAATTCCATCTTTGCGGAGTAATCCCAGACATATGCTGCGATAGTCCCGTTTGCCCGTAAAACTCTCTTCATTTCAGATAGAGCTCCCGATAGATCAGGGAAAAAATTCAGCGCCAATCCGGATACAATTACATCGAATTCACCTTTAGCAAATGGGACATTCGAAACATTTCCTCTGATAAAATCAATTTCATATGGGAGTTTTGATTTGGCAATTTTTAAAAATTCCCCCGAAGGGTCAAGGCATGATAATCTCATTGGATTAGTTTTCTCATAGATCGCTTCGCTCAAAGCTCCTGTGCCGCAGCCAATATCAAGCCATGTAAGTTTGGGTGGCATATTCAGCCATTTAAGAAATTTCGCTGCCATGAGTTTACTCCACCTTCCCATATAATATTCATATTGCTCGCCGCTATTCCAGCCATCCTTGATTCTATTCATTATTGCTTCTGTAATCTTCGATATATTTTTTTATTTCACCAATCCTGTTTTGAGGCGAAGGATGTGTACTCAGGAACTCCGGCTGTCTCTGCCCGCCGGAAGCCTGTTCAAGAATTTCCATTACCTCTATCTGCGCTTCAGGTTCATATCCTGTTTCAAATAAATATTTCACGCCGAACCTGTCAGCTTCTATCTCATCTTCTCTCCCGTATTTCATGTTTATTATACTTCCGACATACTGCGCAATTGCCGATTGCATTCCCGGGCTGTTCGGATCTGCCGTCGCTATTGTCGTAGCAGAGATCAATCCCTGTGTAAGTTCATCTTTTGCCATTTGCTCGGATGAATGTCTGCCGATGACGTGACCGATTTCATGCCCCAGAACTCCCGCAAGCTCATCCTCCGTCTTAAGCAAATTCAAAAGACCTGTTGTTATGAAGATCTGTCCTCCGGGCAATGCGAATGCATTTATTGTTCTGGTATCAGCAAGTACGTGAAAATCAAACTTGTATTTTGAGCGGGTTGCTTCGGTATTGTTTACAATTTTATTTCCGACACTTTCTACAAGTGCGATGGCGCGCGCGTCGTGGGATTCTCCGCCCATCTGTTGTATCATCTGGGGAGCGCTTTGCAATCCCAGAGCAACCTCCTGCTCCTGTGTCAGGCTTACTCTTTGCTTCTCTCCGGTAATAGGATTGATCTCAGTCTTGCTGAAATAAGAGATCAAAGCCGCTATGGCTATGACGGCAGCAATGAGAATCTTAGGGGTTAAAAATCTCTTCTGCATTTTGAAATAATTTAAAGTTATTAATAATCAGTTAGGATATCATGAATTCAGCAGTTACTTGAGCATAACATGTTTTCGCAGAATGAATTTTCCTTTTCCGTTTAAAAAATTTCTTTGATAGTTGAACTTTTCTAAAATACTGCTCAAAACTTTTTGATTCAATTAATTTATCCTTTTAATCACTACCATTGTCCTGTCATCTGAATAAACGCCGTTAGAGGAAAATTCTGCGACGTCCTGAATGATCAACTCGCAGATTTCCTTCGGACTGCGATCTTTAAATTTTATTAATGCACTCTTCAATCTGTCATCACCGTAGAATTCGAATTTCTCGTTTGTAGCTTCTACAATTCCGTCTGTATATAAAAGCAATATATCATTCTTCCTGAAATTAATGCTGTCCGACGAATATTTCTGATATGGCGCAGGACCAAGCACGGGACCGGTTGTTGATAGGGCATCGACCTTTTTCAGTTCTGATTTATAAAACAAAGGTGGATTCTGTCCGGCATTCACATACTGGCAAAGACCTTTCTTGTCCATTATCACTTCGCAGTAGAACAAAGTCACAAACCTTTCATATGGAAAAGTTTCATAGACAAGATTATTGATCTTACCAACCATTGAGGTCATCTTGGTCTGATATTCAGCGCCCATTCTTAAAGCGCCCGAAACGTAAAGCGCCTGGGCAGCTGCCGAAAATCCTTTGGAAGCTGCATCACCGATCGCCACACCCACTCTGTCCTTGTCTTCGGTTTCCAGATAATCAAAAAAATCTCCGCCGACGATCTTATCCGGCAATGAAAGACCGAACATTTCATAGTTACCAAACATCATTTCATGCTCGGGAAGAATGCTCCTTTGAATTTCTCTTGCCTTCTCCAGCTCTTCGATGTTCTCTTTGGCAGTTGACTCCATATATCTTGCGCGCAGTATCGAATTAAGTGTCATGCTTATTATGTTCAGAGTATTAAGCAGATTTCCCTCAAGAGTCTTTGTATTAAGAGCGAGTAAGATACTGATACAAATAGTACGGCTCGCCGTCGGGTGAATCCTTAAGCTTGTATCTGTAACCCGCACCTGTTGCTGAATACTGGTAAATTCCTTTTTCAATCAAATACTCATCCGTCTCTTCTGCCATCACAGACCTGTATAAGCCGGCCTTCTTGAACATCGGATATTTCTCGACCTTTACTTCGTAATTTTTTTCGATCTGGTCAACTTCTCCTTTTTGCTCTATTAATATGTATGCATCTTTATCCTCGTTGAGCTTCCATAATCTTCCTCCGATGATGTTTATTTCCTCATTCTTGATTATCTGTTCGAGTACATATATGAGTATCCCGTCCTCATTTTCGATCTTGGGAGCTTCTTTCATTATGTTATCGAGGATCCTGTATAGTTTTTTTTGGTCCATAGTTTTTTAAAAATATTTTTCAGATGCTTTTAGTTTTTTGACCTTCACTCTCTCGAATTTTTCTTTGTTCCTTTCAAAGTATATCTGCCCGAACTCAGCTCCGACAACGAATATGACCGATACATAGTAAATATAGAAAATACTGATCACAATTGTTGCGTATGTTCCGTAGATCCTTCCGTAGTTTGCTACTTTAAGAATATATACTGAAAATAAAAACTTCAGTGCTTCAAAAAATATTGCTGCGACGAAGGAAGAATATAATACAATTTTTCTGTTGAATTTCCAATGCGGCACCAATGCATATAAAACATAGAAAAGAGAAAATGAAACCAAAAATCCAAGTACCATTGGCACCAACTTCTGAAAGAATGACAGTATTATTATTTCCCCGAAGATTCCCTGAGAATATTCATCTACGATCTGAACCCCGGAAGTTATTGCCATGGAAGTCAGAAATAATACCACGCTGATTATTACCAGGACAAAATCCCTTAGCTTACCGATGAAATAGTTCAGCTCATCATTGATCAGATATATTTTTCTCAAAACTTCTCTCATTGCACTGAACAGACCGCTTACAGTCCAGAATAATCCTGCCAGTCCCAATATGCCCGTAAGATATGTATTTGCCGTGAGCTCTCTTGTCCTGTCAATGAGCTCAAAAATAAATCTCTCCTTATATTGTCCGGGCAGGGGAATCATACTGTTCAAATAATTGATAAGCCGTGTCTGTACGGTCTCACTGTCGAGATAAATGCCGAGAATGGTCAAAAGTATCAGCGTGAAAGGGATAATACAAATCAAGATATTAAATGAGATACCCGATGACATTATCCAGATGTGATCATTGTCAAATCTGTCCAGTAACGTATTGATATAATAATAGAGCGTCCGGTAGATCCTGGATTTCTTGATCTGGTTTAAAATTTTATTCATTCGTTACCCGAGACTCCCGGTTTTATTTTCCACTGCTGAGAGAAACTTTTCATTAAAAATTATTTCAGCCATTTCCAAAATCAAATCTGAAGTTATAGTATCCTCAGTTATATGCTTCATCCTTTTTCTTATATACTGATAAGCTTCTTCACTGCCATTACCGCTTTTTAAGGGACGTAAAAAATCTATTCCCTGCGTCGAACATAAAAACTCTATTGCAAGGATTTTCTTAACGTTGTTAATCACATCATAACATTTTATTGCGCTGACAGAACCCATTGAATTATGGTCTTCCTGATTTGCACTTGTTGGTATCGAATCAACTGATGCGGGATGGCATAAAACTTTATTCTCGCTTACCAGCGATGCAGCAGTATATTGAGTAATCATGAGTCCTGAGTTCAATCCGGCTTTTTCAGGATCTACAAGAAACCTCGGGAGCCCGCTGAGATTTCCGTCAAGCAGCCTTGCTGTTCTGCGTTCACTGATATTTCCAAGCTCGCTTACTGCTATGGAAAGGAAATCCGCTGTGAGTGCAAGAGGCTCTCCGTGAAAATTTCCTCCGTTAATATGCTCTTCACTGTCCGGAAATATTATGGGATTATCCGTGACCGAATTGATTTCAATCTCAAGAATTTTCTTACAGTATTCAATCGTATCCTTCACCGCTCCGTGAACTTGAGGCATGCATCTTAAGGAATAAGCATCCTGAACTTTTCCGCAGTCCCAGTGAGAAAGCATGATCTCACTGTTCATCAGCAGTCTTCTAAGATTCTTTGCTGAAACGATTTGTCCTCTGTGGGGCCTCACTTTTTGCAGTTTCTCTGAAAATGCTTTTGATGTTCCCTTCAGTGCATCAAGTGATAAACTTCCGGATATGTCCGCGAGCTTTGACAATCTTTCTGCATCAAATATTGATTTGCAAATATATGCCGACATCATCTGTGTCCCGTTGATCAATGCGAGTCCTTCTTTTGCTGACAGCTTTAACGGCTGAATGTTTTTTTTCATTAAAGCTTTTTTGCTTTCGACGATCTCATTGTCCAATTTACAATATCCTTCTCCGATCAGAGTCAGCGCTAAATGTGAAAGAGGCGACAGGTCTCCGGAGCTCCCGACCGAACCCTGGGAAGGGATCAACGGAACAATTCCCGAATTAAAGATCTGAATGAGCTGCTGTACGAGTTCAATCCGGACACCCGAATGTCCAGATGCAAGTGAGTTTATTCTGAACAGGATCATGAGCCGCACTATATAATCCGGAATATATTTCCCTACTCCGGCAGAATGAGAAAGTATAAGATTTCTCTGGAGAGTTTCAGTATCCTTTTGTGAAATTTTGACATCCTTGAACTCACCGAAACCCGTTGTAATGCCATAAATTACTTCATCGTTTGAGATCCATTTCTCGACAAGTTTTCTCGATGACTTTATTTTGCCAGCTGAAGTTTTGCTTAGAGATAAAGACTTATTGGATAAGACAATATTAACGGAGTTTTCTACCGTCAGGTTATTCCCTGTGATAAGGAAATTTCTTTTTTGCATGGTTCAATATACAAATGCAGAAAAGAATTTTAAAGATATAAAGCTGAAATTGTATTTTGAAAACAGGCTGTGAAAGCCGGTGCGGTTAAGTTACACAGTATCAGAATAATGTTTTGGAATGTTCCAGGGCAAACTGTTCGGCATCTTCCTTACTATTAAACCAGAATGATTTGATTTTTCTATTGAAGAATAGGATCTTTTTATAAACATTTATTATCCACATTGACGGATCGGACAGTGTGTTGGAAAGAATAACTTTTCTATTTCCCGAGTTGGAAATTACTTCCTCAAAATCTTTCATTATTTAGTCTTTAGTTCACACAAGTTAACCTTTTATATGTTAATGATAAATTGAATAAGTATTATTATTCAAGGAAGGAATGGGGTTCGAAAATTTTTTACACACGATATAGAACTTTGGACTTAAAACCTGAAATTAAATTGAATATTAATAAAAATTTAGTTTTCATATTATAACTTAAGATTAACTGAACCCGTATAGATTTGAAACAAAAAGATAAAAAATCATTGGAAAAGGAAAGCATATTCAAAAAAGTTTATGACTTTTATTCAAGCGGTCTCACATCTCAGGAAGTTGAGAAAATATTTCTCAGAGAAACACCAACCAGATACAAATACTTTGTACGGAACATGGAAAAGCCGGCTGCCCATAAAAACAGGATAGTTGAATTTTTTTCATTCAGTAAAAATTTCGCTGTAGCTTTTTTAAGAAGACTGTCTCCTGTCATAAGAATTGTTTTTTCCCTGAATATTTTAGTGTTTATTTTTTCAATGGTGCAGGGAAGCTGGGAGTATGCATTTTTTTCTTTTGTCGTTGCAAATCTTATTCTGATATTTGAAGTAGCCGAAAAGCTTACAGCAAGAGATGAGCTTGAAGTCGCCAGAGATGTTCAGATCAGTCTGATCCCGAACAACCATCCCGAGGATAACAATTTTGAAATAGCGAGTTATTATGAAACAGCCAAAGAAGTCGGCGGGGATTTTATAGACTTTATTCCAAAAGATGATGGCACATACTACATTTCCATCGGCGATATTTCCGGCAAAGGAATGTCAGCTGCATTATATATGCTTCAGATCAGGCTACTTATCCGTCATCTCTCTGAATATTCCGATAATCCAAAATCAGTACTTTCATCAGTCAACAAAAACATTTTCAAACATATCAAAAAGGGTTTGTATTTCAGCGCAATCTTATGCGAAGTCAGAGGGAATAAACTGAAGATCTGCCGTGCAGGACATACTCCTGTACTTTATTACAGTTCGGCTAAAAGGATCTGCACCGAAATAAAACAGAATGGAATGGCTCTCGGACTTAATAACGGAAACCTTTTTGAAAATTCACTTGAAGAATTTGAAATTGAAACCGGCAGGGATGACATAATTATTTTTTATTCGGACGGACTGACGCGAGACCATGAACTTCAACAGGAATGAGCTTGGTGTTGATAAAGTGAAAGAGATGCTGATCATGAATTCACACAAAAGCGCCGGAGAAATAAAAAATGAAATATTAAATGAAGTCTCGAAATTCAGAGGCAACGCGGAAGTTCATGATGACCTGACGATGATTGTGTTGAAAGCTAAATAGTATTGGGTATTGGGTATTGAGTATTGCGTAGTGAGTGTCTTGTCCTGAAAAAAGTCTACAAAAAAAGAAGAAGTATTTTTCTTTTTCCCTGGATTTATGATTGCATTACCTTACCCTTCTTCTTTTAGATTAACCGCCTAATACCCAATACCCAATACCCAATACTCAATACTCAATACTTTCGAACACAGTCCATTTTTGGGAGCCCGGTACTATGAGAGGCGCAATTGCTTCCGAGTATTGTTTAAATTGCGGCTGAGACATATCAGCAAGCGCTTTTTCAAAATCTGCAATTGAATCAAAAATATATTCGTCAATGATAATAGAAGGGCTTGCGCCTATATAGCCGCTTATCATTCTGCTCTGAGAAACTTTAAAATTAGATGACCGGAATTTTTCTTCCCCCCACTTTTTCAAAATATCCAATGCTTCTCTTTTTTTGCCGAAGATAATTTCGAGTGACCACTGACAAATGAATTTCTTTTTTGACTGTCCCATTTTTTTTTATGCATAAATTAGCATTATGCTTTGAATATTTGTACTAAAAAATTTTAGACTGAATGGTTTTGTTATTTTTGAAAAATTTTCAAAAATGAAACATTGGTTTTCTATTTTTCCTAAAATTCCTTAATTTGAACAAACAAAAAAACTGATATGCCTCAACATAATTGTAAGCTCGTCGCCGACGTTGCAGTCTTCGCAGAAGGCGATGTTTTACTTGTCAAATACAAGGACAGCAATAAATATGACCATCAGAAAGGATGGTTCCTGCCGGACGACCTTCTGAAAGAATTCGAGCATCCGGATGAAGCAGCCAAAAGAATCCTTCACGAACAATTGAAAATCAGAGATGTTGAAGTTAGTCTACACAGCATTGAATCTTTCAAAGGAAACGACAGCAGCTGGCACATGGCATTTCACTTTATGCTGGAAATTCCCTAAGCGCCGGATGTGACTCCTATCGGATGACATTGAATTCTATGACTGGATCGGTCTCAAAGAGCTTCCGGATCCAAAAGAAGTTGCTCATCACGGATGGGCTTTACAGACGATTGAAAACATGATGCCGGAAAAATAATTTCAAATTACAAATAAAAAAACTGAATAAAATACAGATTGCAGAATACTGATGAACAAATCCACTCATCAAATATTTGCAATCTGTAATTTGTAATTTGTAACTTGAAATTACCTCTACGGCGGCGTTATCTTATTCACAAAACTATACGCATTATTATCTGTAATTCTCAGATCCAGTGCATCCGTAACATTATCTCCGTTCATATCAGAGCTAACATATCCGCTGACAAAATCAAATGCATCATTAGAAACATTCGAAAGATCATCACCATCGACTACTCCGTTCTGATCTTCATCACCAGAATAGACAGCATATGACAATGGCGAAGTATCAACTTTTTTCAAATTGTCACCATATGCCTGAGTAGTTGCAGATGTGAAATCATACGTAAGTGCATTTGATGTAAACTGCAGAGGTGTTTTACTCCAGGTTTCAAGTCCGTTTCTGTGTTTAAGCTGAATGTAGTAATCAATTCCGTTTGTTACATTGCTGAAATCAAATGAAGCTTGTCCTGAGGAATTCAAATATGATATAGCAGAATCAAGTTTAGGAAATGGACTGACTGAACTTCTTAAATAAACAGTCATTGTGTCAGAAACCATTGAATTCAAGTTTGCATCATAAAATCCTTCCAGCAATACAGTCAAATTTAAATTAAGAGGGGCGAATTTCATGACTGTGGTTTTTCCTTCATTTCCATCATCCCTAAAAGCCACATAAGGAATACTGCCACTAAAGGCTAAGCATTGATTTACTGCTTCTCCCGAGAATCCTGCAGCGCCAACATTTACCCAATTTGTGCCGTCAAACTTCATGACTGTGGTTTTATATCCATTTCCGAAATCCCGAAAAGCCACATACGGTGTACTGTTGTTTATAGCTAAACTTTGATTTTGTGCTGTTCCCGCCGAGAATCCGGGAGATCCGACATTTACCCAATTTGTTCCGTCAAATTTCATGACTGTGGTTTTACCTACATATCCATTATCACTAAACGCCACATAAGGAGTGCTGCCATTAAAGGCTAAACTTGGAAAAGATGCATGCAACGAGATACCGGCAGCGCCAACATTTACCCAATTTGTCCCGTCAAATTTCATGACCGTTGTTCCATTTCCCTCCTGAAAGGCTACATACGGAGTGCTGCCATTTATAGCTAAGCTTTGTCTATATGCTTGTTGCGCCGAGAAACCGGCAGCTCCGACATTTACCCAATTTGTTCCGTCAAATTTCATGACAGTGGTTTTATATCCATTTCCGACATCACTAAAGGCTACATAGGGAGTACCACCACTTATAGCTAAGCTTTGATATGATGATAAACCAGCCGAGAAACCGGCAGCTCCAACATTTACCCAATTTGTTCCGTCAAATTTCATGACAGTGGTTTTAAATCCACTTCCACCATCCCTAAAAGCCACATAAGGAGTGCTTCCGGAAAAGGCTAAGCTTTGATCTGTTGAAACTCCTGTCGAGAAGCCGACAGTACCAACATTTATCCAATTTGTCCCATCAAATTTCATGACCGAGGTTTTAAATCCATTTTCGACATCACTAAAGGCTACATAGGGAGTACCACCACTTATAGCTAAGCTTTGATATTGTGATACTCCGGCCGTGAAACCCGGAGGTCCGACATATTCCCATTGGGCATCTATATTGCCGGTAAACAAAAAGAGTATAATAAAAAGAAGAGAAGTGAAAATTGCTCTGCCTACACGGTGGAAATACAGAGCTTTATTGCCAGATTTACCTTGAACTGTAGAGTCTTTCATAATTTGATTTGTTTAGATTTATAAAATGGAATTCAATTTTATGTTTATTAATTAATTTATAGCAAATTAAATATTCCCTTTTCCCGCCGCCGTTGGTGTTCCGAAAAGTTTGCAATCTAAAAATTATAAAGGGGTCGTAGTCTTGTTGCAAACTTTTTGGTCACCAACGGCAATCATTCGGCTTGTTGGTGACCTTCGCTTAGGAACAGCAACAAGGGCGGGAAAAACCAGAAACTAAAAAGAAGCAATCTCATTCTATTACATTTCCGGGAAGGAATTGAGTAAATCAAACCTGATTGCTTCGTATGAAGTAATTCGGCAAAAGTTGATGCTGAAGTTGTAATATTTTTTGATTTATTCCTTTGCACTTTCCCTTCCCGGTTTAGATTTATTTCAAAAATGCACAGATGAGAAATAATATGCAAAGAAAGTTTTTTCTGATTGTTAATGAGAATACTTTTGAAGAATCTATAGAAATATTGGATTTTAATGTTTAAGATGAGTTTTTTATATTATGTTTGTTGCAGTAAAATTGAGAAATAATTTTTTCAATATGAACTATAGATTAGTTCATAATTTATTTATTAATTAAAGAAGGTCAATTGAAAAAAACAAAACTCATCAGTATACTTTCAACTTTCTCTAAGGAAGAAATGAAAAAATTTGAGAAGTTTATCGCTTCTCCCTTTTTCAATAACGGACGAAACTTTATTCCCTACTTTAAGATCCTCAAAACATATTATCCCGAATTTGACAGTCAGGATATTACGGTTGAAAAATTGTTTCAGATTTTGTATCCCGGAAAGTCATTTGATAAAAAATCTGCTGTAACTATGAGGGTACTCGAATCACAGATTGCCGGATTGGCAGTAGAATTTTTGCGATACAATAATGACAGCAAAGGATTCAATAAAATATTTTCTCAGATCAATTTTCTCAGCGAGTTAAAAATAAGAAAATTAGACAGTCTGTTTAATTCCAGTTATAAGTCATTGGAAAAATTAATAGAATCAGAAACTGACAGTGAACAGGACAGATATAAACTTCGGGAGAAATTACTCAGCGAAAAAAATGATTTCTTACTGGACCGGGACAGACAAAAAGAGACATCTGAAAATCTGCATCTGCAAAGTAAATATTTTACTTATAGTATAATCACAGACATTTTAAAATTAAAATTAGATCTTGATGTAAATCAATCTGTTTTCAATACTGACTTCAAAATTGATCTGTTCAGAGAGTTTATAAATAATCTTGACCTTAAGAATATTATGGAATACATAAAATTAAATTCATCTGAATTCCATGCAGTCTCAGCTATTTATTACAACTGTCTGATGGCTAAAACTGATGTGAACAATGAAACATATTATAAAGACTTTAAAGATTTACTATTTAATAATATTCAGCTTTTCAGCAGAGCTGAGAAACATACTTTATTCAATCACATGATTTCCTGCTGCTGGAGACAAAATAGACACGGGAATCTGAAAGTAAATTTAAATTCTAATAAAGAACTCTTTGAACTACACAAGTATTTACTTGAAAACAATATGTATAAAAATGATAATACCGGATTTATAGAACTTGTTTTTTTCCGGAACATAGTCATGAATGCCCTGAATGCCAGGGAAATAGACTGGCTTGAAAATTTTCTGAATAAATACGTTGATGAATTAGCTCCGGAACAAAGAAAAAATATGTATAATTACGGAATGGCTATTGTGTGTTTTGAAAGAAATGAATTTGAAAAATCTCTTGAATTCATCTCCGCAGTGGAATATGAATATTTCTATTTCAAAGTTGATGTAAAGACTTGGCAGTTGAGGATATATTATGAACTGAATTTATTTGAACAGGTCACCTCACTCGTTGACACGTTTAAGCATTTTCTTTCAAAGAATAAATCCTTGTCACCTGAATTCAGAAAACCAATCGATGAGTTTTTAAAATATTATATCCAATTGTTTAAAATTAAAAACGGTGATGATTCATTTTCATTAAAACAAATTGAATCTGAGGTTTCCAATATTCCTAATCTTAGTCATAAAGGTTGGATTTTAAGAAAAATTATAGAGCTTGAAAAAACTGCAGCTAAAAAATAATAACCGGCTCTTACAAATTTCAAATTTCAAATTTCAAATAATGTTTTGCCCGTCTTTCGTCTCACGTTTGACCTTTGACGTCTCGCAACTAACGTCTTGCATCTGACGTCTTGCATCTCGCGGAGGCTATCAAATTATTTGCAATTTGTAATTTGTAATTACCTTTACGGCGGCGAAATCTTGCTCACAAAATTAAACGCATTGTTATCTGTAATTCCCAGATCCAGTGCATCCATAAAATTATCACCGTTCACATCTGAATTTACATATCCCGATATAAAATTAAATGCATCATTATCCACAATACCCTGATCTATTGCGTCTATGCTCCCGTCCTGATTTACATCACCGCTGTAGATTCCGAATCTCAATGGCGATGCATCTATCTGGATCATATTGTTTCCGTAAGCTTTTGAAGCTAAATCTGAAAAATCATAAGTCATCACTGAATTCACAAAGCTTTGCGGCGAAGCGCTCCATGTCTCTGTCGAATTTCTGTGTTTGAGCTGTATGTAATAAGGAATGCCGCTGTTTACATTGAAAAAATTAAATTGAGCCGTGCCGGTATTGCTCATGTATGCTTTTGCAGCGTCGACAACTATATAAGGCGAGACTGAATTTCTCAAATTCACAGTGACAGTATCTCTCGTCATATTATTTGTATTTGAATTATAAAAGCCCTGGATAAAATTAGTGAGACCGAGAGTTCCTCCGACCTGTCCAACTTCAATATTGTTATCAATACCTGCTATTTCATTTATTACAACTTCAGGCGGCACGGGCCAGCTCCAGCCAAGAGTACTTATATTTGCCTGCGGAGTTACTATTCCGTTTGCATTTCCCCTTACCGTAAATCTAAAAATCTTGCTTGCTGAAGTGTCAATTGTTCCGATGGACAGAGAACCAGCCGACAATAATGTAAGTTTATTGTCCAAAGATGCCGGATTAATTGAAACAGTGCCTCCCGACAATCCGACAATGTGACTGTTATTTGTAACCTTAACTTTTAATGTATCAATCTGACCTAAGGAAAAATTATAATTTGTTGAAGTCAATTGATATTCGGGCTGAAGGACGGCATCACCGCGGACATATTGTAAATTCAATATATTCAAAAGAATACTCGAGTTAGGATGAAAGTAAGTTTGCTCAGAAAGCACTCCGTCATAATGATGTCCAACTCTGAGATTTAAACTTGCATTAGCGGTACCCAATTCATTTCCTCCTGATCTCGTCTTTATATAAAAATTATCTAAAGTTAAACTGCCTCCGTTATAAAAAAGAGCTCTGATGTCATAAGTTACAGCATTATACATGTAAGTATAATTTTCAAGATATATTTTTTTTAAATTAACCGGACTTAATGATAATGGGCTAACGCTTGAATGGGGTGTAATCCCAATTCCAACCGGACCGATACTCACTGAAAAATCAAAATCAAAACTCCAGTTATTCCCATTAGCGCCGGTTACAGTATATTCTCCATCATTAAAACTGTCACTGTCATTTGTAAGATAAATCGAACTATGATATGGAGTTGCATTTTGATACAGAGTTGCATACTGCCCGTCTATTCCGAAATAAAGGAATGGGTCAGCAACCGGAGGAATGCCTGTTTCATTTATTCTGTCGCTTATTATTTGTGTGGTATTAAAGTTAAAGTCAGCGTCGTTTGTTGCTCCGGTTATGTAAGGCGGGACGAATGCACTGGCGCTTACATGATTGCGCAGCCTGACCGAACCAAAGGGTCCGTTAAGATTATAATTTGCGTTGGCAACTCCGGTTCGTTGACTGATAATTACATCAGTTTCCGGTTCAATTAATGGAGATGTCTCATCCTCTGAATCTTCCACCTCTCCTGCATTAAATACAAAATTTATAAGTTCGGTATCAAACAAAACTTTCCAGTCTGAATCAAACACTGCAATTGATTGTATGGAATTTAGCTCGCCGTTGATCATAAGCTCCCAGTGCATTATGCCAAAATAGCTTTGATTGTTTTTGAAATACGAAATGACAGAATCAATCCAGCCGGGATCCCTTTGTGACATATTGTTATCATATTTTTCTTCAAGATATGAATGTAATTTTTTAGAAGAAGCGTCAGACCAGTTGGTTAATTTTTCACACCTCAAATTATTAATGCTGCTTTCCGGACTCATGAAATCCAAACCCTGCCGGATTTTATTATTGAAATCATAAAGTGTGGGAATGGTATTACTTTCAGTACCTGACTGAACTGCTGATAAAAATTCATTAAAAGTTTTTGTTTCAGACTCATTTCGGTTTTGAGCGTTTACTGAAATTGTGACTGTAAACATTGCTGTTAGAATAAACCTGAACATGATTGCCTCCTTTTGATTTATTTTAAAGTTGAGCAAAATTAGTGAAGATTTACTAATACGTCAAAGAAAGTTTTCTTGAGATTCTGACAATAGAAATTATTGATTATTGGGAATTTCTTTCATTATTGTTCTAAAAATGACTATTTTAAATACATCATTCTGACAAAATCCCTTTTCACTAAATCTTATGAAGGACAATAAGTTTATTAAAGTGGTCAAAACATTTTCAGCTTCTGAATTCAGGGAACTGGAAAAATTTGTTGAATCACCTTTCTTCAGCCGGGGACGCGACCTTTCGACTTTTTTCAAATGCATAAAACCCTTTTATCCCGGATTTGACAGCAAAGAATTTACTGCAGAAAATATTTATTCCGTTTTGTATCCCGGGAAGAAATTTGATGAGAAAACTTCGGGCAATATTTTATATAAGCTTTCTTCAGAGCTTTATTCGATGTGCAAAGAATTTCTGATCCTGAAAGGTCTGGATGAAGATAAGCTCGGTAAAAAATATTATCTTCTTCAAAAACTGCGGGAGAGAAAATTATATAAGGAATTCGAAAAAGAATATAACGCTGTTCAATCAGAGTCGGATGAATTGAGAAAAGGCAGTGTTGAAGATTTTCTGAATAAACATTTTCTTGCAATAACTTATATTGAATATTGCATTGAATCCGGAAAAATAGAGGATTTATTCAGATCAATCATTGACGCAGGAGAATATGTTTCGATTGCAGCGCTAATACAGTCCTACAGGAATCCCGATATATTGGGAAATTTTGTTAACAGGGTTTTTAAAAATGATTCCGGCCCATTCAACAATCTGGCGGATCTTATGATTGATCATCTGGATTCAGAGGGGTTTTTAGAGCAGTTAAAAAAAAACAACGACAGGCATTTTCCTTACATCGAAGTAAATTTTACTATATATAAATTAGGTAAAAATCCGAATGATCATGAAAATTATTTTTTGCTGAAAAATTTATTCGATAAATATAATCATATGTTCGGAAGAACGGAAAAATACCTTTTGCTTTGCATCATGTCCTCACACTGCATAAGAAATCTTTACGGTAAGGATTCGGACAAATTTACCGCAGAGGAATTCGACATTTATAAAAAAAGCATCGATCTGGGTGTTTACAAATATAATAAAAATGATGCTTTTGACCTTGGCCGTTTCAGGAACATTGTCCTTGCCGCCTTTTCAATGAAGCAGTATGACTGGCTTGAAAAATTTGTTAATGACTACACCGGTGAGTTAAGTCCGCTTTATAAAGAAAGCATGAAATACTATTCAAATGCATATGTAAGCTTCGGAAGAAAGGATTTCGGAAAAGCGCTTGAAAATCTGACCAAAGTAAATTATGACTACTTTTTGTTTAAAGCTGACATTAAAAAATTAATGCTGCAGATATATTTTGAACTGGGATATTATGAAGAAGCGTATTCAATGCTTGATTCAATGAAACATTATGTGTCTAATACGAAAGACCTGTCGGCAGCTTTCAAACTAAGAGAAAATAATTTCATGAAATTCATCAGGGAGCTTTTAAAAATAAAGACTTCGGCAAATACTAAAGACGCCGGCAGGCTTGAATCTGAAATTAATATAGAACATCAGCTCGCCGTAAAAAGCTGGCTGCTGGAAAAAATCAAGGAGCTGTAAATTTCAAATTACAAATTACAAATTACAAATTACAAATTACAAATTACAAATTACAAATTACAAATTACAAATATTTATTCTTACATATATAGCATTAATAATAATACAAATTATTTGACATTTGCTGCCTACCTGCCGCAGTCAGGCAATTGATAATTTAGAATTACTTTACGGAGGCGTAATCTTACTCACAAAATTAAACGCATTATTGTCAGTAGTACTCAAATCCAATGCATTCGTAACGTTATCACCGTTTACGTCAGATTTCACATATCCGGTGACAAAATTAAACGCATCGTTATCAGCTATTCCCAAATCCAATCCGTTTACACTTCCGTCCTGATTAACGTCTCCGCTATAGATACAAAACCGGCTGCCTTTCTGAACCATATTATTTCCATAAGCCTTAGATGAGCTTGTAGTGAAATCATAAGACAAAGTATTTGAAGAAAAGCTTTGTCCTGACGCACTCCAGGTTTCAATAGAATTTCGGTGCTTAACAACTATATAATAAGGAATACCATTCGCAGCGTTATAAAAACTAAACATTCCTTTTCCGGTTGAATCAAGAACAGATTTTGAGGAATCAATAGTTAAGAAAGGCGAATTAACATTTCTCAAATAAACTCTTACTGTATCTTTAATCATTTTATTTGAAGTGCTATTGTAAAATCCTTCTATTAATGCAGTGAGGTCAAGAGATTTAAAGGAAGGAGATTGGGAATATTTTATCGTTGCATAATCAAAATCAATTTCAATTCCATAACTCGATCCTGTCACATAAACATTTCCCGAATTATCAACTGCAATTGAAGTCGCTCCCTCTCCATCATAACCGTTTCCCCCATTATATCTTTTTACCCATACTGAATCACCTGATGAATTATATTTTATTGTTGTATAATCAACACTAAATTAATTCCATAACTCGATCCTGTCACATAAACATTTCCCGAATTATCAACTGCAAGTGAATTTGCGTAATCCTCATAGTTTACTGGTCCGTTATATCTTTGAACCCAAACTGAATCACCTGATGAATTATATTTTATTGTTGCATAATCGTTGTAATTACTAAATATTCCATTTCCTTCACTGGCTCCTGTCACATAAACATTTCCCGAATTGTCAACTGCAATTGATTTCGCTGCATCGTCAGCGTTTGCCGGTCCGTTATATCTTTGAACCCATTGCTGAACTCCCAATGAATTATATTTTATTGTTGCATAATCGTTATTATCGCTCCCAGTATTGTTATAACTCTTTCCTGTCACGTAAACATTTCCCGAATCATCAACTGCAATTGAAGTAGCTGCATCACTAGAATGTGCGGGAGACCGTTATATCTTTTTACCCATTACTGAATCACCCGATGAATTATATTTTATTGTTGCATAATCATAGTTAGTTCCCCAACTTGCTCCTGTCACATAAACATTTCCGGAATTATCAACTGCAATTGAATGAAGCTGCATCACTAAAATTTCCGGGACCGTTATACCTTTGAACCCATTGCTGAACTCCCGATGAATTATATTTTATTGTTGCATAATCGGAAAAACTACTTGTACCACGACTTTCTCCTGTCACATAAACATTTCCCGAATCATCAACTGCAATTGAAGTTGCTTTATCCAAACCGTTTCCCGCCCCGTTATATCTTTTTACCCACAGAGAATCTCCTACCGAATTATATTTTATTGTAGCATAATCGTCACCACTTCCAATTCCTCTGCTGTATCCTGTCACATAAACATTACCCGAATTATCAACTGCAATTGAAACCGGATAATCGCTATTGTTTCCCGGTCCGTTATATCTTTGAACCCATTGCTGAGCTCCCGATGAATTATATTTTATTGTTGCATAATCTTCACCACTTCCATCTCCATAACTGTATCCTGTCACATAAACATTTCCCGAATTATCAACTGCAATTGAAGTCGCTCCATCGTCACTACTTTGGGGTCCGTTATATCTTTGCACCCATTCTTCAGTAACCTGTGAATAGGAGAATTGCATATTCAAAAACATAAAAAGAAAAACGGGGATAACAAAAATTAATTTTTTCATATTTATTTTCTCCTTTAAATATTTTTAAAATTATAAAAAATGGTATAATAGTTTAAATTTTCATTATGAGATTTAAATTAAATAATTGAAAGTAATTCATTAATTGTATAACAAGTCAAAATTATAAATTTTAATTTCCAATGTCAAAATGTATAAAAAAGTATCTCTGAGCTCGTCACGAATAACGATTTATCACCCACCTTACAACCCCACCCCCTTAAAAAAGCAAGGGGAGGGGAGAATCTCTTGATTTCCTGAAATTACGCGAAAAGAATTGCTAATTTGTTTCTCTTTTACTTTGACTTCTTCCGTCTCGCGTCTTGCATCTAGCGTCTTACGGCGGCGTAATCTTACTCACAAAATTAGATGCGTTATTGTCAGTAATACTCAAATCCAATGCATTCGTAACGTTATCACCGTTTACGTCAGATTTCACATATCCGGTGACAAAATTAAACGCATCGTTATCTACAATTCCCAGATCCAGCACATTTACACTTCCGTCCTGATTTACATCTCCGCTGTAAACACAGAACTTACTGCCTTTCTGAATCATGTTATTGCCATACGCCTTCGATGAGCTTGTAGTGAAATCATAAGACAATGAATTTGAAATAAAGCTTTGTCCGGCACCGCTCCATGTCTCGATAGAATTTCTGTGTCTGATGTCTAAATAATAATTTGTGCCGTTATTAATATTAGAAAATTGAAATGTCCCTACTCCTGAAATATCCAGTACACTTTTCGCTGAATCTATTATTGCAAATGGTGTAGATGTATTTCTCAAATACACAAGTGCTGTATCGGAGACCATAGTATTAGTAGAAGGTTTATAGAAACCTTCTATAAGTGCGGTGAGGTTTAGAACATACGGAGTGGCACCGTTTATTGTACCGCCTCCGGAAAAGGTGCCGTTAATAATTACATTATCAGCAGATACATCTGCGCCGGACTGAACTTAATGCTTGTCCCTGATTGATATTCAATCACACTTTGGCTGAATGAGATTGATACAAATAATGTTATTAAAATTGTAAAACAAATTATGGTTTTCATTTTTCATCTCCTTGTTTTGAATTTGTCATATTCACTTTGCTTTCGATAAGTGAAGTATGTTTATTAGAAGTCAGCTCATTTACTATCTGTTCCAATTTTACAATTTTTTCATTCATTGATTTTAATAATTCCACATCTGAAGAAAGCCTTTCGTTTTCATTCTTCAGTTCTATGTTTTCCTGCCTTTCCGTCAGGCAGGCAACTCTTAACTTTTCACTTTCAACTTTTATTTTATCATTCTCTGCTTTTAATTCTTGAATAGATTTTACTATTGGCGCGAACAAATCATTGTAACGCAATGAATACGTTCCTTCATCGTCTATGTTAATAATTCCTCGCTGGTATCAACGCCTGATTCTTTTAGTAATTCTTCAACTTCCTGAGCTATGAAGCCATATTCTGTTTTTTGATTTTCATCGTTTTTACGCGTGTATGAAACAGGTCTAAGCTTAGTAATAAAATTCAAACCAAGATTTGAGTTGAGTATATTTGACTTCAATCTTCTGTCGCTTGTATACCATCCAAGCCACAGTAGTGTAGTAATACGCAGAGAATCCATTCCCTATTTTGACCTGATTGTCGCTGTTCAGCGTCCGCCACCTGTGCATTCCAGCCGATTGCGATATTATTCCAGCCTGTTGTGAGTTAAAGCTTCCTGCAATCCCCAAAGGCTGTGTTATGACGTCCGGTGGTGTTGGAATATAAGGAATTCATTCCCACAGCAGTGTTTTTACGGCCCGTAGTGTTGGAGTATAAAGAATTAACTCCCAAAGCAGTGTTGCTATCGCCGGTAGTGTTGGAATATAAAGAACTCCATCCCAAAGCTGTGTTATAGATACCTGTTGTGTTGTTACGTAAAGAATTCAATCCCACAGCAGTGTTTTGACTGCCCGTAGTGTTGGAATATAAAGCCTTTAGTCCCACAGGCTGTGTTAGAGTTACCAGTGGTGTTGAAATATAAAGAACTGTCACCTACTGCAGTGTTTTTAAAGCCTGTGGTGTTCCAATATAAAGACCTCGATCCCAAAGCTGTGTTAGAACTACCTGTGGTGTTGTTGAGTAAAGAAGTTAATCCCACAGCAGTGTTTTGAGAACCGGTGGTATTAAAATACAAAGACTGCAATCCTACAGCTGTGTTATGAGTGCCGGAGGTATTACGATTTAAAGACTCCATTCCTACAGCTGTGTTACTATGACCGATTGTGTTTGTATATAAAGAATTTATTCCGACTGCCGTGTTAAGAGAACCGGTAGTGTTTCTAGATAAAGAATTAAATCCCAAAGCTGTGTTATCGAATACCTGTTGTGTTGTGAAAATAAAGATTTGAAATCCCATAGCTGTGTTTTAACTGCCAGTTTCGTTGGAAATATAAAGCACTCGTTCCCAAAGCTGTGTTTGAGTTACCTGTGGTGTTCATAAATTATGAACGCTCATTCCCACAGCAGTATTAGAGTCACCTGTAATGTTGTACTGATAAAGAACTAAATCCCACAGCTGTGTTAGAAGAGCCGGTGGTGTTGCGCCATAAAGAATGATATCCCACAGCTGTGTTATAACCACCTGTAGTGTTGTTATCTAAAGATTGAATCCCACCGCTGTGTTATAACTACCGGTAGTATTGGAATTTAAAGAACCGAAATCCCAAAGCTGTGTTATAATTGCCTCTGGTGTTGGATTATAAAGTCTGAATATCCCACAGCGGTATGTTCGAAAACCCGTAGTGTTTGAATATAAAGTCCGAGATCCCAAAGCTGTGTTAAAAGTTACCTGTGGTGTTGGTATATAAAGAATTGATATCCCAAAGCTGTGTTAGTGATTGCCTGTGGTGTTTGAACGTAAAGAACTTAATCCCATTGCAGTGTTTTGACTGCCCGTAGTGTTGGAATATAAAGAATGAAATCAAATTCCACACCGCAGTGTTATTCACTCGCCCGTAGTGTTGTTGATTGTAAAGAATTCAATCCCACAGCTGTATTATAAAACCCGGTGCTGTTGGAATATAAAGAACCTTGACCCAAAGCTGTGTTTCCAAAGCCCGTAGTGTTGTAAGGTAAAGAATTAAATCCCAAAGCTGTGTTAAAACTGCCTGTGGTGTTGGAATGTAAAGTCTAATATCCCACAGCTGTATTTCGGAATGCCCGTCATAGTAAAATTACCGGAATTAATACCCAAAAATGTATTGTTGATTGTTAGTTCCGTAGTTATGCAAAAATCTGTCCGTCCCTTTAAATATTATTCCTATGCTTGAGCTTGTTGTGTTTTCAAGCCGGAGTGACTTGAGTATGTTCACTTCACCTGTAGACTGACTAAGTGTAAAATAATCACTTGCCGCATCTTTGATTGAAAACACTCCACCCGTGCCGAGTGTGTTAATAATGTTTCCGGTTGGAAGTGGGGGTGGTGCATCAGTGCTTTTCTCTTGTGAAAAAGCACTGGTAGAAATAAAACAGCTAATTGCAATTAATAACGTTTTCATTTTTGTCTCCTTATTTTTAGTTTAAAAAATTAATTTATTTAATTGTTAAGTGAAATTTTGTACCCATTAGAATAAGATCAATTATCAATTATCAATTATCAATTTTTTTTTAATTATAAAAATGGTTTTAGATTTTGTCATTAGATTTAAATTAAATAATTGGTAGTAATTCATTATTTGTGTAATTAATTAAATTCACCTTCTTCTCAATCAATCCGGTGTTAAACTCCATAGAACAGCTTCCTGAATATTTGTTTTCAGATACTGATATTTTTTACTTCACAATGTGAAATAAATTTTGATATACTATTTATTAGTAATGTAGGTGATATAAGAAGAGAGGAAAGTAAAGACTCAATGGATAAAAATAATTTTTGTAATGTTTCAAATCTGTCACAATAAGATTCTTCTTTAATTTGTTCTTTCAGTTTGTCAATTCTCAGAGCAATCTGTAACTGAATTTTTGGGAAAACTACAAAATAAAATAACTACAAACAAGTATTATTAAATTATAAATCACTAAAGCGAGACTTCTGAAAAACTGTCCTGAGAGCCTGTCATTCCCAAACGCTGAGTCTGTCTTCAAAACTCTCATTCCCGCAAAAACGGGAATCCGATTGAGAGCATGCTGCCGGATTTTTAATTACAAATTTCAAATTATAAATATTTCACGTCTTGCGTCTCGCGTTTGACATTTCACGGCGGAGTAATTTTATTTACAAAGTTAAACACATTATTATCAGCTATCGCAAGGTCTGCCGCATCGGTAACATTATTTCCGGTAACATCGGTTGCAACATATCCCGTTACAAAATTACTTACATCGTTATCGATCGTACTCAAATCAGTTGCTTCAATCGAACCGTTCTGATTTACATCACCGCTATAGAAACACCATCTGCCGTATTTTGTAATCATGTTGTTTCCGTATGCCTGATTTTGTGACGATGTGAAATTGTAATTTGCAGTCTGACCTTTTACAAATGCAACTGCAAGCGAACTCCATGTCTCAAGTGCATTTCGGTGTTTTGCCTGTATGTAATAATTTCCGTTTGGTGCGTTTGAAAAATCTGCGATTGCATTTCCGGAAGCATTTATTTTTGCTTTTGCTGAATCAACCGGATTATACGGAGAAGAATTGATTTCGTCAAATACAATCTTACTGTATCCTGAACCTGTGTTGTCCCGTTCCAAAATCCTTCTATACCTATTGTAATGTTCAAAGAAATTTTCGGAGGAATTGTGTATCCGACTTTGATTCCGTTCCCGAAGCTCGTAACCCAGACTTCATTCTGATTGTATGGATTGTAAAAAATTCTTTCGGGCTGTCTGAAGTTGTATCCCTGAACCTGTGTGAAAGCCGGCGTTGCAGAATTTATGTTACTGCTGTACCAAAGCCCGTTCAACTTCAGTTGACATATACATTTCATCAGGATTGACCGGGCTGATTGTACACGAACCGACTCTGTCGAGATTCTTTATTCTTAGTCCAGTTGACTCCGCGGTTAGTTGTTTTGTATAAACCTCCCAGCCCGTTCGGAGGTCCGCCCCATCCGCTGAAAACACATGCGTACCATTTATTCTGATTTACATCATGCGGATCAACGACTACATCTTTTGTCCAGTAAAGCATTCCCGAAGCTGACCTGTCAATCCAAGATGTTCCTGAATTTGTACTGATGAATATTCCCGAGCTTGCGGTAAATGTTCCGGATGAATTTCTTCTGCCTGAATATGAACACAATAATGTTCCGTCATTCAAAACTTTGATATTGAACGGATGACCTTCGGTACGCGGCGGGTTTGTTAATTTTGTCCATGTAGAAGCAGCGCCGTTTTGAATATTGCTTGAAACAAAAATTCCGCCTAGTGTACTGTGAATAACACTTGCATACATCTGGTTTGTATTATTCGGATCTAAGCGCCATTCCGATTACCGGATGAGCGAAGTCATGAAGCGTCTGCCATGCTGACCTTTATTTGTTGAAAATAATATTCTTCCTGTTCGCTCCGTCAATTCTTGAATCCTGAAGATAAGTACTTTGATACATATCGTGTGCAGAAGATACTCCTCCGTAAATATTTCCGTTGGTTGGATGTTTGAGAGACTGATACATTGAATTAAGTGTATGACCTGTATAATTAAATGACCAGCTGTTCCCTTTGTCGGTCGATCGTGTTCCTCTGATGTCAGAATAAGAACCGAATATATTCAGTGAATCAGACCATGTAAGCCACCAGCAGCTTGTGTTTTCCAGTCCGATACCTCTGTAATTTTTTCCGGAGGGGATAATTGTATTCATTGGGTTTTGATCATTAATATTCAGATATGCCTGCCGCCAGGATGTTCCGCCGTCAGTTGTAAGATGTGCAAACCCGAGGTCAGTGATAATGACTTTATTTGAATCAACCGGACTGCATTCAAAGCCAAGCGCATACTCGCCGTAAGACCAGCCGCGGTCACCGCCCTGTCCGCTCCAGCCGGTAAAGATATTCTGATTATTATTTGTAATGAACACACTGCTCCAGTTATTGCCTCCGTTGGTAGTCTTGTAAATTACAGGATCGCCGTTATTGCTTCCGCCGGCTGTGTATGCGATGTTAATATTATTTTTTGACATTGAAATAAAAAAAGGATGATGAGTATGCATTGATACCTGTTGTTTTCAAAGACCAGTTTGCCTGACCTATATCAACGGAATAAATTTTTTTGTAAGAATAATGATCCGCTCCCGTTACTCCGGGATAAACATCACCGCTTCCAAGCGTGACGCAAAAAAATCTTGTTACTCCGTTTTGCTTTGCGCCGGTGAATGATACGATCGCTTCGGTTGCCGGTATTCCGCCGATGCCGGATAAGGAGAATGACGAACCGGAATTTGTAGAAATTAATATGCCGTTATCAAGTCCGGCATAAATATTACTTCCGTCAAAGAATACTCCGGCTACATAACAGCCGTTGCCGTTAGTATATTTTAAAGTGAAAGTTGTCCCGCCGTTTGAAGAAAAATACAGATGAGTATAATCTGAGATCAAAATATTATTTGAATTATTAATGTCAGCATTAAAACTAAATGCTTCACCGAAAGTCGGATCAGATGTCAATGGATTCCATGTTATGCCCCCGTCTGTACTCTTATAAGGAGTCATCAGATCATTCTTAAAATTTGTGCAGTAGAGAATATTTGCATTATTGGTGAATTGAACCTTAGCTCCGTTGTTCCCGGTCATTTCCCGGAAATCAGTTTCTTTCCAGGATAATCCGAGATCTGTAGTATGAAAGAGCTCGCTCATATCGCAGCTCATATAAATCTGATCAGGATCATGCGGGCTGAAGCTTGGTGAAAAGAGCGCCCCGCCTCCGCCGGGACCTTTTGAGTTCCATTCATTTATTACCTGCGGAAAGAGCTTTGATGTATGTAATGATAAAGTTAAGAGAGAAAATAGTATTGCTGTATAGCTAATTGAACGGTTCATGGCAGTGAGTTTTAGAAGTTTGTAATTCGGGGTCAATGACATATTAAGAATTTCATGTCAAACAAAAAAGCTGAAAGAATTTCTTCAATCAGCTTTTGAACTGTGATGGCTTGATGAAATGATGACTATGATTTTTATCGTTGCCCCTGAATGCCCAATATTTTTACTTCAAAAGAACCATTGGTTTTGTAGATATAAAATTTTGTCCGTTTAAATTTACAGTCATTTTATAAAAGTAAATACCGCTTGATAAATCAGAAGCGTTAAAATTAACTGAATAATTTCCGGCTGACTTAAACTCATTTACAAGTGTTGAGATTTCTGAGCTTAAAATAATATATGTAAATAATGTAACTTTTATTTAAAGTTGTGTAATACTTTTAAATACTATTAATGTTAACTTTGTACAGTCTTAAATGAAAAAGCTTTGATAATTTTCATTTTGACTAAAGCTGACAATAAGGATTTTTAAGGTTGTTAATGCTGAAAAGAATTCGTTTGGGATAGCAGGCGAGATATTACATTCGGCATTAAGCTTTAGGCAATTTGATTCTTATAAAATTCTTATTGAGTTATGAAATACAGATTCCGGCTTGATTCTTAATTGGGCCGGAATCTTTTTTAAAATGTATTTAAATTTGGAATAGTTGATCATGGAAAACAATGAATTGGAAAAGTCGGTTGGACTTATAGTTGTTGAGATTATTGAATACGTCCCTAATTCTGTTGTCATCAAATCCATAATTAAAAAATCGACAGGCAGTATCAGCGCTATGTCTTTTGATTCGGGGGAAGGGCTCACTGAAAAGGTTTCACCTTTCGATACATTTGCACAGATCATTGACGGAAATGCGGAAATTGTCATTGATTCTAAATCTAATTTTCTAAAGACCGGTCAGTCAATTGTTATTCCGGCCCACTCACCAACTGTAATCAAAGCAAACGAACGTTTTAAAATGATCTTAACGATTATTAAAAGCGGATATGAATGATAAACTTATCTCTCTCTACGGAAAAAACTAAACTTCAAATAAATATCTTAATTCAAAAAATTAAAAATCTATCATAAGATTTTTACCCTGAATTTTTTCATTGGCTCGAATTCAATGCTCCCTGGTGATTCCTGTATAAAATCATAGAATTTTGTTATAATTATTTTTAACTTTCTTGAGGAAAGTTTCATAATTTAAATCTTAAATAATACCTTATGGAAAAATATGAAGCTTTAATCAGATTAACAGTAAGTATTTCTTTAATGAAATTGTATATTAAATATATGGTAAGCATCAGATGCAAGATGATAGTAAAATCGCAGCTGGAAAAACTGGGATTGCGCTATAAGACTGTCGAACTGGGGGAAGCCGAAATCCTTGATGCTGTCACACCTGAAAAGAGGGAACAGTTAAAGATTGCTTTAAGCAAGTACGGACTTGAACTGATGGATGACAAGAAAAGCATACTGATAGAAAAAATAAAAAATGTAATTGTCGAGCTGGTTCATTATACAGACGAGCCTATTAAAATAAACTTCTCCGAATACTTAAGCGAGAAACTGAATTATGATTATAAATATCTTTCAAATTTATTTACGGAAGTTCAGGGGACAACAATCGAGAAGTTTATTATTTTCCATAAGATTGAAAGGGTAAAAGAGCTGATAGTTTATGACGAGCTTAACCTTTCGGAAATCGCTTTCAAGCTTCATTACAGCAGCGTTGCCCATTTATCAAATCAATTTAAAAAGATCACAGGTCTTACTCCTTCCCATTTTCGCAAGCTCAAGGAAAAGAAACGTACCAATCTTGAAAATATAGAGTAATATTTCAGCAGCATCTGATTTGAAATTCTGTTACTGTTAACTCCATTAAATTTTAATCTTATTTTCAGTAAATTGAGCAAAACTAAAATTTCAAATAAAATTAATTTACATTTATTATGGACACACTTCATGAAGTTGAACCTCAGATTCAGGATAACAAGACAACGGAAGATTTCCTTCCTTTAAAAAGAATAGATCATCTGGAGTTTTATGTAGGCAATGCAAAGCAGTCGGCTTTCTTTTATCAGTATGTGATGGGCTTTAAGCTTACGGGCTATTCCGGGCTTGAGACCGGAGACAAAGAAAAAGCTTCGTACCTTCTCGAGCAGGGAAAGATAAGATTTGTTTTGTCGTCACCTCTTACTCATGATAATTTTATTGCGGAGCATCACAAGCTTCATGCCGACGGTGTGAGGGATATTGCGCTGGAAGTTGACGATGCAACAAAATCTTATATTGAGACCACAAGCCGCGGAGCAAAGGGAGTTCTCGAGCCGACTGAATACAAAGATAAAGACGGTGTAATTATAAAATCTTCAATTCAGACTTACGGCGATACGATTCATTCTTTTATTGAAAGAAAAAATTATAAAGGGCTTTTCATGCCGGGATTCGTGGCTGCAGGAAATAAGTCAGTTAAGGGAATTAAAGATACAGGACTGCGTGCAGTTGACCATATTGTAGGTAATGTCGAGCTTGGGAAAATGAATGAATGGGTAAAGTTTTATGCTCATACAATGGGATTCCATCAGCTGATCTCTTTTGACGACAAGGACATATCAACAGACTATACTGCGCTGATGAGCAAGGTAATGGAAAACGGAACAGGCAAGATAAAATTTCCTATCAATGAACCTGCTCCCGGAAAAAAGAAATCTCAGATCGAAGAGTATCTTGATTTTTATAAGACAGGCGGAGCCCAGCACATTGCAATGTCAACACCGAATATACTTGAGACCGTAAAAGATCTCAAAGAGAGGGGACTGGAGTTTCTGACCATTCCGACAACTTATTACAAAGAGCTTGAAGAACGTGTGGGAAAAATTGATGAAGACATTTCCGATCTTGAAAAGCTCGGAATACTCGTCGACAGAGATGAAGACGGATATCTTCTGCAGATATTTTCCAAACCGATCGAAGACAGACCGACTGTTTTTTTTGAGATCATACAAAGAAAAGGAGCAAGGAGCTTCGGTAAAGGAAATTTCAAAGCATTGTTTGAAGCGATTGAGAGGGAACAAGAGCTCAGAGGAACTCTTTGATTTTAGATTTTGGATTTTCGATTTTAGATTTAATTGATTTTGGATTTTAGATTTAAATCGACTTATGCCTGCCAGCAGGCGGATTTTTAAGATTTAATACATTTACTATTTACTATTTACTATTTACTATTTACTATTTACTATTTACTATTTACTATTTACTATTTACTATTTACTATTTACTATTTACTATTTATATTTATTACTAACTATTACCCGTCTGGCAACAAGCGTCTCACCTGCCTGCGGCAGACAGGCGTTTGACGTTTGACCTCTGACATTTCACAAAAAAAATGACATTTAAAAAAAGAACACATACCTGCGGTGATTTAAGTATTGCCGATGAAAATAAAAATGTAACTTTAAACGGTTGGGTTTCAAAGAAAAGAGATCTTGGAGGATTGCTGTTTATCGATTTGAGAGACAGGTATGGAATAACACAATTAAAAATTGCTCCGGAGAAAAAAAGTATTTATGATATTGCTTCAAAGCTCGGAAATGAATTTGTGATTTCGGCTTCGGGCAAAGTGATCAAAAGAGAAAGCATAAATAAAAATATACCGACAGGTGAAATTGAAATTGATGTTGATGATATTGAGATACTTAATGAATCTGATGTCACGCCGTTTGTAATAGAAGAAGATGTGAAGGCATCGGATGAACTGCGATTAAAATACCGATATCTGGATTTAAGAAGGAAAAGTGTTACTGATAATCTGATTTTAAGAAACAAAGTATATCAGATCGTTCATAAATATTTTGAAAAACATAACTTTGTTGAAATCGAAACTCCGATACTAATGAAGTCAACGCCTGAAGGAGCGAGGGATTATCTTGTTCCGTCGAGAGTTCATAAAGGAAAGTTCTATGCGCTTCCGCAGTCTCCGCAAATATATAAACAGATATTAATGGTGTCCGGGCTTGACAGATATGTGCAGATTTGTAAATGTTTTCGTGATGAAGATTTGCGAGCGGACCGTCAGCCGGAGTTTACGCAGATTGATATGGAGATGAGCTTTGTAACGCAGGACGATGTGTTTGAAATGGTGGAAGGAATGTTCAAGGATATATGGAAAGAAATTAAAGGAGTTGATCTGCCCGCGAAGTTCAGGAGAATGACTTATGATGATGCTATTAATACATTACGGAATTGATAAGCCCGATCTTAGAATCAATGTCGGACGGAAGTGAAATGACAATTGAAAACATAACTGAAATTGTAAAAGGAAGTGAGTTCAAAGTTTTCACCGATGCAATGCAGAACGGTGGAATTGTCGCCGGAATAAATTTAAACGGACAGGAAGTCACACGAAAGATAATTGATTCGTTAACTGAGTTTGTGAAGAAGCTTGGCTTCGGCGGACTGGGATATTTAAAATTTAATAAAGACGGAACAGTTCAGTCGCCGCTGACTAAATTCTTGTCCGAAGAAGATCATTTCAAATATTAAAGAAAAGTTTCAAAGCTGAAAGACGGTGATACGGTTTTTATTTTAAGCGGAGAGAAGAAAAAAGTATTGCAGTCGCTTGGCGCACTGAGGATAAAACTTGCAGATGATTTTAAACTTACGGATGAATCTGAAGTATGAATTTGTATGGGTAACTGATTTTCCATTGTTTCAGTATGATGAAGAGGAAAAAAGATTTGTTGCCGAACATCATGTATTCACATGTCCGAAAGATGAGTATCTGAAATTTCTTGACAGCCAGTGACAAAGATGAAGTCGAAAGCATACGTGCAAACTGTTATGATCTGGTATTGAACGGATATGAACTCGCAAGCGGAAGCATAAGAATTCACAGGTCGGACATTCAGAAAAAAGTATTTGACATGATAGGGCTGACTGATGAAGAAGCAAAACAGAAATTCGGATTCATGCTTGAAGCATTCAAATACGGCGCGCCGCCGCACGGAGGAGCCGGGATTGGATTCGACAGAATCGTCGCAATACTCTGCGGACTGAAATCAATCACAGATACAATTGCATTTCCAAAGACATTAAAAGCGTCTTCACTGATGGATGACTGTCCGAGTGAAGTGACAAAAGAGCAGCTTGATGAGCTGGGGATAGAAGTCAAACGTCAGACGTGAGACGCGAAGACGCAAGACGACGTTTCATCCATCGGTTGGCAGCAAAGATATAAATATTTTGAAGATTCATTTTCCCTGACCAATATTAAATTTTGGCAGGGTATTTTTTTTGTATATAAATTTGATAACCAAAAAATGTAATTTTACAAAGTTCATATAAATATCTGATAAGGAAGAACAGATACACATCTCAAGAATCATGTCCCCAATTTTCACAAAAAGGTAACATTTCAAGACCAACTTTATTCAGTTCATTACAAAGATTTCAAAAATTTTTTGAAATTATATAGGTGTCTACCCCTATTAAAATAAGAACTGTCCTGACTAAAAGCAGTAAAGACATTTATTTTTTTTGTAAAGAAATATCTGGATTTTTGTAAAAGAAAAAAATAAATAATGATAAACTATTTTCTAAATTTTAATTTTAAAAAAAAGGAGAATTAAAAATGTCAGATCAAATTCCATTAGATGAATCGTTTCATCAATCCATTTTTCTTCACGGATCAACAGATTCAAAACTAAGTGTTACTATAGCAAGTGGTTTTGAGCAATCAACATTGATTAGAAAAGTTGGAGTTGATGGACCATTGGGAAACAGAGAATTTCCTTTAAGCGCAGGAAATCTAGTTCTTAGTGTTACACCAAGTGTTCCCCCCGAAAATCAAATTGCCGGTCCTGTTCGAATTACATTTAAAATTACTGGAACTGGTGTAAATACTAATAAATTTCGGCGTCAGGTTGATGTAACTATTAACCAATCGATAACTGCAAATTATGATATTCTTTAAATTACATTATACTAAAAATTCAAAATGAAAAAACTAATTTTATTATACATTTTTATTTTATATGCCGAATCATTTTCACAAGATAAAATTGATACAACTTCCCTGGTATATAATTTAACAATTGGTGCATCTAATCCTGCATTCGGTATTTTAGATTTATCACCATCCAGTATTGAAAGACCTAAAGATCCGACTAACTTTGCATTATTGCTTCAAAATGCAACTGACAATTTTAGCATTGTGCCAAATAATTATTCTATAGAAATTTCCTCGTGGGTATTTAGACCAAAAGTTTCTTTTTCAAAATATAATAATCCGGATATAGGTAATAGCATCAGTCAAACAATTGCTCTCTCTCTTGCAACGACTACAAATAAAGCAAATGACAGTGCAGTTGAAATAACAAGACTTGGAACTGGAATAAAATTTTCTATTGTGAGAGGTAAAATTGTTAATGCATTCACTAAAATGTCTAAAGAATATGAAACCCAATTAAATAAACTCGCCGGAATAAATGAGAAAAATCTTATTGAAAACCGAAACAAAGATCCGGAGTATGTTAGTTTGGTTCAAAAAAAGGAATTATTATTCGAATCTTTAAAAGAAATTAATATTACTCTGGAAATTTCTGAAGCCAACTTGAGTAAATTGGAAAAACTCCCCGAGTCTAATGATGTAAAAATCGAAATAGCAGCAACAAAAAGTGTATTAGATGAGATTAAGGAAAAAAGAAACACTGTTGAAAATGAAGCATTTGATCTTGATGATAAAATAACTGCCAGGGAAAAAATTATTGATCCAGTTTCAAGAAAAGAACTAATAGATAATGAAGATCGTCAAGAAATAATCAAAAAATTAGAAGAAGAAGCAGGTAAAATCCTATTTGTTCGGGATGGATTTAAGCTTGATTTTGCCGGTGCATCATCATTTGAATTTAGAGACCAGTTTTCAAGAATGAACAAGTTAGGATTTTGGCTTACCGGGGGATGGGATTGGGTAAATCCAAAGGCAACGAATAGCACAACAGCATTGGGATTATTAAAAGTAACATTTGCAAAAGACTCCGCTAAAAATTGGATGAACTTATATGATATTCTGCATTCAAAAGTTGATTATGATATGGGAGTAAGATTTATTCAAACCTGGTCAGATTTTTCTATTTCATTTGAAGGTGTTTCGAGAAATGCTTTTAGCGATTCCACAAAAGCAAAATATTTATTTAATTTCGGTTACAATGCAGGTGATAATAAACTCATAGTTTTTAGTTTAGGGAAAGATTTTGATGGTATTCCTTATCAAAAAGGAAATTTAATTGCTGCACTGAATTTACTATTAGGTTTGGGTTCAAAGAGACCATTTCAATAATAGATGATTTATTTGTAATCATTATAAAATTTATTAAACACCAAATAACTCTATGTGCAAAAGCCACCGAAACCCCGTCCATTGTATATTGCCTCCTTACATAGTTGATAAGCTGCTTAAAAGCGAAGATCCGGAGATATTTGAACTGGGAATAAATAATTCATTCAGAACTACCAGGTTTCGCAGTGACAGAGTTTTCTTTTCTAAGCTCAATGAAAGAGAAAGAGAGTATTTTATTGAAGAACCTGTAATTTCCGGACAGCTGCAGCCAAACATTAAAATACATGACTGCAAACAAGATACAAAGCTTCCGGGAGACCTAATGGATAATAATTCTAATGACGCAGATTTTAAAAACGTAATGGAAGGAGTTACTGAAACATGGAAATTTTACTTTGAATTATTTAAGAGAAATTCGATTGATAATGCAGGAATGACATTAATTAATTCTATACATTACTCGAAAATGTATGGTAACGCAGAATGGGATGGAAGACGAATGATCTACGGAGACGGCGATGGTGTCTTTGTTGACAGCATGACTAAGGATATAGATATCATCGCTCATGAATTAACTCACGGCGTGACACTTTACACATCCAATTTTAATAAAGACGGTCAAAGCGGAGCACTTGAAGAATCATTCTCGGATGTGATGGGAATCATGGTAAAACAAAGAGTTCTTAATCAGGATGTAACTCAATCTTCCTGGCTGATTGGCGAAAACGTATTTATAGGAGACGAATATGCTGTACGTTCATTAAAGGAACCGGGAAGCGCTTTCAAAAATCATCCCCGATTTGGAGATGATCCGCAGCCTGCAACTTATGATAAATATGACAGAAAAAAGGGTGTGCATATAAACAGCGGAATTCCGAATTTTGCATTTTATATGGCTGCATTTGACATAGGAGGAAATTCATGGGAGAAGGCTGGCAGAATATGGTACGAAACTTTTATTAAATTACCAAAAGCCGCAAATTTCATAATGGCTAAAGAAGCTACAATTAAAAAAGCAAATGAGCTTTATGGAAAAGGAAGTCTTGAAGTAAAAGCCGTGGAAAACGGTTGGAAGAATGCAAAGGTAGGAGTATGACAAAACTAAAGTTAATACAAAGCGGCGGCTTTATCGGAAAAGCTCTGAGCTCTGAGACGGAAACTGATATTTCTGCAGAAGAAATAAAAAGGATAGCGTCTGAAGCAAAAGTTACAGCCAATGATGAAGCGAGGGATTCAATTGATTACAAATTAGTCATTGATGATAAAGATGAATATTTAATCGACATAGATAAAATAAAATCAGAAGAAATCAAAAGAATAATTAAAAATGAATTGGTAAGAAATTTGAAATCTTATTAAATTAAATTTTAAAACAATTAAAAATAAGTAACATTTAAAAATCAATAATTAAAGGAGAACAAAAAAATGGAAATCAATCAAACATTCGCTGATTCAGCAAATGACGCAGACGTTACAGATCAAATTAACGGCTACCTTGCCGACCGGGACCTTCCACCTTGTAACTGCAGCCCAAGTCAAAAAGTGTGTAAAGGTACCAGTGCATGTATCCCAAACGGGGGTGTTTATACGAAATTGGACAGAGACGCAGTTTTGGAATTCGATTTTCAGGCAACCTTGGACAATTTGAATTCAAGATTTAATTCGATACTTAGCTTGATAACAGATAAGAAAACATTCATTGAAGACCCGCCCGATCCAAATGACCCGGATCTTGACGAACAAATTCAGTACGCAACCGATGACATCGACAGGTTAACCCAGGTATTAAATGAATTAACTTTTTACACAACACAATTGAGGATTCATCTGGCTTAGATGGTCACGTTGTAAAAAAGGGCAAAGATAAAAATTTTAAAAATTATAATCATTTTTAAAAAACAAACTTAAAGGAGAACTTACAAATGTTGGAAGTTAATTTAAAAAACCTAGTTGTAAACGATAGCATCATTGTAACATTAATTGATAATTATGTAATCACAAGAAATAAATACTCGCTTTGTAACTGCGGTAATGCAGCAAAACCTTGCCACGACTCATTAAGGACGTGCATTCGTACTAACGCTCCGGAAGGAGGAGTTTATACAAAGTTGGACAGAAGTAAGGAAACTCTGGATCTAATGGGCATCCCTGTTACTGTTACTGATGTGATGTTAGATACAATTTCAACAGAATTGGAGTTTCACTACGATTTAATGAATACTAAAATAGAAGAATTAAGAGTCTGGATCCTTGAACACCCAACAGACTCCAGTATTCCGGTTAGAATAAAGAATCTTGAAATTTTAAAGTTATTCTATGATGAGTTATGTTTTATGATATTTTAATTCAATTCTCTAATTGTGATGTCAAGAAATATCTCTATTGTATCCCCGGAACTGTCTTTTCAGATTTGAATTTTTTTAAAACAGGAATAATGATAGATTTAACATAAACAATTAAAATAGTTTGGATGAGATAAAATTTGAAAGATTGTCTCTTGAGAAAGGCTTGTCACAAAGTTACGTTTATAATATATATCAGGATAGTACAGGCTTTCTTTGGTTTGGCACGCAGGAGGGTCTCAACAGGTTTGACGGGCTAAAGTTTACTGTATTCAAAAATAAACGTGAAGATAAAAAAAGCCTTGCTAACAATTATGTGAAAGCGCTCCACGAAGACAGTGACGGAATTCTGTGGGTGGGCTGCATGAAAGATAACCTGTCCGGGTATGATAAGGAAATGGAGCATTTTCAGAATATCAGTTTGGATGATGATGCTACTGTTCAAAGAAGCAGCCTGGTGACGGCGGTGATTGAAGACAGCGACAGGAATTTGCTCATCGGTACCTTTGACGGCGGATTAAAAAAGTATATCAAAAGCAGTAACACCATTTCCCATTTTCTGGATAAAGATAATACGGAATTGTTTTTCAGCCCGGAAGATATTTCCTGTCTGCTGACGGATTGTAACGGAAACATTTGGATAGGCACATGGAAGGAAGGAGTTTTTATTTATGATAAAAGTAAAAATCTGATATCAAATTTTAATGAAGCTTTTGCAGGGACAGACAGAATTGAGGGAAATTGTATCAACTCGCTTTTTGAAGACAGCGACAGGAACATCTGGATCTGCAAAGCAAATGGGCTGGATCTGTTTAATACTTCCTGTCAAAGGCTGGAAAAATATCTGAAAGAAATTAGGACTGACGTCAGCAGCTGGGATGAGGGCGTAAACTGCATAACACAGGATAAAAATAAAAATATATGGATCGGATCCCGGAATTCCGGTTTATTCAAAATAGAATGTGATAAGAAAGTAAACAGATATAATTTTGATAAGCATGACCCGCGCAGCATAAGCAGTGATTCGATATTGTCTGTATATGTTGACAGGTCCAATGTACTCTGGATCGGTACAAGGAACTCCGGCATCTGTAATACAGACTGCGAGAGGAAAAAATTTTTTAACATCGCAAAAATCCGAACAGAGACCGGTGCCTTCAGGATTGTAAATGCAGTTACCTCGATATTTAAGGATAAGCATAACCGGCTCTGGGTTGGTACGGCGAGGGAAGGTTTACATTTGTTTGACAGAAACGGGGATTCAGGAAAAATAAATGAGAAGGCAATTAATTCCGGTGCATTCTCGAACAAGATTATTTCCGGAATTACAGAAGACTCCGTAGATAACATCTGGATCAGCATACTTTCAGGAGACGAATTAATAAAATATGACAAACGGGAGGAGACTTTCAAGACTTTTAAAATAAGTAAAGATGACGGAATCCATTCGCTTGTCAACCATGATAATAATCTGATACTCGGGACTGTAGGGACGGGGGTTTTGAATTTTGACACAGACAGGGAAATATTTGAATCATTCCGTCTCGATTCCAAATCACTTTCCATACTCTCAAACGAAACAATATTTTGTATTTTGAAAGATAGTCAGAATAATCTCTGGATCGGAACAATAAACGAAGGGCTTTATGAATATGATATCAAAGAAGATGTTCTGACTAATTTCAGGAATGAAGAAAATGACCCGGGGAGCATAAGCGACAATTTCATAACCTGTCTTTACGAAGATTCGAAAGAAACTTTATGGATCGGTACATATTCCGGGGGATTGAATAAGCTGGACAGAGCCACGGGCAAATTCATAAAGTATACCTCTTCGCACGGGCTGCATGACAACATTAAAGGTATTCTGGAAGATGACAATAATGTTCTGTGGCTAAGCACCTATTGCGGAATTTACAGATTTGATCCGCTGAGCCATGAAGTGAGAAACTTTGATTTCAGTGACGGTCTTCAGAGCAGTGAATTCAATGATGGCGCTTTTTTCAAAGACAATGACGGCGTAATGTATTTCGGCGGAATCAACGGAGTTACATATTTTAAACCGGAAGAGATCGTTGACAATCCTCACACTCCGAATATTGTTATCACCGATTTTGAGATCTTCAATGAATCAGTTACAGGTTCTGCCGGCAATCCCTTTTTAAAAAAAAATATTATATACGCAGATGAAATAAATTTAACTTACAGGGAAAGCGTGTTCTCATTCAGATTCGCTGCTCTCATTTTTAATAACCCTCAAAAAAATCAATACGCTTATATGATGGAAGGCTTTGACAAAGACTGGACCTACAGCGGCGACAGAAGAAGAGTAACTTATACAAATCTGGATCCCGGAGAATATGTTTTCCGAGTAAAGGGATCCAATAATGACGGTATCTGGAATGAAGAAGGAACGTCAATAAAAATAAACATTACTCCGCCGTACTGGAAGACCTGGTGGTTCAAGGGGCTCAGTCTTTTGGGACTGGTCGCTGCAACGGGATATTCATACAGACAGCGTCTGGAAAAACTGGAGAAAGAAACCAAAGCTCAGGAAGAATTCTCGCGCAAATTAATAGAGGCGCAGGAAAATGAAAAGAAAAGAATTGCGCATGAGCTTCACGATACGATCGCTCATGATGTATTAATTTCGAAGAACAAAGCTTTACTGGCTCTCAGACACAGGGATGATAAGGACAGGATGGAAAAAACACTTGAAGAAATATCCGAGCTTGCATCTTCTACAATTACGGATGTAAGAAATATATCTTACGATTTGCATCCACACCAGCTGGCAAGCCTGGGCTTTACAAAGACAATCAAATCAATTATAAATGAAGTATCTAAATCCACTGAGATAAAATTTACTTTTGAAACAGATAACGTTGATGAAGTATTGTCTAAAGAAAGCGAAATTAATTTATTCAGAGTTGTGCAGGAAGCGATAAGCAATATCATAAAACATTCGATGGCAACTGAAGCAATACTGAAGGTCTCAAGACTTGAAGAACATCTGATAATAATGCTGATTGATAACGGAAGAGGATTTGATGTCAACAGCAGGGATTTCAGTGAAGCCAGACAGGGATTCGGAATATCGGGAATAATGGAAAGGATCAAATTCATGAACGGAGAAATCAAAGTTGAATCAAGCATAAATAAAGGAACAACACTTAAAATTTAAAATTCCAATAAAAAAATAATATGGCTGAAAATAAAAAAATCAGAATAATAATTGCCGATGACCATCCGATTTTCAGAAACGGTCTGAAGCAAATCATAGATGAAGATGAAGGCATCGAAATACTCGGACTCGCGGAGAACGGGGAGAAAGCGTCTGAGAATCATTGAAGAGCTTGAGCCCGAAATTGCATTGCTTGATATAGACATGCCCAAAATGACAGGGCTGGAGGTACTTAAGCATTTGAAAAAAGCGAAGTCAAATGTTAAAATAATTTTTCTTACAGTCTTTTCTTCCGAAGATATTTTTGATGAATCAATGGAGTTAGGAGTGAGCGGTTTTGTTCTTAAGGACTGCGCAGTAAATGACATAGTCGAATGTATTTATAAAGTTGCAGAAGAAAATTATTATATCAGTCCTTCCATATCTAATTTGTTTGTAAGCAGAAGGGACAAAATCAAAAAACTGGAAAAAGAAAGACCGAATCTGTTTAATCTCACAAAGACTGAAATGATAATTCTAAAACTCATATCAGAAGGCAAAACTTCCAAAGAGATTGCAAATGAAATTTTTATCAGCGCTAAGACTGTAGAAAACCACAGATCTAATATGAGCAATAAACTCAAACTGAAAGGTTCGCTGAGTTTAATTAAATTTGCACTTGAAAATAAGCAATACCTTTGATTACAGGAATTACTTACTTCAAGATTCTAACATCAATGTGAATAATTTTTTGTAAAATTATTGTCATAAAGAAATTCCTGCGAAGTCCTGTGCTTCTATTCAAAATGCCAAAGCCGTTTCTAAGTGTATACCCCCAGAAAAATACCATATCAATCCTACAAATTTTAAGTACCTGCCCTTATTCAAAAAATAATTTAATCTCTCTATTTTTGTAAAGGTTTTAGAAACACAGTTGAAAAGATTTTATTTTTAGAAATTTAAAGGGAGAACAATAACTTACGGATCTGTCTTCATCAGATGAAGCTGTGAAGTAAGCGGAAGAACAACTCCAAAGCGGCCGGATCAGTGACCCACAGCCGTAAAATAAAAACCCGGTTTGATGCCGGGTTTTTTTTATGATATTTTTATTCTGTAATGAATAGGTGAGCAACACTATAATTTAAATGAGTATTCCCCTATGTCTTCTTAAATACAAATTTGCAATTTTTACAGCAGAAATTATACAGTTTATATTTTTATAAATAATTTTAGTATTTTATATAAAATTCTAAAACAAAAAATAAGGAAGGAGACAAAAAATGAAAGCCATTTTTAAATTGTTAATTGTAATATTCACGGTAATTACATTAAACCTGAATTGGAATAATCCGGTTTACTGTTCACCCGACCCTGATTTAGATTCAATAAAAACGACGCTTGATGCCATTATTCACTGCCCCACTCCGACGGATTCAACATGTCTTGACATAGTCTCGGGGCACCCGTGGTCAGAAGATTCAAAGCTTTCAGCAATAGACGACGCCATGCAGAAATTATTTGAAAAGTCTGAAGTAACCATAACGGAGTTGATTCATCTGGTTAATTCATATACCAAGATAAAAAGAGTAATTGACAGCCTGACAAATTAAATATTCCAGATCCTCAGGTTGCTTTTAATAATTTTTATAATACAAGGGCCGAAAGGAATAAAGCTTACTCCAGAATGAGAGAAATTGATTTTCTGATGGAGGAAATCAAATACTATGTAAGCAAGACGGAATTAAATCAAGTGGGAAATAAGCTTTAAATGTGTCTTGCGTCGATGAAGTCATAGGAATTATATTAACCGCAAAGTTTACAATGTCAGATTCTTTGCGGTTAATTTTAGATTGTTTTTAATATTGGAATATAAATTGAATGAATTTTAAGTCAATCATATAAAAGTTTTGGAGAATTTCAGATTTAAAAGAATATCTTTGGAGCAGGGTTTGTCACAGAGTGTTGTATGGTGTATAACGCAGGATTCAAAAGGGTTTATGTGGTTCGGGACACAGGATGGTCTGAATAAGTATGACGGATATAAATTTAAAATCTATTTGCCTTCCGATGAAACAGGAAGCATTTCAGATCTGGATATTTTATCCATGCATGAAGACAAATCGGGTGACTTATGGATAGGAACAAATAAAGGAACTCTCTCAAGATATGACAGGGACGGTGATAATTTTAAAAACATTCTGTTTGATTTTGGTAATGCCGGCACGAAGAACTCTGTTTTCATTTCTTCGATAATTGATTCAGGGAAAGATCAATTACTAATAGGAACCTTTGGAAGCGGGATCATAAAACTTAATAAAAAAACTTTCAAGTATGATTTCATAAAGTCTGTAAGAAATGATCCGGACTCGTTGCAGAGCGATTATGTTAATCGTCTCTTCCTTTATAAGGACAAAATAATAGCCGGAACCTGGGATAAAGGGATTTGTATTCTGGACGCTGAAAACGGAAAATATGTTAATTGCGTAAATGACATTGATATTCCCGATCATGAAAGTAAAAACCGCATCAGGTGCATCTCACAGGATTCGGATGAGAAGATCCTGGTCGGAACTAATAAAGGTATTTACATACTGGATATTCAGAACAACAGATTTTGTAATTTTTCGGAGTATCATAAAATCGGCGAAGATCTGAAAGATGAGATGATCCTTTCTGTCTGCGAAGATAAAAATCAAAATTTATGGATAGGTACCAGGTACAGCGGTGTTGCTTTTATTGATAAGAAAAACGGGGAAAGCAGAATGTTCAGCTATGACAGTAAAAATAATTTTAGTCTTGCCAACGATGCTGTCTTTTCGATATATAATGACAAATCAAATGTTACCTGGTTTGGGACCTACGGCGGCGGTCTGTGCAAGCTTGACTGCGAATCAAAAAAATTCTATCATATACCGGAGACCGGGGATCCGGAAAAAAATATCTTCACCGGCAACATAAACTCATTTGCTGAAGATGATTCGGGTAATTTTTGGATTGGTTCAATTGGAATGGGATTATTCAAAACAGACGGGGCATTTAAAGAATCTGTAAACTATAGTTATGAACCTGAAAATGAAAATTCAATACACGGAAAATCAGTCACGGCGCTGTTGTCTGAAGGCAATGATTTATGGATAGGACTGGGAAGAGGAGGGCTGAACAGATTAAAGAAGGACGGAGATAATTTTGAAAGATTTACGCAGGAGGGTTCATCTGAAATCAGCATTTATTCAATTGTGCCGGATGGAACGGATCCTCCAAAATCATTATTTGCCGGAACGAGCTCAAATGGCGTCTTAAAATTTAAAATAAAGGAAAAACAATTTCTCCCGCTTGATATTTCAGACGGAGTGAAAGTAAAATGTAAATTCGCAAAATCTCTATTGCTTGATTCCTTTAATAACCTGTGGGTTGGATCAAGAGGTGAAGGATTGTTCAGGGTTAATTTTAAAAAGAAAAAAGTAGTTCGGTATAAATTCGATAAGAAAGTTAAAACGGGGATCAACGAAGATAATATCATAGTGATCTATCAGGACAGGTCAAATAATATATGGATAGGAACGCACGGCAGGGGAATAAATAAATATGATTACGGAACGGACTCATTTAGGTCTTATTCATCGGAAGACGGTCTGATAAACAATTCAATACGGGGAATACTGGAAGATCAAAGTGGAAATATCTGGATAAGCACGAACAACGGGCTTTCAAGGTTCAACCCGGAAAGTGGAATTTTCAGAAACTATGATGTAAGCGACGGACTTCAGAGCAAAGAATTTAATGACGGGTCATGTTTTAAGTCCGGCAACGGAACGATGTATTTCGGGGGAGTAAACGGGTTTAACTATTTTAAGCCGGAAGAAATAAAAGACAATCCTTACATTCCAAAAACGGTAATAACCGATTTTCAAATCTTTAACCGCTCGGTTAAGAATGCACCGGGAAATAATTTTCTTCAAAAGAGTATAGCGGAAACCGGGGAGATACCTCTTTCATACAAGGAAAGTGTTTTTTCTTTTGAGTTCGCATCATTGATATATAACGACACGGAAAAGAACCAGTATGCATACAAGATGGAAGGGTTTGATAAAGAATGGATATATTGCGGAACGAGAAGATTTGCAACTTACACTAATCTTGAGCCCGCTGAATATATATTCAGAGTCAAAGGTTCAAACAATGACGGGATCTGGGATGAGAAGGGAACTTCCATTAAAATAAAAATCACGCCGCCGTTCTGGAAGACCCGGTGGTTTAAAACACTTGGCGCTTTGTCAATAGCAGGCGCAACCGGACTGACATACCGGCAGAAACTTTCTAAAATAGAAAAGGAAAAGAAATTGCAGGAAGAATTTTCGAGAAGGTTACTGGATTCCCAGGAAAGCGACAGAAAAAAAATAGCTACGGAACTTCACGGCACCATTGCGCACGATATTCTCATTACAAAGAACAAAGCAGTGATAGGATTGAAAAACCTGGAAGACCCGGATAAGATAAGGAACGTTCTGAATGAAATTTCCGAGCTTGCATCGGGCACTCTGAACGATGTCAGAAATATTTCTTATGAGCTTCACCCGCATCTGATCGAAAGACTGGGTCTCACGAAAGCTATCAGGTCAATAGTTAACCGGGTTTCAAAATCATCGGAAATAAAATTCTCATCTTCGATTGACAATGTTGATAAATTTCTTTCGAAAGAGCTTGAAATAAATGTATTCAGAATAGTGCAGGAATGTCTGAACAACATACTCAGGCATTCAGGGGCATCCGAAGTAATTTTGAAAATGCTGAGAACAAATAATTTACTGACTGTAATAATTTCCGACAACGGCAGAGGATTTTCAAAAGACATGGAGCACGGGATCGGGCTGAGCGACATTACCGAAAGGATCAAGCTATATAAAGGAAGCCTCAACATAGAATCCGAAGCCGGAAGAGGAACAAAATTCACAATTTCAATTCCATTAAATTAAGAAAAAAATGAAAGACGAAAAAAAAATTAGTATTGTAATGGCTGATGATCATCCCATATTCAGAAGCGGGCTGAGGCAAATAATAGAGGAAGACAGTAACATAGAGATCCTAGGAGAAGCTGATGACGGGCAGGCTGCAATGGAGCTGATTAATGAGCTGGATCCGGACATAGCATTGCTTGACATTGAAATGCCGGTGAAAACAGGTCTCGATGTTCTGAGGGAACTGAATAACAAAAAAAAGCAAAAGCCAAAGGTCATATTCTTAACTGTCTATGCGGACGAAGATATTTTTGATGAGGCGATGGAGCTTGGAATAAGCGGTTATGTTTTGAAGGACAGCGCGATAAGTGAGATCATAGAATGCATTTATAAGGTAAATGAAAATAAATATTACATTAGTCCATCCGTAATGAACCTGCTTGTTACCGGAAAGGAAAAGCACAAAATGTTCGGTCATCAGATCCCGATGATTGAATCTCTGACCAAATCCGAAAGGCATATCCTTAAACTGATTTCAGAAAGCATGACTTCAAAAGAAATTTCCGAGCTTCTGGAAATAAGTTTCAAAACAGTAGAAAATCACAGAACCAATATTATGAATAAATTAAAACTAAAGGGAGCAAACAGCCTTGTAAAGTTTGCAATAGAAAACAGATCAAGCTTATGAATCTTGAATACTCTACTCAACTATTAAACAAATTTTCAAAACACCGGACAAACTTCCAGGGCGTTGAAGTTCGTTGCCGTAATTTTCAAATTGAACTTGCAGATAGTTAGAGGTATTTTCTTTTAAACCAATTTTATTTCTTAATTTTATTATTTGAATTTAAAGACCCAAATAAAATTCAACCATATATCAATTGAAGATGGTCTTTCCGAAAGCGTAGTTTTTTGCATTATACAGGATTCATACGGATTCATGTGGTTCGGCACGCAGGACGGTATTAACAGATATGACGGCTATAAGTTTAAGGTGTATAAGAATGATAATGGAAAGTCGGACACTGTATGTGACAATTCAATAAGATCCCTTGTTGAAGACAAAAATAGAAATCTCTGGATTGGGACTGAAAACGGACTAAGCAGATATGACAGGGAGAATGAATGTTTTCACAATTTCAAATTCACATCTGATCAGCGCAACGGAAACGCTGATAATGATATCAGAAAAATAGTTGAAGACCCTTCGGGAAATCTCTGGATAGGGACCTACGGAGCAGGTCTTCTTTTTTTTGATACCGTTAAGAATGAATTTATTAATTTGTCAGAAAACAAGGATGGCTCATCACGTCTGCCGGACAGCAGGATCATGGACATTGTTAAAGACAGCTGCGGTAATCTGTGGATAGGGACGTGGGGCGGGGGGCTCAATTTATATGACACAAGTAAGGATAAATTCAGCCACTGTCCTTTTTCGGAAGTTGAAAAAAACAACATAAGTATTATGAGGATTAACGCGCTTCATATTGACAGGGAAGAGACCTTATGGGTAGCAACTAACGACGGGCTATTGTGCCGCAGGAGGGACAGCGATATATTTGTTTATTACAAACACGACCCTTCCAACCCGGGAAGCCTGAGCAGTAGTCTGGTTTCACAGGTATTCGAAGACAGTTGCGGGAATTTGTGGATCGGAACCAGGGACAGGGGATTAAATTTATTCAACCCGGAAAGCTATGAATTTATTTCCTATGAGCATAAAATGGGAAATCGCACCAGCATAAATCATAATTCCGTGTATTCAATTTATGAGGACAGGTCGGGTATAGTCTGGATCGGGACATTTGGAGGCGGCCTCAGCAAATTCAACAATACGATAAAAAAGATCGACCATTATTTCTTTGATGAAAAAAATCCGAACAGCCTTTTGAGCAATACTATCTTCAGCTTTTGCGAAGACGATTCGGATAATCTGTGGATCGGGACGCAGGACAAGGGTATCAGCAAGCTCGACAGGAAAAAAAATACATTTGAACATTATACTCATGATCCTGAAGATAAGAACTCAATAAGTGAATATGCGGTCACTTCAATTATTAAGGGAGATAAAAACATACTCTGGATTGGCAGTCTTGGAGACGGCTTGAATAAGTTTGATGCGGAAACAAAGAAGTTTTATCATTACAGAAATGTTTCCGCCGGGAATAATTCGATAAGTTACAATTCCATTTATTCCATGGCAAAAGATAAATCGGGGATGATCTGGCTGGGAACAGGCGGCGGCGGATTAAGCCGTTATGATCCGGAGAAAAATGAATTCAAAGTTTTCATCAATGACCCCTCTGATGAATATTCGATAAGTTCAAACAGGGTAAGGGTAATTCTTATTGACAGTGAAGAAATGATCTGGCTTGGAACCGATAAAGGCGGACTGAATAAATTTGATAAAAACGAAATGAAATTTTATTCATACAAGAACAATCCCCACGAGCCTTACAGTATCAGCAACAACAAAATATTGTCAATTTGTGAAGATAAGACCGGGATGCTCTGGATAGGGACCATGAACGGATTAAACCGGTTTGACAAAAGAGCAGGCATATTCAAAAGATATACAAAGAAAGACGGATTGTGTAATGATATAATAAACGGAATACTGGAGGATGATAACGGAAATTTATGGATCAGCACAAATGAGGGTTTGTCAAAATTTGATCCCTTAAGCGAGAAGTTTAAAAATTACGACAGTCGTGACGGGTTTCAAAATAACGAATTTAATAATTGGGCATATTTGAAACTAAAGAATGGAAAACTGGCATTTGGGGGGATAAACGGGTTCAACATTTTTTATCCTGACGAAATAAAGGATAATCTTTTCGTGCCGCCGATAGTAATTTCCGATTTTCAGATTTTCAATAAACCTGTTCCTGTGTCACAAAAGGATTCTCCGCTTAAAAGGTCCATAACCCTGGAAAAAGAAATTACTCTTTCATACAGAGACAGTGTATTCTCATTTGAATTTGCCGCCCTCGATTTCAGCATACCGGGTAAAAATCAGTATGCATATATGATGGAGGGATTCGACAAGGAATGGGTTTATTCCGGGAACAGAAGATTTGCAACATATACTAATCTGGACCCCGGAGAATACACTTTCAGAATCAAAGGATCCAACAATGACGGAATATGGAATAATAAAGGAGAAGCATTAAGGATAACGATCACTCCGCCTTTTTGGAAAACCTGGTGGTTCAGGGCATTAGGAGCGATGGCAGTAGCGGGGACAGCTGGAAGCATTTATCAGAGTAAGCTTAATCAGATAAGTAAAGAGAAAAAGGCACAGGAAGAATTTACAAAGAGACTGATAGACGTTCAGGAAGCAGACAGAAAAAGAATTGCAAACGACCTTCATGACAGCATCGGACACAACTTACTGATAACCAAAAATAAATTGCTGTTGAGCATAAAGAATCCGGAAGATAATGAATATCTTCTGAACAATATTAGGGAAGTCTCCGACATAATTTCAACAACGTTAAAAGACGTAAGAGAAATATCCTATACATTAAGGCCGTATCAGATAGAGCGGCTTGGTCTGGCGAAAGCGATTAAGTCAATTTTGGACAGGGCTTCAAAATCCACAGGAGTAAATTTTATTTCCAATATTGATGATATCGAAAAGTTACTTCCATTGGAGGTTGAACTGAGTCTTTACAGGATAATCCAGGAATGCGTTACAAATATTGTAAAACATTCACAGGCTAAGGAAGTGATTTTGAACATCAGCAAAGGAGAGGATGATCTGTCAATATTGATATCGGATGACGGGACGGGATTCAGCCTGGAGAAAGTAAGAGCAAACTCTGATAAGCATGGCTTCGGAATTACGGGTATGGCGGAAAGAATAAAGTTATTCAAAGGCAGATTTGAGATTGAATCCTCGCCCGGAAACGGTACAACGACAAAAATAAACGTGCCGTATTAAACCCGGAAAAAATCCTTGCTGTAAATTCAATATTGTAGGTTAGAATATACTTCGTTATTTTTGAATTAAATTATATTAAGCAAATATTTTGAAATGGGTGATGAAATAAAACTGGTAATTGCCGATGACCATCCGATATTCAGGAACGGGCTCAGACAGATAATCGAGCCGGAGAGCGGGATAAAAATCATTGCGGAATCTGACAACGGTCAGAAGGCACTCGAGCAGATCAATGAACTTAACCCTGACATAGCAATTCTGGACATTGATATGCCTAAAATGACCGGACTTGAAGTATTAAAAGAGCTCAGGAACAGTCCGGCGAAAGTAATTTTTCTGACTATGTATGCGGAGGAAGATATTTTCAACGAAGCAATGAACCTGGGTATAAAGGGATATGTACTGAAGGACAGTGCAGTCAATGATATCATAGAGTGCATATTTTCCGTGTACAACGATAATTACTATATAAGCCCGTCAGTTTCAAACTTCTTAATGAACCGGAGAAAAAAACTCAGTGAACTAAGGAACAATAATCCCAACCTTGAAAAACTAACTAACACCGAAAAGAAAATCCTAAAATACATAGCTGAAAACAAGACAAGCAAAGATATTGCAAATGTCTTATTCCTGAGTTTCAGGACAGTGGAAAATCACAGATCCAACATCAGCAATAAATTAAACCTCAAAGGCAGCCACAGCTTAATAAAATTTGCGATAGAGAATAAAGACATTCTAAGAGGGACTTAATAATTTATTTTTCCTCCGTTGATTTCCGTTCGATAAATTCGTAAAATCAAATCAATTTTTTCAGACTACTTTAACATTCTTATAAATAACCGGATTCTTTTTTCTAGCAATCCTGCTGTTTCTAGAATAATTTTATCTTTTCATAAATAAATCACATCCCGATAATTTCCTGAACTTCATATTTACCCCTACATTAAATGGGTATCACCCTCTATTAACTAAATGAGTCGTCATCTATTCTAATATTGTGCAGAGATTCCGATATTTGTATCAGAAATTGAAAATGATAACTAATCTTTTTCAACTTAAATCAAAACGAAGGGAGAACACAATGAGAAATTCAAACTTAAGAACCAGGAAAGAATTCAATGACAGGAATTCAGTCCTGAATAAAATTCAGAGAATACAATTATCAAATATCAATACTAAAAATGAAAGGGGGAACAAAATGAAACACTATTTTTTAAGAAATGCTGCAAAGCAGAAATTAATGGCGATCGCTATTTCCGTTTTGCTATTATCTTTTTCAGCAGCCGGCTGCGGAGATTCAAATGTAGCAGGTATCAACGATCAGGAGCACAAAATCACAAGTTCAGGCGAAGCCCTGACTCCGGAAAAACAGGTATCATCGGGGATCAAACTTAGTCTGAATCTCATGTACAAATCAAAAAGCATTAACGAATCAAGAATGCTTGAATCAAACAACGGTCCGGAGTTCAATCATATAGTCTCTGTCGACAGTGAAATAAAACCCTATGAAGAGATCGATCTTCAGGAGCTTCAGCCATATGGAATTTTCGCATTGTATTTATGCGGAACGGAAGAATTTTCGCTTACGAATTCCGACGGAATGTCGCTTAGATCTAAATCAATTTTACTGGAAAAGTGCAGCTTCATAGATCTGAAGCTAAAGAATAACGGAGCAAATACGATTCATGTAACCGGATTTGTTGCCGGGGAATAAAGACAATTAAAACTAAATAAATCCTGATAAAATCAGGGAAGGAGAATAAAAATGAAGACAATCAAAATGTTCCAAATCGCAGCAGTAATGCTGGTACTTTCTTTCGCGGCGGGATGCGGTGACCAATTGATTTCACCGACTGAATCAGTTACAACGGAAAATCAGAGCATGGAATTGAAGTCAGCGGCAAGCGGGAATGAAAAGAATGTATTCAGCGCAAAGATCCGGATTAAGCCAAATCAGTCATTCTCTTTTAACTACAGTAATACCGGATATTATGAATTCAATTTATTTTCGATAACCAATTGTGACGGATCGCCAAAGGCATTTGAAGTCATAGGTTATTCGGATGATGAGCAAATATTATTAAGCTGCAGCAGCAGCGGATTCGTTGCAACGTCAATTTCCATCCAGAATTTAGCTTCAGATATACTCGAGCTGGATGTGGTATTGTCCGGATCTAAAGCAAAGCCAAGAGATCCTAAGGCATTAAAGGAAGCTTCAGAATAAAAATTAATGATAAAAATTTTATAAACTCTAAATCAAAAACAAAATGAAAACTCTAATTAAAACAAAAATCAACAGGGCTTTAACATTAGTATTCTTTTTACTGATGACATTGAGCATGTCAGAATTGTCTTACAGCCAGCTGACAGAAGACTGGATCAACCGGTATGACGGCACGATCAGCGGAGAAGATAAGGTACAGGCGATGACATCAGACAGAGAGGGTAATATCTATGTGACAGGATACAGTGAAGGAAAAGGAACGGGTAGGGATTTTCTTACGGTAAAATATTCATGGGAAGGCAAAGAAGAATGGACCGTAAGATTCAACGGATTTGAAAGAGCGTCCGGTATTGATGATGAGGCAAATGCAATTGCAGTTGATGAAGAAGGCAATGTATATGTAACCGGCTCCAGCTACGCAGGAAGAATCGGAAGAGACTTCTGCACAATTAAATATAACGGGAAAGGACAAGAGCAATGGGTTTCTTATTTCAGCGGATTCTCAAGAATTGAAGACAGTGATGAAGAAGCTACTTCAATTGCAATCGGTGACGGTGGAAATATTTATGTAGCAGGAAACAGCGGTGTAATCGGAGCGGGATTTGAAATTTGTGTAGTAAAATATGATCAAAACGGAGAACAGCTTTGGGCTTCAAAATATTATGAAGTTTCAAGTGATGTAAGCCGGCCTGTATTCATTAAAGCAACTAACTCAGGCTTTGTATATTTAGCCGGAACGATTCAAAGATTATCGAACGGAATAGATTATTACACTGCAAAGATAAGTAAATCCGGTGAGCTGGAATGGGATGCAACTTATAATGGAATCGGCGGAAACTTAGCGATAAGCGATGATGAAGTCAGCGCACTTGCTCTGGATGAAAATGGAAACGCATACGTTACCGGCTACAGCTACGGAGCCGGAACGGGCAAAGATTTCTGCACGATAAAATACGGTTATGACGGACGCGAAGAATGGGTATCAAGAACTGATTACAGCCAGCTTCAAAAGAATATCAGATTTGAAGATGAGGCAAAGGCTCTTGCAGTCGATGTATCGGGAAATGTTTATGTAACGGGCAAAGCTACTTCATCCCTGGGCGGAAGTGATTATTTGACTGTAAAAATAAATGCAAAAGGTGAGACCGAATGGAAAAAGAGATTTGACAGCGAATCCTTTCTGTATAGTGAAGACGGCGCAGAAGCCCTGGCATTGGATAAGAGAGGAAATATTTATGTAACGGGCTTCATAAACGGATTCCCGCCGCTCCTTAATTGCGGTAATGAAAGAGGAAAAGATTTCTGTACAATAAAATATTCGCCTGCCGGTTCTCAAAAGTGGGTAAAAGAATATAACGGAACGGGAGCATTGGGATCGAATGATGATGTAGCCAAAGGAATTTTTGTTGACAGTAAAAACAGAATTTTTGTAATGGGAGAGAGCATGGGAGAAGAATCAGGATTGGATTTTTGCCTGATAAAATATTCGGAGTACATACCCCTGGAAGAATCTGAGAGCTCTGAAAAAAGCTACAGGTTAAATGACAACTATCCGAATCCATTTAATCCAACTACAAAGATCAGCTTTGCAATACCGGTTTCTTCAAATGTAAGACTTTCGATCTATGATATGTCAGGAAGGGAAGTAGCAGTAATAGTAAATGCACTGCTTGCAGCAGGAAGCCATCAGTATGAATGGAATGCATCACAACTTTCGAGCGGAACCTATTTTTATAAGATACAGGCAGAAGGATTCGTTCAAACAAAGAAGATGGTCTTAATTAAATAATTGAAATCCTTCCGGAGTGCGCACTCCGGAAGGAAATTCTAAAAACAAATAAATTAACTAAACAAATAAAGAAAGGAAAACAAAAAATGAAAACATTCAAAATGCTCCAAATCGCGGCAGTAATATTTGGTTTATCTGTCTTAATAGGATGCGGGAACAGTGATGAAATTATTTCTTCAGGGTCGCCGGGAATTTCTCCCGGGACTGACAAAAGAATCTTAGAGACTGAAGAAAACGTGCCCAGACCGGTTCCGGTAATTCCAACTTACAGGACTCAGTTAAAATTAAAACCAAATTCGTCACAAACATTTGAATTTTCAAACACCGGGTTCTATAAATTTACTTCGATTGATGTCTCTTCAATAGGACCTTCCGCGGACAGGACAGTTCAGGACTGCAGCAATATATCAATTTATGGAGATTCAAAGAACGATCAATACATAAGTTGTCACAGCGGCGGATTCGACTTTAAGAAAATTACAATTGAAAATACAAGCTCAAAAGACTTAGAGCTGGACGTTTCAATAATTGGATTGAAGTGGAATAAGACTGTGAAAGACTCTGATTAGTAAATTAAAGCCGGGTATAGAAGCCCGGCTTTTAGATCAACACAAACCTAAAATGTTCTTTAAAATTTTTTGCAGTTGCAAATGAGTATTGACACCCATACATAAAGTGCGTTCAGCTCTATTCAGTTGCCAAATTAAAAAAAGTATTTTTGTAGTGAGATTAATTAAGGAATTAACTTTTAACCAAAATAAAAATAACAGAAAGGAAAACCAAAAATGAAGACATTCAAATTGATCCAAATCGCGGTAGTAACATTAGTTCTGTCAGTACTGGTCGGATGCAGTGACCAGTTTACATCTCCAACATCAGGCGGCGAATCAATTTCACAATCTGAAGATTTACTGGCTGTAAGCGCATTCAGCTCACAAATAGTATTGAAACCTTACAAGTCTTATGTGTTCGATATTAGTAACACAGGATTTAGAAAGATCACTTCAATTGACATTAATGCGCAGCCGGATCCAGGATCCGATCAAATGTTTTTAGATTGTCAGAATATTTCTGTCCGAAGCAATCCAAAATACGACCAGTCTTTAGGTTGCCACAGCAGTGGAATAAATGTGAAGAGCATAACAGTTGAAAATTTAAGCTCATCATTCATAACCATGGATGTAACATTGACAGGTGTAAGACCAAACAGATCAGTTTACGAAAAAGAATAAGAAACCCGCCGGGCTTAAAATAACCCGGACTTTAAATTAAGGATTATTCAAAAAAATAAATAACAAGAAAGGAAAATCAAAAATGAAAACATTCAAATTGCTCCAAATCGCAGTTGTAACATTAGTTCTGTCAGTAATAGTCGGTTGCAGTGACCAGTTTACGGCGCCGACATCCGGCGGTGAATCAGTCTCTCAATCCGAAGACTTACTTAGCTTGAATTCATTCAATACACAAATAAGACTGAGACCTTACGCATCTTATGAATTCAATGTAGCTAACACGGGACTCGAAAAAATTACTGCTATAGATGTTAGTTTCGGACCAGATCTTGAGACAGAACAGTTGTTTTTAGATTGCGAGAACATTGCTATTTACGGGGCTCTAAAACATTTAAATTGCCACGGCAGCGGGTTCAATGAGAAAAGCATAACTGTTAAAAATTTAAGTTCTAAATCCGTAACCTTAAATGTTGCATTGGCAGGTGAGAGAAAAAACAACTCAGCACTCGAAAAAGAATAGAAAATATCCGGGTTAATCCACGGACATTTTTTAAATTAATTAAATAAAAAATAACAAAATAAAAAAATCGAAAGGAAAAACAAAAATGAAGACAATAAAAATGTTCCAAATCGCAGCAGTAACTTTAGTTCTGTCAGTATTGGTCGGATGCGGTGATCAGTTTACGTCTCCAACATCAGGCGGCGAATCAAATACTCAATCCAATACTCAATCTGAAGATTTATTAAGTTTGAATTCATTCTATGCACAAATAAGACTGAAACCTCACAGATCTTATGTATTCAATCTTGCAAATACCGGATTCAAAAAAATTACTTCAATTGACATTAGTAACGGATCGCCTGATCCTGAAACTGATAAAATATTTTTAGATTGCCAGGACATAGCTGTTTACGGAGATTCAAAGGATGACTTATCTATAAATTGCCACAGCAGCGGATTTAGCGCGAGCACTATAGCAATTGAAAATTTAAGTTCAAAAATAATAACCTTAGATGTTGCATTATCCGGCGTAAGAGACAGCAAGCCGATATATGGAATTGAATAAAAATTTAGCCGGGCTCAAAGTCCGGCTTTTTTTTTATACAATCCATATTTAAGGATATTTTGCAAAAGGTAAATTTAACAAATAAAAATCGGCAGTTAGTTTTAAAAAATGAATTGCAATTACCGTTATTTCAAATAAGAGGGTGACATTAATAAAAATGAGTGTCCATACTCATACAGAACGTGAGTGAACCTCCATTCCAAGTGCATATTAATTTAGCGATTTTTGTACAGGTAATTTGATATGAAATCAAATTCTAAATGAAAGGAAAATTAAAATGAAAAACCTATTAAAAAAAATATTTCTGACGATAATGGTGCTTTTAGCACTTTATAAGGTAACATCATTTTCGCAGACTGTTTCCGAAACAACGGTTTCTTCTGATAAGGAAAAATCAACAGTTTCATTAAATAAAGATTTTATATTGTATAAGAACGAGCCGGAAGTTTTTAGTGATCTTACACTTATAAAATTTGATATTGTAAATCAGGGAAATGTAAAAATGAACATTTATAACGCCGGCGGTGAAAAAATTGAAACACTTGTTGACGGCGAAATGGAACCGGGAATTTACAGCGTATATTTTAAAAGGTACGAAGAGCTTCAACCGGGAGAATATTTTTATGAGCTTGATGTTAATGGAAACAATCAAAGAAACAGCATGTTCATAACAAAATGATTTTTTCGGTTTAAATACTTTTATTCAAGGAGGAAGAGCAAATTTAGTTAATAAAATGGGAGGTGCAGAGAATTATTCTTTGCACCTTTTTTATTTTTTAAATCAGAAAAATAATTTAATTTATTTAAAGAATTATTAAGTCTTATCTTGCTAACTAAAAATCAAACAAATAAGGAGAATAAATTTGAGCACAGAAACAATAGACAAAACAAAATTCTTACCATACAAAGTAAAAGACATTTCACTTGCTGACTGGGGCAGAAAAGAAATCCGTCTTGCCGAAGCGGAAATGCCCGGTTTATGGCAATAAGAGAAGAATACAAATCGAAAAAACCTCTGAAAGGAGCAAGAATAGCAGGCTGTCTTCATATGACAATTCAGACCGCTGTTCTGATCGAAACATTAGTTGAACTTGGAGCGGAAGTTACCTGGTCATCCTGTAATATCTTTTCAACACAAGATCATGCAGCAGCAGCAATGGCAGCAGCAGGGATTCCGGTTTATGCCTGGAAAGGAATGAATGAAGAAGAATTTAACTGGTGCATTGAACAGACTTTATTTTTTGGACCGGACAGAAAGCCTCTAAACATGATCCTCGATGACGGCGGAGATTTGACAAATATGGTATTTGATAATTATCCTGAACTGATTTCAGGAATCAAAGGGATTATCCGAAGAAACAACGACCGGTGTTCACAGATTGTATGACAGAATGAAAAACGGAACTCTTTCACATTCCGGCAATAAATGTTAATGATTCAGTTACAAAATCTAAGTTTGATAATAAGTACGGATGTAAAGAATCTTTCGTTGACGCTATAAGAAGAGCAACGGATATTATGATGGCGGGAAAAGTTGCAGTAGTCGCAGGATACGGAGATGTCGGAAAAGGTTCAACACAGTCATTGAGAGGAGCAGGCGCAAGAGTAATGGTTACCGAAATAGATCCTATCTGCGCTTTTCAGGCAGCTATGGACGGATTTCAGGTAGTCACGATGGATGAAGCTTCAAAGATTGCTGATATATTTGTTACTGCAACAGGAAATCTGAATATCATTACCGACAAGCATTTCAAAAACATGAAAGACAAAGCTATTGTTTGTAACATCGGACACTTTGACAATGAAATTGACATGGCATGGTTAAATAAAAATTACGGAAAAACAAAAAATACAATTAAGCCGCAGGTTGATATTTATAACATTGACGGAAAAGAAATAATATTCTTGCAGAAGGAAGATGTAAATCTCGGCTGTGCGATGGGACATCCTTCATTTGTAATGTCAAATTCATTTACAAATCAGGTACTTGCTCAGATAGAATTATGGAATAATTCGGACAATTATGAAAATAAGGTTTATGTATTGCCTAAACATCTTGATGAGAAAGTTGCAAGACTGCATCTTGATAAGGTCGGAGCAAAATTAGAAAAGCTGACAAAGGAACAGGCAGACTATATTGGCGTTACAGTTGACGGACCGTATAAATCGGAGATGTACAGGTATTAATTGTCAATGTATTAATGTTCAATGTTCAATGTTTTTTTCATTACTATGTGTAGGTTAAAATTTAAGTTAACGTTATGATGAGGAGGAGAAAGGGATGGAAAAGGAAAACATTGTAAAGGAAAAATCTTATAGATTTTCACTAAGGATAATCGAGCTTTACAAATATCTCACTGAGAACAAAAGAGAATATGTTCTTTCGAAACAAGTCTTAAGAAGCGGTACTTCAATTGGAGCAAATATTGAAGAAGCTATTGGTGGAATATCAAAAAAGGATTTTGTTAGTAGGATATTCATATCTTATAAAGAATCAAGAGAGACTCATTACTGGATAAGGTTATTAAGGGATTCAAAGTATTTAGAAAGTAATTTGTCCGAATCCTTTTTGTATGATTGTGAGGAATTAATAAAACTTACAGGAAAGATAATATCTTCTTCCAGAAACAATTGAACATTGAACATTGAACATTTATAATTGATAATTGAATCGCTGGAGTAGCTCAGTTGGTAGAGCAGCTGATTCGTAATCAGCAGGTCGGCAGTTCAAATCTGCTCTCCAGCTCTTTTTGTTTTGAAGGGAAAAAATGAGCAAAATAAACTAAATAGTGATTCATTAGTCAGCTGGACTAATGAAAATACTAATGAAAATTTGAGGGGAACAATTTAAGTTAATATAAGAAACCAATTTTCCTTGAGAAAATAAGCTTAACAAGAAATCATTCCCGGCTCAAAATAACATAACTATCATTGTTCTGTTTCAGCCTGTATAGAAAATAGTTTTTAGTTCTTCAATCTTCAATAATGCAGATACAAAAAAGTCCTGTTTTGAAACCGGCTGAAGAAAATCTTTAATTACTAAATACTCTGAATATACCAACGCAACTTCAAAAAGCTCCTGCACGAAATTATTCACCGGATTCCAGCTTGTTTGAAGTCTGTATCCCTGATTCGCCCAGATGCCAAGCTTAATAATGTTCTTGATCTTCTCCTTCATTGACAATGCAGCACTGCTGTGTACATTATCGGACAGATCAATTGCTTTTATTTCAAACGTTCTGAAATCGGACATTTCAAGAGCGTCATCAGCCATTTCTTTTACATAAAGATATTTATAGCATAGCCAGTTTGCATTTTTGAGTGCAGGTTCTTCAAGCTCCCCGGAGTTTAACAGAACGGATAGTTTATTTACATTTTCATTCAGTGACCATTCCCATGAACCAAGACTTTCGATAGCTTTCAAAAGATTCTTTTTATTTGTCTTTGTGTCGCTTAAGGTTAATAAATAATTCAGATAATTCAGAATGAGAGCATATTGATTTGTAAGTAATCTTACATGAGCCTGCAGCTCTTCAGGAATGTATTCGTCAATAAAACTCTCGAGACCTTTCAGACCATAATGGTCGGCGGGAAGACGCTTTTCATAAGTGATCAGATCTTCAATGCTGTCATGGAGAAAAGCAACTGTGCAAAACTTCGAAGATCCGGGGTCGTCAAATCCGAGTGTATGAACAAGCCCGCCAACTCTGGAAAGATGCGCGGCTGCAGGTACTATGCATTTTCTTTTGAGTCCGTGTTTGTTATACAATCCAATTATTGTTTTAACGGTCTCAGAATATTCCCCGTAAATCGGAGAAATGTCCCGGGTTTTGGGAAGTTTATTATTGAGTATGAGAGATTGAAGTTTTGCAAACTCTGAATTCTGTTCAAGTTTTTTTCTTGCCTTGGTTATTACAAAAGGGCAGACAGTATGATCACGGATATTTATTTCTTTCATCGGAAAATCATCGAAATGTTTTTCGAGATGATAGATAATTCTTGGAGTAAGATTTCCGAAAATACCTGTCAGAGTTTTCTCATCCGGGATCTCGCGTTTAAGGATAGAATGCAAAATCTTCGATGCGGTGTTATAGTTCGGATTACTTTTTAGTTCTTCTATGGGGTAATTATGTTGCATGAGTAGTTTCTCCTTTCACTGGAAAATAATAAAACATTATACAATTGTATATTTATTAATATCAGTAAATTTCTCGCCCGGAGAATACAAGAAACTCAAAATCAGATATTCTCAAAATCAGATATTTTGGTGGAATTTTGTAAAGTGTGTGCTATCAGAATTACGGTGGATAAGATGAAGACAGCTGTGCCGTTTGAGTTTTTGTTTGGAAGGACAATTAACCCAATGAATCTATTCTGTAGGTCAAATACTTGAGAATCCACAAATTGAATTCATTACTGTCTTTCAAGATATTGAGAAAGTTTTTTTTATGCACTGAAACGGTATTTGCATCCCGAACTACATACGCAGAACCGGAATACAGATTCCCGATTAACGCATCATCAAGACCAATCAGATCACCTGCTCCGGCTTCATATAATGTCCGCGTAGATTTCTTAATCCTTACCTTTCCGGAAAGTATGAAATAAATATTTGTAACAGGTGTATTTTCGGAAAATATAAAGGAGCCTTTTTCAAAAGTTTGAAAATCCCTGATCTTGAATTTTGACAGTATTTGGTCAAAATCAAAATCATTCAGAAATGAGTTGGTGTATTTTTTAAACATGGCAATTTGACCTTTGGTATTTTATTAGATTTTGGGAATTGATCAAATAAATTCAGAATCCTGAGGATTCTTATTGCCTGTAAAATATGCGGATCAATACTAAATGTCTATGATTTCAATCAAAAGATTATATGACTTTTATCATATATACTCCGGTGTGATATTAGATATGCCTTTTATCGGAAAGGCGACTTTTATGGAAAAAAAGCTTATGAAACGATTAATGAGCCGGATTTAAAGGTACTTAATATAGGACAAGATCCCGGGGACAGGCAGGCGACTGAAGAAGTGATTAATCCTATTAATCATAAAGATTGGCCAGTTTTATCAGAGCATCGCTTTTTAGGATACTGATTGTTTTTCCGTCAAGTTCAATGATCCCCTGTTTCCTCAATTCGGACAAAAGGCGGATCGTAGTCTCAGTAGCTGTTCCGACAATGTTTGCGATCTCTTCTCTGGTGATCGTTATGTTGAGGGAATTCTCGTCTTTATCATATCCATAATATTCTTTTAGCATCAGTAAAGCTTCGGCAAGCCTTTCTATGACGGGCTTTTGAGCAAGATCAGTGATTGTATGCTGAGCCTCCTTCAGTTCGCTGGCAAGGAGCTGCATGACCCGTTTAGATATATCGGAATTGTTGCTTAACAAATCATAAAATACCTCCCTCGGAATGAGACAAACCTTGGAGTCTTCTATTACCGTAGCAGACGATGAATATGAGTCCCCGCTGATCAACGCTCTGTAACCCATGATATCACCTGCTTTTGCAAGACGAATTATCTGTTCCTTTCCGTCATAACCGCTTTGGTAAACTTTTACTCTCCCATTATTTATACAGTATAATCCCTGAGGTTGATTTCCTTCAAAAAAGATTGTATCCCCCTTCTGATAATAGTTGCAATGTTTTGCAACTGATAGATCTGTCAAATCCTCATCCGTCAGTTTACAAAACACAGATTGAAACCTGGCTTTGCACGATTCGCAGGAAATGTTATTTATTTTTCTCATTTTGATTTGTAAGTTAAAAATAATTCATTATATTTTCAAAAACAATTCCACAAGTTACTGGAATGTTTCTGCCACTATACAACTGTGGAAATATGTCACCTAACCACTGTAGAATAACAGGACTTCATTCGAAATTATGTCTGAATATTTCTCAAAAATAATTATTTATTCGGTATGTTAATTGCTGAATAAAAAAGTAAATACACTATCAAAAATGATCGCAAAAATCAGAGACTGTTTTATATATGCAAGTTTGCTCTTAATTGCTTTTTCATGTACAAAGGATGTTCCTCCGGAGCTTCAGACCGGCAACAGGCAGAAGATGACGGACAATCAAAAGATGCCCGATGATTCTATACACAGGAAATTTATGAACCACCCCGATCAAATGTCAGATTCAAAAAATGAACAGGGGGAATCAGGCAGCGAAAAAGAAGAATCAGAAGATGAGGGAGCCAATAAAATATGCAAGGCGGCCGACGAATCAGATGCAAAATACTCAAAGACTAAATCCGAAAGCGATAAAACAGCATGTATAGAAAAACAGCTGGCGGCGGCTAATTATCTGATGTTTGAAGCTGATCTTCCGCCGAGAGAAAAATATAAACCGGCTTTGAGAGATACAGAAGAGTTCTTGAACTTGATCCCGGAGAATAAAGAAGCTGCTGAAAACAAGGAACAGATTGAAGATATCTACAAGTCACTTGGAAAGCCTATTCCAAATTAATAATTAAAATTCAAAATAAGATACTAACTTATGAAAAAATCAACGATAACAGGATTAGTAATAATCATAGTATTTTTTGATAGCAGGGTTTTTTGCATTTTCAATGAAAGCAAAATAGAATACTCAAACTTTCAAAAGGCATCAGATGAGCAAAGAACATGCCAGGTAAAAGGTAGCTGGGTAAAAGATAAGGATACAAAATTTGATGCTTCTTCAAACGAATTTACATTCTATATGAAAGATGAAAACAATACCGAAATGAAAGTTGTCCTTGCCGGAGCAAGACCTAACAATTTTGAAATGGCAGAGTCTGTCGTTGCAAAAGGTAAAGTTAAAGACGGTAACTTTTATGCAAAAGAAGTTTTGACAAAGTGTCCGTCTAAATACGAAGGTAAAGGAGAAGACATCAAAAAATCCGGGATTTAAAAATATATTAACTAAAAAATTTATTCATGGGTACATTTTTTGTTTATGTTGCATTTTTTTCATGCCTTTTTTCTTCGGCATTCTATTTTTTAACAAGCAGGGGAAAAGTGAAATTCAAGGCCGGCAAGATTGTTTTTTCATGTCTCTGTTGTTATGACAATTTCGTCCGCTGCTTATCTGCTTTATCTGATTATTACGCATCAGTTTCAGTATACTTATGTATGGAATTACAGTTCAACCGATCTGCCGATCAACCTTCTTATATCTACTTTCTATGCGGGACAGGAAGGGAGCTTTCATCTGTGGGCGTTTTTAATGTCAGTGCTTGGAATATTTCTGCTGGCATATCTTATAAAAGGGACAGGGAGATAAGAAAAGTCTTGCGCTCAGCCCAATATATCATGACAATTATGAGCCGCTTGTGATGTTTACATTTACTCTTAATACATTCATTTTTATTGTTCATACTGATTATCAAATCCCCTTATTTTTATGTCTGGGAATCTTTTCCGAAAGATGTAGCGATCGGATTTGTTCCGGATGACGGGAGAGGATTAAATCCTCTTCTTCAGAATTTCTGGATGACAATTCATCCGCCGATGCTATTTACGGGATTTTCGTCTCTTGCAATTCCTTTTTGCTTTGCGATCGCAGCATTGATAAAAAACAGATATGACAGCTGGCTTAAGCTTGCGTTTCCATGGACATTATTTTCCGGAATGATTCTGGTGTCGGGATAATGCTCGGCGGATTCTGGGCTTACGGAGTTCTCGGCTGGGGCGGATACTGGGGATGGGACCGGTAGAGAATTCTTCCTTTGTACCATGGATAGTAATTGTTGCAGGAATTCATTCAATGATTGCCGAGGAAAAAACAGGTAAATTCAAAAAAACAAGTCTGATGCTCTGCATAATGGCTTTTATACTGGTTCTTTATTCTACATTCCTGACAAGAAGCGGAATACTAGGTGACGCTTCCGTTCACTCTTTTGTAGATCCGGGACGGGAAGTATATTTATTCTTGATTGTATTTCTTTCCCTGTTCGGTATTGGAGGTTACGGTCTGATACTGTTGAGAATGAAAAGTCTGAGAACTGAAAAGAAAGATTCAGCAAATGTTTTGTCGAGGGAGTCAGCTGTGTTTGTCGGAGCTGTAACACTTTGCGCAACCGCACTTGGTAATTGCAGTCGGAACAAGCTGGCCGATATTTTCAAAGGGAACGGTTGATCCTGCTTTCTATAATAAAATGAATCTTCCTCTCGCAATTCTGATAGCGTTAATTAACGGAATAAGCATTTTACTTGCATGGAAACACACTGAAGAAAAAAAGTTTCTCAAAAGCCTGTATTTACCTCTTATAATAACGGGTATTGTAACGGTATTCCTTGTAATCTTTGCTGTGCGTGATGTGCTTATAGCAATATTTGTTTCTGCTTCATTGTTTGCTTTAATCATAAATGCAAACATTGCCGTTAAGATATTCATGAAAAATAATCTCAGGGCAGGACCTTACATTGCTCACATGGGAATAATGATTCTGTTTCTGGGAATTGTCGGCTCGTCAAAATATTCCGAAGAAGTAAATCTGTCCTTGCCGATGAATGAAACGAAGTCTGCGCTTGGATATGACATGACATATAAAGGTGCAACTCCTTTTAAAGATGACGATTCAAAATATCATTTCAATGTAGTTGTGGAAAAAGACGGAAAAGGATTTCTTCTTCAGCCTGTAATGTTTTACAGCGAATATTCGGAAGGCATCATGAAAAATCCGGACATTGCCAATCTTGGCATCAAAGATGTTTATTTATCACCTATGTCTCTGGAATCTCCAAAATCATTTGGCGAAAATGATGTAGTGGTTTTTAAGAAAGGTGAAGAAAAGGAAGTCAAAGGTCTGAAAATAAAATTCATAGATTTTGACAGATCAAAATTCAGCCAAAAGGCAATGCAGACTGGCGAAGACAATACCATCGGCGCCGAATTTGAAGTTACATATAACGGAAAGACAGAAAAAGTTGTAGCCGAACAGTTCATATCCAAAGGCAATACCGAAAATCTGCCGGTACGTCTCAACGAAACTGACCACTATACCTTTATGCTTTCTAAAATATCCGTTGCCGGAGAATCCACTGCTGAACTCATTGTAATAGACGAAACCTCACCGTCGGTAAGTACACCTGAAACACTGGTTCTTACAGCAAGCATAAAACCATTCATTAATCTTGTCTGGGGCGGAACTATCATAATGGCTCTTGGATTCTTTGCGTCTCTGTATGGAAGGGCAAAGAGATTCAGACAGAGTCAGCCAACTGCTGCTAATGAATTGATAAAAAATGGTTCAAATGGTTCAAATGGTACAAATGGCTCTACAAACGGTTATAAAAACGGCAACAAAAATGGTCACAAAGTAAAGCAAAAGCATGTTTAACATCTAAGTTTAGACAAAGTTTAACTAAGTTTAAAACTTTCTAATATAAATAAGCCGGAAATAATTTAATACCTCCGGCTTTTTTATTGAGTTGTTTTATTAAGTAAACCATTTATCAAAATTAACCAAATTAACTGATTCTCTATTTGATAAGGATCATCTTTTTGGTATCAGTGAAGTTCCCTGATGAGAGTGTATAATAATAGATTCCTCCTGCAAGATCACCGGCATTCCAGTTATACTCATAACTTCCCGGAGATAAATTTTCATTTACAAGCGTTTCAATCTCCTTTCCTAACTGATCATAAATTACGAGCCTTACGTTTGAATTATTATTTCTATTGTCTGAAGTAATATCAAATTTGATCTTGGTTGAAGGATTAAAAGAATTCGGATAGTTCTGACTCAGTTTAAAATCATCGGCTACTATTGTACTGAGCTGAGTAATTCCGATGGTCGGATTATCGGGACTGTAATACACAAATTTTCCCGAAAAAAATTTATTTTTTAAGGGAGCAAATTATTGATAATTTTTACATAATACAATCACTTATTAAATTTTGTAAACATATTCCAGGACAAGACACCCAATACCCAATGCTCAATACTAAAAGTCCACCTGCCCGTTCACATGAAGATCTTTATCATATATCACACCCTGCGGATTGATCACCGAACCGTGACAGACATAACATGTCTGTGATGTAAAAAAAGAATAGTGAGGCTTTTGATAAGGCAGAGGAGTCGGATTACCTGTCACGGGATCTCCGTGACAACTCCCGCATACAACGCTGTTGGGATCGGTCCATACAGGAACGGCGTTATTTCCAAATTCAAAATCACCGTGACAGTATACATTCGAGCACGTAGCAGTATTCCTGTCCCAGGAAGGATTGGGCACTACTCCGCCAAGTGAAGTCATTGCAAGTGTCCCGAAAGTTACTTCAGCTATACCGTCAGGATTATCACCAAAATGATTTGGCGAATTGAATCCTCCGCCGGTAAGCGGCAGATGACATTCATTGCATTCCACGTCGGCTGAATATTTTGTCGAATCAAGATGATAAACATGAACGCCGACTCCCAGATCGCTAACGCTTATAGAACCGTTAAGCGCTTTCGGAGGATTGGAGTGTCCTGAAGCCCCGCCGTGACACAGACGGCAGTTCTGGGGTCCGCTTGAAGATGTGTGACATGTAAAACAGCTTGATCCTGTTGTTCCCCCCTTATAGTCACCGCCGTGACATGATTTGCACTGGGTGAGGTTCCACGCATTGTTATCAAAGATATATTGTCCGTGAAAGTCAGGAGAAGTTAAGTTTGAAGATGTCGTATCAGCCCAGCCGGCAGGATGAACGCCTATTTCGGGTGCCTCAACAAGATTGTCTTGAACATCACTGCATCCGGCATAGTTTAGAATGATTCCAATTATAATGAAGTAGAGAATATAAAAAATATTTATTCTTTGCATCTTCAGAAACGATTTTATAATATTATTTTGCATCACTTGAGATCCTTTCCGTTAATGATATTTGGATTGAGATGACACTGAGCGCAGACAGGGTCCTGTCCCTGGACATCGTGACACGACTGACATGATTCGATATCTCTGCGTGCAAGCTGTGAGTGGAGACCTCCGCCGGAATTCATCCCCAATGATTACAAAGTCTGATTGCTGATGACTCTGCGGCGCAATGCCTGTGATAGTATTTCCTCCGTTCTGATGACATGAAGAACAAAATTCAACCGGACTGTGACAGGTATTACACTCAAAACTTTTCTGATTTGCATCCAGACCGTGCGTATATAAATAGTTAAGATTATGAGCAGTCGTAAGTTTCTGCAAATCACCTCTGTCGATTCTTGTTGCATTATCTCTTGTATAATAAGGAGCATAAAAATTGTCCTTTGTATTGTTGCCGTTGAAATCCAGCGGGCTGTGACATGCCTGGCAGAAGTCATCGCTGTGACACATCATACAGTTGTTTTTCGAGCTCACACCGGCAACCGTCGTATGTTCATTCAGAAAATTTGTCTTTAGGTGATTTTCAGGAGTCAGGTTAGTCAGATTGGAATGACAGGTCTCACAGCTGTTTGAAGCTGTCTCATTGTTATGACACTTATAACAGCTCTCCATGTCCGGAAATGCTGAAGCACTTTCTTTGGAAAACTTAACTGTCTCAAGTCCTTTATGGCAGTCCGTGCATTTCTGATTTCTGACGTGGTCTTTATGTGAAAATATCAGCTCCCCGCCCGAAGATCTTAATTTTTTATAAACTCCGTCATAGTGACAGAGATTACATTGTTTCTCGTCTTTTACATCATGACAGCTTTCGCAATCTTTCATTACAGGATTAAGGTTATCTTTTGAAGAAACTGAAGTCAATGCCTTAGAGTGACAATCCTCGCACGCCATTGAAGCATCCGTGACGTGAAGCTTGTGGTTAAACTTAATGATCTTGCTGTTATCATAAATCTGTTTTGTGTAAACAGCCTTTTCATTTTTTATAAATTCATTTTTCCCCTTTGACAAATAAGCTGTGGTGGTAAGGAAGATTATTATGCCTGCAAGAAAGATAAGGTAGTACTTTGGTATTTTCATAATAATTATTTTAAATGAATCTTAAAATTTACTGAACAATCTGTATGTGACACCTAAAAGAAATCTTGAATCTACCGAATATATCCGGTTATTCATCAGCTGTCCCTGGGCGTCAATTGTAAACTGTCTGTTCGGTCTGTAAGCAATCCCCAGCATACCGCTGAACTGGTTTTCATTAGCGGATGAATAATCCCCGAGATTGTAATTTGAATAGTTAAGGGTAAGATTTCCCGAAAGCTTCTCAGGTATGAGTTCCCGGTAAAAATATCCTACAGCCCCGTTCGACTCACCGGAATATCCTGAATATCCGACATAGTAAATTCCGTATCCGGGACTCTTTAATCCTGCCTGGTATTTAAAAGAATTATCATCGATGTAAAATACATTTGAAAAAGTACCGAACAGATTTATTCCGTTTGTCAGAGTATAATCAACCGTCGCTTCAAGCTGCTGGTAATGTGACAGAGGCCAGAACTGAGCCATTGTCCAGAATGTAGTATTATAAGTCAGCTGAGCACCTCTGTATGAATAGTCTGCTGACAGCCTTAGTTTCCTTATGGGATAACTTATATTAAATTCCGCCTGGTAGAATTTATCCAGATAGATATCATAAAAAGCTTTTGCGTAGATTGTATAATTTTGCTTGCCTGTATAGTTTAAATTCAGCCCGGCAAGCTGCTGGTCTCTCGAATCGGTAACTATAAGTTCTTCAGTTGTATTGTAAAGAGAATCAATTCTCGGCGCATAGTACGGATCATACTTTTTTCTTTTGAGAAAATAGCTGAGAGATCCCGTGAATCCCTGATCTCCGTAATAGCTGAACTTTGATCCGAATATGAAATTATTATTTAATGACGGGTAGCTCTGAAAATCATAATTATCCGGAGTTAAAGCTCCTCCGTAAACACTAAGCTGGTACTGCTTTTTCATGCCTGCTTTATATTTAAGATTCAATCCGTCGACTGAAGTATTTCCGACTCCGGCAAATATGTACTGTCTCCCGATGCTTACATCGAGTACATTCCAGAGATTGGAACCCTTTATATAAAGATTGTAAAATGAATAATCGAATCCGTCACCCGATTTCTCAGCGATATCCTCCTGTGTCAGTAATGAAGTATTGAAGCTCCATTTATTATCTGAAACGCCAAGCAGCATGTTCTGATAACCCTTCATATGAAAAGTCTCGAAATCACTGCTTGTGCTGTCAGTCCTCTCCCATGAATAAAAATATGTGCTGAGCTTAAAACTAAGTGATTGCGAATTTGCAATTGCTGAAACGAAGGCTAATACTAAAATGAGTATATGCTTTGTTCTCATGATTACTCCGGTTTAAATTTATTTATGCGATCATTCACCGCAAACGAAGTCCGGTTTTTCAAAACCAGTCTTAACAATTCTAAACTGACGGATCAGAAATCCTTCATTTTAAAAAATGTTAGAAAAATCTTTAACTATTCCTTATCAGGTATCGGATGCTTTATCTTTTCCCACATTGTATCATAATCAAACGATACAAATGTCGGGCTCTCAGAATTATGACACTTCGTACAAAAAGCTTCTTTCTCGGTATGGATTATAAGTCCGTTTGCCATTGCCTTTTCCTTGTCTTTCATGATTGTAAGCTTCTTGTATTCTGATCCGGCTCCGTGACAGGTCTCGCACTGCACACCCTGGGTTTTATCGAAAGTATCTTCCAGCTTTGTTGTTGCTATATCAACACCAAGTGTATGACATTTTACACACTCGTTAGTTTCTGCAGCGGGTTTATCCGAACCTCTTGCAGTTGCAATGCTGTCAGCAAAAGCTGAATTCAAAGATTCAAATGCCTTAGAATGTTTTGTTCCCTGCCAGATTGAAAGCTGATTCCCTTGTGCTTCGGACTTATGACATGCGCCTACACAGGTATTTACACCTACGTACATTGGTTCAGACTGGGAATTTATTTCCGAGTTAACGCTCAGAATAAGAACAACCAGTGCAGGAATGACAAACGCCAATACAATGATTTTATTTTTCATAATTATGCTGTTTAGATTTATTGAATATTTATTTTAATTGTTTTTGAATGTAGCTAAACTATTTAAATTATTTAATGATAATTATTTTATCATCCCTTTCAGTTTTTTCTTTTTCTCAGTAAGCAAAGAGCTCAGAAGATCATAGTTATGAACATAAATGCTTGGATGTGAACTTATGTCGGAAACAATTCTCTTTATTTCTTTTATTTCAGTTTGTTGATCTTCATTCAGTGCCGCGGAGTTAATGCCGTTGAGTAATCCATTTACTTCACTCAACAAAGTATTTACATCTGCTTTCCATTCACCCATCATTTCATCATATCCTTCCTCATGACATTTCAAACATATCTTGCTATCCGGCTTCTCTACTTTATTTGATTGAAGATGGCAATCTATACAACCCGAACCTCCGGCTTTCATGAAGTCAGGCTGATCTTTATTCATGTATGTTCCTTCAAAGACCTTGCCCTGAAATGAATGACAGTTTTCACAGGACTCATTACTCTTATTCTGTGAATGATGGCAGCTGTTACAGCTTTCTTTGCTCATTGTCAGTTCGCCGTGCCTGGTAACATTTGAATGACATCGTTCGCACGCTACTTTATTCTTCACAATGTGCTCATTATGAGAAAAAGTCATCCCGAATTTTTTAACTGTTATTTCCTGAATGCCTGAATGACACCTGTAACACTCGTTAGGAATAACATCTGAGCTCGACTGAAAATCAGGCAGCTTAGCTGAAGCTCCGATCACGCTGAGCGATTTTTTCATGAGTCCGTAGCTTGCAACAAGAAGCTTATCCGAAAACTGTACATTATGAACGCTCTTTCCGACTTCTACCATTTTGAAATTATGAGCTGCCTCCTGCATATATTTTTGCGCCTCTTCTTTGTTAGAACTGTTTGTATTTTCAACCTGAGTATTCACTGTATTGTATATTGATTTTACGATGCCAAGTCTTTTCATTGATGTCGTTTCCCATTCCTTAAGCAGATTATCATAGCCGGGGCCGTGACACTTTTCACATGAGCTTCCTCTTGCCTTTGATGTATTTATCAGATTCTTGTCCACTTCGTGAAATATATGACAGCCCTTGCAATTGATACCGCTTATAAACATCTGAGCTTGGCGACTTCTCTACATCAAACCCGTTTTCCCCGCTGAACAAACTGACCTGAGAAGAATGCGCATTTGAATGACAGCTTTGACAGTCAGGACTCGCGGACGGATCTATCTTCTGAATTTTATGTTCGATCAGCGAATGACAGGTCGAACAATTCATGCTGTGCTTGCTTATATGAGTCTCATGAATGAGTTTGGTATCACTAAATTTCTCCAGTCTTTCAGTCTCAAAATGACACTGAAAGCATCTTTCTTTTCCTACTGCGCCGTTGCCGCTGGTTGTGTTGCTGTGACATCCAATGCAGTCAATATTCTTCTCAACCACTGATACATGATTGTATCTGAGATTTGCAAGCTGCTCTTTTGACTTCTCTTTAAAATTATGACAGGTCTCGCAATCAGAGAGCTTATCATATTTGTGGTCAGGGTCATCTGATTTTTTGAAATGACAGTTGTTGCATGTTGAAACGGTGACTTCAATATGAGTACCCTGCACAATCTGAGAATGACAGCTTATACATTTCAAGGTCTTGCCTCTCCTTTGCTCCTGCAGATGATGCTTATGGCTGAATGTAATCCCGTTAAAATCATAAGTTGTGTCAGAAAGCGCCTGTTTCTCGTGACAGCCGGATCTTGCACATGTATTATCAGGAATTTCAGCCCATGGCTTTCTTTTCTTATATGATAAAGAAATATAATTAACGATTTGAACAAGTCCGTTTACCTTTCCTTTAATTGTCCCTGAAATTCCCGGCTCAAAGTGGCATTCAACACAATCAACTTTATTATGCGCGGATGACTTCCAGCTTTGATAAAATGTCTCCATATAATGACATGTGGGACAAAATGACGGCCTGTGAAGTATATTCGGCAGCCGCGGCAAAGAGCACAAGAAATGTAACAAGGTAAATACCCGTAAACAGGAAAAACCTTTTCCAGCCTCTTACTCCCTTAAAAAATCTTTTTACTTTTACTGTCTTCTTACTATTTGTATTGTCATCGTCCATAATACATTTCATAAATGTAACTGTGACGAAAATATATTTAATGTATCTTCTTTCTTCACTGAATCTTTATCCGGACCTGAATTCTTATCCGGCTGATCACCGGGTTTTTCTTTATCCGGTTTTTTTAGTTCATCTGTTTTCATATCCTTAGATTTTTCATCTTCTATTTCCATCTCTTCCTCAGGCAGATCGATCACCTCTCCGCCTGTTAAATCATCATTTTGAAATTGCCGGGTCTTCCGGTTTATCCTTTCTTAATTCTTTCTCGATCTCTTCAAGTTCAAGAGGATGTTCTTTCTCCATCTCTTCTTTTGTCATTGTGCCGGTCATCCACACTTTACTGCCCGGAAATTTATCCGGATTAAAATGAACGTTATAAAAATGCCAGCCTATGATTGCCAGTGTTGCAAGCAATGCTTCATCGCTGTGTGCTTCTCGTGAAATTGCATGTACATAATTATCTATAATTCCTGATGCGAAGGAAATATCAATTTGCCCTAATCCCAGCGGATTGAATTTTCCCTGGAACATCCACATTACGATGCCGGAACCTATCATAATCACAAATCCCCAGTAGACCGCCCAGTAATCAAATTTTTCTATAAAGCTGAATCTTCCGAATTTCGGCTTTTCTTTGGATTTGTTAAAAAAGTATTTGATCTGCATTGCAAAGTCTGTAAAGTCTTTCTTAGTAGGGATCAATAGTCTGAAATCGTATCTTCCTGTTTTTGAAAAAGCAATATATCCAAGATGAAAAAGACCGACTCCTATTAATATAAGCGCAAACAGATGGTGAATTTTCCTCGCGCCGTCGGTTCCTCCGAGAATGCTCATCGTAGCCTTTGCCCATCCGGTTGTATAAAATTTCAGGGGAAGCCCCGAAATGATCAGCATTATTGTACTTATCATCAGTACTATATGCTGTATCCGGATATTCCATTTGAATCTTAAATATTTTTCCTGTCCGGAATTATTCAATTCTTTTTTTTGCATTCAAAATTATTTTTCAATGATATCATGCTTTTGACTTTCTGAATCTTTCTCTGATCTTACTTATCAGATCGAGAACTATATACAGCAACAATGAAAGCAAAACTAAAAAAGTAAAATACATGAAGAATGTGCTGATGTAATAAATCAGTCCCGAGTCCTTTGACTTTGGGTCTAAGTGAATTTTCCCTTTTACAAAATTCACATTCGCATTCGGATGACAGTCTTTCTGTCCGCAGGTCTGAGCAATGTTGTTAACATTTACTGTTGATTGAGGATCATCCTCTTTCCTGATGTTGTGGTGACCGTGACAGCTGGCGCAGTTGGCTGCTTTCTCACTCCCGAATCCAATATAAATTCCGTGGATGCTTTCTTTAAAAGTTTCAACCTGCTTTGTCTTAATGTCATATTTTTCGGTGATGAGTTTTGAATCGTGACAATTCGAACAGGTCTGAACAATACCCTCCCTGCTGGATAATCTGTTTTCTGCATTCTGAGTCCTCAATATCACATGATTTCCGTGACAGGTATTGCATGTCGGCGCATCTGTATTACCTTCCTTAATCCCTTCGTCATGGATGCTTCCTGTAAATGCGCTTTTCTCAGCTTCATGACAGTTTGATTCCCCGCAGGTTTGCGCAATGTTCTTCTTGTTTATTTTAGAATCCGGATCATCAAATGGCGACATTTCATGTGCTCCGTGACAATCAGAACAGGTTGCGGAATTTACATTTCCTCTTTCAAGTCCCTTATAATGCGCACTGTTTTTATAATCACTAATGAGCTCTTCTTCCCCTTTATAATTTTTATGCTGGATCTTTCCTTCCTTATGACAGCTCAGACATTTGTCTGCAATGTTCAACTTTGAAAAATCATTCGAAAGCAATGTTGATTGAATACCATGCTCGCCATGACAATCCGAACAGGTCGGCGCATTCTCATTTCCTTTTGCAAGCTCCTGCCCGTGTTTGGATTTCTTAAACTTCTCAACAACATCAGAATGGCACTTTCCGCAGGTTTCCACAAGACGCGCTCTTTTTGTTGATGACTTAGGATCGTTCGGATTGCTGATCATGTGATCGCCGTGACAATCAACGCAGCCGGCGGCTTCAGTCTGTCCTTTCTGAATTGATCCGTGGATACTGGTCTTATACTGCGCAACAAACTTAGCAGAGCCTTTTTCATCTCCCGGAAACATCTTTTCATTCAAGTGACAATTCAGACATTTTTCGGATTCAATGGAGACCTTACTTGTCAGAATCTGATGCGCCCCGTGACAATCAGTGCATACAGGAGCATTTACGTTTCCCCCTGTAAGAACAGTGTGATGTATGCTGTTACTAAATGCCATTTTAGTTTCATTATGACATGCCCCGCATACATTTGTAACTTCACTCTTCGCAATTTTAGAGGTCTCATGACCGCCTTTATGACACCCGTCACAGCCTACATTGTTCATTGCATGAACGCTTGAGCTGTACACCTGAATATTTTTGTTCTTATGGCAATTCAGACAGTTCTTTGTCTGGTCCTTTGAAATTTCCTTTACCGGCTTTACGTCGTGTTTCGTATGACAATCATAACAGTTAACTTTGCTGTGAACACTCTTTTCTATTCCCTTCAGATTATCATGGCATGTGCTGCATTTTACTTTTTCATTGTGACGCGGAATGGGGAATCTCGTCCGGATTATAATTTAAATGGCAGTCTTCACATTCCGCGCCGGCATGAACTGACTTATTGTACAGCTTTTCATCTATATACAGCGATACGGTCTTTCCGTCTTTTTCATAGGAAAGCTCGGGATCTTCATGACATGACAGGCAGAGTTCGGTATCCTTTGAACTGCTGAAAGATATATTATCTGAAATAACTAATGTCAGTACGAATGCAAATACCGCGAATATTGCTAAAGATATTTTTGTGTAGAAATTATTCAAGGTTGATTAGGTTGAAAGATACTGTTTACATATTCCGATAATTCGCTGAGCCTCAATGGTTCTGACATATTCTTTATTCCTGCTTTGTTGTTGCTTTCCGAATCCAGTGACGGAAGACAGATAATAAAAATATTTTCGAATTTTATCTTTGATCTTGTTCCTTAGCTCTTTATCTAAATCCTTGTCCAGAATCAGACAGTCTATCCGCTCATTGAAGTTTTCTATAAAGTCTTCGTTTATGTCTTCTAATTTTGAGCATGATATGGAATAATTTTGACCCTGCATTGACTTTTTTATTAAAGAACATATTTCAGGTCTCAGACAAATTATATGTATTCTTATTGATTCCATTTCCGAAAAGCTTGTATGTAGAACAATAAATCATCAATATATATGCCAAGAAATATGAAATTTAGTTTGATTTTTGATTCAAAATGGAATGTAGCAGAATGTGTGTTTTGATGTGTAGATTATTGCCACAGATAAGTGAGTGCATGTTGCAGTTGTCTAGAAAAACACCTACTCGAGATTATAATCTTTTATCTTTTTATAAAGTGTTTTTCTGTCAATGCCAAGCAGCCTGGACACTTTCAGCTTATTCCAGTTATTTTCTTCCAGTACCTTAAGTATATAGAACTTTTCGACGTCTTTGAGTCCGCTGCTGTTAAGATCGACCGGCGAATTCTCATTGATACTCAGAGATTTTAAGAATCTGAAATCACTTTTATCCAGTTTGTCATTGACCGAAGATATTGCCGCTCTTTCAACAGCATTCTCTAGTTCCCTCACATTTCCTTTCCAGTTATTTTTAATGAGCAATTCAAGTCCTGAAGCATTTATGGACAGATCTCGTTCAAGTTTTACGGTCAGTTTTTTCAGAATATTATCTACAAGCAACGGTATATCATCCCTTTTTTCATTAAGCGGGGGAAGTATAATCGAAACAGTGGAAATCCTGTAATACAGATCCTCCCTGAACTTCTTTTGAGAAATTAATTCCATTAGATTTTGATTGGTTGCTGAAATTAACCGTACGTCGATCTTTTTTGTCTTATCACTGCCAATGGGTTTTACTTCCCAGTTTTCAATTACTCTAAGAAGTTTTGACTGAAGATGAAACGGAAGATCAGCGATTTCATCAAGCAAGAGAGTACCTCCGTTTGCCTGTTCAAATACTCCCTTTTGAAAATCTGTAGCGCCGGTAAAAGCTCCTTTTGTATGACCGAAAAGCTCGCTTTCCAGGAGTGCATCAGGGATCGCACTGCAGTTTATTGCAACGAACGGAGAGTCTTTCCTTTGACTGTTCAGATGAATCGCCCTGGCAGCCAGTTCCTTTCCGGTACCGCTTTGCCCTTCCAGCAGGACATTCACTTTCGTTCTTGCTACATTTCGGATAAGCTCAAATACATTTTGCATTTTCTTACTCTTACCGATCATTCCGCTGAAAGAATAATTCTCATCTATTTGGGATTTGATATACCGGAGCTGTGTTATCAGACCGATTCTTTCAACTGCCTTGTCTATTTTTATGGAAAGTTCGTCCAGATTAAATGGCTTGCTGATATAATCAAATGCACCGTTCTTCATCGAATCTACCGCAGAATCAATGGATCCGAACCCAGTGATCATGATGAATAATGAATCTTCAGGTTTGTATTTCAATAGATCCGCTCCGGTTACATTTGGCATTTGAAGATCGGAAATAATGATATCGTATTCTCCCTGCTTTATCTTTTCCATTGCCAGACGGCTGTCATTCTCCTCGTCAACCTGATATCCCTTCCTGCCAAGTATTTTGGCAATGAGCTTTGTTGAATTTATCTCATCATCCACAACAATGAATTTTATTGTTTCTCCAGACATGTGTTATTCAATGAATTTATGTTCGCAATAATAATATTTATTCCGATGGATACAGTTATAATTTACAACTCCGGAATCAATATTCATATCTAGAAATTAAAAACCTGCCTCATAGGACATGAGACAGGTATTATTACTGGATTGAGTCTAAATACCAGTTCCGTTTCTCTTTATTTCAACAAAAGCATTTTCTTCGTGTCGATGTAGTTTCCGGCAGTAATGGTGTAGAAATAGACTCCGCTTGATACTTTTTTCCCGGAATTATCTACTGCATACCAGTCAACTTTATATTTACCGGCATCCATTCTCTCGTTCAGAAGTGTTTTCACCTCTCTTCCAATTATATCATAGACCCTTATGACCACATTCGATGACCTCGGTATCGAAAAATCGAATCTTGTAGAAGGATTAAAAGGATTCGGATAATTTTGAGTCAGCTCAAACTTATCCGGAACTTCACTGGAACCTGGAATTATGCCGACCAATGCCTGTCTCGATCTTATCAATACATCTACAGTGAACTTCGGATTATGCATTCCACGCGCACTGCCCTCGTCAATTAAAAGGTAATTGAAATATGCCTGGCGCAAAGCAACATTGTTTGAATCGGCTGCAACCAATTGCCATGCTACTGAATCAACACCTGCAGGCGGTAAATCTGTCCTCAAATTTGTCATACACCCGTCGACTTCAAATCTCCATGGCTCAATCGTTCCGTCACCGTCATAGTCAAAAGGAGCCATAAACTGATCAAATCTTGTCTTGCCAAAATGGCATGTCTGACAAGCTTTCAGATAATCAAAATCTGTTTCATCATTATGTAAATAAAAAGCATGTCCGCCGACTTTATCCCTGTTCAAAGATGAAGTGTCGGTTTGAGGCATGTGACATGAGACACAGGCTTTTACCAGAAAATCCTTATGAGCCGTTGTCTGATAGGGAGCGCCTCCGAATGTTGCTGCATTCTGCGCCTGATATATATCCGATTGTCCGGAATGGTGCGGTCCCCAGTTTCCTGAGTTTACACGGGTCTGTGTAAAAGCGACATTATCTTTTCTTGCCTTATGACAGTCCATGCAAACTGCTCCCACGCCGACGTTCGTGTAATGATAACCATTAGCCAGCGTATCGGAATTTGGTTCTCTTGTTCTGACCTGATGTTCCAGCGTACTGCCGTGCGGATCGTGACATACTGCACATGCAACCATTTCCTGTTTTGCTTGAGTAAATCCGTTTGTATAGGTTCCGATGCCCTTTGTAAAATTAACATACCCGGTTCCGTCATGGCATCTGATGCAATTATCTAGATTATTCGTACCATTATTATTCTGAGCGAATGCATTGTTCCAGATAACATCCGAATGTTTTCCGTACTTCCATTGCTTAAATTCCGGGGCATAAGGCGGTGAATCATGGCATTTTCCGCAGACACCTTCATTAAGACTCTTCTGTATCTTGTTTGTATCGCCTCCTCCGAATATATGCTCGGTTCCGGGACCGTGACAGCTTTCACATCCCACGCCTGCAAAAGCAACAAGAGAGGAAAATCTGTTCTTTAATGAATCCCAGTTCGAAGGTTTTGGCGGAGAGAAATTTGCCCAGCTCCATCCAAGCTCTCTTGCTTTGTCATCAAATCCGTTATTGTCAGCTACTATATAATGGTCATATCCAACAGTATGATATGGAAAAGCACCCGTACCGTAAGTCGGACTTCCTGAAGTAATGTTGTCCTTGAATACATTTGCATGACGTGTTGTTTTCCAGCGGTTAAATATGTCCATGAAGCTGGGAGTGGAACCGTGACAGCTCATGCAGTTCGGATACTGAGCCGCAACGTTATCAAACCCTCCTGTCCCGACATACTTTGCGCTGTATATCTTAGTGGTTGTGTCTTTGGTACCAGTTGATGTTGTGATCGAAACATTGATCTCGTATGTTCCCGTAGAATCCGCCTTAAACTTTGACCACCAGCTTAGTCCTGTAATGGGAATCAGTGTTGCTCCCGAGCCTGATGGCTTCGAAACAAACGTCCAGGTTGCATTGGTAATCGCAGCGGTGTCACCAAAATTCCAGGCTCTTAAATAAACGTATGTCCCGCGGGCAATTGTATTTAAGCCGCTGGCCACTGTAGAATCAGATGTAAAGACAGAATTTGTTGCCAGCATGTCAGGCGTCACATAAGATGTGACTATTTTTACCCTTGGAACTCCGAAGACCACTCCGCTGCATAAGAGAAGCAATATCAAAAATAAACCCGTAAGATTTTTTCTTTTTGCAATATTTGTATTTGTATTTTTCATAATGGTTGTCTTTTGATATCATATTTGACAATTGATATGCCACGTAATCATTTAAGTTCTTCTTAAAATTGAACTATCAAAAGATATTGTTGGGGATAATTTACACAGTCCGTGTGTATTAAGGTACATAAAACATAAACTATTTTACCCGTTTACGAAGATGACAATTATCATAACTCCATATGAGTTAAGTCATACAAAGTAAATTTATAAAATTATATAATTGTATCGGATTTTTTCATATACATTTTTCCGAGTTTTCAAAAATACATAAACAAATAATTTTAAAAAATTAAAATACCAAGAGAATGAGAACATCAAAGACCAGATACTTAATTGCAATACCGGTTGCGGTACTATTCTTCGCAACCATTTTACTTTATGCCACTGAAAGCGGAAGAACCGGAAGAACTTTGAAGACATCTACTGCAGGGTGCGGAAGCTGTCACGGCACTACCGCTACTTCTGATGTGACTGTATCAATTAATGGTCCCGATACGGTCGACGTAGGTCAGACAATACAATATTCTTTGTCGGTGACAAAACTGTCGAAGACCGGTGCAGGACTTGATATAGCAGTAAGGCAGGGTGCATTGAGCCCGGTCTCAACTAATATTCACCTATCCAACGGTGAACTGACACAAAACAGTAACATACCTATGACCGGCGGCACTGCTACAGTACAGTTTAATTACATTGCATCTTCAACTCCCGGCATTGATACAGTATGGGCAACCGGTTTAGCAACCAACAGTGACGGGGGGACAAGCGGTGATGACTGGAACTGGTCTCCAAGCAAGAGGGTAGTTGTAAGACTTCCTGTGGGGATCAGTAATATTTCAATACCCAACGAATTCAAACTTAGCCAGAATTATCCTAACCCGTTCAATCCTTTGACCAATATCCAAATTGATTTAGTCAGCCCGATGAAGATCACTTTGAGTATAGTTGATGTCCTTGGAAATGAGGTTACAGTTCTTCATAACGGAAAACTGAATGAAGGACAGCATTTGTTTAAATGGGATGCTTCTAATTATTCAAGCGGAGTTTACTATTACAAGGTAGAAGGAGAAAGTTTTACCGTTACAAAGAAAATGTTATTGGTAAAATAACTTCGATCAATTCAGGACAGAACAAAATGAAAATCCGGGTTTATTCTGGATCCGGATTTTTTTTATGTGTTGCACGGCAGGGTGATGGTAAATGTTGTTCCCTTTCCGACAGTTGACTTTACTTTTATATCTCCATTATGTCCCCGTATGATCTGCTTTGCAAGGGACAGTCCGAGCCCTGTTCCTTTGCCGTATCCCTTGGATGAAAAAAATGGGTCAAATACTTTAGATAAGTTTTCTTTGGGAATGCCCGGACCGGTGTCTGAAATTTTTATTATGACCGAATCGCCGGTCCATTCTGTTTTAATTCTGATTCTTCCCTCCGAAGCTATTGCCTGAACAGCGTTGGTAATCAGATTGTTAATTACCTCTTCCATTTCGGAAAAGTCGAATTGAAATTCGGGAAGATCTTTTTGAGGATCTTTCTCAAAAGTAATTTTCTTGTTTCCTGTTATGTATTTGGAATTTGTTATGCTTTTTTCGATCAGCATGTTAATATCACCGGAGCTTTTATTCACTGCTAGAGGCCTTGAAAAATTCAGCAAATGCCGGATTGATTTTGTAATTCTCGTAGCTTCTTCAAGAATGGTTTTCAATTCTTCATACTCGCTGTCGGAAGTTTTTTTATCAAGCAGCAGATAATCTGCATTACCGGAAATAATATTCAGCGGGTTGGAAAGGCTGTGCGCAATGCTTGAGACAACTTCGCCGATCAAAGCAAGTTTTTCCCTTTCCAGCAATTCTTTCTCGAGACTTTTAAGTTTTGTAATATCCCTGATTATGCCTACTGACCCCATCATTTCCCCCTGCTGACCATAGATCGCAAATCTTGTTATGCTCACATTTATTATCTCATTCTTCTTTGTCTTTCTTTCTGTCTCATAATTTTCTATGAATCCTTTTTGAATGACTTCATTAATGAGAAATTCCTTTTCACCTTTCTTCAGAAGATAATCAGGAATTAAGAAGGAAAAATCCTTATTCATTACTTCACTTTTTGAGTAACCGAATATTCTCTCAGCTCCTTTATTCCAGAGGAAAATCCTTGTTTCATTATCGAATCCTACAATTGCATCAATTGAGTTAACGATTATATCTGAGAAAAACTTATCGTGCGCTGATTTGCCTTCTTTGACAAGCTGAATCATATCGTTAAGAGATGTCTTTAGAGTCCGGATTATATGCGCGATATCCTCATCCGTGAGTCCATATTTTTTCCTTAACTCTTCACCGATAAAAGTTTTCTGCTTTTCAAACTCCGCAATAACAATGTTTTCCATTTTGTCTGTTTGGTATTTGTTTTTAATTATTTCCTGAATAAACTTAGGATATAATTCCCGGAATACAAATGACCATTATCAGCAAAAAAAATGATAAATGTCATATTTAGCTTTTATAATCGTCAGATTTATACATGTCAATTAATATTAGTTTCAAGGGTCTTTATTTATTGAACCGTTGGAATTTAATACCCGCACATTTATAAAAAAATAAAGAAATTAATCATAACTTTTCACGATCGGCTGTCTGAAAATCAATTTTTACGGGATTAACGCAAATCTGCATTATGATAAGAATCATAATATTTTATGACCGGCATCATACTTTTTTATTAATGTTTATTCTATTTTTACCTGTTAAAGAATTTGAAATAAAGTGAAATTCTTTTTAACTTTTAGTAAAATCACTAAAGTTGAATTTAAAAAAATGGAGAATAACAACACAAAGAAAAAACAAGTGATGGTTTCATAAAAGCCTTCTGATTGCTGAATTGCTTTCAAGGATTTTTAGCAGCCCAAACTGTTAAAAAAACAGGAGATTGATTCTGAAGTTGTAAAAAACGGAAGATGATCTTTCCTAAAGACGGGTATGAAACTCGCCTTTGGTTTAATATTTTTTCTAATGGAAACACTAAACAAATCAGATCATGTCAAGATTAAAAAATAAAACTGCTATTATAACGGGGGCTGCTCTGGGAATCGGAAGGGCTACTTCATTATTGTTTGCAAAGGAAGGCGCTAATGTTGCTGTCACCGATATACTGCATGATGAAGGAACAGAAGTCGTAAACGAAATAATTAAGAGCGGAGGGAAAGCCGGGTTCTGGCACCTGGATACAACGGATGAAGCTGAAATTACAAATGTATTTTCCGATGTGAAGCATACTTTCGGAAGCATTGATATACTGGTCAATAATGCAGGCATATCCGGAGCTAACAAACCTACTCACGAAATTACAGTCGAAGAGTGGGACAATGTAATGAATGTAAATGTAAAGGGTGTTTTCCTTTGCACCAAACATGTAATTCCCTATCTATTTGAAAACGGAGAAGGCAGCGTAATAAACCTGTCTTCGATATACGGATTAATAAGTGCGCCAGATGTTCCCCCGTATCATGCATCAAAAGGCGCTGTAAGATCAATGACCAAAACGGATGCGCTTTTGTATGCGTCAAAAAAAATCAGAGTGAACTCAGTTCACCCGGGTTTTATATGGACCCCGATGGTTGAAAATCATCTTAAGAAATTGGGTGATGTCAATGATGGTATAAAAATGCTTAACTCACTTCATCCGCTTGGACACATCGGTGAATCAATTGATATAGCATACGGAATATTATACCTGGCTTCAGACGAATCGAAGTTCGTTACCGGAAGCGAACTGGTTATTGACGGCGGATATACTGTAAGATAAAATTATTATTTTGAAAGGGCTCGAAAATACTGATTATCTGATAGCTTACATTGCATCCAATGTGACAGGTGTTTTGTTTTTATGGGCTTCGATCAGGAAACCAAAGCTCTCACGGCTTATGTTTGTAATTCTTTTCGGCTGGGCATGCTGGATGAATTATCACACAGCACACAGTCACCCTGAACTTTATCTGGAATATGCGAGCATGTCGCTTAAATGGTACAGCGGATTTATTGACGGCTGGTTTAAAGATAATATTACTGCAACCGTAACTTTGATAGCCATCGGGCAGGGATTGATTGCTGCCGGAATGCTGCTGAAAGGATGGGCAGTAAAGATCGCCTGCACAGGGATTATCATTTTTTTGATTTCCATTGCGCCGCTTGGAGTGGGTTCCGGATTTCCTTTTTCCATAACAGTTTCGTTCGCGGCATATTTCATTTTAAAAAAAGATGATCTGAATTACTTATGGAAGTTCAGGGAGAAAAAAAGAATTGCCGTTCCGGAAAAAGAGAAAGCCGCATTATGAGTATCAGTCACAGAACAATTATCTTAAAACTCACTTTGCCATTAACAATTTTATTGGTCATCACGAGCAGTACCGGAATTTTTATGCCGGACTTTTATTCAAATGAAACGCTGAACTGGCAGGAACAGTCAAGAGGTCAGGACATAATTGATCTTTTTCTTATTGCTCCGTCTTTGCTCGTCACTTCAATTCTTGTATTCAGGAATAAATCATTTGCAGTACCGCTCTGGGGAGGAGTAATTCTGTATCTCGTTTACACTTTCGTGATATTCTGTTTTGATATTCATTTCAATAAGATGTTTATACTTTACTGTATCATTCTCGGCGTGTCCTTTTATTCATTTATGTTTTTTCTCGTTACACAATCAGGGAATGATTTTCCGGATGAGTTTAAAAAGAAACCGGTAATAAAATTTACCGGAATTTATTTTCTCGTCATCTCTTCTGTGTTCTTAATTCTCTGGCTTTCGGAAATACTTCCTGCGGTAATTGATAATTCGGTCCCGCAAAGTCTGAGCGATGCGGGATTAGTAACCAACCCTGTCCATGTAATTGACTTGTCGGTTATTCTTCCCGGCATTTTTATAACAGGCATCCTGCTTCTCAAAAAAAGAAATTTGGGTTTTATTCTCGTACCGGTCTTACTAACTTTTTTAATTCTAATGGATATTACAATTGGATTTCTGACTATTATGATCAGTGATGTGTGGTTCCCTCTTGTTGTCTCAATGAGTCTGCTTGCATTACTTTGTTTGGTATTGTTAATTCTGATTGTGAAAGGTGAAACATCACTAAAATGATTTGAGATGAATATTCCTTTTACAGCGCAACAGTTCTATGACGTATTCAAAAACTACAATCTTTCAATTTGGCCGTTTCAAATAATTCTATGTTTAATAGCTGTCATTGCTGTTTCTTACTCGATAAAAAAGAAATCATCATTTAAAAAAATTGTACCGGCTATACTTTCTTTTTTCTGGATATGGATGGGCGTTGTTTATAACTTCATTTTTTTTGCTGTCATAAACAAGCTGGCTTATTTATTCGGAACGGTTTTTATCATTGAGGGAATTCTCTTTGTGAAATACGGAATTTTTCAAAACAAACTCACTTTTAAATTCCGTCCTGACTTCTACGGGATCACCGGTGCAATCCAAATTCTTTTTGCGCTGATAATTTATCCAATTGCGGGTTATTGCCTTGGACATGTTTATCCTTCTTCACCTACCTTTGGTTTGCCTTGCCCTACAACGATTTTCACTTTTGGATTATTGCTTTGGACCGATAAGAAATGCCCGGTTGGCATACTCCTTATCCCGCTTTCTTGGTCGATGATTGGATTCACTGCTGCATACTTATTAAATGTTTATGAAGATACAGCTCTGTTGATTTCAGGATTGTCAACAGTCTCAATTCTCTTGATCCGAAAACGGAGGCTGGTCAGGAATTCTAAATCAATGATTTGAATTCTTTTATGTCATTTCAGCAGCAGCATTTTCCTGCTTTGAGAAAAATTTCCCGCAGTGAGTTGATAAAAGTATACCCCGCTTGGCAGGCTGCCTGCATCAAACTCTACTTTGTAATTACCCGGTTTTTGATTTTGATTTACTACTGTTGATATTTCATAACCCAAAGCATTATACACTTTTAAGGTAACATAATTGAACATTGATAATTGATAATTGAAAATTGTTTTCGGGTTAAATGGATTCGGAAAATTCTGATAAAGAGTAAATGAAGTTGCTTCACTGTTTTCAATTCCCTTTATGCCTACAGGTGTTGGATTATATTTCAAGATTACGCCGTCATATCCTGCAGACCATCCGTTCAATGAGTCTGAAAAAAAAATATCATTGATAAAGGACTTATCAGGAGTGTCAATATTATTCCACGTGTGTCCGGTATCCTGAGTAAAAGCAAATTTCTGACCGACGGCTATCCATCCTTCATTTGCGTTTCTGAAATCAATTGCCTTTGCAGCGCCGAAAACTCCCAGAGTATCGTATGTCCAGTTAACTCCCTGATCTGTTGAAGATACATAGCTTGAGCCGTATTCAAAATCGCCTCCCACGGAAATGGATCTGTTCTGATCAAATATAATAATGTCATTCATCGGTTCCGGAGCGACGTGCTTTATGCTCCAGTTTAATCCGCCGTCCGTAGTCCTCCAGATAAAACCGGCTATATCCCGGAAGCCCCCGCATGCAAATCCTATCTGTGAATCATAAAATTTAATTTTTTCCAAAGGTAAAATAAATTTATTTGTACTGTCAATATTTGTTCCGAGCCAGTTAATGCCTCCGTTAGTTGTCCTGAAAATTAAAGACGGATAACCACATACAAATCCTGTATTCGCATCAAAGAAAAATACCGATCTTAGAAATCTGTTGGTATCAGGAAACATGCTTAGAGACCAGTTTAACCCACCGTTTATAGTTTTCAGGATTTTTGTTCCGGCGAAATATACCGTATCGGGATTTACCTGCCATGCGAGAGCCCAGCCTGTATTTTGATCAATAAAAAATATCTCCTCGATGTCATTGTCAACGCCGGTATTTTGAATTGTCCAGTTGTTTCCGTTATTTGTCGTGTGGATAATTGTCCCGCCGTTACCGCCAATCCATCCGGTGGAGTTATTTATGAACTGAATGTCGTTGAGATAATTTGTAGTTGGGCTGTTCTGACGGGTCCAGTATTCCTGGGAATACAAGGACTCTGTTATGAAGAACAATAGAGTTGTAATAGCTAATAATGATCTTGTAAACTTCATTCGTTAATGTATGTGATTCATGCAACCAAAATCTTCTGAAATAAATTGCCAAAATAAAACTGCTTATGAAATTCAGTTATGAGAAACCATTTTAAAAAATCAATTAATCTATAAAATTTTTTTTAAAAAAAAAATCTAAAACTCTAAAAACTTGGACTTGTATTTAAATTCGATTTTGATATTGTTTGTATTGCCAAAATAGTTCTTTCAGGAAAATTGTTCTTTGTAAAAAATAGTTCATTCAAAAAAAATTGTTCTTTAACTTAATTCCGAAAGGGGAAAAATGAAAATCAAACTACTTTTCTTATCCGCATTTGTTGCGCTTCTATGGATCGCTTACGCGGGTTTCTCACCCAACGATGACAGCCCGAAATGGAGCAGCAGCCCAAGTACAAGAGTCGACATAAATCCCGAAGGCGTATACACAGAACTACCCGCCGGTGATAACGGGAATTTCAGTAATGAAACAAGATACTACAGCACTCCGCAGGGAGTATTTGCTGTGGGTCCGAATTTCAGAGTCCATCCAACTACTTCAAGAACACAAAGTGAAACGCCGATTGTACGGCATCCGCTGAATCCGAACATTATGTTTGGCTCGGCAAATACATTTAATGTAGGAGGAACTACGACCTTCAGTTGCGGTCATTATGCAACTACCGACGGAGGTCTCTCATGGTTCGGAGATGACACAACAGTTTTTAATTTTGGTGATCCCGGTCCGATGATAGATTATACAGGAAGATTTTTAATATCATATATTACGAGTACAGGTCAGATAGGTGCCTCATATTCAGTAAACAACGGCGCTTCCTGGTCAGGAGTTGTAACGCTTCCGGGTTCAACTTCCGGAGCGGACAAAAATTTGTCTACAACAGACAATACGCCGACAAGCTCATATTACGGAAGGGCTTATACCGTATACTCAGAATTGAATGATGGAAGAATTTGGTTCTCATACTCATCTAATGGGGGTGTAAGCTGGACAACAGTCATACCCATTAGTCCTACCCCTTCAGCAGGTCATCACCATCAGGGATGTGATTTGACTGTTGACATTTTCGGATGGATCAGAGTAGTCTGGGCTAACTGTACTACAAACGGTCAGAATTCGACAGAAGATTATTTGGGCTGGGCGGAATCCGGTAATGGAGGAATTACATGGCAGGACCAGTCCAATACCAAAGTCAACACAAACGGAATAAGAACATCGGACCTGTTGCCACCTTCTAGTGAAGTATTAAGAGGAAATGGTTTTCCGAGAATTGACGGAGACAAAACCTGTAATCCCAGTGACGGAGATGAATATGTCGTAATGGCGGAAAAGAACTTTGCTCCGGCTCTGGATAATGCCGACATTGTGTTAATGAGAACTACGGACGGGGGTACTACATGGACGAGAACGAGAGTCAATCAAAATGCAGCGGGCTCATACGAATTTAGCCCGGCAGTTCACGTTGATGAGACCGGTGCTGTTAATGTTTGTTATTACAGTACACGCGGCATTCCGACCAATGATTCGGCCAGGATTTATTTGTCAAGGTCCACTGACGGGGGAGTTACATTTACTGATGTCTTAGTTTCAGACCATAAATTCAAACCGGCACATATTGCCGGAACGGCAGCCGGCTATTGGGGAGATTATATCGGCATTACATCGGGCGGAGCAGGGAAGATTGTTCCTTACTGGTGCGAACAAAATACTTCCACAGGCGGCAGGTCTCAGGCTTATGCTGCTTTGGTAGATGTTTCACAGACTACACCATGCGAAGATTTTTCATGTATTAAGGACGCGGGAAGTTCCACTCTTCCTCTCTTTACAAGAGATTTTTATGAGGAATTTTCCGGTACAAATTACTGGACGAGACAGACTCCAACAGCTTACAACATCGGAACGGGTTCAGCAAGATTCAACTCATGGAGCGCATCTGCGGGGACCAAACAATCCTTAGTCTCTTACAATTTCGCCAATGCAGTTGCTAATACATATCTGACTTTTGATGAAGCATACAGCCCATGGTCAGGCGGAAATGTAGATTCGCTAATAGTGGAATCATCCGTCAATGGCGGAACAACATGGACTGTCCGCGCAAGATTATGGGGCGGCTTAGGAGCACAGGCGGGTCCGTTGAATACAGAATTTATCGGCGGCGGAGAACTTATTCCCACCGGAGGACAATGGAGACCTAAGATTTACCTATTGCCGCTAAATACAAACAAAGTCCGGCTGAGAGCAGTGAGCGGATTTGGTAATGATATCTGGGTCGATAACGTATGCGTCTCTGTTCAGCCGACACCAATTAGCAACTCTATAGGTGTTGCGGTTGAGGGAATGTTTAATTGTTCATTCCCGTATCCAAAATGTGCAGATTCTATAAGAGTATATTTGCATAGGGCAGATTTTCCGAATGTAATTGTAGATTCAGCTATTGGAACTATGAATACCAGTGCAATCTGGAACGGTACTTTTGGCTTAGCATTGAGTGGAAACTATTACAAGGTACTGGATCACAGAAATTCCATCCGCACCTGGACGAATTCAGGACTGACCTATACTAGAGGGGGCAATGCCCATTTTAATATGATTACTCCTTCAGGGCAGGCATATGGAAATAACCAAAAGCATGTATGCTCACCCACAAACTATTGGGCAATGTTCAGCGGTGATGTAAATAAGGACGGCAGCATTAACGGGCTTGATCTTGCACGAATAGATAATGATGTATTTAATTTTGTTACGGGATACGTAAAAACGGATTTGAACTGTGATGGTCAGGTTGATGCTCTTGATGCAGCTCTGGCAGATAACAATGCGACAAATTTTGTTTCTGAAGTAGCGCCTCCGGGAGCTGAGCCAACGCCTCCGCCATCAATTGAAGATAACTCTAAGAATATAACTTTTGAAAATGATGCTTTGAGACAAAAGTATTTGTTAACATTAAAGCTTTTGAAAGAGCAGGAAACGCAAACAGCGCAAAATATTGAAAAGAAAAAGTCATCAATAGAGCAAAAAGAAAACAGGAGGACCATATCTGACAATAGAAAAGCTATTAATCCTTCAATAGAAGAAAAGAAAATGTTGGAAGAAAATAACAATATTAAACCAAGCGGCAGAATTCCAGGTGAAGAATAATATTATTTAAATATCTTTCTAATAACATTAACATTAATAAGAGGCTTAAAGGAAATTTCCTTTAAGCCTCTTTTTTTTTACATTAGCACTTAGTATTATGTATTAGATACAATAATACAATGACTTATCTTTTCTTTTTTGTCAGTTCTTTACTTAAAGAGTTTTGAATACTCACTGGCTCAATACTCTAAACACAATACTATTTTAATAATAACATTCTCTTAACCATAGAATTGCCGCCGGCTTTCAATTCATAAAAATAAATTCCGCTTGAGAGATTGCTTCCTTCAAATTCAATCGAATGGTTTCCAGGGTTTTGGTTTTCATTTACTAAAGAAGCAACGGTATTTCCCAGGACATCATAAACTTCCAAAGTAATAAAATTGAACATTGATAATTGATAATTGATAATTGTCTTCGGGTTAAACGGATTCGGATAGTTCTGAAAAAGAGTAAATGTCAGATCATTATTTGGACCTGTTGAATTCACAATTGATATCAGCGGGTCATATCTTAAAATTACACCGTCGTTTCCAACTGCCCATCCGTGAAGTGAATCCACAAAGTCAACCGAATTTATAATGGAATTGTCAATGGTAGGTACAGATGACCAGCTTTCCCCGGAATCTGAAGAGTAAGCCCAGCTCTTGCTGTAGCCTAATGCCATCCATGCTTCACGTTCTGTTCTGAAGTCAATTGAGTAAGCCTGCCCGAATATGCCAAGAGACTCGTAATTCCAGTTAACACCGGAATTTGAAGTCTTGGTGATCTGAACTCCGTATTCAAAGTCACCTCCAACTGCAATTATCTGCAGAGGGTCCATAATAAACAAATCATAAAATGGTTCGGGAGACTGGTTTTCAGCTTTCCAGAATAAACCACCGTTTGTAGTTCTCCAGATAATACCGGCAACATCCATATAACCCCCGCAGGCAAATCCCAGGTTATTGTCTGCAAACCTAATTTTAAAAATAGGAAAGCCTGAAAATTCCGAAGAGTCGATAACAGCCGCTAACCAAGTGATACCTGCATCAGTTGTTTTATAAATTACACCGCCGGATCCGGCAAGAAATCCATTAAGCGAATCTAAAAAAAATATTGTCCTCAAAAATTTTGTCGAATCGGGAAAATTTTCTGCGTTCCAGTTCATCCCTCCGTCGGTGGTTTTTAGTATTGTGCTTCCTTCAAAAAAAGATTCATTTGCGACAGACCATCCAAGACGTTTATTTATAAAAAATATGTCATTGATATAATAATTTATTGTAGAATTCTGGATTACAAATGTATTGCCGCCGTCTGATGTATGAATTATGACCCCGTCATCTCCGGACGCCCAGCCGTTCAAGGGGTCAATAAATGAACAGTTGCGGAGATTAACAGATGTCGGGCTGTTCTGCTTTGTCCATAAGTTTTTCGCATTTATGTCCGGACCTGAAACGAGAAAACAGGAGAGTAAAAATATTTTGTATACAATATTCATTTATGCTTTTGTAGTTGAAAGATAATATTATTCGGTTTACTTTGATATGAAAATCCCAAAACTAAATTAATTAATTTTTAACTAACTAAATCTAACTGGATTATGAAAAATTTTAGCTTTTTCAAGAGATGTATCACAGGTATTATTGTTTTGGTAATTTTTTTATTTGTCGGGACCGAAATTTTTCAGGGGCAAAAAATTCCGATCAAGCTAAATGAAAAAATATTTGATTACGATGAAAACAATCCTTACATTGACAGACCTACCAGGGAAGCTCTGTCACATGTAGTCGAAAAAGGAGACGATGATCTGGACCTGATCACAGATGCGCAAGGTTTTGATAATTTTGAGATCGGAGTGGACTTTGCTGAGCAGATGCTCGTATCAAATCCAAGAGATCCTCTTAGCATGCAGTTCGGAGTTAATAACTCATCAACAGGTCAAAATTCATATTATACAGCGAACGGTTATGATTGGACACAAAGCAATCCGGCTTACCATTCGTCGATCTGCTGTGACCCGTGGTCAGCGTGGGACAGTCTTGGAAATTTATTTTATGGTTCGGGCGTATCAGGACAATATATCTATAAATCAATTAATGGCGGACAAAGCTACGGATCTGCTGTTTTGTCTGTAAGCGGCAATGACAGAAATACTCTCGCTGCAGATCAGACGAACGGTCCCTTCAGGAATTATCTTTATGCAGCAATTACACCGGGTAACTTTGCCAGAAGTACAAACAGCGGAGCGACATGGACCCAGACTTATACCGCCAGTAATACGATTCCTGGAGTAATGATTGCCGTAGGTCCTAACGGCGCAACACAAGGCGGATGCGTGATATACGTCACAAATACCGGTTCATCTCAAAATGTAACTTATACATTTCACCGCTCAATAAACGGCGGCGCTTCAGGTTCATTTTCAGTGATGTCAAGTCTCACCACTGCGGGTTATGTCGGTACATTGAATTCTGCAGGCAGGCTTGTAATTAATAACGGCAGAACCCGGCCTTATCCCATGATAGCGATGGACAACAGTTACGGACCACACAGAGGAAGACTGTATCTTGTTTATGCTTCCAATGTACCTGCAGGAAACGGAAATAAACCCGACATCAGACTGAGATATTCTGACGATCAGGCGGCAACGTGGTCTGCAGGGGTGACTGTAAATGATAATGCAAATCCACAGCTGAGTGATCAATGGTTTCCCGCGATATGGTGTGAAAAAGAAACAGGCAGGCTTTATATAAAATGGTATGATACAAGGGAGAATCCCGCAACTTATGCAGTTAATGTCTATGCCACTTATACTGATGACGGCGGCGCAACATTTGCACCAAATCAAAAACTTACCACAACTTCCTGGACCTATCCTAACCCGCCGTGTCCGGCTAATTCAAATTGTTACAGAGGGGATTACGACGGTTGTACTGCAAATCCAAGAACATCTTTCAATGTCTGGTATGACGGAAGAGCGGGGACATACAAAAATATCGGCGCCTATTTCCCCGATTTCGGAATGCTTGCCTCGCCGGCCGTAAACACAGTTCATCAGACCAACAGCAGTGTTAATTATCTGATCAGTATTCCAGCGGTTAAATTGTATACCGATGTAACGACATTCAGCGCTACTGTATCACCTGTTCCGGCAACGGGAAGTATTGAGTTTGAATTTCCCGGAGGCAACACACTCTCAACTTATCCCAATACAAAATATGTCAAAGTGAAAACTGTTGGAACAGTACCGCCGGGAGCATATACAGTTACAATAATTGGACAGGGCGGCAACGGGACTCCTGTTCATAAGAGAACCGTCTCATTAACTGTTAATTCAACTGTCGGACCTGACCCATGCGAAAGTTTCGCAGGCTTAAAATTTCCACCGGCAGATTTCTTTGAAGAATTTTCGGGATCAAATTACTGGACAAGAGAAACACAAACTGCATATGGCATAGGCGGTTCAGGTTCGGCAAGATTCAATTCATGGTCAGCTCCGGACGGAACCATTCAATCTATTGTATCCAATAATTTTCCCTCCGCCGCGGCAAATACTTATCTGACATTCGACAATGCCTACGGACCCGGAGCAGGAGGAAATAATGATTCCTTATTTGTTGAGGCTTCATCCGACTTCGGCGCATCATATTTTTCGCTTGCACGATTATGGGGGGGACTGGGAGCGCAGGCCGGTCCGCTGAATACAGTCTTTACGGCAGGCGGACAGTTCGTTCCTTCCAGTTCAGAGTGGGCTCCGAAGATATATTTACTGCCGGTCGGAACAAACAAGATCAGAATGAGAGCGAGAAGCGGAAATGGAAATGATATCTGGATCGACAACGTATGTGTACAGGTTCTTACTGCGCCCATAACAAATTCAATAGGGATTGTTCCCGAAGGTATGTTTAACTGTTCGCCTCCGTTTCTTACATGCAATGATACAGTAAAAGTATTTTTATGCCGTTCTGATTATCCAAACGTAAGAGTTGATTCTGCTTACGGAACTATAAGTACCGGTGCAACATGGACCGGTTTGTTTTCCAGGGCACTGGACGGAATGTATTATATTCTGATGGATCACAGGAATACTATTAATACCTGGAGCAACAGCGGAAAGAACTATACACGCGGTGTTATTCTCAACTTTAATTTTATTACACCCTCGGGACAATCATATGCAAACAATCAAAAGCATAAATGCCTGCCCAATGACTGGTGGGCGATGTTCAGTGGAGACGTAAATAAGAACGGCATTATTGACGGTATTGATCTGGCAATAATTGATAATGCAGTATCTAATTTTGTAATGGGATATGTAAATTCAGATCTAAACTGTGATAATCAGGTTAATGCATTGGACGCGGCAATAGCGGATAATAATGCTTATAACATTGTTTCTGAACAGGCGCCTCCGGGGGCCAAGCCTGAAGTTATATCCTTTTTCAAAATTAACAAAGTCAATGAAAACCAAAAACAACCGAAGCAAAAATGATTTAGTGAAAGGTAATAAATTTCTAAACAGGTTCTATCAAAAACAAAAGACTGAAATGAGACTTTTCTTTTTTCGGTCTTTTTTTAACAACTCCGGGGAAATGTTTTTTTGAGTATAATTTATGAATTCTAAAAAGTAATTTATCCGAAAAATTAACCAACCACTATGAAAAAGATTACACTTCTTTTAATTATATTAATCTCTTTAGTCTCCGCCAAAATTTTCGCACAAGATTTTCAAAGCCCTGCTAAGTATTCACAGGTAAGAATTTATTCTTCAAACGAAACAGATGTTAACAGAATAATTAATGCAGGATTGATTATAGATCATGCAATTTCCAAACCTGAATATACAGACGCGTGGCTATCGGCTGATGAAATTGCTTTACTGAAAAAATCGGGTGTACCGTTTGAGATACTGGTCGCTGACTGGAATCATTTTTATGAAAGCCTGCCAAAAATGACTTCAGGTGAAATGCAAAAAGCAATTGAAAATTCAAGAGATGCAGACAATGTCAGTCATTCCATTTACGGAACGATGGGAGGTTTCTTGAAATACAGCGAAGTGGTTTCAAAGCTTGATTCAATGAGGCTTCAGTATCCGGACCTGATATCAGCAAAGTTTTCCATCGGGACTACGATAGAATCAAGACAGATATGGACTGTAAGAGTTACCAAAAATCCCGATTTGTCAACAGGCAGACCGGAAGTCTGGTATCATTCGCTCATACACGCACGTGAGCCGGAGAGCATGGAACATATGATATATTTTATGTACTGGCTGCTGGAAAATTACAACACCGATCCTCTTGCAACTTATATCCTGAACAACAGAGAACTTTACTTCACGCCCGTATTAAATCCCGACGGATATGTATATAATCAAACAACCAATCCAAACGGGGGAGGAATGTGGAGAAAGAACAGAAGAAATAATGGTGGCTCCACAGGAGTTGACCTAAACAGGAATTACGGTACATTCCAGTACTGGAATTCTTCCAACAATGGTTCATCTAGCAGCGGTTCAAGTGACACATACAGAGGCGTCTCTCCTTTTTCCGAACAGGAAACAATGTCTGCAATGAATTTCATCAATTCAAGAAATATTGTCGCGGTACTCGGATCGCATACTTACGGAAATTATTTAATAAAGCCATGGGCATGGCAGGACCCTGCTCCAACTCCCGATGACAGCAGGTTCAACGAATATCTCCTGGACATGACAAGTATAAATCACTATACAACCGGCACACCTTCACAGACAGTTGGATATTATGTCAGAGGAAGCGCTGATGATTGGTATTATAACGATTCGGTTCACAGTCCTCACAGAATAATTGCAATGACACCTGAGTCCGGGACTACAGGATTCTGGCCTACACAAGCAGAAATAATTCCTCTTGCGCAGGGGATGCTTTTTACAAATCAGTATTTTGCTATGATTGGAGGAGCATATGTCTATCCCAATTCGCTGGCATTAAGTAAAAATATATATCAGCCCGGTGAATCGGGAAATCTGAAAATAAAATTTAAAAACAAGGGACTGGCTGCTGCACAGAATGTCAGGATCGAATGCACATCACAGAGTTTCTATGTAAATATTCCAATGACCTCTTTTAATTATTCAAGCCTGAATTCATTTCAAAGTGATAGTTCGACTTTCGGATTCATGATCTCTCCGGCGGCTCCGGTAAACTCCGCAATACCGCTTGAAATTAAGTTTAAGCTTAATGATTCCAATGTAATTCATTCCGAGACAAAATATATTCTGGTAGGCACCGGAACCGTTACGCTTGCCGACAGCTCCGAAAACGGTTTTACAAAGTGGTCAACAAATCAGGGCTGGGGAATCACTACTTCACAATCACATACTCCGACTCATTCATTCACGGACAGCCCTTCGGGAAATTATGCGAATAATGCAAACAACTCTTTGACTCTGATACCTTCTGTAAATGTAAGCTCATACCCGGTTACCTTTTTAAGCTTCTGGCACAGGTATAATACAGAAGCCGGTTATGATTTTTGTTTTGTCGATGTATCGGCTGATAACGGAGCTTCATGGCAAACAGTAACTTCCTTCAACGGGGTTCAGTCTTCATGGATTCAGCAGAATATTGACATAACGTCTTTTGCGAATTCTTCCACACAGCTGAAAATCAGATTCACTCTTAAAAGCGACGGAGGAGTGGTTGCAGACGGATGGTATATTGATGACGTAAAATTAATAAATTACAGTCCGCTTATTAACAGCATTTTAACACAGGTAAATTTAACTTTAGCACCGGAAGGATTATTTGATCCGCAAACAAATACGTTAAACAGTGAAGATACTGTATCGGTTTATTTAAGAAATATTAATTCACCATATGAATTGGTGGATTCAGCCAGAGCTGTTCCGGGTGTTTCAAACCTTATGTGCAGTATTGGTTTTAAGAATGTTCCGTCGGGAGTTTATTACATAGTTATCAAACACAGAAACACTATCGAAACATGGAGCAAATCCGGTGGCGAAAATTATGTATTCGGAGGGACATTGAATTATGACTTTACCTCTTCCGGCTCACAGGCATACGGAAACAACTTAAAATTAATCGGCAGTAAATATTGTCTGTACACTGGTGATGTTAACCAGGATGGAGTTGTCAATGCAATAGATCAGAGTATTGTTGATGATGATGTCTTTGGTTATTCGACCGGCTATATTGCATCGGACATAAACAATGACGGAGCAACCGATGCTGTAGATCTTTCTTTTATAGAAAATAATACAATAAATTTTGTATCGAAGATTACTCCGGAGACATTAAAAAAATAGAGCGGGTAACTGCCCTAAAGTTTATTTCCTCAGGTCTGTCAGCTCTTTGAACAAGCTTATTTCTTTTTCGGAAAGATTGATCGGGATTTCAATGTTCAGTTTGGCATAAAGATCTCCGTATTGATTTGACTTTCCGTACAGTGGCATTCCCAAACCCTGCAGACGCAATACTTTTCCATTTTGTGATTCTTTCGGAATGTTTACATTGATGTTTCCCTTTAAAGTTTTTAACAAAGCTTTTCCGCCGAGTACAGCTGAGTAAAGTCCAACTCTCAGATCGGTATGAAGGTCATTACCCTTTCTTTCAAATACAGGGTCATTTAGAATATGTATTCTCAGGAGCAAATCTCCCGCACTTCCGCCGTTATAGCCGGGTGCGCCTTTGCCGGTCAGCTTAAGAGTCTGGCCTTCCTGAATGCCGGGTTTTATTTTTAATTTTATGGATTGTCCGTTTAGATCAAATAATTTCTCTGCTCCAAGATAGGCGTCTTCAAGTGTAATACTCATTTCAGCAGACAGATCTTCGCCTTTCATGCTTGATCTTTTTGCGGACCTTCTTCCTCTCCCGGAACGGAATCCGCCTCCTCCAAAGAGTGTTTCAAAGAAATCCGAAAAACCTGATTCACCAAACGTATCACCGAAATCTCCTTCATATGTGTATTGTGTCTGACGACCGCCCTGATTTGCATAACGGGACCAGTCAAAATCCTGATCCCCGCCGCCGGACTGCTGATAGTACTTCCAATTCTCACCAAGCTCATCATATTTTTTTCGTTTTTCTTTATCGCTTAAAACTTCGTTGGCTTCATTTAATTCTTTGAATTTTTCTTCTGCTTCTTTATTTCCTTTGTTCTTATCCGGATGGTATTTTACGGCTAACTTCCGGAAAGCTTTCTTTATCTCATCCTGTGTAGCGGTCTTGCTCACACCCAGTATTTTGTAATAATCTTTATATTCCATTTATGATATAGTTGCTTATTTTTTTTTGAAAACAATAATTATTGCAACAGCAATTACCCAAACCAGTAAACCCGAAATTCCTATGATGAAACATTTTCTGACTTTGCCCTTGCCTTCAAGCTTAAATTCTGATTCTTTAATTATCTTATCAGCCTGATATCCGGAAACAATGGAGATCACCGAGCCTACACCCATGATCCAGACTATTCCCAAAACGATTCCCCGTTGTACTAATCTGTTAACTTCAATCTGCTGCTCTTTTTGATTCAATGTTAAAATTTGAAATCAAAATAGATTTATTGAATTTATTTATCAATGACAACCTAAGAAGAAATTTGAGTCCGGTATTTTAATAAAGAGATTTTAATTTTAATATTAATTTGTTAATTTAATAAAAAATTTTTCGAACAAATTAATTCATTCTACATGGCTTTCAGTAAATCTCCTTCCACAAAAAAAACAGTATACATTGTAGCTCAGGGAAAAACAGTGGATTCGCTTGTGAGAGTTGTCAATGAGATTGTTGAGCACGGGTGGCATTCAGAAGGTGTTGTGATCACCGGATGGAAAACTGCAGGCGGAATAACCAGGGCACAGGGTATGTATCTTCAGTCTCTCGTTCATGAAGGGTAAGTCAGACTAATATTCATGATTTTTTTTATTTTCCATTTAAAATTAAATTTGTAAAAAAATACTATGGAGTACAAAATCGTAAGCGCAGGTGACGAAAAATCATTAACCGATATTATTAATGAAATGATAGAAGACGGGTGGGAAACAGAAGGAGGAGTTGCAATTTCCCCGGATGGTAATTTCTATCAGGCAATGCTTCTGTTTGATGAAGAAGGGGATGAATTCGAAACAGGGGAAGAACTTTAATTTTTAAAGGAATAATCTTAGACCTCTTATTTTCCGGAAACATTCTAAATCAAAAACTTTTCCTTGAAGCTCAAATAACTATTGTTTGTAATAATTAAATGATCCAATACTTCAATTCCCATTATCTTTCCGGCTTCAATAAGTCTTTTGTTATTTTCAAATCATCTTCGGAAGGCTCTGTCTCTCCTGAAGGATGGTTGTGAGCAATAATAATATGAGCCGCATGTCTTTTTATTGCCGATTCGAAAGTCTCCCGCGGATGAACTAGGCTTGCCGTTAATGTACCCACGGATATCTCATCTATTCCTATGAAATTATTTCTCGCATCAAGTGAGATCACAAAAAAATGTTCCTTGGAGAAATTCACGATCCTTGATTTAATTATATCGTAAATGATCTCCGGTGAAGTAACGGCATTATATCTTTTTTTTTCTTAATCCTGTTCAGATTCATGAAGTCTGATTTCCTGCATGACTTTTTTTGCAATGGCAAAACTTGCCATGAGTTTGTAGCTTTGACTTCACCCAGACCTTTTATCTGTTTCAGGTCTTCAATTGAAGCTTCCATTATTCCTTTCAGTGATCCGAACTGCAGTATAATCTTTGTGAGATCATGATTACTGATTCTCCTTTTATTCCTGTATTAAGAATAATCGAAATAAGTTCAGCAGAGGATAGTCTTTCTGCTCCGTATTGAATTAATCTTTCGCGGGGACGTTCTGATTTAGGAAGGTCACGTAAAGTAAAGAGTTTTTCCGAGAGAGCATCGTAGCATTTTTGATTTTTCACAGGTCATCTTAAGATTAAACATCATTTTTAAAATTGTATCGAGGAACAACATTGTCGGGATGGGCAGACTCGAACTGCCGGCCTCACGCCCCCCAGACGTGCGATCTAACCAACTGATCTACACCCCGAAAAAACAATTTCAAATTGTAAATTATAAAATTGCAAATTTTAAATAAAGAACGGTAAATTCCAAATACTTATATTAAACTTCCTTACAAATTTAATTTAAATATTCAGCTATGTCAAATGTTAAAAATCTGAATTTGTGAAAGTAAGAATCATGAAAATTTATCCTTAGGACCTTTCTGCTCATTTAAAATAAACTGCTTCCAGCTTTGCAATCATACCAACTGAATCATATAAATACAAAGTATCGCCCTTTATCCTATATTTCACCACTTTTTCAAGTGCTTTCAGAAATGCAGTTTCAGTCTCCATTTGTGCGCAGTACATTTCTGTCGAGGCAATCACTCCGAACTTTATATTATTTCCATCAAGTGTGTAAGTGGAAAACATTGTATTGCAACCCCCGTTGCCGCTGAGCCTCTTATCTAACTTTGTAAGGCTTATGTAAGCTTCCTTACCGGATTCCGGAGTGAATACTTTCTTATCGTTAAGCGCTCTTAAAACCCATCTTGTGTTTGTCAATGAAGCATTGGGTGTTGACGGCTGTTCATTTGACGATGAACAGGAAAACAGCATAATGCAAAATAACAAAATCACGGGAATTAATTTAATCTTCATTGAATGCAAAAAGTTTAAAAATGAAAAACTCAAATCCAAAACCCAAAATCTAAAAATCACAAATCATGGGAGAGAGTCTTTCGATCTTCCAGCTGTTTCCTTCTTTTGAATACAATATTCTGTCATGCATTCTGTTTTGTCTTCCCTGCCAGAATTCAATTTTATCGGGTACCAGACGTGTATCCTCCCCAAAACTCCGGCAGCGGAACCGTTGAATCCTTGTATTTTTCCTTAAGCTGTGAAAATTTATTTTCCAGGACATCCCTGTTTGCTATCACCTCACTTTGATTTGAAGACAATGCAGCAATCTGACTTTCAAATGTTCTGCTGTGAAAATATTTATCCGATTCTTCAACAGAAACTCTTTCCGCTTTACCCTCTATTCTGATTTGTCTTCCTTTGTTTTCCCAGAAAAAAAGCAAAGAAGCAAATGGATTTTCATTCAAATCATTTCCTTTCCGGCTCGAATAATTGGTGTAAAAAACAAAACCATTTTCGTCAAATGCCTTGAGCAGCACTGTTCTGACGGACGGTCTCAGAGCTTTTGAGCACGTTGCAAGAAACATTGCATTTGCTTCCGGCGCTTCGGTATCCAGTGCATCATCAAACCATTTCCCGAACTGGATGAATGGGTCAGGCGAAACATCGGATTTTTTCAGCTGCATCGATTCACTAAAGAAGTAATCTTTTATTTTATTTGCCGTGTTTGTGATGTTATTTTTTTTATCAGCAATTTATTTATTTATAAATTTAGTTAGAATGTAAAATTCAATACTTGAAATTCAAATTACGTCAATTAAAGTGACCGATTATGTTAAATTTTTATTATATCCCGAACAAGGAGCATGCTCACTTGTTCGAAATTACTTATTAATTAGACGCCTCTAAGAACCTCTAAGAGTTCCTAAGTACACGACAATAATTTTGTAACGTCATTAAATTCAAGATCATTGTAAATATTTCCTGATAAGAGCTTTTTAATAAAGGTAGTTAGATAATCAAACCCACATCTGAAAATACTTTTTTGTTTTCTTCCATGGTTCATAATTCTGATTTTGATTGATTCACTTATCCATAATCCAACTAATACACACCAAGTATATGCAATACTAATCATTACAATTAGTTTTTTTATTTTTTCTAATTTTGTCATGTGGGTATCTTCAAAATTAAATCCTCTTTTCTTAAATGCTCCAAACATATTTTCTATTGTCCATCTCATTTGATATTTCTTCTAATGAATTTAAGTTACTCTTACTGCTGACAACTATACAAAATCCTTTGCTTGATTTCATTGCTGAAACAAATAATTTAAATCCTAATATAGTTACAGCTTTTGGATAATCCATTTTTACATTCTCTTTGCAATACCGAAATAAATATTCTATTGTTCTGCGATGTTTTTGTAAAGCGACTTCCGGCTTTTATTTGCTTTGGAATTCTTATATGAAATTCAATCTGATGGGAAATCAAATATCTAAACCAGTGAACACCGATAAACTCCCGATCTCCCTAATAATCCTAATATTCGATCCTTGCCGAAAAGTTTTATTGCCTTTTCTAATAATGCTTTTCTTTCATCTGTACTCGACGATCCTCCTTTATCTAATAACTCCCAGTACAACGGAAAACTATTATCTTTATAAATTATACCCAACATTAAAATATTAATATTTGATTTACCAAATTTCCAATTAGTTCGATCCATTACCAAGATAATATTTCGATTGACTTGATAACAATCCTAATACGAAATCGTGAATACTCTTCATAATCCATTTGATACAATTTAAAAAATCTTTGTATCTTTCTGTAATTTGATTCACTCTTTGCTCCTGTCATCAATAATGAAATGCGATTTAACTTTACTGAAGCTGTCAGTATCATTAGAGCTCACAAAACTTGTTAAAAAACTAATTCGACTTTTGTTCCATTTAAAATTTGCTTGTAATGTTGTTCTTAATTTATTAAAATAGAACTGTTTCATAATCTGGCTCCTTTCTAAATATTATTAATTTAAAGAGGTTAATTAATATTTAAAATTAACGAGTCAGATTTTATTTTTTAACTCAAATTTTTTGTCGTGTATCACATTACCCTTTTCAATTGATTAAACCTATCTTTATAATTAATTTGAAATTCATTTTGAAAAAATTTTAACATCCATTATCAGTAATTCACATTGTGCTGAAGAAAAGAAAAATAAATCAGTATTTGATGTAGACAAAGATTTTCTTGACGATATTACAGATCTGATCCAGGAAAGATCTGATGCTGCTTTAAAAAATATCATTGCCGATCTGTATGACTTTGATATTGCTGTCATTATTGATAATCTCAAGGAAGATGAGGATGCCCTTTATCTGTTTTCTTTGCTTGGTGATGAAACTGCCAGTGAAGTTATACTTGAAATTAGTGATGACAGACGGGAATATATTACAGAAAAGCTTGGCGGTAAAAAGATTTCCGGTATAGTAAGTGAAATGTATTCTGATGATGCGACCGACTTTGTTTCCGAACTTGACAGTGATGTAAAAGATGAAGTACTGGAAAATCTGGATAAGATATGATAAGGAGGATTATCAGGAAGTCCATGAACTTCTAAGCTACGATGAAAATACAGCCGGCGGTATCATGGGCAAAGGAGTATATTGCCATTAATGAATATCTGACTGTTGCAGATGCCGTAAAGGTAATTCAGGATAAAGCCGAGGAAGTTGATCAGTTCTATAATGTTTGGGTGGTTGATAATGAAAGTAAACTTGTCGGGATAATGTCTCTGAAAAGACTGATCCTTGCTCTTAAGAATCCGGATACGCTGTTAAGGATGTTATGAATTCCGATGTGATTTCTGTCGAAGCTCATACGGATCAGGAAGAAGTAGCGAAAATATTTCAGAGCTATGATCTTGTTTCAATGCCTGTTGTGGATTCTGAAAATAAAGTCATAGGAAAGATAAGCATAGATGACGTTGTGGATGTCATCGAAGAAGAATATTCGGAAAATGTTGCGCGAATGGCAGGTACAGATGCAGAAGAGCTTGAAAAAAAATCTCCGTTTCAGATTGCAAAGCTTCGTCTGCCGTGGCTGCTTGTAACTTTGTTCATCGAATTTATAGCTGTGTTTGTAGTTCAATCTCACGATGAGATACATGGGAAAGATAATTTTACTTGCAGCGTTCATGCCGATCATTTCTGCAATATCGGGAAATACGGGATTGCAGTCAGCGGCAATTGTTGTAAGAGGTCTTGATACCGGAAACGTCAACATTAACAGGTGGTGGGAGCCGCTCAGCAGACAATTCAAAACAAATCTATCTGATCGGCTCGGCTGTGGCTGTTGTTGTCGGAATTCTCGGATTTATTTTAAATGATACTGAGAAATTAAGGTTCGGATGTCAGTTGCGGTCTCAATGTTCACTTCGATTAATATTGCCGGTCTTATCGGGACAATGTCTCCGATGATATCAAAACGGCTGGGCTTCGATCCTGCAATAACATCCGGACCTTTTGAAACTGCTTTTCAGGATGTGATCGGAATTTCCATATTTCTTACCGTCTCAACATTTCTTACTTACTTATTGATAAATGAATTGATTGATCATTTAAAAAATGATCTGAAGTATCTGGATATCCCTGATGTAACGAATCAGATTTTCTTACTTCTGCTCTCGGATCATTAGTCTGATCTTTGTAGACAAGCTTCCGGAGAGATTTCTAATTCCCGTATTAAATATTTTCTCTGTCTGCATAATATTACTTACATCGTTTCGCATTATGAAAAAAAGTCTGAGCCGGACAGAAGGAAAAGATCACTGACAAGGTTCCTAAGATTCTGGTATCCGGCTTTCATGATCCTTTTTTGTTTTAAGGAAATTTATATAATAATGATTAGTGCGAATAATGTTCTTTATGATGAATATCTGATCAGAATTGACAGATGGCTTTTCGGAGCAAACCCGGCTGTATATCTTAGTAAATTCATGAATCCGTATGCCAGTGGAGTTCTTTCAAATTGTCTACGGATTGTTTTATATGATGCCGGTTATTTATGCGATGGAGCTTTATCTTTGGCACAGGTATGAAGAGCTCAAGTATGCCATCTTTGTGGTGTTCTTCGGATTTTATCTTTCATTCATCGGCTATCTGCTGGTTCCGGCGATAGGTCCGCGATTTACGCTTCTGATTTTCATAATCATGAACACTGAATTGCCGGGGATTTTTTTTGCGGAAAAGATCCGGTGATATTATTAATTTCGGCGAATCAATTCCAAATGTGTTTCTAATCCCGCATGACTTTGCTCAGCGTGATGCATTCCCTTCAGGACACGTTATTATAATTATCTTATTACTTACCTTTCTCATAAAATCAAATCAAAGTCATTTTATTTTTATCTGCCGTATTCAGTAGTACTGATTTTTTCTACTATGTATTTAAGATATCATTATGTAATTGATTTGATTGCCGCAATTCCGTTTGTGCTTCTTACAATTTTAGTTGCTAATAAACTTTATAAGGGAAAAAGACTCAGCTCATAAAGTTCATAAAGTTTGTAAAGTTTGTGAAGTTTGTTGTCGTGCAGAGTATCATGTTTTATCCGGCTCTGCTGCAGAAAACTATAAATCCTTTTTGTGCCTGGTGTCTAAGTGGTAAAATATGCTTGAGCAATCAGAAGTATTTTGCTAATATCTCATCGGCTACAGCAAATCCTCTTTCAGTCAGTTTAAATCTTCCATTCTCTTTTACGGCAAAATTATTTTTTGTAAGGTCATTGATTGAATTGGAAAATCTGACGCTAAAGTCTTCATTAAATAAATTATAATACTTCTCATACACTACTCCTGAACTTCTTAATGCAAGCATTATAAACTCAAGTTTCTTTTGATCATCTGAAAGTTCATATTTTGATTCAACCGGCAAACTTCCTTCTTCAAGCAGTGAATTATATCTTATAATGTCTCTGTAATTATTCCATCTGATTCCGTCAGCAAAAGAATGAGCTGAAGGACCGAAGCCGATATAATTTTCATATTCCCAGTATTTGAGATTGTGTCTGCATTGATAATCATCAACGGCAAAATTAGAAACTTCATAATGATCATAACCTTCTGAAATAAGTTTTTCGCTGACGAAACCGTAAAGCTCTGCCTCGATATTGTCAGGATTTTTTTTGACAAGATTCTTCTGAAGAGACTTATATAAAGGAGTCTTTTCTTCGAATGTAAGCGTGTAAGCAGAGATGTGTTTGACATTAAGTTCAATAGCTTTTGAAAGAGAACGGTCAATGTCGGGAATTGTCTGAGAGGGGAGTGAATAAATTATGTCTAAGTTTATGTTGTCAAAATATTCCGAAGCTTTTTTCACGACCTGCTCTGCTTCTTTCGCACTGTGCTGTCTTGTCAGGAAATTTAATTCGGAATCAATAAAGGACTGAACGCCAAGACTCAGCCTGTTCACACCGGCTGACCGGTACTCTTCAATACTCTTGTCAAGAAAATCTTCCGGATTTGCTTCAATGGAAATTTCGGGATCAGAACTAACATTAAAATTTTTATGAAGATGATTAAGAATATCATAGATCTGAGGATGGGAGAGTATGGAAGGAGTCCCTCCGCCAAAGAAGACCGTATCGAAATTAAGCTGCTTAAACTCTTCTGCAGACAAAGATATTTCTTTTTTCAGATTCGCAAGAAATTTATCAATTACATTCAGATTTGTAATCAAGTAAAAGTCGCAGTAATCGCATCGCTTGCTGCAGAAGGGGATATGAATGTATATTCCTGACACGGCACAAGTTAAAAATTAAAAATGAGAATTGAAAAGGAGTAGTTGAGTAGTTGAGTAGTTGAGTAGTTGAGTTCAGTTGTCCCCGACGAGTCTCCCGCTTTCTATCCTCAAAGTTTATTTTTTAACCTTTGTGCAGGGACTACCCGGGCTGGAAAGAACACTTGAATAGTTGTTGACTCAGGTTTCTTATATGCTTTACCGATGCAGAAAACCGGGCGCCGGAAGGTTACCAAATGAAGAGTATCTGTATTAATTATTAATTATTAATTATTAATTAGCTTTCTTACATTTATCTCCAGATGCATTTTGGAAAATATTTCTTGAAGCTCTTAAAAATAATCATAATGAAAGCATTCATATTAATTTTTTCAATCCTTCTTTTTAACAATACATACAGTTTTGAAATCAATTCGAATCAGGATGATCTTCCGCGTGCTGAAATGCAATACATTCCTGATGTGATGAATAAAATCCAGGTTCTTGAATTTGACGGTAAAAATCATTCAGGTCATACACTGGATGGAGGTTCACTTCCGGTATTCAATAATTTCCCAAGATCAGCCTCCCGCGAATCATTGGAGGGAGGAATCTTTTGTAACATGGATTTTGATAGTGATCTTGAGATTGTTTACGGGATCGGGCAGACGATTCAGGCATGGAACATAGACGGCACTGACGTTCCCGGATGGCCCGTTACTCTCTCTTATGAGGTTCAGGGAGCGCCGGCTTTCGGAGATATTGACGGAGACGGAACTGATGAATTAGTCGTAGCCACATCAAATTACAGCAATGAAGGAATCATTTATGCATTCGAGAAAGACGGAACGCCTGTTGCCGGATTTCCAATTAATAATGGAGCAACACAATCATCGATTGTACTTGCCGATTTAAACAATGACGGCGCAATGGAAATAATTACTAATAAAAGAATTTACCCTATTGGGGAAATCTGGGTTTATAAAGGAGACGGCACCGTTTATCCCGGTTGGCCAAAGACCCTCGATCATGTTCCGGCTTCGAGTTCGGCTGTCGGTGACATAACGGGTGACGGAATTCCCGAAATAATTTCCGAATCTTATATAAGCGTGTATGCCTGGGACAGAAACGGAAATGAAGTGCCCGGATTCCCGTTCCACATGCCCGACGGAAATGTTAATTCATATTCATCTCCGGTTCTTGCAGATGTGGACGGAGATAACATCCGCGAAATAATTTTCGGAACGCATAACATAATAACCGGCAAAGGTAATGTTTATATCTTAAAAAACAACGGGACAGTGTTTCATGGATGGCCGAATCAAACTAACTGGTGGACTTACGGTCCGCCTGTTTTAGGATATATAAATGATGATAATGTTCTTGACATAGTTGTCGGGGAACAACAAACCTTTAGCTATGATCCCTTGAGTTACATTCACGGATGGGATATTGACGGAAATGTATTGGCTGGATTTCCGATTGGTCCCCTTTACAATATTAATAATCAGGTTACACTCGCCGACATTGATAATGATGACAGGCTCGAACTCATTGTCGATGATAATACACAAAATGCAAGCGGATTGGGAAAATATCTTACTTTTAATCATGACGGAACACCGGTAAGCGGATGGACAATTCCAACTGCCGGCACTACTTTTTTTAACATGCCTTGCATTGCGGATCTGAATAATGACGGGAAAATTGATTTAGTGGGAGCAGGATACCTTGTAGGCGGAAGCTATAAGACTTTTGTTTATATCTGGGATACGGGAGTAAACTATAATCCATCGCGAATAGTAAATCCGGTATGGCAATTCAATGTGAGACATAACGGAGTGTATGGTGATAATGATGTGATATCTGTTCAAAACATTAATTCGGTAATTCCGGCTGAATTTGTCCTGCATCAGAATTATCCGAATCCTTTTAACCCTGTTACCAAAATAAGATTTGACGTAGCTGCAAAGTTGCTGAATCAAACAGGAAATGTGAGGTTGAGCATTTACAATGCTTTGGGAAAAGAGATTACAACTTTGGTAAACGAAAATCTCAATCCTGGAAGCTATGAAGTTGAATTCAATGCGGGAACATTTCCCAGCGGAGTTTATTTTTATAAATTAGAAACCGGAAAATTTTCGGATGTGAAGAAGATGTTTTTAATTAAGTGAATTCAAGACTGGCAGAGTCTCCAAATTTATTTGGGATTCTGTCGGCAACCAATGCAAGAAAGTAATGTCATTACATCATTGCGCCGGAGCCACTAATACATTCGAGATCCGAGCGAGGGCAAACTAACATAAATTAAAAAAGCGAAACCATAAGTCCCGCTTTTAAATCCAAAATCCAAAATCCAAAATCCGTTATTACAAAAGGGTATAGTTTTATTCAACAAGATTTTCTAAATTATTCCTGAAGTATTTTCAAAATAAAGTTTTTTTGAAACACATAAAAAAATAATTATCATGAAAAAATTCATATCAATTTTTTCAATCCTGCTTTTCAGCAATGCATACAGTTTTCAAATCAATTCGAATCAGGATCTCTTTCCGCGTGCTGAAATGCAAAACATTCCTGATGTGATGAATAAAATTCAAGTTCTTGAATCTGACGGTAAAAATCATTCAGGTCATTCACCGGATTCAGGTTCACTTCCTGTATTCAATAATTATCCGAGGTCCGACTACGGCGAATCAATGGAGGGAGGAATCTTTTGTAACATGGATTTTGATAGTGATCTTGAGATTGTTTACGTGATCGGAAAAGCGATTCGGGCATGGAACATAGACGGCACTGACGTTCCCGGATGGCCCGTTACTCTCTCTTTTGAGGTTCAGGGAGCGCCGGCTTTCGGAGATATTGACGGAGATGGAACTGCCGAAATAGTCGTGGGTACATCCAATTGGGACAATGAGGGAGTGATTTATGCATTCGAGAAAGACGGAACACCTGTTACCGGATTTCCGATTAATCATGGAGCAACACAATCATCGATTGTACTTGCCGATTTAAACAATGACGGCGCATTGGAAATAATTACCAATAAAAGAATTTATCCGATTGGAGAAATCTGGGTATATAAGGGAGATGGCACCGTTTATCCCGGCTGGCCCAAAACTCTCAATGAAATTCCGGCTTCGAGTTCGGCTGTCGGAGATATCACAGGCGACGGAATTCCTGAAATAATTTCTGAATCTTATTTAAGTGTGTATGTCTATGACAGAGACGGGAATGAATTACCCGGATTCCCGTTCAGTATGCCCAACGGAGATGTTAATTCATTTTCATCTCCGGTTCTCGCAGATGTGGACGGGGATGACATCCGGGAAATTGTTTTCGGAACGCACAATACAACAACCGACAAAGGTAATGTTTATATTTTAAGAAACAACGGAACAGTTTTTAACGGGTGGCCGAAGGAAACTAACGGGTGGATTTACGGTCCGCCTGTTTTAGGATATATAAATGATGATAACATTCTTGATATAGTTGTCGGGGATAAAATCTTTGACTTTACTCCGAGTAGCCACATATACGGCTGGGATATTGACGGAAATGTATTGAGTGGATTTCCGATTGGTCCCCTTAACTCTATTAATAACCAGGTTGCACTCGCCGACATTGATGATGATGGCCGGCTCGAACTCATTGTCGATGATAATAAGCAACAAGCAAGCGGATACGGAAAATATCTTACTTTCAATCATGACGGAACACCGGTAAGCGGATGGACAATTCCAACTGCCGGCACTACTTTTTTTAACATGCCTTGCATTGCGGATCTGAATAATGACGGGAAAATTGATTTAGTGGGAGCAGGATACCTTGTAGGCGGAAGCTATAAGACTTTTGTTTATATCTGGGATACGGGAGTAAACTATAATCCATCGCGAATAGTAAATCCGGTATGGCAATTCAATGTGAGACATAACGGAGTGTATGGTGATAATGATGTGATATCTGTTCAAAACATTAATTCGGTAATTCCGGCTGAATTTGTCCTGCATCAGAATTATCCGAATCCTTTTAACCCTGTTACCAAAATAAGATTTGACGTAGCTGCAAAGTTGCTGAATCAAACAGGAAATGTGAGGTTGAGCATTTACAATGCTTTGGGAAAAGAGATTACAACTTTGGTAAACGAAAATCTCAATCCTGGAAGCTATGAAGTTGAATTCAATGCGGGAACATTTCCCAGCGGAGTTTATTTTTATAAATTAGAAACCGGAAAATTTTCGGATGTGAAGAAGATGTTTTTAATTAAGTGAATTCACGAGGCTGGCAGAGTCTTCAAATTTATTTGGGATTCTGCCGGCAACCAAAGCAAGAAGTAATATCATTACTATCATTGCGCCGGAGTCACTAATACATTCGAGATCCGAGGAGGGCAAAATAACATAAATAAAAAAAAAGCGTGACCATAAGCCCCGCTCTTTTAAAAAATCTAAAATCTAAAATCAAAAATCTACTTAATCATCGTCCCGATTCTTTCCCATCTTGTCGAGCCGATGAGATCGAAGAAGTTAAAGAATGAAATGCTCGGATCCCACGACCAGTAGATCATAAATGCTTCGCCGACGATATTTTCGACGGGATTGAATCCCCAGAACCGGCTGTCGAGCGAATTGTTTCTGTTGTCTCCCATCATAAAAAGATAATCACGTTCTACAGTATACTCATCGTCAGGAAGCTCTTTGTCATCGACCATTACTTTCCCTTCTGAAGTCATTCTTATTGAATGTCCTTCTTTCATGACGAACATTTTCCATCCTTCATAATTTGAAGAATCGATTTTAAGTTTGTCGCCTTTCTTAGGAACGCGTATAGGTCCGTACCAGTCTTCATTCCAGTTTGATCCTTTTGGAAACATTCTCGGGTTTACAAAATTCTGAGGACTTTTAATGTTGTCAAACATTGAATTCGGAGGGTTTTGGAATTTCTGCCCGTTGACATATAATTGTTTATCAATAACCTGAACCGTATCTCCCGGTGTGGCGACACATCGCTTAATGTAATTCACCACTTCTTTTGATTCAAGTTCATCACTGTCTCCGGGGAAATCAAAAACTATTATGTCACCTTTCTTCGGGTCTTTAAATCCGGGAAGCTTAAAATAAGGAATTCTGATATCGGTAAAAGGAATATTTCTCGGGCTTGTTGCTCCGTAAGTAAATTTTGTAACGAGAAGAAAATCGCCCACCAGCAGTGTCCTTTCCATCGAACCGGTCGGGATCCGGAATGCTTCAAAGAATAGGATTTTGATTATGAATGCTACGACACCTGCATATATGAGTGCATTTATAAACTCTCGCGGTTTTGATTTTTTCCTTCTTCACTCCTGCCTTTTCATTCTGCTTGCTTCCGGTCTTGTTGCTTTTAACTTCAGTTTTTTTATAACTATATTTATCCATTAATGAATTTGGTTTGTAATATTAATTTAAATTATGAAAAACAATTGAGATAAGATTAATCCAAAGAAAGCACTGCATGAAAAGCTTCCTGCGGAATTTCTACAGAACCTACCTGCTTCATACGCCTCTTTCCTTCTTTTTGTTTTTCAAGTAATTTTCTCTTTCGGGAAATATCTCCTCCGTAACATTTTGCAATTACATTCTTTCTCATTGCGCTGATTGTTTCTCTTGCTACTATTTTTGCGCCGATAGCTGCCTGAATTGCAACTTCAAACATCTGTCTTGGAATTAATTGTCTTAGTTTTGTACAAAGTCTTTTGCCCCATTCAAATGCCTTATCTCTGTGAACGATCGTAGAAAGCGCATCTACAGGCTCGCCGTTGAGCAGTATATCGAGCTTTACAAGATCTGATTTCTTAAAATCCTTAAAGTCATAATCGAAAGAAGCATAACCTCTCGAATAAGATTTTAATTTATCATAAAAATCAAATACGATCTCGCTCAGGGGAAATTCGAAATGAAGGTCAACTCTTTTTGCATCAACATAATTTGTTGCAAGAAAAATTCCTCTCCTCTCATTTGCAAGCTTCATAAGATTGCCGATGAATTCCGTCGGAGTGATTATATTGGCAGTAATGTACGGCTCTTCAACATAATCTATCTTCGCTGCATCCGGCATCAGTGAAGGATTCTCAACCAAAACAATCTCGCCGTTTGTTTTGTAAACTTTGTATTCTACGTTCGGAACGGTTGTGATAATGCTCAGATTATATTCTCGCTCCAGTCTTTCCTGAACTATCTCCATGTGAAGCATTCCAAGAAATCCGCATCTGAAACCGAATCCGAGAGCAACAGAAGTTTCAGGTTCGAATGTAAGTGCAGCATCGTTAAGCTTAAGTTTGGCAAGAGAATCTCGCAGAGCTTTCAAAATCATCTGTCGCCGAAGGATAGATGCCGCTGAAGACCATTGACTTTACTTCTTTGTAACCCGGCAGCGGTTTTGATACAGGCTCAGAAACTTTAAATATAGTATCACCGACTTTCGATTCATTTACATCCTTTATCCCTGCAATTAAATAACCGACATCTCCTGATTTCAGTTCCTTCGTTCTCACTCTTCCCATTTTCAGATTTCCGACCTCTTCAGCAACAAATTTCTTTCCGGTAAAGAAAAATTTTATTTCATCACCTTCTTTTATGCTTCCTTCAAAAACACTTATGTAAACTACCACTCCTCTGTAAATATCAAACTTTGAATCAAATATTAAAGCGCGAAGCGGTTTATCAGTCTCAACTTTAGCAGGAGGGATTCTGTTTACAATTGCATCAAGAATGTCCTCTGTTCCGATGTCTGTTTTTGCGCTTGCAAGAATAATGTCTTCTTTTTTACAGCCGATTAAGTTCAATTATCTGGTTTGTAACTTCTTCAACCATTGCATTCTGAAGATCAATTTTATTTATTACCGGAATGATTTCCAGACCGTTGTCTATGGCGAGATAAAGATTGCTGATTGTCTGTGCTTCAACGCCCTGTGTTGCATCAACAACCAGCAAAGCGCCTTCGCATGCAGCAAGAGATCGTGAAACTTCATATGAAAAATCCACATGGCCGGGAGTATCAATCAGATTAAGATATAATGCTTCACCGCCGGCAGTTTTATATTTCATCTGGATTGCATGGAGCTTGATTGTAATTCCTCTTTCCTGTTCGAGGTCCATATCATCAAGAACCTGCTTCATCATATTCCGCTTTTCTATGGTTCCGGTCTTTTCAAGCAGCCTGTCAGCAAGTGTCGACTTACCGTGGTCAATGTGAGCAATAATACAAAAATTTCTAATATTGGAATTACTCAATGATTAATTATTAAATGGGTAAAAATAAAAAGTGGATTCTAAATGAAAAGTTATAACAAAGGAATAACTTTTTTAGATTCCACTTTAAAAAAACAAACTTCTTAGCTTATTTGCCTTCTGCTTTTCGTCTCGCTCTTTCGTCCTGAATATCTTTTCTTATTTCTGCAGCTTTCTTCCTGAGTTCATTTAAAGACTTTCTTAATCTTGTTCCTGCTGCATTTTGATCTTTTTCATAAAATTTTTCGATATCGGATTTCATTCATCCAATATCTTGTAAAGCTCATTGATTTTCTCCATTTTTTATTGTTCTCCTGTAGGTTAAGTTAATAAAAATTTAGTAGCAATGTATTAAAAATATTTTATTTTTGTAAGTTATATTCTTTTTACCTAAAAAATTTCCCGAAAATGTTAATTTAAACATATTTTCTGAAAAATGATTATCAAAAGCTGGATATCTAATTCATTAAGTTGTTGTGTTAATTGGTTGCGACAGTAGTTACATAAGGAATCGAAAAAATAATAATGTACCCCCATGCAGTGAATGCAATCCCCACTATGATCAAAGCTGAAATTATTGAAAACTTAGCCCATTGTTTTAATTTATAATCACGGAAAATATTCCATATACCGTTTAATCCGTGATACATGCCCAGTGTAATAAAACTAATGTCTATGATCCTGTACCATGAAAACTGCATTCTCGCAAGGACTGCTCCGTAAGTATGTCCGCTTTCGGGCTGATAATGCATTAGTATATAGTGTCCTATCATTAATACTACAAGACCAGTCCTGTAATTCTCTGCAGCACCCAGCTTTTTGAACCCGAATCCTTTGACGAAAGGTATTTATACATTTTTTGAACTATATTATTTTTACTATTTTACTATTGGAATAATTTTTTTATTTCGATAAGAAAACATCAATACACCCATTGCTATAAAAAGTATTATTCCGAAAACCCATGACAATCTATACAGCTGTTTATGATATTTTGCGCCGTCAGCCCAGTCAACAATTACAATTCGGATCCCGTTAAGAGAATGAAAAAGGACAAACGCAAACAAAAACCATTCCAATACCATAAAAAAAGGAGAGGTGTAAGTTTGCATTGCATTATTGAACGCAACTTCTCCTTTTGTCAGAGGGCTCAGAGAGTAAACATGAAGAAACAAATATCCTATCAAAGCTATCCCTGTTATGCTGTGAAGGATCCATGCCCAGCTTCCGGAATCCTTTTTATAACTTAAGTTTTCACTTATCCAGTTTTTTTGGTCAAATGTTTTAATATCGTGGTAGGTAGCCGGGGATTTTGTTTCAGACTCCAGATTATCAGTATGCACCTTAGACTTGATTAAATTAGACTTGATTAGATTTAATTTAGGTAAAATTAAAGATTTAACTCTATATTTACAATTTACTAAAGAATCTTTTTAGTTTTTCTCTTTTCTCATTTTAACCTGGCATGAATTTCCCCAAATTTTCAAAGGGTGTGTCTTGGAGACGTTTCAACCCTTTCCAAAAGCGATTGTTAGTTTTTAATTTAAATGTAATTAAATGTTCTGTAGAGTTAGAGTTCAGCAAGGTTCAGCAAGTTTCTGTACATTTCTATGCTGTATTTTAAATTCAAAAAACCTAATTTGAAATTCTTGTAGAAAAATCATTTCACAGAACTTACATTGAATAGATTTAAATCAGCTTCAATTAAAAGTCCGGAAGATTTTACCATTGGAAAGAAAATTGAATTCAAAGAATTTAAGCTTCCTAACGGTCTGCATTGTATTTTATATGAGGATAATAAAAATCCTATTGTAAACCTGACAATAGGATACAAAGTCGGCTCGAAGGATGAAGAAAAAAATAAAAAAGGGATTGCTCATTTTTTTGAACATATGATGTTTCAGGGTTCTGAAAATGTAAAAAAGAATGAGCATTTTCAGTATGTAATAAAATCCGGAGGAACGTGCAATGCTTTTACGATGCAGGATGCTACAGTGTATTATGATCTGATGCCCTCGAATAATCTTGAGACAGCTCTATGGCTTGAATCGGAGAGGATGAATTCGCTGGACATTTCGGAAGAGAATCTTTCCAATCAGAAAAGAGTCGTCATTGAAGAAAAAATGCAGCGTTATGATAATGCTCCTTACGGTTCGATGTTTCATAATATTCTAAAAAATGTATTTAAGGGTTCAGATTATGAATCTCCCGTGATAGGGGAGACCGATGACATTAATTCCTTTACTGTAAAAGGAACTATGGACTTTCATAATAATTTTTATTCACCGGGTAATTCCGTCTTGACTCTTGCGGGCGATTTTGAATACGGTCAGGCGGAGAATTTAATATCAAAGTATTTCGGCGGCATTAACAAGGAAAATTGCAAGAAGCGTAAGAAAAACATTATCAGAGAGCTTCATAGTGAAATTGAACTGACCTTTCATGACAACATACAACTACCGGTAATTAACATTTGTTATCTCATTCCCAAAGCCGGTTCAAGTGAAGACTATATTTTTGAATACTTTGCAGAGATCATAGCAAACAACAAAAGCAGCAGGCTTTACAAAAAACTGGTTTATGAAATGAAGCTGCTAAAATCTATAAGCTGCGCAAAATATATGCTTGAAGACGGAAGCGTGATGATCATCCGCGCAATGCTGAATAAGGACACAGACATAAATGAAATAAAGAAAATGATCTTCGGAGAGATTGAAGAGTTTGCTGCCAATGGATGCACAGATTACGAGTTTCAAAAAATAAAAAATCAGCTTGAATTATATAATACATCAAGGCTGTCCAAGATTGAAAACATATCGCTTATGACTGTTTTTAATTATCTTTATTATAAAGACACGGACAGAATAAACAGTGAAATATACAAATATCTGGAGGTAACCGAACAGGATGTGATTGACAGCGTCAATAAATTTGTAACCGGTAAAAACAAATTGATTCTTTCTTACCTTCCAAAAAATAATCAGAATAATTAAGACAGCATTTGTCAACAAATCATTTAGCGGAAAAAATAAAGCCCGGCATTCCGCCGTCAATTGAATTCAGAGAGTATACACTCGACAACGGGCTTAAAGTCGTCCTGAGCAAATCAGGTAATATTCCGATGACGGCTGTGAATACAATGTTTCACGTCGGATCAAAGGATGAAGATGAAAATTTCACGGGTCTCGCGCACTTATTTGAGCACCTTATGTTTGAAGGGTCTGAGAATATACCGAAAGGACAATTCGACGAAATCCTAAACCGTTACGGCGGAGAAAGCAATGCTTATACAAGCTGGGATGTAACCGGGTATTATACTTCAATTCCTTCCCATCATCTTGAAAAAGCGCTCTGGATGGACTCGGACAGAATGAACGGATTCGGGATTAGTGAAGAAAGCCTTGAGATTCAAAAAGATGTCATAACGGAGGAAAAACTTTTGTACGTGGATAATTCTCCTTACGGCTCGGTCGAAGAAGAAAGCTCCAAAAGACTTTTTCGAAAAAGCGGATACCGCTGGCCTATCATTGGAAATATGGATCACCTCAGGAAAGTTACTTTGCAGGACATAAAGAATTTTTACAATAAATTTTATAAACCGAACAACGCAGTTATATCAGTTGTTGGTGACATAGAATATGATGAGACTTTAGGACTAATTGAAAAATATTACGGAGACATCGGTCCGGGAGAAGAGATCAGCAGAAGAAGCTTTCTTGAAGATGATATTGCGGATGAGATACTTGACAACATAAATGACAACATTCAGCTCGAAGGGAAGTTTATGTTTTACCGTGTTCCCCAAACAGGCACAAAAGAATATTATGCAATGAATATTCTCAACGGAATATTATCCGAAGGAGACAGCTCAAGATTTTACAGTGAGCTTGAATACAAGAATAAGCTTGTTAACGAAATTGATTCGAATCTCTACGGAATGGAGAACACAAGCATTTTCTGCATTACAGCGATCGCAATGAAAGGGAATAGTCTTGAAGAGATCGGAAGCAAAATTGATGAAATACTCGATGACGTTAGAAAAGGAAATATCAGTGAAACTGAATTAATAAAAACAAAGAACAAAATAGAAACGTATTACTTTTCCAAAAGGCAGTCAATTTTATCTTTGTCAGACCAGTTTTCTTTTCTTAAGACGTTTTATAATGAATGCGGGAAAATAAATTTTGAGATAGACAATTATCTGGCGGTTACGAAAGAAGATATAGTGGAATCTGCAAATAGGTTTTTAAATAATAATCAGAGAGTAGTTCTGAACTACCTTCCAAAATAGAAAATAAATGCCGATAACAGAAATTAAAGATATCCGGAAAGCAGAAAAGTTAGACCGTTCCAAACCTCCAAAGTCCGGAAAACCCAAAGACATAAAATTCCCTGAGTTTTTTGAAGCAAAGACTTCCAACGGTATCACTGTTCTTGTAATCGAAGACAGACGGCTCCCACTGGTGACCTCGCGGTTTGTATTTAAGTCGGGGTCATATTTTGACTACTTTGCAGGAAAAGATAAATCCGGACTTGCATCCGTTATGCTTGAATTACTGACAAAGGGAACTGCAAACAGGACGGCTTCTGAAATTGCAGAAGAGGTGGATTATATTGGCGCGACTTTATCGAGCGGCTGCGATTATGATGCTTCGTATATAAGTTCTTATTCCCTTAAGAAACATTTTAATCAGATTTTTGAAATAAATGCAGACGTGATCCTGAATTCAAAGTTTGATGAGGATGAGATCGAGAGAACAAAAGAGCAAAGACTGAACTCGCTTCTTTCAATGATAGATGACGGCGAATATCTTTCGGACAAAGTTTTTAAAAGGCAGGTTTTCGGAAATACTCCTTATGCATTTCCTGCTGAAGGGTTTACTGAGTCGATAGAGGGAATCACGAAAGAAGACATATTGCCTTTTTATAAAAAAGTTTTTGTTCCGGATAATCTGATCATTGCATTTGTCGGAGATGTTACTCCTGATGAAGCGATGCTGAAGACGAATGAATATTTTTCGGAATGGGGAAACAATGATACATTTGCATTTGATGAGCCGGAAATTAAGCGCTCTGATTCAACGAAAGTTCATCTGATAGAAAAGCCGGGAGCGGTTCAATCCTCCCTTAAAATGGGACATCTCGGAATAAGCAGGGACAATCCTGATTATATTGCAGCAACGGTAATGAATACTCTTCTCGGGGGCTATTTTACTTCAAGGATAAATAAGAATCTCAGGGAAGTTAACGGCTTTACATACGGAGCCAGGTCGAATTTCAGCGCTTACATAAATATTCGGGTGAATTTTCCATCACGACTGAAATAAAGAATGAAATAACTTCAAGCGCAGTAAAAGAGATCTTAAAAGAACTTAAGCTTATCAGAAATGAATATGTAAGTGATGAAGAGCTTCAGAATGTAAAGAATTATGTTTCGGGAAATTTTCCGATGCAGCTTGAAACACCCAATGCAATTGCTTCGAAGGTCATCAATCTGAAACTAGTATAATTTACCGTGATGATTATTATCAATACATACATAAGAAGAGTCAATGAACTTACAAAGGATGATATTAAAAATACAGCCGTGAAGTATTTGGACCCGGACAGGATTACTATTTCTGTTGCCGGAAACGTAAATGAAATCAAAGATAGCATGAAACAATTTGGTGAAGTGACTGTTACAGAAAAACTATTTAATCAACTTATAAAATTTCCAGCATGACTGAATACAAAATTCAAGATATCTCTGACGTTGAGCTAGTAAAGATCTTAAATGCTCAAAATACAAGGAGCTTAAGAGCGAAATTTCCAAAGTAATAGTAGGACAGGATAAAATAATCGAGCAGATAATAATTTCGATTTTAGCAAAGGTACATTGTCTTTTGGTTGGTGTGCCCGGGCTTGCCAAGACATTGATAGTAAAGACCCTTTCGGAAGTTCTGGATCTGAATTTCAGCCGGATACAGTTTACGCCGGACCTCATGCCTTCGGATATTACCGGAACGGAGATACTGGAAAATGACAAAGACGGAAAGAAGATTTTTAAGTTCATTAAAGGTCCGATATTTGCCAATATTATTTTAGCGGACGAAATAAACAGAACTCCTCCGAAAACTCAATCTGCATTACTGGAAGCAATGCAGGAGCATCAGTGTTACAGCTGCAGGTCTAAGTATATACTTTGGAAGAACCATTTTTTGTTTTGGCAACTCAAAATCCTATTGAGCAGGAAGGAACGTATCCGCTGCCGGAAGCACAGCTCGACAGGTTTATGTTTAATCTGTGGCTCGATTATCCGAAGTTTGATGAAGAGCTTGACATAATTAAAAAACAACGAGCATGTATTTTCCGGAGACTGAAGATAATTTTTCGCATGAAGAAATTATTTTATTTCAGGATCTGGTGAGGAAAGTACCTGTAGCCGATGAAGTGATTAATTATGCCGTTACGCTCGTATCAAGAACACGTCCTCTGGAATCCGGTTCACCGAAAATAATCAAAGACTACATAAGCTGGGGAGCCGGACCGCGGGCTTCTCAATATTTGGTTTTGGGCGCAAAGACGAACTGTATACTTGAAGGAAGGTTTTCACCTGACATAGACGATATTAAGAAAATTGCCCAGCCCGTTTTAAGGCACAGGTTAATTACAAATTTTAATGCAGAAGCGGACGGAATGGATGTGATCAAGATTATTGATGAACTGGTGAGATCGCAGACATAGACAGCTGTCTTATATAACTTTAACCAACGACTTTCAAAATGCCGACCTACCCGATATTGTATTCAATTGTATTCCCAGGGTCTTAATAATAATGAATTGAATAAACTCGATAGGATAGTTAATTTCAACCCGTTGTTGAAATAAATTTTACCTCAGAGAACCAGAGACACAAAACAGAGACCTGGAGGAAACAAATCAAAACTTAGAGTCTTTAAATCTTTGTGGTTGAAATGAATAGATTAAAGAAGAAAGCCGAAATGGCGGAATTGGTAGACCTGCCTGCAGCAGGCAGGCGCACTGGACTCAAAGAGTAAAATATTTTTTTTAAAAAATAAGGGAAGAAAAGAATTAAAAAAGTTATTAAAAGCCGAAATGGCGGAATTGGTAGACGCACTGGACTCAAAATCCAGCGAGGCTCAAACCTCGTAAGGGTTCGACTCCCTTTTTCGGCACTAAAACAAATTTAAAAACAGGAGAAACATAAAATGTGCGGTATAGTAGGTTACATCGGAAAAAGAAATTCTCTTAAGATTATTTTTGACGGTTTAAAAAGACTGGAATACAGAGGATATGATTCGGCAGGCGTTGCGATAATCAATGACTCTAATGAATTGAATTACTATAAGAAAGCCGGAAAAGTAAAAGAGCTTGAAAAAAATTTTAACGGAGAAATACTTGAAGGAAAAATAGGAATCGGTCATACGCGGTGGGCAACTCACGGTGAGCCGAATGATAACAATGCACATCCTCACTTCGATATGACAAAGAACATTATGATTGTTCATAACGGAATCATAGAAAATTATTCAAACACTAAAGAAAAAGCTTACCAATGAAGGATTTACTTTCAGCACTGATACGGATACAGAAGTGCTTGCAAATCTGATAGAATATCATTACAGGAATAAGAAGAGTTTTGAAATTGCTGTAAGGCTTGCGCTTACTGAAGTCGAAGGAACATACGGAATAGCGTGCCTTTGCAAAAGCGAGCCGGATAAAATAATCATCGCAAGAATGGGAAGTCCGTTAATGTTTGGTTTGGGAAAAGATGAGATCATTGTCTCTTCCGATGCTGCGGCAATCATTACTCATACAAAAAATGTAATTTATCTCGAAGATGGAGAGATAGCAATTTTAAAGAGCGACAGCTTTCAGATAAAGACGATAAAAGATGAAGATATCTTTCAGGGAAGTTCAGAGGATTGAATTTGATCTTGAGGAAATTGAAAAAGGCGGATATGATCATTTCATGCTAAAGGAGATCTGCGAACAGCCGGAAACGATTCAAAATACATACAGAGGAAGAATAAATTATGAGACCGGTGAAGTAAAGCTCGGAGGACTGGAGCCGGTGAAGGAAAAATTATTAAATGCAAAAAGAATAATTATCACTGCCTGCGGAACAGCCTGGCATGCGGCTCTGGTTGGAGAATATATGATTGAACAATACTGCAGGATTCCGACTGAAGTAGAGTATGCGTCAGAGTTCAGATACCGGAACCCGATAATTGATAAAGATGATGTTGTGATTCTGATCAGCCAAAGCGGTGAAACAGCCGATACCGCTGCAGCGCAGAAAGAAGCGAAGAGACTTGGAGCAACGACGATCGGGATAGTGAATGTTGTCGGAAGCACCATTGCCCGGGCAGTCGACGCCGGGATTTATATTCATGCCGGTCCCGAGATCGGTGTTGCTTCAACGAAAGCATTTACGTGCCAGCTTATGGCTCTAGCGCTGATCACTTTGATGATAGGCAATAACAAAGGAACGATTTCAGCGAAGGAACTTAAAGAAATAACAGATGAGCTTAAAGTTTTACCTGATAAGATCAGACAGATAATAGAAAAAAGAAATGATTATAAATTCATAGCCGAAGAGTTTAAGGATGTCAAAAATTTTCTGTATCTCGGAAGAGGATACAATTTCCCTGTTGCGCTCGAAGGAGCATTGAAGCTGAAGGAGATCTCCTACATTCATGCCGAGGGTTATCCCGCAGCTGAGATGAAGCACGGTCCTATTGCTTTGATTGATGAAAACATGCCCGTTGTATTCATTGCCCCGAAGGATAAAACATATGAAAAGATCATCAGCAACATAGAAGAGATCAAGGCAAGGAAAGGTAAGATTATTACCATCGCCACTGAAGATGATAATGAAATAAATAATTATTCTGATTATATACTGAGAGTTCCCAACACGCTGCCAATCTTTTCTTCGATCCTGAACAGTATCCCGCTGCAATTTCTTTCATATTATATTGCAACGGCGAGGAAATGTAATGTTGACCAGCCAAGGAATCTGGCTAAGAGCGTCACGGTGGAGTAACCTTTTAAAGTTAGTTTTGATATTAGATCCAACCGGTGCTGAGATTTTATCCGGTTGGTATTTATTTTTATAATCCCCTTTGCAAAGTTCCCGCTCATAAAGGTAATATCACTGATTATATAAAATAACTTTTGTATTTTCATAAAATAATTTTGCCCTTGTAGCTCAGGTGGATAGAGCAGCAGTTTCCTAAACTGCGTGCCGGATGTTCGAGTCATCCCAAGGGCACAAGGCAAAAAATATTTTTTTTTAATTGTTTAATCAGAATGACAGTAAGTTCCGATACTAAAGTTGCATTGATAACCGGGGGAGCGAGAAGGTTGGGGAAGTCTATTTCTCTGGAGCTTGCAGGGCTTGGATATGATATTGTTTTGAATTACAATGAGAGCGGAAAAAAAATACTGGATGAGACAATCTCTGCGATAAAAGAAAACGGCGTAAATGTTCATGCCGTTAAATGTGATGTTTCAAATGTTGCTGAGATCAAAAAAATGTTTCAGACTGTTGCAGCGAGATACAAGAAGCTTGATGTGCTGGTTAACAATGCTGCGATATTCAAACACACTGATTTTCTGACAACTACAGAAAATTTCTTCGATAAGACCATTAATACTAATTTAAAAGGAGTTTTTTTTTGCTGTCAGGAAGCCGCGAAGATCATGCTGAATAGTGATGAAGCTCTCAGCAGGATCATCAATATTTCTTCTTTGGGCGGTATAGAAAACTGGACAGGATACATTCCTTATTCAGTTTCGAAAGCCGGTGTTATAAAGCTGACGGAACAATTGGCAAAGAAACTGGCGCCGAAGATACTTGTAAATTCAATTGCTCCCGGAACGATACTGATTGAAGATGATGAAAATGAAACTGTAAACACGGAGGAAGTAAAAAGATATCCGATGAAGAGATTTGGAAATTCAAATGATATAACTTCTTTAGTTGCATATCTTGCCTGCACCAATAATTATATAACCGGCCGGACATTTGTAGTTGACGGCGGGAGATCACTTTAAAACTAAGATTACATTGATACAAAAAATTCTCTATTACAAAACCTAAACTTACAAAATGATTTTTTAAACAAATCTCCGAAAGCATATCATAATTTAAAATTTCTGAATTCACCGGTTGCAAGAAATATAAGAATACTTACGGAATACTCGGAGCCATTGGAAAGATTCAAAAGGTATAAGATCAATCACACTATAGTTTTCTTTGGTTCTGCAAGGATATTACCCAGGAAGAACTGCATTGGCAAATCTAAAAGAAGTTAAGACTAAAATAAGCGGATCAACGAAGAAAAATTCAAATTAGCAAAGGAATTAAGAAATGCCGAGACAAATCTTGCAAATGTCAAAATATTATGAAGAGACTGTTGAGCTCGCATATATGATGACTGATATGGGCAAAGAGTCTGAAGAAACCCAACAAGTTCATAGTCTGTTCGGGAGGAGGTCCCGGAATAATGGAAGCAGCGAACAAGGGCGCGCTGAAGGCAAAGGGATTTTCAATGGGATTAAATATTTCTCTTCCTTTTGAACAATATCCGAATAAGTATATTTCCCCGGAACTGAATCTTGAATTCCATTATTTTTTCATGAGGAAATTCTGGTTTGCTTATCTCGCAAAAGCCCTGATCATCATGCCGGGCGGTTACGGTACTCTTGATGAACTTATGGAGGTACTTAACTCTGGTTCAGACACAGAAGCTTCATAAGAAAATGACCGTTGTTGTTTACGGAAAGGAATACTGGGATAAAGTGATCAATCTTGATAATTTTGCGGAACTGAACATGATTTCGCCGGAAGACCTTGAAATTATTTAAATTTGTAAATACTCCTAAGGAAGCATTTGAATATCTTAAAAAAGAACTAACCAAAAATTACGTGATAAAGTAAGAAGAATATATGATAGTAAGCATGACCGGATTCGGAAAAGCCGAAGGAATATTCGGGAAAAAAAAATATTAATATCGAGATAAGATCTGTCAATAACAGGTTTTGTGAAATAACATTTAAGTATCCGCGATATCTTGTCTTCTAAAGATTTTGAGCTGAAAGAAATTGTCAGTAAGAAAATTTCACGCGGAAAGATAAACATTAATCTGACCTCAGATGACGATAATGAAGGACTGGTAAATCTGAATGCTGATGAAAAGCTGATAAGGGAATATTACGGTTTGTTAAAAAAAGTAAATGAAATAATTGGTTCGAAGGAGGAAGATAAAGCTTGGACATATACTCAGCTTTACCGATCTGTTTACGGCTGACGGCGCGGGTGAAATTGATGAAGAGGAATTTGAATTCATCTGCAGGCTTCTTAATAAAGCGCTTGATGATCTGATCAAAATGAAGATAAAGGAAGGCGACAGTCTGAAGAAAGACATTCTTGACAGTGATGAAATTCATTGACAGGGAGTCCGGCATCAATTGCAAAGCTTTCAAAGGAAAGACTTAAGACAGAAAGAAAAAGACTGCAGGACAGGGTTAAGAGTTATTTTGTCGGATAAGAAGATCCTTGATGAGAACAGGCTGGAGCTTGAAGTGATTCTGCTTGCCGACAGAATAGATATTACCGAGGAAGTGATAAGACTGAAGAGCCATAACAAATATTTTATTGAATATGCAAAGTCGGATGAAATGGCAGGCAGGCGACTGAATTTTCTGATACAGGAGATCAACCGTGAAATAAACACCATTGCTTCTAAATCACTTGATGCGGAGATATCACAGAGAGCTACCGTGATGAAAGAAGAGCTTGAAAAGATCCGCGAACAATTACAAAATGTCGAATAAAAATCTTTTAAATAATGCTTTATGTTATAGCCGCTCCTTCAGGGGCAGGGAAAACAACAATTGTAAATGAAATTCTGAAAAGATATCCGGACTGCATTTTTTCTGTTTCGGCAACAACCACGAAAAAAAAGAGAAAATGAAAAGGACGGAAAGGATTATTTTTTTTTTACAAAAGATGAATTCAAGAGGAAGATTGAAAATGATGAGCTGGTTGAATATGAAATTCTATTTAACGGAGATTATTACGGGACTCTAAAATCATTTGTGGATGATAATCTGAAAAAAGGACAAGGACATGATATTTGACATCGATGTAAACGGCGCTTTGAAATAAAAAAAATATACGGAAGCAAAGCAAAGCTGATCTTTATAATGCCTCCTGATATTGAGACATTGAAGGAAAGACTAAAGCTCAAAAGAGCAACCGAAAGCGCTGAAGAAATAAACGAAAGAATAAAAAGGGTAGATTTAGAAATCGGAAAAACAAATGATTTTGATTATATTGTAGTAAATGATAATCTGGAAAAAGCAATCAAAGAAGTTTATAACATAATCAAAACAAACATAATCAATAATCTTATTAACTAAATTAAGGAAAATTTAAAATGTCGATAGAAACATTAGACCTGGATAAATTCGAATCCAAAACCGCAAACCTGTATGAATCGATTGTAGTGGCTTCGAAGAAGAGCCAGACAGATCAATGATTCAATGAAGATGGAGCTGAATCAAAGACTTGAACCTATTATTGCAAAAGAAACCGAAGACGATACAATTATGAATCAGGATAAACTTAATATTTCATTGAGTTTGAAAAAAGACAAAAGCCGACCATAGAATCGATCGAAGAGCTTATGGATGATAAGCTGAATTTCAGATTTAAAGATAGAGAAGACGGTAAGGAATAAAAAGTTTTTAAATTTTTTTGGCAATTAAAATATCCCTGTTAAATAGGGATATTTTTTTTAAATACATACCAATGTTAAAAGGGAAAAAAATTTTGATCGGAATTTCAGGCGGCATAGCGGCTTATAAGATCTGTCACCTGGTCAGATTTTTTATAAAGCAGCAGGCGCGAAGTCAGGATAATAATGACTCCTTCGGCAGCGAAATTTGTATCGCCTGTAACACTTGTCAGCTCTCTCCAAAAATGAAGTTATAATTAACATGTTTCCCGAAAGCGGTGATCTTTCGAAAGTCGAAAAGGTCGAAACGAAAACATGGCATGTTAATCTCGGAATATGGGCGGATATTTTTGTCATTGCCCCGGCGACGGCAAATACCATTGCAAAAATTGTTGCCGGTATCAGCGATAACTTTTTAATGTCCACCGTTCTCGCTTCAAGATGTCCGGTTATCATTGCTCCGGCGATGGATGATGACATGTATAAAAATCCCATTACGAAAAAAAATCTTGATGAGATAAAAAAGCTGGGATATAAAATTATTGAACCTGTCTTCGGCGAGCTTGCAAGCGGATTATACGGGGAAGGCAGAATGGCTGAGCCGGAAACTATTTTTGATTATGTAAAAAATTTGATATTACAAAAGAAGGATCTAGCCGGGAAGAAAATATTAATAACTGCGGGTCCGACTATAGAATTTTTGGACAGGGTAAGATTTATCACGAACTCTTCAACGGGAAAAATGGGATTTGAGCTTGCAAGAGCAGCACGGGACCGCGGCGGTAATATCACTTTGATCACGGGACCTGTCTCGCTTCCGGATATTGATGGCGTGAAAAGGATAAATGTCAATACTTCCGATGAAATGTTTAAAAAGGTAAAGAGCAATTTGAAGGGAAAGGATCTGGTGATAATGACAGCAGCTGTGGAAGATTTCAAGCCGGTAAAGACAATGAAATCAAAAATAAAAAAAGAAGACAACGAAAATTTTATTTTTGAATTCAAAAAAACGATTGATATTCTTGAGTACATTGGAAAAAATAAATCCGGATTTAAGCTTATCGGCTTTGCTCTCGAAACGGACAATGAACTGGAGAATGCAGAGAGAAAATTAAAAAATAAGAATCTCGACATGATAGTACTGAATAATCCAAACATTGAAGGAGCGGGATTTGGAACGGATACGAATATAATTACGATCATTGATAAAAAGACTGCAGATAAGCTTCCTCTGATGAGTAAGTATGATGCGGGCAATTCCATTCTTGATAAATATTTAAAAATTAAATGAGCAGGGAAAAAGATAAGATCGTTGAAGATACAATAAACTACTTAAAGTTTTACGGGGAACACAGCAAGTATGCTATTTACAAAAATGAAATTGATGAATCCGGATTTTCTTCTGAAACATCTGCAGATAAGAAGGCGGCAGATGAAGAAGTCATTATTAAAGCCGACGGTAATATTGAACCGGGAATTCTTGTGAAAGAATCTTTTGCTGATACTGCCATTCCTTTGATAAAGGAAAGCTGGATGGAATGTGTAACTCTGGAATCATTTGCCGAAGCTATAAAAGACTGTAAGAAATGTAAACAGCTTGCCGCCACAAGGAAGCAGGTTGTTTTCGGAACTGGGAATCCAAATGCTGATGCAGTAGTAGTAGGCGAAGCGCCGGGAGCAGATGAAGATGAACAGGGAAAGCCGTTTGTCGGAAGAGCCGGAAAGCTGCTTACGGAAATTCTCAAAGCGATAAACTTTTCGAGGGATGAAGTTTTTATTTGTAATATTCTTAAATGCAGACCGCCGGACAACAGGAATCCTTTACCTGATGAAATAAATAATTGCGAACCGTATCTTTTTAAGCAGCTTGAAATGATAAAGCCCAAGATCATACTTGCAGTAGGAACATTTGCAGCTCAGACTCTTCTCAGGACGAAAGAACCTTTAGGAAAGCTGAGGGGGAAATTTCATATTTATAAAGGAATAAAGATGATGGTAACATATCATCCTGCTGCACTTCTTAGAAATCCGAACTGGAAAAGACCGGCGTGGGAGGATGTTCAGCTGTTCAGGCAAGAGTATGACAGGATAGTTAATAGTTGATTGGTTGATTGAATATAAGTTGATTTGTTGGTTAAAGATAAATAGTTAATACAAAAAATAAATTTTAATGGCAAAAAAGAAATACACCAAACCAAAAACAGAAGACATACTCGATGAATCAATGGATACGGAAGGAGGACGTATTCCGCCGAATGCGCTTGATCTCGAGTCAAAAATATTAGGTTCAATCCTCATTGATAATGTAGTTATGAACGAAGTTGTCCAGCTGCTTGAACCCAAACATTTCTACAGACCTTCGCATGGAATTCTTTATCAGGCAATGATAAATCTGGACGGGAAGAAAGAGCCTGTTGATCCCAATACACTGAAAGAAGAATTGAAAAGACTTGGAAAGCTTGAGGAGATAGGCGGGATTGAATATATTATTGAGCTAACAACCTCAGTTTCCACTTCAGCAAATGTTGAATTTTATACAAGGATAGTTTTTGAGAAATTTATCTTGCGAAACCTGATAAGCATTTCATCAAAAATAGCAGACAATTGTTTTGATCCTACTTCAAATACATTTTCAATACTTGATGATGCCGAGCAGAAAATTCTCGACATATCCGAATCCCTGTCAAAGAAAAAAGTATCATCTGTGAGGGATGAACTTGATCATTTGATCAGGGATCTTGGAGAGCGCATTCAACACAAAAATCCAATAGTGGGTGTTCCGACAGGATTTACAGAGCTTGACGAATATACAGCGGGATTTCAAAAGTCGGAGTTTATCGTTATAGCCGGACGCCCGTCACACGGAAAGACAGCTCTGTCAATGAACATTGCGCGAAATGCTGCTGTCGATCACGGGAAGACAGTTGCAATTTTCAGTCTTGAAATGTCCTTCAGGGAATTGCTATTGAGGTTGCTTGCGGGCGAGGCGAGAGTTGACGGAAAAAAACTTAAGACCGGTAAGTCTTCTCCGGATGAATGGAAAAGAGTTTTACATACATATCATAAGTTAAAAACAAATTTGTATATCGACGATTCGAGTGAATTATCTATTTTGGAAATAAGAGCCAAAGCCAGAAGAATGAAAATGGATCACGGAGTTGATATGGTGCTGATTGATTATCTGCAGCTTGTGAGAGGACCGGAGAATTCAGAAAGAAGAGATCTTGAAGTTGCATATGTATCGCGCGGATTGAAAGCACTCGCAAAGGAACTTGATATCCCGGTTGTAGCATGTGCACAGCTTAACCGTTCGATCGAGCAAAGAGGCAGTAAAGAAAAAAGACCGCAGCTTGCAGATTTGAGGGAATCCGGCGCAATAGAACAGGACGCTGATGTTGTAATCTTTGTTCACAGGCCTATAATGGGAATGAAAGCTAATCAGGATGATCCTGATTATGAAGAGTTGAAACGCAAAGCTGAAATAATTATCGGCAAGCAAAGAAACGGTCCTGTAGGGGATTTTGATCTAGTATTTTTAAATGAGTATGCAAGGTTTGAAAATAAAGTCAGACACCCTGTGATAGATATTCCAAAAAATACCGGAACCGGAAGTCCGTTTTAGTTGCACTGGTGTAAGAGCATAAAAAGAAAAGCCCGAACTCTTATTATTTAAGTTAAAGAGTCCGGGCTTATGAATTTCTATGAAATAGTATTTACAATTTCTTCTCTGTATTATTCTTTCCTGTGCATTTGCTGGCATCACAATTGAAGCCATTTTCTTTTACTGATGCTGCAATGATCTCAGGATTTGTATCCGCTGCTGAGTAATACACTTTAACATTTGTCATATGTGACACGCCACATGTCTCACCGAAAACAATTTCTTTAATTCCTGAAACACCCATCAGCTTCTCTGTCATTCCCGGCTTGCATCCGTCACAATGTATTTTATCTGTTACGAATTCATAAACAGCATAAGCATTGTCAGTTGCAGAATTAACTCCGCTTACACTATTGTCATTGCTTTGAGTATTATTTTCAGTGGAGCTTTTCTTCTCGGTGCATGATGATGAGCAGTTCTTTTTTCCGTCTTTGTCGTCGGCTATAAGATTACTTTGAACATAAAAAATTCCGAGAGCAATAATTACTGCTACAGAACAGATAAGGATAATTTTGTTTTTCATTGTTATTTTGGTTTTGTATTATTGATAATTTTTTAATTTACTTCTTCGGATGAACTAACTGGAATATTGATATTGATCTCCTCAACATCTGAATCGGAGTTTCCTCTTGCCTTTGGAACTTTCACCTTGATCTTCTGACCGTTTGAAGTCTTGTTTTCTACTTTGACTTTATTTGTCGTTTTTATTTTTTTCTGTTCACACTTAGTTTTACAGGTGTTGGTAGTTTCTTTGGAATTCTTGGAACTGCCTGATGAATTTTCCTCAATTATATAATTGTATTCGAAACCTCTGCCTTTGTAATTTTTAAGCCTGTATTCTTTTTGTGATTTTTCAAAGTTATCACGAAGCCTGGCTGTTCGTGTTTTTGTTGAATTGACATCAGCGACTTCATAAGTCGTAGTGCTGAGACTTTTACTGCCTTTGATCTGCCTGCCGGGATGTTCAGCCTTTGTGAGATCTCCTTTTACAAGATGTTGAAGTTCGGCGGCGAAGTCAATATTCTTATCCGGTGTTGGTCTTTGAATCTTTGCCTGTGTCCCGGAAACTAAATCTGAAAAGAGTTCATCCCCCGGAATTGTTGCATCCTTAGTCTTAAATTCTATCGTATTTCTTTTTCTTATATAAAACTTCGATCTTTTCTTTGTCGACTTATTGACGGATTTATTGAGACCTGAACTGAAAGACTGGGGAGGAATTGTAAATTCCATATCGGCATCACTATAGCTTAAAACTGCTTTAACAGAACTTTGTATATCTTTAATATTCTCTCCGAACTGATAGTATATGAAACCTGCAAGAAGAGATACAATTATGGATGAAATAAATCTGGATTTATCTTTCATGGCAATTGTAATTTAAGATTTACAGACACCTGTTGAAAAACTTTAAGCAATATACAACTTTTTATTTAAAATTAAAACTATTTTTTCCCATACTCTAGATTTTTTTTTTGTCAATTCTCTTGTGTCCGAATGCACGGGAAGGTTGATATTTTTGTAAGCTATTACATTTGAACTAATTTTCATTTTCATTATATTTGTAACTTATTCTCGCAATTTTTTAATCAAATTATTTTAATGTCAAATAGTACAGTTAACAAAGGTAAAATCCTTCAAATTATCGGTCCGGTTCTGGATATAGATTTCAGCGGGGGCGAACTTCCTTCCATTAATAATGCAATCGAAATAAAAAGAAAGAACAGTGATGGTAAAGATGAAATGCTTATAACCGAAGTTCAACAGCATCTTGGAGAGTCAAGAGTAAGAACAGTAGCTATGGATTCAACTGACGGATTAGTAAGAGGAATGGAAGCAGTTGATACCGGAGAGCCGATAACTGTCCCGGTTGGTGATGGAGTGCTTGGCAGATTAATTAATGTAACCGGCGGAACTATTGACGGCAAAGGACCTATTGAATCAAAACTCAGATATCCGATTCACAGAGCAGCTCCCGATTTCAAAGATCTTTCGACAAAAAAAGAAATGTTTGAAACCGGAATAAAAGTTGTTGACCTTATTGAACCATATACTAAAGGCGGAAAGACAGGATTATTCGGGGGCGCGGGAGTAGGGAAGACTGTAGTTATTCAGGAGCTGATACATAACATTGCAAAACATCACGGAGGATATTCTGTGTTTGCAGGAGTCGGTGAAAGAACGAGAGAAGGAAATGACTTATATCTTGAAATGCAGGAATCAGGAGTTTTAAAAAATACAGCATTGGTTTTCGGACAGATGAATGAGCCGCCCGGAGCAAGACAGAGAGTAGGACTTACGGGACTTGCAATTGCGGAATATTTCAGAGATCAGGGAAAAGATGTATTATTATTTATAGACAACATTTTCAGATTTACACAGGCGGGCTCGGAAGTATCAGCGCTATTGGGCAGAATGCCTTCTGCAGTAGGATATCAGCCGACACTTGCTTCAGAGATGGGAGCTTTACAGGAAAGGATTACTTCTACAAAGACAGGTTCGATTACTTCAATACAGGCGATATATGTTCCGGCGGATGATTATACCGATCCGGCGCCTGCTACGACTTTCGCGCATCTGGATGCAACGACAGCATTGGAAAGAAAAATTTCTGAGCTTGGAATTTACCCTGCAGTTGATCCTTTGACATCTACATCAAGAATTTTAGATCCGTTAGTTGTCGGTGATGAACATTATAATGTTGCGCAGGGCGTGAAGAAAATTTTACAGACATACAAAGACTTGCAGGACATTATTAACATTTTAGGAATTGACGAATTATCGGATGAAGATAAATTAACAGTTGCCCGCGCAAGAAAGATTCAGAAATTTCTTTCACAGCCGTTCTTCGTTGCAGAGCAGTTTACAAATTTACCGGGCAAGTATGTAAAACTTGAAGATACGATTAAAGGATTTAAAGCAATTATAAACGGTGAGTATGATGACCTTCCCGAAAATGCTTTTTATATGGTTGGGACAATCGAAGAGGCAGTTGAAAAAGCAAAAAAACTTTCGGAATAAAATTAATTTTATTTTTATTTTAAAATGGATTTGGATAAAGGTTTAAATTTAGAAATAGTAAGTCCGGTAAGAATGGTATTTCAGGGTGAAGTTAATTCTGTTATTATACCCGGGACATTAGGGAGTTTCCAGGTATTAAAAAACCATGCGCCTTTAATTTCTACATTTGAAGTTGGTAAGATTAAAGTTGATACTGAAAACGGAGCTTTGGAATATTCCACAAGCGGCGGGATTTTTGAAGTTAAAGATAATAAAGCAATTGTCCTTGCTGAATCAATTGAGACAAAAGAAGAAATAGATATTGACAGAGCAAATAAATCAAAGATGAGAGCTGAAGAAATTTTAAAAATGATGGAGAAGGATGATGCTGATAAGGAAGAAGCAAAGCAATCTTTACAAAGAGCAATAAACAGAATCAAGTTAGCGGAAAAGAAATAATTTTTAATTACCCGGGGACCGTAGCTCAGGGGTAGAGCATCTGCCTTTTAAGCAGAGGGTCGATGGTTCGATCCCATCCGGTCTCACGAAAAAAGTCCAATTTGTATCCCTGCATTTAAACCTCATAGGTTTCAAAATCTGTGAGGTTTTTTAATTACACTTTTTTGAGTCAAATTATTTCCATTTTTTGCTGTGTATAGTTCTTAACCCCCGGAAGATTCTCTTTGCTTCAACGAAGGACTCTGAAGATATGAGGTGTAATCGACAGATTCCCTACTAAAGCAGGTGACTCTGCCGAGGGTTAATCGTAGAGTTTTATTGTGTTTTGAAGGTCCGGTCGTTCAAATTAGTAGTTTGACTATTCAAGTTAAAACCTCTATTTTTGACGAAATTAAATCATTTTCATATTACATAGCAGATTTTATAAATTGTATATTTTAATATGACTTTCTAAAATTTGGTTGAAAATATCTACAAGAATTAAAACTGTTAATAAACTTGAGAATTCACTATCTAAATACTCAAAAATATTCATGAAATCTTTAAAACAAATTTCACTCAAGCTACCTCTTTAGATATTTTCTTTTCTTTATTTAAAAGAAGCTTCCAAATTTTAGATATTTATTATAAACTCCAAATAAATCGTTAGCTCAGAATTTTACATAAGCAGTAATTTCTTTTTTTCATTATTTAGATGGGCGACGTTGCAGAAATTTTGATTCAAATTTTCTGAATTTTGAAAACCGGGATAACTATGTTACCGGCTTATGATGTGGCGCCATTGAAGCAAAGAAGTCAGCTCCGATAGGAGCCGCGATGGCTTAAATGAAGGAATGCATTAGGATAGACAAATGAAGTTTTAAATAAACTGATTCACAAATGACTAAAATTTCTATTGAGTTACATCCTTCACAGCGGGACGTTTATGTTGACCAGCTCATAAATAAATCAAGCCCGCACTATAACATTGGGGGATATTTAAAACTTAACGGACATTTAGACAAAGAAAAATTTCAAGATGCCGTAAGTTCGGCAGCAAAAGTATTTGATGCTTTTAAAATGAGATTTGATCTTGAAGCTGCCGATTCGAAATGCTATAAGGATGAAGATCATGATGAGCTTCAGCTGTCAGAATTGGATTTCAGCAGCACTGCTAACCCTTCCGAAAGTGCATTGTCCTGGATGCAAAACAGGTTCAATACTCCTTTCATAATAAAAAAAGAAAACTTACTTTTTGAACATTCTATTATTAAGATCTCTGATGATGAGCATTGGTTTTTCGGCAGATACCATCATTTAATCACCGACGGTTACGGGTTTATAGTCTTCGTACAATACATCGCGCAAAAGTACAGATCATTGTTGTCAAATGATAAGCAGGATTTTATTTACCCGTCTTACCTCAATGAAATTGAAAAGGCTTCTGAATATACAAAATCATCAAAGTATACCGCAGACCGTCAGTATTGGGATGACAAGATCGACAAACTGTCCGGGAAAATATTTCAAAGAAAATACTATAGTAACAATTCATTAAAGACCACTTCCTCTTATGTCCTTGAAATGGACAATGAACAACGAAGCCGTCTTGATGAAATTCAGCTTGTTACAAAGTCCGGATTGCAGCAACTGACTATTGCGGCACTGTTAATTTATTTCGGAAAAACTTCGGATCAGACAGAGTTTGTTTTTGGAATACCGGTTCATAAAAGAAGTTCTAAAGTACTTCGCAGCATGGTAGGAATGTTCAGCGGCATTCTGCCATTTAAAGCAGCGTTCAAAAGCGAATGCACTTTATCGGACTTACTTAAGGAAATTACGCAAATCCAAAAAAGCGATTACCGTCATCAAAATTATCCAATGGGTGACATTGGTAAAAATCTCAGTGAAAGATCTTCTGAGGATTATTTGTATGAAATAAGCATTAACTATGAGCTTTTAAATTTTGAACTTGATTTCGGTGAGGATATTGATGCAGAGATAATCCGTCTTGAAAGTGAGAGTGAGAGAAATCCGCTGCAGTTCTTCTGGCGTGACTACGGAAACCGGCAGCCGTTACAGTTTATAATGAAATTTGGTGATGAATATTATTCCAAAAAGGAAGCAGAGCTTTTTGCTAAGCGTATTCTTATTATCATCGAACAGTTTCCGGATGCGCTTGATAAAAGTATTGGAAATATAAATATACTTCCTGAAGAGGAAAGATTATTAATTGAAAATTTCAATAATACATCTTTTGAATATTCGTTTGAAAAAAATATTGTAAAACTTTTTGAAGTACAAACAATTCATTCGCCGGATAACATTGCATTGGTTTTTGAAAACCAACAGCTTACTTATAAAGAACTCAATGAAAAATCCAACCGCTTAGCACATTACCTTATCACAAAAGGAGTTACAGAAGAAACACTTGTGCCGATAGTAATTGAGAGAAGTTTTGAAATGATAATCGGAATACTTGGCATTCTTAAAGCCGGCGGAGCGTATGTTCCCATTGATCCGCAGTATCCTGAAGAACGCATCACATATATGTTGGAGGACTCAGGTGCGAAAATTATTTTAAGCAGCAAAAAAAGTTCAGTAAAAATACCTGTATCAAAAAAGTATGAGATAATAAAGTTGGATGAAGATGAATCATCATTCAGCAAAATGTCGTCAGCTAATCCGCCAACATCCATTTCACCAAAACAGCTTGCATACATTATCTATACTTCCGGTTCAACAGGCAAACCGAAAGGCGTTATGGTAGAACACGGAACAGTTGCAAATCTTATCAATACGCAAAGCAGATATTTCAATATTAAAAGAGATGAAGGAATTTTACTGTTTGCAAATTACTGCTTTGATGCTTCGGTTGAACAAATGTTTTTAGCATTATGCAACGGCGCTTCATTAATTTTATTTCCCGAAGGACTTCAATTAAATGCGGAGCTCTTTGAGAATTTCTTAAATGAGAAAAAGGTCAGTCACCTTCACGCAACGCCTTCATTTCTTGAAAATATTAATTTGACAGATAATGAATATTTAAAAAGGGTAATCGCCGGAGGTGAAGTATGCAAAAAAGAATTAGAGGAGAAATGGAAAAACAAGACTGCATTTTACAATGAATACGGGCCTACAGAATGTACTGTAACGGCTATTGAGTATCTTGATAATATTAATATTGAAAAAAATATTTCTCTGCCAATAGGAAAACCTCTTGCGAATATTCAGACATATATTTTAAATAAGTTTAATGAGCTGTGTCCGATTGGTGAAGCAGGAGAACTTTGCATTGCGGGAGATTGTCTTGCGCGCGGATATTTAAACCTCCCCGAACTGACAGCTGAAAAATTTGTTAAAAATCCGTTTAGTAAAAATCCTGAATCTCTTATGTACAGGACAGGAGATATTTGCCGCATGTTCGCCGATGGTAATATTGAATATATAGGAAGAAGAGATGAACAGGTTAAGATTCGGGGATACCGGATTGAATTGGGTGAAATAGAGAGTGCGCTACAGGAGAGCGGGTTAGTGAACAAGTCGGTAGTGACCGGGAGAGATAACAGATTGATCGCTTATGTTGTGCCGGACGGAATCTTTGACCGTGATACAATTCAAAATTTTTTAAAGAAAAAACTTCCGGAGTATATGATACCTGCTGTTTTTGTTGAGATGGAATCTTTGCCGTTAATGTCAACCGGTAAGATTGACAGGAATGCGCTTCCTGAGCCGGATGCGGGTGAACTTCTGAGCAGCGAATATAAAGCGCCGGACAGTGAAATGGAAACATTGCTCACGGAAATATGGAAGGAATTATTTAATACAAACAAGATCGGAGTCAACGACAATTTCTTTGAGCTTGGCGGACAAAGTCTGAATGCCATTCAGCTTTCTTCCAGGCTGAACAAGCTTTTAAATATAAAGACCGACATTGGTACAATTTTTTCGAATCCGACCATCCGCAAATTATCAAGAGCATTAGCATTAGAAAAGAAAACTCAATTTACGGAAATAGTCAGACAAACAGGGAAAGAATATTATGAGCTGTCGCATTCTCAGAAACGGTTTTGGATATTGAGTAATTTCAAACATGGCTCGGAAGCATATAATGTTTCAAATGTTTTTGAAATTGAAGGCGAACTGAATGTCGAAGCATTTAAACGCGCATTTGATACAGTGATAGAGCGGCATGAAATATTGAGGACTGTGTTTGCGGATATAGACGGAGAGCCGAAGCAAAAAATATTGTCTTCAAAAGAATCCGGCTTTAAAATCATTGAAAAAGATCTGCGAAATAATAAGAATGCAGAACAGATCATAAAGAAGTGGATCGAAGATGACGCACTGATGCCTTTTGATCTTAAGAACGGACCGCTGATCCGCGCAGTACTTTTCAGAGATGAGGAAAAATTCATACTGGTATTTAATATACACCACATCATCAGTGACGGATGGTCAAAAGGAATCTTTATAAAAGAGATCCTGCATTTGTATGAACTTTACAGTAAGGGCGATGAGAATGACTTAACGCCGCCGCCTTTGCAGTATAAAGATTATGCCGCATGGCATAATGATTCGTTTGACATGCAAAGGAAATATTGGAAAGAACTTTATGAGAACGATATTCCGGTTTTGAGTTTCCCTCCGGATTTTGAAAGACCGAAAGTTCTCTCATACTTCGGAGAAATGCTGCAGAAGACAGTTCCGGAATCTTTAACATCAAGTCTGCGTCAGTTGGCGGTTAAGAACAACATGTCATTAAATAATTTATTGCTTGCGTTATACGGGCTGATAGTTGCCGGGCACAGTCATCAGGAAGATGTGGTTATCGGGTCAGTAAGTTCAGGACGCAGTCATCCGGATTTCGAAAATCTTATTGGCGCATTTATTAATTTTCTTCCCATAAGACTTTTACCAAAAAGATATTTGAAACTTTCCGAATATCTCGGTAATAGCCGTGATACAATTATACAGTCATATAATAATCAGGATTTTCCTTTTGATCTGATGGTAGATGAATTCATTAAGAAGCGTGACATATCACGAAATCCTTTCTTTGACACGATGATAAACTTTCAGCTTGATGATGATCTTAAGGGAAAAGTAATTAGCATAAAACCTTTGCAATCCATGCAGGAAAATCTGTTTCAGTCTGTTCTTGATTTCAAGCTTGATGTTATGTCCTCAGACGGAATGATGAACTTATATCTGAGTTACAATTCTAAATTGTTCTCCAAAAAAAGAATGGCTGATTTTCTGGATGAATTTATACAGCTTCTTTCTAATGTTGGGAAGGACCGGGACAATTATTTGTCTGAGTATGTCGGTGGGAAAGCTGAAAAAAATAATCAGGCAACTGATGAAGCTGTAACGGAACCGGAAGCGCCGTTAATTCCTGTTAATATCTGCTCTTCATTTGTCATTGAGCCGGTGCAGGAATATATGGAATACTGGAGCAGGGAATTTGATCTGAATCTGAAAATTTCATTTGCACCATACAACCAGGTATTTCAGCAGCTTATAAGTCCTGATAGTCTGTTGTATGGAAATAAAGGAATTAATATATTATTTGTTCGGCCCGAAGACTGGCTAAGGGATCAAAAGGGATTGTCATCATCGGAGCAGACAGATCATTTAGAGCTAACATATTCCGAATTCAAAATGGCAATTACTATTTTGAGAGAGAAGACTTTTATCCCGTTCCTTGCCGGAATAGTCCCGGTTTATTCCGGTTCAAATGTTGAAAAGGAAGTTGATGATTTCATAAATAATTTAATAAAGGATCTGGAAATTTTCTTAAAGAGTCAGCCGTCCTTTCAGATAATTGACTTTGACAAAATTGCATCACTGTATGATATCACAGAAATATATAATGCAAAATCGGATGAGATCGGTCATATGCCGTTCACTCCCGAATATTATGCTGCGCTTGGAACTTACCTCACCCGCAAAGTGCGTGCTTTCACAAATCCGGGATACAAAGTAATTGCAATGGACTGTGACAATACATTATGGAAAGGAATCTGCGGAGAGACAGGTGCGCTCAATGTTGATATAGATGAGAACTTCATTGAGCTTCAGGAATTCTTTATTGAAAAATATAACGAAGGTTTCCTGCTGGTTTTATGCAGCAAGAATAATGAAGATGATGTGTGGGAAGTTTTTGACAAACATCCGGAAATGAAATTGAAGCGTGAACACATTGCAGCTCACAGGATCAACTGGCAGCCCAAGCCGGAAAATCTATTGTCAATTTCAAAAGAATTAAATCTCGGAATGAACAGTATCATATTCATTGATGACAGCGGGTTTGAAACAGAACAGATGTCACTGAACTGTCCTGATGTTCTTTCACTGACACTGCCTGAAGACCCCGGAAGCTTCACGGGTTTTCTAAATCATATCTGGGAATTTGATAATTTCAGGATCACTGATGAAGACAGGAAGAGAAATCAAATGTATAAAGTTGAAAAGCAAAGAATGGAAGAGCAGGTCAGGTATGGCTCTCTGAGTGATTTTCTCGAATCATTAAACATAGAGGTGAATATACGCGCAATGGATGAAAAGGACATAGATCGGGCGGTTCAGCTGTCCCTGCGAACTAACCAGTTCAATTTGAATGGTATCAGAAAAACGCCGGAAGATATTGCGGGAGCAGTCAGTCAAAAAGGATCAGTCAACTGGATCATAGAAGTTAAGGATCGCTTCGGTGATTATGGAATTACAGGATTAGTGCTTGCTAAAGAGAGACAAAATGTTTTGTTAATCGAATCATTTCTTTTGAGCTGCAGGGTACTGGGCAGAAATGTGGAGACGATTATTTTTTCAGAGCTGCAGAAATATTGTGCAGCACATGGACTGGATACAATATCCGCTCTTTATCAGCCGACACCTAAGAATAAACCTTTTCAGGAATTCCTTTCGAATTCCGAATGGACTCAGGATTCGCAAACAAATGAACATAGTCATTTTTTAAAAACAGCTGAACAAACAATAGCTTAATGGACAAGAAGAATAAACAATTTCATAAAACTCTAAAAGGCAAGACCGGAAAGGATCTGCTCAACCTTGTCAATGCGAATATAAACCGCGCTGAGAATTTGAATGCGCCTGCTCCGGAGGGGGACATGGAAATTGCGTTGTTTAATTTTTGGGAAAGTTTATTGGGACATAACAGCTTTGGCGTCAATGATGATTTTTTTAATGTTGGCGGAAACAGCATCAAAGCCATTCAGCTTCTTTCGAGGATATCAACACACTTTTCGGTTCAGCTCGAAACAACCGACATATTCTTACAGCCGACCATTTCACAGTTGGCTGCACTCATCAGCGAAAAGCAAAACGGACCTGCTGATAACGGCAAAGTATTACTGATCGGGAAACAGGACAGACCTGAGAATATTCCGCTGTCGTTCAGTCAGGAGAGGCTGTGGTTCATTGACAGACTTGAAGGGTCTTTGCAATACCATGTCCCTGCAGTCTTGAGACTTAAAGGACCGCTAAACATTAATGCACTTGAACGTTCAATACAAACCATTATCAATCGTCATGAATCTCTCAGAACATTTTTTACTGAAAAGGACGGACATGTATTCCAGTCAATTAAGGAAAAGGATAGGTGGAGTTTAGAAGTTACTGTGGGTTCGGCTAATGTAAAAAATGAAGAAGGGTTACGGGAATATATTCACCAACTGATCAATGCGCCGTTCGATCTGTCAAGAGATTATATGGTTCGTGCCGCTTTGATCACATTAAGCAAGGAGGAATACATTCTTGTGGTCACTCTCCATCACATTGTTTCAGACGGCTGGTCGAGTTCAGTTTTGGTAAAAGAAGTTTCCGAATTATACAGAGCATTTGAAGAAGACTGTCCCGCAAAATTGCCCGAGCTGGAAATTCAGTATGCTGACTATTCAATTTGGCAGCGAAAATATTTACAGGGCGAGGCAATGGAAAAGAAGACAGCTTACTGGAAGCAGAAGCTGGATGGAGTAGAACCCCTGGATCTGCCGACCGATTATAAGCGTCCTCCAGTACAGGGCATTAAAGGCGCATCTGCAGGTTTCACTGTCGGAAAGAATCTTACGAATGCATTGCTGAATCTCAGCAGACAAGCGGGAACAACTATGTTTGTGACTTTGCTGACTGCTTTCAAAATACTGCTTCACCGGTATACTGGTCAGGAAGATATTTGTGTAGGGAC